>NZ_BPWK01000002.1:0-799913 GCF_040364205.1 Duganella rhizosphaerae
CGAGACCAGGACGTTGATAGGTCAGGTGTGGAAGTGCAGTAATGCATTAAGCTAACTGATACTAATTGCCCGTACGGCTTGTCCCTATAACCTTAGCAGGTTATGGTGAATGAGAAGTACGTTGGAACGTTCGTTGATACAACTTCATTACCCCCATTTACTTACTTCTCCAGATTCGGAGCGCCGCTGAAAGCGTCGCTCGTACAAGTCAATGCCTGATGACCATAGCAAGTTGGTCCCACCCCTTCCCATCCCGAACAGGACCGTGAAACAACTCTGCGCCGATGATAGTGCTGCAACCAGTGTGAAAGTAGGTTATCGTCAGGCTAGTTATTCTAAAAAGCCCCTTCCAATGATTTGGTCGGGGCTTTTTTTCGTCTATAGTTTTTCAAGATCGGGGCCGCGCAGCCCGACTAGCAGAGCATGTCCTTGCCTGTCGATCCTGAACTCGCCGTATTTGGCTTTGGACCAGTGATCCGCCTCCCCCTCTTTGAAATACCACGCATCGCTGGCTGGCCGCAGGCCGCTCTGTGTAGTTTTCAACTCGATCGAAATTTCATCAGAGGCCAGCGTCTGCCGGTCCTTTACTCCCTGGATGACCGCGATGCCGCGCCCGTCGATCTTGGCGATGACCTGGATGCGTCCCTTCCTTGAGGTAATGGTTTCGCCGAACATGGGCATCTTGAAATTCAACGCCATATAATCTCCCTGCACGAGAGAACGAGGATCGACCGGCGCCATTTCGAGAAAGACCGGACGACCTGTGCGAATCAACTCTTCTTTTTGCCAGATCGCTGTGTTGGCGACAACAAGCGTGGCCAGCAGCGACGCCGCGATACCGGCCTGTTGCCATCGGCTTCCCTTGCCGGCCGTCGCTGGCACCGAAGTCGCCGAGCTGCCAGGCCTGCCCCGCCACGCGAGCCACGCGATCAGGCCAAACGTGGCTCCCATTGCAGTCATGATGACCGCCTTGGTCGCCAGCGACACATTCAATTGGTAATAAAAAGTGCCGATGACCCAAGCCGCCGCGACGGCGCTGGCAACGGCCAGTCGCCAACGACTGCTGCCAGCGCAGATAGTTAGCACGAGCAGCGTTGCTCCGAGGGTTTGTACCAGCCATGCCAGTGCCGCTAGCATCGCTGCTGCCACCAGATAACGCGGCGCGCGCAAGACTGGCCAGCGGTACGCCAGCCATGCGGCAGCCGCGAGCACCATCAGGACGGAAAGCATCTTCTGGTTTGGATGATTGAATACCGCTGACACGAGTCCGTACGGGTACCAGCCGCCTGCCAACGCTCCGCCGAGGAAGGTCGGGCCGGAGATCTGGGTAATGGCAAACAGGACCCAGAGTATCCAGCCGGTGGCGATGGATTCCACGCCGATCATCATCGCCGCCTGGTTGCTGGAGACGCGCTGTGCATCGGAGAAGGCCAGCGCCAGTAACCAAGCCAGCAATCCGTAGTGAATGCCATTCCAACTTGGCCACAAGGGGGCGTAGTCACTGGCATCCGATACCGTGACGACGAATACAGCGCAGGCGAGTGCGCCGAGCAAGGCCCTCAACCAGTTTTGCGGCGTCAGCCATGCGATGACCAAGCTGATCACCGTGACCAGCGTTCCGGCGAGCGCATGAGTCATGTCGCGGTAGGCGCCGTAGCCGATCAGGGCGCCGCCGACCAGCAGCGCCGGCAAACTCAAATGCTCTACAAAGATGGGCAGCCCAGCCTTGTGCAAAATCACCAGTGCGCCAGCGACCAGCAACAGGCCCAGAATGTAGCATCCTGCGCCGTCAAACAGCGCTTCCTTAAATATCAGGAACATCAGGATAAACAAGGGAATGGCGGCTAGCCAAGCGCCGACGGCGGTCATCAGCACGATGGGCCAGGCCCGGCTTGAATCGGAGAGCGTGGCGTCCTTGGGCAAAATGCCGCGCCCGCTGGCTGACTGAATCAGCTCCTGCAGTCGTGTGTTGTTCATGATGGAAGTTCCTCCGCGCTCCGGTGCGCGAGGTGGGCGATAAGCTTGACGGTCGCCGCCAGCATTGCTGCGGCCGTCCCGCCAATGAAGACCATCGCAGTGATCAAGTCGCTATTCCCCTGTCCCAGAAGTAGCTTCGCGAGTCCGCTGACGACGATGACATTGGCGCCCAGGCCCAGCGCGCTGACAACGAAGACATCGAACATGCCCGGTAAACTGAAGGCATAAGCCAGGGCGGCGATGGTGAGCAGCGTCAACGGATACACGCCGTGGCTGTCATTGACAAACAAACTCAGGAAAGCGGTTCCCCCCAAGCCGATGGTCGCGTAGATCAGGCAGAGCCGCATTGGCCACAGTCCCGTGCCGGTGATACGCGTGGGGATAAAACGATAGGCGAACGCCAGCGCGAGAGCGGGAATCCACGAGCCCAGGCTGCTCAGCAGTAGTGAGTTCTGACGATCCCACCAATTGTCCACTTGAACCTGGGACAGCAGCAACGCAGCGGTGAGCGCGACGATAGTCCACGCGGTCCACAAGACATCGTGGCGCACCCCCAGGCACAACGGCAATGTGAGCGCCGCCCATAGTGCGAAGAGTTGCCACGGGTCGGCGCCGGTCTGATAGGTCTGCCCGAAACAGGCGAACAGGCCACCGCAGATCAGGAAGCCCAGCAGCGACAGGGCCACCCTGGCGCCTGGCCGATACCATGCCCCGAGCAGCATGCAGACCAGCGCTGCCTCCAGCAAGGCAAAACGCCCCCACTGCGGCAACGACGCCCAGTTGGCGGCGATCCAGAACAGGACGCCCAGCCCGCCAAGAGCGGCGCCGAGTATGGCCGTACCGAAGGGCAGGCGGTCTGCGAGGGTGGATGGCGGGGCGTCGAGGCCGGCCAGTTGCCGGAGCCGCTCGCCGTCGTCTTCTGACAGACCGTATTTGTCGGATAGTGCAAGGATTGCAAGACGAAGATTCATACGCCTCCCGCTGGTTGGTGTGATCGCTGAAGCTTAACCCCGGCTCCGCTGACGCGCCGTGAGCTTCGCCAACCGCCGCGGACAAATCCGCCGGGTGCACGTTGACGCTACGCGACGGTCAGCATGAAGCTACCTTTACAGAGTGTGAGCATGTACCAACCCCGCCAGCGAATTGGTGGGGTTTTTTACCTTTGTGCATTAGAATGGCTTGCATCCAGGAGACGCAGCCCTATGCCAGGTTACGCAACACGTTCCATCCTTTTATGTGGCCTGCTCTTGCTGGCGCTGACGCCTATTGCGCGCGCGGCGCCGCTCAGCCTGCGGTTCGAGCACCTCGGCATCGAACAGGGACTGACCCAGGAATCGGTCACTGCGGTATTGCAGGACCGCCACGGCTACATGTGGCTGGGCACGCAGGCCGGCCTGAACCGCCACGACGGCTACCGCACCACCGCCTTCAAGAACGATCCGGCCAATCCCCGCAGTCTGCTCGACAACTACATCCATGCGCTGTACGAAGACGGCAACGGCACCATCTGGATCGGCAGCAAGGGCGGGTTGGACCGCTACGATCCCGCCACCCAGTCCTTCGCCCACCAGCTCAGCAAGAGCGGCCTGACCGTCCTGAGCATCGTCGGCGACGGCGCGCAGGGGCTGTGGCTGTCCACCAGCGAAGGCTTGCAGCATCTGGACACCGCCAGCGGCAAGGTGCAGACGCTGCGCCACGCGGCCGCCGATGCCGACAGCCTGGGCGACGACCGCATCGGTCCGCTGGCCCGCGACCCGTTCGGCAACCTGTGGGTGGGCACGGCCAGCGGCCTGGAAATGTTGCAGGTCGGCGGCCACAAGTTCAAGCACTGGTCTGCGCGCGATGGCGCCGCGCCGTCCAGCAATATTCTGTCGCTGTCGATCGGCGCCGACGGCGTGTTGTGGGCCGGCACCACGCAGGGTTTGCAGGCATGGCGCCTGGCCAGCGACGGCGCCGAGCGCGTGCCGCTGGCGCCGGTCGATGATTTGCACGAGCAGCGCATCACCGCGCTGCTGCACGACAGCGACGGCGTGCTGTGGGCGGGCAGCTATAGCGACGGCTTGAAACGGCGCGATCCGGTCACGCGGCACTTCTACACCTACCGCCACAACAGCCAGGACCGCCACGGCGTCGGCGACAACCAGATCAGCGCGCTGTACCAGGACCGCACCGGCACGCTATGGGTGGGCAACTGGTACACCGGCCTGGACTGGGTGGACCTGACCAGCGGCGGCTTCGAGCGCTACACCGAATACCCCGGCGTGATGCCCAGCATCAGCAACAACAAGGTGCGGGTGATCACCGGCGCCGGGCCCAACAAGTACTGGCTGGGCACCGGCAACGGCCTGACCCTGCTCGACGCCGCCAAGGGCGAGACCGAGGTCTGGCACCATAACGAGCGCGATCCGGCCAGCCTGCCGGGCGAGCAGATCCAGGCGCTGCAGACCGACCGGCGCGGCCGGCTGTGGGTCGGCAGCACCACCGGCCTGGCCTGGCGCGATGCGGCCGGCGGCCCGTTCACGCGGGTCGTGCTGGATGCTGATCCGGCGGCGGCGACGATCCAGCGCATCGTGGTCGATCGTGGCGGCGTCATCTGGGTGGCGTCGCGCGCCGGCCTGCACCGCATCGATCCGCAAACCGGCGCAGTCAGCACCTGGCGCCACGACGCCGCCGACCCGAACAGCTTGGACGGCCGCATCTATTCGTTGATGGAGGACAGCCACGGCGTGTTGTGGGTGGGCACGGAAAATGGTCTCGACCGTTTCGACCGCGCCAACGGCAGCTTCCGCCATTACCGCCACGAGCCCGGCAAGGCGGACAGCCTCAGCCACAAGCGCGTGCACTACACCTACGAAGACGGCAAGGGCCGCCTGTGGATAGGCACGGCGGCCGGCTTGTGCCGCGCCGAGCAGGGCGCCGACGGCGAGCTGCATTTCCGCTTCTACCCGACCAACAGCGGCCGCGCGCCGGACCCGGTCGGCGCCATCCTCGGCGATGACCACGGCCGCTTGTGGATCAGCAGCACGTCCGGCCTGGCGATGCTCAATCCCGACACCGGCGTGTTCAAGGAGTACACCTCGCGCGACGGCCTGATCGACGGCTCCTACTTCATCGGCTCCGGCTACAAGGCGGCCGACGGCACGCTGTTCTTTGGCGGCCTGTCCGGCGTGACGGCGTTCCAGCCGTCGCGCATCCACGACAACCCCCATGCGCCGCCGGTGTCGATCACCGATTTCTCCATTTTCAACCAGTCCATCCTGACCGGCCAGGCGCGCAGCGACGTGCTGGAGAAGGGGCCGATCTACGAAGCCAGGACGCTCAGGCTGGGCTACCGCGACGCCGTCTTCTCGTTCGAGTTCGCCGGCCTGCATTACGCCGACCCGCAACGCAACCGCTTCGCCTACCAGCTGGAAGGCTTCGATCCGCAATGGGTGACGGCCGACGCCGGCAAACGCTTCGCCACCTACACCAATCTCGACGCCGGCCGCTACGTGTTCCGCGTCAAGGCCGCCAACAAGGACGGGGTGTGGAGCAGCGAGCCGGTGGCGATGGAGGTGATCATCGCGCCGCCGCTGTGGAAGACCTGGTGGTTCCGCCTGCTGATGCTGAGCCTGGCGCTGGGGGGCGTCTACCTGCTGTTCCGCATCCGCATCCGCATGCTGCTGAACCAGAAGCACGCGCTGGAGGCGGAAGTGGGCAACCGCACGCGCGAGCTGGTGCAGCAGAAGGAATCGATCGAACGCCAGAAGCGCGAGGTGGAACACCAGAAGGAAAGCGTGGAGCTGGCGCACCGGAACATTTCGCTGCTGTCCGATATCGGCCGCCGCATCACCGCCAACCTGGATAGCGAAGCCATCATGTCGATGCTGTACCAGCAGGTGCATGCGCTGATGGACGCCAGCGTGTTCGGCATCGGCATCTACCGGCCCAAGGAGGAAGTGATCGAATATCCGTTCGCGATGGAGAAGGGCAAGCGCTATGCGCCCTACACCCGCAGCATGCGCGAGCCCAACCAGCTGGCGGTGTGGTGCATCACGCATGCGCAGGAAGTGTTCATCAACGACCTCGAGCACGAGTACCGGCGCTACATCGACCACCTGGAACTGGTCTCCGGCGCCGACGACATGGGCACGCTGGAGGACGGCTCGCTGCCAACCGAGCCGCGTTCGCTGATCTATGTGCCGATTTCGGTGGCCGGCCAGGTGCGCGGCGTGATCACGGTGCACAGCTACCGCGCCAATGCCTACCAGCGCATCGATCTCGACATGCTGACCACGCTGGCCTCTTACGTGGCGGTGGCGTTCGCCAACGCGGATTCCTACCGCAAGCTGCAGGACACGCAGCAGCAATTGGTGGAACGCGAGAAACTGGCGGCACTGGGGGCGCTGGTGGCGGGCGTCGCGCACGAGCTGAACACGCCGATCGGCAACAGCCTGGTGATCGCCAGCACGCTGGAAGACAAGACGGCCGAGATCGACCTGCGCCAGACGCAGAACACCTTGCGCCGTTCCGACCTGACCAGCTTCATCGAGGCCTCGCGCGAGGCGTCGCTGCTGCTGATGCGCAGCCTGCGCAACGCGGCGGAATTGGTGAACAGTTTCAAGCAGGTGGCGGTGGACCAGGCCAGCGCCAAGCGGCGCCATTTCAATTTGCACCAGGCCAGCCAGGAAATCGTGACGACGATGAAGAACCAGATCCGCAAGGCCGGCCATCAGGTGGAACTGGAAATGCCGGACGATATACAGATGGACAGCTTCCCCGGACCGTACGGCCAAGTCATCATCAACCTGATCAACAACGCGCTGCTGCATGCGTTCGAGGGGCGCAGCGGCGGCGTCATCAAGCTGTGGGCGGTACGGCTGGGACCGGATCAGGTGCGCATCGTGTTCCAGGATGACGGCAAGGGCATCCAGCTGGAACACCAGGCGCGCATCTTCGACCCTTTCTTCACCACCAAGCTGGGTCAGGGCGGCAACGGCCTGGGCCTGAGCATCACCTATAACATCGTCACCTCACTGCTGGACGGCAGCATCCGGGTCGACAGCGCGCTCGACGTGGGCACGCGTTTTACGCTGGATCTGCCGCTCAAGGCGACGCTATTGGGCGACTAGCGGGCGGGGCTCAGACGCCCCAGATGATGCTTTCGTTTTCCTGCTTGGCCGAGCGCAGCATTTCCAGCAGCGGGAAGGCGCGGGCGGCAAAACCGACCCGTTGCATCACCGCGTGTTCCGTCGTCTCGCCATCTTCCTGCTCATGGGTGTGGACGTCGTGCTCGATGTCCGTTTCCGGGTGTAATTTGCTTGCGGCAACTTCACCTTCCAGCAAGGACAGCGCCTGCGCCGCTTCCTCCGCGGTGATGACGCCGCGCGTAGGATTTTTGTGCAGCAAATCCAGGATGCGCTGGGCATGTTCCTGGTACATCAACACTTCTGGACTGGACTTCGATTTGAAGGAAATTAACATGGCGTGCTTTCTTAATCTTGTAATTGGAACGATAGCACGGCGCACCGTTTCTTGCCCGAGCGGTCCGCCGTAGCCTAGACATTAGGCCTTGGGGATCACTATACAAGAGGCGACCCCGTCTGTATGAGCGCTAGCGCACATCGGATTATCGGATTAAGCATTTTCTAAGCCTGGGCCCCGGTTTCAGTTCAGTTTGAAGGAGCTCAGGTAAGTGTCGACCTGGTCCTGCACGATGTGCTTGTCGCGGCCCATGACGATCACCTGGTAAATCCGCTTGTCGCGGGCGATGAAGTGGCCGATCAGGCGCATCGCTTCGCCATTCCTGCTGCCCTTGGCCTCGACGTCGAGCGTGGCCTGCTTGCCGTCGGCGGAGGATTTGCTGCTGGTGACGGTGGCGCCGATATTGTTGACCAGCGCGGTCTTCATGGCTTCGATCGCGGCCGGGCCCTGGGCCGCGTCCGGCAGCTGGGCGCTGCCGACGGCGAAGATCACGCCGCCCACTTCGGCCGCCGTCATTGTCATGTTTACCGACAGGGTATCGAGCTCGATGCTGCGGGTCTGGCTGGCCGGTTTGCCGGGGAAGAGCACCGCGTAGGGGGCGTCATTGCTGCGGTAGTCGCGCCAATCGTATTGCGGACTGCAGGCGGACAGGGCGGCGGCCAGCAGCAGCGCCACGGAGATGTTTTTCATCAGGATTTGGCTTTCTTTTTGTGGTTATCTTCCTGGCGTTTCCAGTCGTCGATATGGACTTGCTGGCGCAACACGCGGGAGTTGGGATCGATGGTGTAAAGCGCTTGCGGCGGCAGCGTCAGTTCGCCTTTGCCGTCGGCCATGGCCAGTGTTTCGATGCGGCCGTTGACGCGCACTTCGAGCGGCATCGGGAAGGCGCCGCCGTCCTTCAGCTTCCAGCTCAGCTTGAGCTGATTGCCGCTGCGCTCCTCGACCAGCTCCGGCAGCGCCGCGTGGTACAGGTAGGCGTCGAAGAACCAGCCCAGGTCGCGGCCGCTGGCCTGGTTGGCGATGGCGATGAATTCCGTGGTGCTGCTGTAGCGCGGCGTGAAGTTGCCCGGCTTGGGCGTCTCGGTGCCGTAGACCATGCGGCGGGTGGCGCGGAAGAAGGCGTCGTCGCCGATCAGCTTGCGCAGCGCGTGCAGGATCAGCGAACCTTTGGTGTAGATGTCGTTGCCGGGGCCGCCGCGCGCGTCTTGGTAGACATCTTCGATGCGCTTCGATTTTCCGCTGACCACCGGCACCTTGTTGAGCAGCGACTTGCGCTGGTTGAACAGCTCGGCCTGAAACTCCCTTTCGCCGCGCAGGTGCTCCAGGTACAGCGGCTGCATGTAACTGCCGAAGCCTTCGTGCAACCACATATCGTCCCAGTCGGCGTTGGTCATCTGGTTGCCGAACCATTCGTGCGACAGCTCGTGGTGCAGCAGCCAGTCGTAGCCGAACGGCGACTTGGCGTAGCCATTGCCGTAGGCGTTGATGGTCTGGTGCTCCATGCCCAGGTGCGGGGTTTCAACCACGCCCATCTTCTCGTCGCCGAACGGATAGGGGCCGATGCGGGCCTCAAAGAAATCGAGCATCGGCGCGAATTCGGCGAACAGGCCCTGGGCCTGCTTGTCATGGCCCTTCAGGTACCACATGCGCAGCGGGATCTTGTTGCCGTAGCGGCTGTCGTATTCGCCGGACAGCACCTCGTAGGGGCCGATGTTGAGTGCGACGCCGTAGGTGCTGGGATTCTTCGCGCGCCAGTGGTAGGTGCGCCAGCCGTCCTTCTCGTCCATGCCGAGCGCGACGCCGTTGCCGGCCACCACCAGCGGCGACGGCACGCTGATGTGCAGGTCGATCAATTTCGGCTTGCCTTGCGGGTGGTCGATGCAAGGCCAGAACAGGTCGCAGCCTTCGCCTTCGACGGTGGTGGAAATCCACGGCTGGCCGTCTTCGGTCTTGCTCCACATGAAGGCGCCGTCCCATGGCGCGTGCGAGGCCACGTGCGGCACGCCGTGGTAGCGGATGCGCACGGTGGTGCGGGCACCGGCGGCCAGCGGCGTCGGCAGGGTCAGGTAGAGGCGGCCGTCCGGGTTGCTGATCGCCGACGGCGCCAGCTGCACGCCGTCCGCGCTGGCAAAATCGATAGGCAGGTTGCGGTCCAGCTCGACCGCGATGCGGGTCAGCGGCGCGCCGGCCAGGAAGGTCAGCGCGGCATCGCCGCTGATGCTGCGGGTGGCGGGATCGACGCGCAGCGCCAGGTCGGCTTTTTCAAACGTCACGGCCAGTTGTTCCGGCGCGCGCGGGCTGCCGGAGTTGGCGGTGAAGTCGGTCAGCGGCAGCTGGCTGGTGGCGCAGCCGGCCAGCAGCGCGCTGGCGGCAAGGTAGAGGGGCAGGCGTGTCATCGATTTCCCGGCAGGTTGTGGGGCATCGAGCAATATAGCAGCAAGGCTAGCGAAGAGGTGACGCTTAGCGCCGGGATCGGCAGAATTTAGAACGGGCGGCGGCGGACGCTTGTCGGCATCCGCCGCCGCTGGCCCGGGCGATCAAGCCTTGCGGATCAGGCCCAGTTGCTGCAACGCCGTGACGCCATCGTCCAGGCCCAGTTCTTCGACGATCTTGCCGTCCTTGAGGCGCAGCACCGTGGTGCCGGTGAAGCGCATTTTCCTGCCGGTTTCGGCCGGCAGCGCGCCGATCAGGAAGTCGTCGAAGGCGGGGCCGGTGTGGGTGCCGCCGCCTATCCAGCGGCCGACCACGTAGTCGCCTTCCGCGATCAGATCGGCCGCGCCGGCGAACGACAGGTCGGGGAAGGCGGCGCGGAAGTCGCCCATGAAGGCTTTGATGTCTTCGCGGCCGCGACGTGGTTCGTGCAGCGAATATTGCAGCAGCATGTCGGGCGATGCCAGGTCGTCGACGACGGCCGGGTTGTAGTTGTCGCCCCAGAATTCGGTGAACCAGCGACCGACGATGGCTTTATTGGTTTCGGCTGTAGACATGATGGATTCCTTAAATGATCGGGTTGGGAGGTGGAGTGCTTTCAAGTTCTCCAGGGCCTACGATATCGAAACGCCATGGAGCGCGAACTCCGTTCCTTGCGTTGGAATTGGGCTCAGATCTTGCGCAGCGCCTGCCGGTACTGGACGGCTTCGCTGACGTGCGCCAGGAGGATGCGCTCGCTGCCGGCCAGGTCGGCGATGGTGCGGGCCACGCGCAGGATGCGGTGGTAGGCGCGGCCGGACCATTGGAAGTGTTGCATGCTCTGTTTCAGCAGCGCTTTGCCGGGCCGGTCGGGCCTGCAATACTGGTCGATCTCGCGCGTGCTCAGGTATTGGTTGCGTTTGCCCTGGCGTTGCAGCTGGATGTCGGTGGCGGCCTGCACGCGGGCGGCGATCGTGCGCGACGATTCGCCGTCGGCATCCGCCGCCAGGATATCGGGATCGACCGCCGCCACTTCCATCTGGATGTCGATGCGGTCCAGCAGCGGGCCGGAGACGCGGCCCTGATAGCGCTGGATCAGGTCAGGCGAACAGTGGCAGACGCCGCTGGGGTGCCCGAGGTAGCCGCAAGGGCAGGGATTCATCGCGGCGATCAATTGGAAATGCGCCGGGAAGTCTGCCTGCCGGGCGGCGCGCGAGATGGTGATGCGGCCCGATTCCATCGGCTCGCGCAGCACGTCCAGTACGCTGCGCGCGAACTCGGGCAACTCATCAAGGAAAAGCACGCCCCGATGCGCCAGCGAAATCTCGCCCGGCCTCGGCACGTTGCCGCCGCCGACCAAGGCCACGCCGGACGACGTATGGTGCGGCGAGCGGAAGGGGCGGCGCTTCCAGTGCTCGATGCGGAAGCTGCCCGTCAGCGATTGCACGGCGGCCGCTTCCAATGCCTCCTCGTCGCTCATCTCCGGCAGCAAGCCGGCGAAGCGCGCCGCCAGCATGGTCTTGCCGGCGCCTGGCGGACCGACCAGCAAAATCGAGTGGTTGCCAGCGGCCGCCACCTCCAGCGCCCGCTTGGCGAACACCTGTCCCTTGACGTCGGAAAAGTCGGGATACTCCAGCGGCGCCACCAGCGGCGTCGACTCGTGGCGCGACAGCATGGAGTCGACCGACCTGGCCGCGAAATGGCTGCATACCTGCAACAGCGATTGCGCCGGGTAGATGGCGGCGTTGCCCACCAGCGCCGCCTCGTCGGCATTGGCCAGCGGCAGGATGAAGGCCAGCGTGCCGCCGTCGCGGCGTGTGGCCAGCGACATCGCCAGCGCGCCGCGTATCGGCCGCAACTCGCCGGACAGCGACAGCTCGCCGGCGAACTCGTATTGATGCAGGCGGGAGGAGGGGATTTGCTTGGAGGCGGCCAGGATGCCCAGCGCGATCGGCAAGTCAAACCTGCCCGACTCTTTCGGCAAATCAGCGGGGGCGAGGTTGACGGTGATGCGTTGCGCGGGAAATTCGAAGCCGCCGTTCTGGATGGCGGCGCGGACGCGGTCCTTGGCTTCCTTGACCTCGGTGTCGGCCAGGCCGACGATGGTGAACGCCGGCAAGCCGTTGGCCAGATGCACTTCGACGCTGACCTCTTGCGCCTCCATGCCCGCCAGGGCGCGGCTTTTGAGTACGGCTAGGCTCATGGGTTAGCGGACGACCAGTGGGGATACCAGCCGCCAGCGTAGCCCAGGCCCGCTGTGGTGCTTTGCGCTAGCCCAAACGGGCGCGGCGCGGACCTGCTTTATTGACCGGCTTTGGCTTCCAGCTCCGCCAGACGCGCTTCCAGCGCCTCCAGCTTGGCGCGGGTCTTGGCCAGGACTTGCGCCTGGACATCGAATTCCTCGCGCGTCACCAGGTCCAGCTTGGCAAAACCCTGGGTCATCATCGACTTGACGTTCTTCTCAATGTCCTTTGCTGGTGAGTTTTCGATGGCCTGATTGATCTTGCTTTGCAAGTCGTTAAAAAAAGTGTTCATATCCATAATATTCCTTGATCTCGCCAGCAATGCATTGCACCATTGCAGTGCACTCCAGCCTTAATGTGGTGCGAAATTCGGCAAAATCACCGCCGCAGCCATCCCATTCTCACATTCTTTCAAATGCCGTCCCGTTGCCCTAGTTGATACGGCAGCTATCACCTCGACAACATTAGCTGGCACGCATTCTGCTACAGAAGCTATGAACGCATACACCGCTTCGTCATAAACAGGATTTTAAACCGCAACTGCTAAATAAGTTCAACTACACAAGGAAAACAACGATGAAAAGCTTGAGCAAGAACTTTACCCTGATCGCAGCGTTGACCTTAGCATTCGCCTCCATGAGCGCCGGCATGGCGCGCGCCGAAGACGCGGCACCCGCGGCGGAAGCGAAACCGGACAATGAAGTCAGCTTCAACGCGGCCATTGTCAGCGACTACCGTTACCGCGGCGTATCGCAAACCCGTCTGAAACCTGCCCTGCAGGGCGGCGCGGACTACACCAACAACCCGACCGGCTTCTATGCCGGCACCTGGCTGTCCACCATCAAGTGGACCAAGGACGCGGGCGGCGATGGCGATGTCGAATGGGACCTGTACGCAGGCAAACGCGGCGAGATCGTCAAGGATGTGAGCTATGACGTCGGCGGCCTGTACTACTTCTACCCGTCGAACGGCCTGCACCCTAGCGCCAACACCTTCGAATTGTACGGCCAGATCGGCTACGGCCCGGTCACGTTGAAATACTCGCAATCGACGACCAACCTGTTCGGTTTCGCAGACAGCAAGAACAGCGGCTACCTCGACGCTTCCGGCAACTTCGAACTGACCGACGGCTATGTACTGAACGTGCACGCCGGCCACCAGAACGTAAAACACAACGGCGCCTCCAGCTACACCGATTACAAGCTGGGCGTGACCAAAGATTTCGGCGTAGTGACGGTGGCATTGGCGGCGGTCTATGCCGACACGAAAGCCTACGTCGGACCGGATGGGAAGAACCTGGCCAAAACCGGGGCTGTCCTGACCATTTCCAAAACCTTCTAAGCGAGGCCAGCATGAAAATGATTACCGCCATTATCAAGCCGTTCAAGCTCGACGAGGTCCGCGAGGCCCTGTCGGCGATCAACGTGCAAGGCATCACCGTGACCGAGGTCAAAGGCTTCGGTCGCCAGAAAGGCCATACCGAGCTGTACCGCGGTGCGGAGTACGTGGTGGACTTCCTGCCCAAGACCAAGATCGAAGCGGCGGTGGACGATTCCATCGTCGAGCAAGCGATAGAAGCGATCGAAGGCGCTGCCCGCACCGGCAAAATCGGCGACGGCAAAATCTTCGTGTACAACCTGGAACAAGTCATACGCATTCGTACCGGCGAAACCGGCAACGAAGCTCTTTAAGGGGAAGCTTGATGAAAAAAACTATAACAACGTTGCTGGCTGGGGTCTCCATCCTGTTCGCGCTGTCCGCGCCGGTGCACGCCGAGGATGCCAAACCGGCCGCTTCGGCCCCGGTCGCCTCCGCTGCTGCACCGGCCGCGTCGGCGCCTGAAGCGGCTCCGGTTGCCGCGCCTGCTGCCGCCGCGCCAGCCGCTGCACCAGCCGCCGCAGCGCCTGCGGAAGCCGCCCCGGCCGCCCCGGCCGCCGCGCCCGTACCGAATAAAGGCGACACCGCCTGGATGATGGTGTCGACCATCCTGGTCATCATGATGTCGATTCCCGGCCTGGCGCTGTTCTACGGCGGCCTGGTCCGTTCCAAGAACATGCTGTCCATCCTGCTGCAAGTGTTCACCATCTTCGCGCTGATCATCGTGCTGTGGTGCGTGTACGGCTACTCGCTGGCCTTCACCGAAGGCAACGCCTTCATCGGCAAATTCGACCGCCTGTTCCTGAACGGTATCTGGGATCCGGCCAAGGCCACCTTCTCCACCGCCGCCACCTTCAGCAAAGGCGTGGTCATTCCGGAGTTCGTGTACGTGGTGTTCCAGGCGACCTTCGCCGCCATCACCTGCGGCCTGATCGTCGGTTCCTTCGCCGAACGCGCCAAATTCACCGCCGTGCTGGCCTTCGTCGTGCTGTGGTTCACCTTCGCTTACCTGCCAGTCGCCCACATGGTCTGGTTCTGGACCGGTCCTGACGCGATCAAGGATGCCGCGACGCTGGCGACCGAAACCGCCAAGGCCGGCTTCCTGTGGCAAAAAGGCGCGCTGGACTTCGCCGGCGGCACCGTGGTGCACATCAACGCCGCTGTTGCCGGCCTGGTGGGCGCTTACATGATGGGCAAACGCGTCGGCTACGGCCGCGAATCCATGGCGCCGCACTCGCTGACCATGACCATGATCGGCGCTTCGCTGCTGTGGGTCGGCTGGTTCGGTTTCAATGCCGGTTCGGCACTGGAAGCGGGCGACGTCGCCGCGCTGGCCTTCGTCAACACGCTGCTGGCTACCGCCGCCGCCACCATGTCCTGGCTGTTGGGCGAGTGGATCGTCAAAGGCAAGCCTTCGATGCTGGGTGCCGCTTCGGGCGCCGTTGCCGGCCTGGTGGCCATCACCCCGGCTTGCGGCTACGTCGGTCCGATGGGCGCGCTGATCATGGGCCTGCTGGCCGGTGTCATCTGCCTGTGGGGCGTGAACGGCCTGAAACGCCTGCTGGGCGCCGACGATTCGCTGGACGTGTTCGGCGTGCACGGCGTCGGCGGTATCCTGGGCGCGCTGCTGACTGGCGTGTTCGCTTCGCCATCGCTGGGCGGCCAGGGCATCTTCGACTACGTCACCAACAAGATGTCGGCTGATCCATACTCGATCGTCAGCCAGGTAACGATCCAGGGCACCGCCATCGGCACCACCGTGCTCTGGTCTGCCGTGGTCTCGCTGATCGCCTACAAACTGGTCGACGTCGTCATCGGTCTGCGCGTGCCGGAAGAAGAGGAGCGCGAAGGCCTGGACATCACCAGCCATGGCGAGTCGGCCTACCATGCGTAATTGATAATGTTGCAGGAGTCCGCCACGGCGGGCTCACCGAAAAGCGCCTCCAAAAGAGGCGCTTTTTTTATTTCCCGCCTTTAAAATAGGGTTTTCGCCCCGATTTGGGGTATCTGCACGGTAATATCTGATGTTCTGCGTGCCTGGAGGGTCGTCCTCCCGCATCATTTAAGGAAGTAATCATGGTTCCCCATCTTGTCACGGCCCTGACCGGACCGCTGCTCGACCTCGAAGAAAAGATCCTGGCGGCAACGCCGGCCATTGAGCGCTGGTTCCGCCTGGAGTGGCAGGAACATACGCCGCCGTTCTATTGCTCGGTCGATATGCGCAATGCCGGCTACAAGCTGGCGCCGGTCGACACCAATCTGTTCCCCGGCGGTTTCAACCATCTGGCGACGGAAATGCTGCCGCTGTCGGTGCAGGCCGCCATGGCCGCCATCGACAAATATTGCCCGGACGCCCGCAACCTGCTGTTGATCCCGGAAGTGACCCAGCGCCATCCGACTTACTGGCAGAACGTCGCGCGGCTGATGCAGATCTTCCGCCAGACCGGATTGCACGTGCGCCTGGGTTCGCTGTCGCCGGACATCACCCAGCCGACCCCGCTGGCCCTGCCTGACGGCAATATGCTGGTGGTCGAGCCGCTGGTGCGTTCGGCCAACGGCCGCCGCCTGGGCCTGAAGGATTTCGACCCGTGCACGATCTTGCTGAACAACGACCTGTCGGCCGGCATTCCTGACATTTTGCAGAACATCCACGAGCAAAGCCTGCTGCCACCGCTGCACGCCGGCTGGGCCGTGCGCCGGAAGAGCAACCACATGAACGCCTACGACGAGGTGGTCAAGAAGTTCGGCAAGCTGATCGGCGTCGATCCGTGGATGCTCAACCCCTTCCATGCCAAGTGCGACGCCGTCAATTTCCGCACCGGCGAGGGCTACGACTGCCTGGCCGCCAATATCGACGCGCTGCTGTCCAAGATCAAGAAGAAGTACAAGGAATACGGCATCAAGGACCAGAAACCGTTCGTGATCGTCAAGCCGGACGCCGGTACCTACGGCACCAGCATCCTGACGATCAAGGATTCCAGTGAAATCAAGGACTTGAGCCAGGCCCAGCGCGACAAGATGATCGTCATCAAGGATGGCAGGGAAGTGACCGACTTCATCATCCAGGAAGGCGTGCCGACCTTCGAAAGCATCAAGGACGCGGTGGCCGAGCCGGTGGTCTACATGATCGACCGCTATGTGGTGGGCGGTTTCTACCGCGTGCACGCGGAAAAGGGCATCGACCAGAACCTCAACGCGCCCGGTTCGCAGTACGTGCCGCTGGCGTTCGCCCAGCAGCACGCGGTGCCGGACCTGAAGGCCAAGCCGGGCACGGCGGCGCCCAACCGTTTCTACGTCTACGGCGTGGTGGCGCGGCTGGCCTTGCTGGCGGCGTCGCTGGAAATGGAACGCACCGATCCCAACCCCGAAGTCTACTAAGCCCACGGGGAGCGGACTGGTCCGCTCCCCGGTGCCGCAGGCGAAACTCGGCTAAAATCAGGCATTACCCAGAATGGATGCGCCCATGAAAATAGCTTTCCTCGCCGATCCCTTGGCCAGCTTCAAAACCTACAAGGATTCGACCTACGCCATGATGGTGGAAGCGGCCCAGCGCGGCCACACCGTCTACGCCTTCGAGCAAAAAGACATGGCGCTGGACTGCGGCGTGGTCTACGCCAACGCGGCCGCGATCACCATCACCGGCGACAGCCACGACTGGTATCGCGCGGCGCCCGCCCACGAAACCAAGCTGGGCGACTTCGACGCCATCATCCAGCGCAAGGATCCTCCGTTCGACATGGAGTACATCTACGGCACCTACCTGCTGGAGCTGGCCGAAAAGCAGGGCGCCAAGGTGTTCAACAAGCCGTCGGCGATCC
Organism: Duganella rhizosphaerae; assembly: GCF_040364205.1. Lineage (NCBI taxonomy): Bacteria > Pseudomonadati > Pseudomonadota > Betaproteobacteria > Burkholderiales > Oxalobacteraceae > Duganella > Duganella rhizosphaerae. The sequence continues at coordinate 17,288 of NZ_BPWK01000002.1, forward strand.
GCGACCACAATGAAAAGCTGTCCATCGCCCAGTTCAACGAGTTCACCTCGCCGACATTGGTGACGGCCGACGAAGCGCGCATCCGCGCCTTCCACAAGCACCACTGCGACATCATCCTCAAGCCGCTGGACGGCATGGGCGGCGCCGGCGTGTTCCGCGTCGCGGCCGACGGCATGAACCTGGGCTCCATCATCGAAACGCTGACCGACAACGGCGCCCGCACCATCATGGTGCAGCGTTATATTCCCGAAATCCTCAAGGGCGACAAGCGCATCCTGGTCATCGCCGGCAAGCCGGTGCCGTTCTCGCTGGCGCGCATCCCGCAGAACGGCGAAGTGCGCGGCAACCTGGCGGCCGGCGGCGTCGGCGTGGCCCAGCCGCTGACCGAGCGCGATTATGAAATTGCCAATACCCTGGGCCCGATACTGGCCGCCCGTGGCCTGTTGCTGGTAGGATTAGATGTTATTGGCGATTGCTTAACGGAAGTAAACGTCACCAGTCCAACCTGCTTCCAGGAAATCACCCAGCAAACGGGCTTCCAGGTGGCGGCGATGTTCGTCGACGCCGTCGAAGCGGCCGTGCAGGGCAAATAACTAACAATTAACTTGCGTCGGACGTCAAAAAACGTCCGCGCTCACTGGCGGTTTAAGAATATGGTTGGCATACTGCTTATGACGCACGCACCACTGGGACAGGCCTTCATTGCCGCTTGCGCCCATGTGTTTCGTGGTCCCACCGAGCGGCTGGAGGCGATCGACGTGATCGCCGACCAGGACCTCGGCGAAGTCCAGGCACTGGCGGCGGCGGCGATCAAGCGTCTCGACGACGGCGACGGGGTGCTGGTCATCACCGACGTCAAAGGCGGCACGCCCGCCAATTGCTGTAACCGCCTGGCGGACGCCGGCCGGGTGGAGGTGATAGCAGGCATCAGTTTGCCGATGCTGCTGCGCGCCATCACCTACCGCCGCGACGCGCTGGACGTGGTGGTGGAAATGGCCCTGGCCGGCGCGCAAAGTGGGGCAGTGCGCGTCGATAACCGAATCCGGGTCGGGCAATCCTGACTCCGGAATATTTTTTGCAGTGCGCATTTCTGATTGAGACAAAAGAAAAATGATTCAACAAGAACTTGAGATTATCAACAAGCTTGGTTTGCATGCGCGTGCCTCCGCCAAATTCACCCAACTGGCAGCAAAATTTCAAAGCGACGTCTGGCTGACCCGCAACGCGCGCCGCATCAACGCCAAGTCCATCATGGGCGTGATGATGCTGGCCGCCGGCAAGGGCGCCAAAGTCACGCTGGAAGCCGACGGCGCCGATGAGGGCGATTGCATCGCCGCGCTGACGGCGCTGGTCAACGACAAGTTCGGCGAAGGCGAGTAATGCCTGCGGAACGCAGCCGTCCCCGCACCCCCACCGGCCCGGCCATGGCTTCCTTCACGCTGCATGGCATCTCGGTGTCGCGCGGCATCGCCATCGGCCGCGCCCACAAGCTGGCGCCGGCGGCGCTGGACGTCAAGCACTACCTGGTGGCGGAAGAGCACCTGGAGGCCGAAGTGTCGCGCCTGCAGCAGGCGCTGGTGCAGGTGCACAGGGAACTGCAGACGCTGTGGAACGAATTGCCGAAGGATGCGCCGACCGAACTGGGCGCCTTCATCGACGTCCACGCGCTGATCCTGTCCGATCCGATGATCTCCGAAGCGCCGCTGGACATCATCCGCACCCGCCACTACAACGCCGAATGGGCGCTGCTGACCCAGATCGACGAGCTGTCGGCGCAGTTCGACGAAATCGAAGACCCCTACCTGCGCGAGCGCAAGGCCGACATCCAGCAGGTCGCCGAGCGCGTGCTGAAGGTGTTGATGGGCACCGCCCAGATCCTGCCCGCCACCACCGGCGAGGACGGCTTCCAGGCGCAGATGATCATCGTCGCCCACGACATTTCGCCGGCCGACATGCTGCAGTTCCGCGACCGTTCCTTCATCGGCTTCGTCACCGACGTCGGCGGCCAGAACTCGCACACGGCCATCGTCGCCCGCAGCCTGGACATCCCGGCGGCGGTCGGCATGTCCGGCGCCTCGACCCTGATCGAACAGGACGACTGGCTGATCATCGACGGCGACGCCGGCGTGGTGATCGCCAACCCGAGCGCGCTGGTGCTGGAGCAGTACCGTGAACGCCAGGGCGCCGCCACCCGCGCGCGCAAGAAACTCAACAAGCTGAAGAAGACGCCCGCCATCACCAAGGACGGCGTCGAGATCATGCTGATGGCGAACATCGAGCTGCCGGACGATTGCGCCTCGGCGATGGAGGCGGGCGCCAACGGCGTCGGCCTGTTCCGCTCCGAGTTCCTGTTCATGGGCCGCAACAGCAGGATCCCGTCCGAGGACGAGCAGTTCGAACAGTACAAGAAGGCGGTGGTGGCGATGAAGGGCCGGCCGGTCACCATCCGCACGCTCGACATCGGCGCCGACAAGCCGCTCGACCAGACCGAGCACACCGCGCTCAATCCGGCGCTGGGCCTGCGGGCGATCCGCTACTGCCTGGCCGAGCCGCAGATCTTCCTGACCCAGCTGCGCGCCATCCTGCGCGCGTCGGCGTTCGGCAAGGTGCGCATCCTGATCCCGATGCTGGCGCACGCCTTCGAGATCGACCAGTCGCTGGCCATGATCGCCCAGGCCAAGGCCGAGCTGCGCGAACAGAACATCAAGTTCGACGACAATGTCGACGTCGGCGCCATGATCGAAATCCCGGCCGCCGCGCTGGCGCTGCCGATGTTCGTCAAGCGCATGGACTTCCTGTCGATCGGCACCAACGACCTGATCCAGTACACGCTGGCGATCGACCGGGTTGATTATGAGGTCGCACACCTTTACAATCCGCTGCATCCGGCTGTGCTGCAATTGATCTCGATGACGATTGCGGCCGGGCATAAAGCCGGGATCGACGTGGCCGTGTGCGGCGAAATGGCGGGCGACATCAAGCTCACGCGCCTGCTGCTGGGCATGGGCTTGCGCGAATTCTCCATGCACCCGGCGCAGCTGCTGTCGGTCAAGCAGGAAATCCTGAACAGCGACCTTGCGCGCATCACGCCGCAAACCCGCAAGATCATGCGCTCGATGGAACCAAGTGTAATTGCAGACGCGGTCGAACAATTGCAGTTGATGTAGTAAGTGGTGGGACCCATCCTCGCGGTCCCACCTTGATAGATGGCCCGCGGGGCCGACCCCTATAAAAATTAAACCACATGCCATCCTTAGGATACGTTACTCCGCAAACCATGCATTTTGCGCAGCCGCTGCCGCTGCAAAGCGGCGCATCGCTGCACGACTACATGTTGATGTATGAAACCTACGGCACCCTGAATGCCGACAAATCCAACGCGGTGCTGGTCTGCCATGCGCTCAACGCCTCGCACCACGTGGCCGGCGAATATGAAGGCAAGCCGAAAAGCCAGGGCTGGTGGGACAATATGGTCGGTCCCGGCAAGCCGCTCGACACCGACCACTTCTTCGTCATCGGCATCAACAACCTCGGCTCCTGCTTCGGCTCGACCGGGCCCATGCACATCAATCCCGCCACCGGCAAGCCATATGGCGCTGCTTTCCCGGTGGTGACGGTGGAGGACTGGGTGCACGCCCAGGCGCGCCTGGCCGATCAACTGGGCATCACGCAGTTTGCCGCCGTCATGGGCGGTTCGCTGGGCGGCATGCAGGCGTTGGCCTGGTCCATCATGTACCCGGACCGTCTGCGCCACTGCGTGGTGATCGCCTCCACCGCCAAGCTGTCGGCGCAGAACATCGCCTTCAACGACGTCGCCCGCCAGGCCATCCTGTCCGACCCTGATTATCGCGGCGGCGACTTCTACGAACACGGCGTGGTGCCCAAGAACGGCCTGCGCGTGGCGCGCATGGTCGGCCACATCACCTATCTGTCCGACGACGACATGGCCGAGAAATTTGGCCGCAAACTCAGGGACGCTGCCGAGGCGGGCGACTACAAGTTCGGCTTCGGCGTCGATTTCGAAATCGAATCCTACCTGCGCTACCAGGGCGACAAGTTCAGCGAATACTTCGACGCCAACACCTACCTGCTGATCACCAAGGCGCTTGATTACTTCGACCCGGCGCGCGCGCACGGCGGCGACCTGGCCAAGACCTTGGCCGGCACCAAGGCCAAGTTCTTCCTGGCCTCGTTCACCACCGACTGGCGTTTCTCGCCGGAGCGCAGCCAGGAGATCGTCAAGGCGCTGATCTGCAACCGCCGCCAGGTCACCTACGCGGAAATCGACGCGCCGCACGGCCACGATGCCTTCCTGCTGGAAGACCCGCGCTACATGAACCTGGTGCGCGCCTACTACGATCAGGTGTGGAACGACATTAACCAGAAAGCGGCAGCATGAACTTCAACGATTTAAGCAGCGCCCGGCCGGACCTGGCCTTCATCGCCCACTGGGTACCGAAGAATGCACACGTGCTCGACGTCGGCTGTGGCGACGGCGTGATGATGGACTATCTGCAAAGCGACAAGCAGTGCAGCGGCTACGGCATCGAGATCGCCGACGACAAGGTGCTGGACAGCACCAAGCGCGGCGTGCGCGTGATCCAGCAGGACATGGAGAAGGGCCTGGCCCTGTTCGGCGACAACAGCTTCGACACGGTGCTGTGCCTGTCGTCGCTGCAAATGATGAAGCATGTGGAGCCGCTGTTGCGCGACATCGTCCGCGTCGGCAAGGAGGCGATCGTATCGTTCCCCAACTTCGCCTACTGGCCGCACCGCGTGGCCTTGCTGAAGGGCCGCATGCCGGTGTCGGAATCGCTGCCGTACGAGTGGTACGACACGCCCAATATGCGCTGCGCCACCATCACCGATTTCCGCGACCTGGCCGAAGAGTGCGGGCTGGAAGTGATCGAATGCGTGGCGCTGGCCGAAGGCCGACGCGTCTCGTTCCTGCCCAACCTGCGCGGCGACCTTGCCGTGTTCCGCCTGCGTAAAAAGGTCAGCCACTGATGACGATCCAGGAACAGCCATCGAGCGCGCCCGGCTGGCGCACCTATCTGAACGGCCGCACCGTCTCCATCCTGTTCCTGGGCTTCAGCTCCGGGCTGCCGCTATACACGCTGATCTACCTGATGCAGGCGTGGCTGGCCAAGTCCGGGCTGGACGTCAAGGCGCTGGGTCTGTTCGCGCTGGTGACCTTCCCGTACACCTTCAAGTTCCTGTGGGCGCCGCTGATGGACCGCTACGCCATCGGCTCGCTGGGCCGGCGGCGCGGCTGGATGGCGCTGACGCAGCTGTCGCTGTTCCTGGTGATCGGCGGCCTCGGCATGCTGGATCCGAAGCTGGAGCTGACGCTGATCGCCGGCTGCGTGTTCCTGATCGCCTTCCTGTCGGCCAGCCAGGACGTGGTGATCGACGCCTACCGCCGCGAGATCCTGGCCGAGAACGAGCAGGGCCTGGGCGCGGCCATCATCGTCAACGCCTACAAGGCCGCCAGCCTGATCCCGAGCGCGCTGGGGCTGGTGCTGGCGGACAGCATGTCGTGGCAGGCCGTGTTCTGGATCGTCGCCGCCTTCATGCTGCCGGGCTTCGTTTGCACCTTGCTGGCCAAGGAGCCCGCCGTGTATGGCGCACCGCCGAAGAACCTGCAGGAGGCGGTGGTGCTGCCGTTCCGCGAGTTCGTGCAGCGCGACGGCTGGAACCAGGCCTTGCTGATCATCGGCTTCGTGCTGCTCTACAAAATCGGCGACAGCATGGCCACCGCGCTGTCGACCAAGTTCTTCCTCGATATCGGCTTCACCACCAAGCAGATCGGCCTGGCGGCCAACGCCACCGGCTGGTGGGCGGCGCTGGCCGGCGGCGCCGTCGGCGGCATCTGGATGATCAAGCTGGGCATCAACCGCGCCTTGTGGGTGTTCGGCGTGTTGCAGGCGATCGCCATCCTGGGCTTCGCCTGGCTGGCCAAGACCGGCCCCGATCCGCTGTTGCTGAGCGCCGTCTTCGGCTTCGAAGCCTTTGCCAGCCTGGGGCTGGGCGCGGCGGCGCTGGTGGCCTTCATGTCGCGCGCCACCGATCCGCGCTACACGGCCACCCAGTACGCCTTGTTTTCCAGCCTGGCCGCGGTGCCGCGCACATTCATCAATTCCTCGGTCGGGTATATAGTGGCGGAAACCGGCTGGTTCTGGTTCTTTATTGTGTGCTTCATCCTGGCGTTTCCTGCCATGATGATGCTGCCTAAAATCGCCCCATGGAATACCAGGAATGAAAAAGCTTAAATTAAACGCCGCCTTGCTGGCGCTGGTCTGCTGCGCCGGCGCCGTCGCGCCCGTAGCCGCCGGCGGCCAGGACGACGGCATCCCCGTCACCAGCATGTCGCGCCTGCGCGGCCTGGGCGGCGACGCCCGCCAGTTCGACCAGCAATCCAAGCTGCAGTACGACCAGATGCTGGCCCAGGCGCACCAGAAGGACGCCGTCGCCACCGAGCGCAATCCGCAGCTGATACGGCTGCGCGCCATCGCCAAGCGGCTGATCCCGTTCACCGCGCGCTGGAATCCGGACTCGGCCAACTGGAAGTGGGAAGTCAACCTGCTCAACTCGCCGACCGTGAATGCCTTCTGCATGCCGGGGGGGCGCATCGCCTTCTACAACGGCATCCTGACCAAGCTGAACCTGACCGACGACGAAGTGGCGATGGTCATGGGCCACGAGATCGCCCATGCGCTGCGCGAGCACGCGCGCGAGCAGGCCGGCAAGAACACCATCACCTCGGTCGGCGCCCGCATCGCCGGCGCGCTCGGCTCGGCCTACTTCGGCGTCGACCCGCGCCTGGGCGACGCGGCGGCAGGCATGGTGGCGCAGGGCGCCGCGCTGAGCTTCTCGCGCGGCGACGAGAGCGAGGCCGACCTGGTCGGCCTGGACCTGGCTGCGCGCGCCGGCTACGATCCGCGCGCCGGCATCGCGCTGTGGCAAAAGATGAGCGCGGTGAACAAGAACCAGCCATTGCCCTTCCTGTCGACCCACCCGAGCGGCAGCAAGCGCATCGAGGACATGAACAAGAATATGCACCTGGTGCTGCCGGTGTACGCGCGCGTCAAGGGGCTGGATCCCAACGCGCTGCCGCCGTATCACTCGCTGGCGCTGCCGCGTTCATAATGTCGCGCGCTCCGCTGCCGATGCGCGACGGTGTCGCGCCCAGCTATCTGTGGCTGCCGGAAGGGCAGTGGCCGGACCTGCTGACCTTCCTGGTCGCGCGCTATCCCGACGTGACGGAAGCGTCGTGGCGCGACCGCATGGCGCGCCGCGAGGTGGTGGACGGCGACGGCAACGAGCTGGCGCCGCACAGCGCCTACCAGCGCGGCATGCGCATCTTCTACTATCGCGAGCTGGACGCCGAGACGCCGATTCCGTTCGAGGAAGAGGTGCTGTTCATGGACGAGCATCTGGTGGTGGTCGACAAGCCGCACTTCCTGCCGATGATACCGACCGGCCGCTTCCTGCACGAGACGCTGCTGGTGCGCTTGAAGAAAAAGCTGGGCGAGCAGGATTTGACGCCGATCCACCGGCTGGACCGCGAGACGGCCGGCGTGGTGATCTTCTCGCGCCGGCAGGAAAGCCGGGGCGCTTACCAGTCGATGTTCCAGAAGCGGGTGATCGAGAAAGAGTACGAAGCGCTGGCGCCGCGCCTGAATGGCCGCGACTTCCCCTTCACTTATCGCAGCCGCATGGTCGACGGCGACAAATTCTTCATCATGAAGGAGGAGCCGGGCGAGCCGAATTCGGAAACGCTGATCGACGTCATCGAGCACCGCGCCGACTGCACCTTGTACCGGCTGCATCCGCACACCGGCCGCAAGCACCAGCTGCGCGTGCACTTGGCGTCGCTGGGCATCCCCATCATCAACGACGCCTTCTACCCGGTGGCGCTGCCGTGCAAGCAGGACGACGTCTCGCAGCCGTTGAAACTGCTGGCGCGCCGCATCGCCTTCACCGACCCGCTGAGCGGCGAGCGGCGCGAATTCCGCAGCCGCCGCAGCCTTTAAAACGGTGGGGTCAGATCTGACATTCGGACACGAGCTCTGCCGTAAAACAGGGTAAGGCAGAGCTCGTGTCCGAATGTCAGATCTGACCCCAGTTGGTTAACCCCAGTTGGTTAGGCGTAGGTGATGGTCAACGGCGCATGGTCGGAGAACTTTTCTTCCTTGTAGATCGCTACCGTGGTGGCCTTGGCCGCGATGCCCGGGGTGGCGACGTGGTAGTCGATGCGCCAGCCGACGTTCTTCGCGTAGGCCTGGCCGCGGTTGCTCCACCACGTGTATTGCTCTTCGCGCGGGTCGAGGCCGCGGTGCACGTCGACGTAGCCCACTTCGTCGAAGATGCGCGTCATCCATTCGCGCTCTTCCGGCAGGAAGCCGGAATTCTTCTTGTTGCCCTTCCAGTTCTTCAGGTCGATCTCTTTATGCGCGATGTTCCAGTCGCCGCAGATGACCACTTCGCGGCCTTCGGCGTGCAAGGCTTGCAGGTGCGGCAGGAACAGGTCCATGAAGCGGAACTTGGCTTCCTGGCGCTCCGGTCCGGACGAGCCGGACGGGCAGTACACGGAAATCACCGTCAGGTTGCCGAAATCGCAACGCACGTAGCGGCCCTCGGCGTCGAACTCCGGCGAGCCGAAGCCGATCACCACGCGGTCCGGCTCGATCTTGCTGTAGACGCCGGTGCCGGAATAGCCTTTTTTCTCGGCATAGTGGAAGTGGCCGTGGTAGCCGCCCGGGTTGAGGAATTCCGGCGTCATGTCCGGCGCTTGCGCCTTCAATTCCTGGACACAGACGAAATCGGCGTCCTGCGTGGCCATCCACTTGAAAAAGCCCTTGGTCGAGGCGGAACGGATGCCGTTCAGATTGGCAGAGATGATTTTTGGCATGGTCGATTCGATGCGTAAATTTTGGAATGCGCTAGTGTAGCGTTAAAATACAGGCACTTTACAGAAATGAGGCAGTATGACGAACCCACTGAACCCCCTGCGCCAGCAATTTATCGAATTTTCGGTCAAGACCGGTGTGTTGCGCTTCGGCGACTTCACCACCAAGGCCGGGCGCCAGTCGCCGTACTTCTTCAACGCCGGCCTGTTCCATGACGGCGCCACGCTGGCCCAGCTGGCCCAGTTCTACGCGCAGACGCTGCTGGACTCCGGCGTCGAGTTCGACATGCTGTTCGGCCCCGCCTACAAGGGCATCACGCTGGCCTCGGCCACGGCGGTGGCGCTGGCCGGCAAGGGCCGCAACACCTCGTTCGCCTTCAACCGCAAGGAAGCCAAGGACCACGGCGAGGGCGGCACCATCGTCGGCGCCAAGCTGCAAGGCAAGGTCGTCATCATCGACGACGTGATCTCGGCCGGCACCTCGGTGCGCGAATCGGTGGACATGATACGTGCCGCCGGCGCCGAACCCTGCGCCGTGCTGATCGCGCTGGACCGCATGGAACGCTCGGGCAAGGACGACCAGCTGTCGCCCAGCTCGGCGGTGCAGGAAGTGGCCAAGGCCTACAACATCCCGGTCATTTCGATCGGCAACCTGGACGACCTGTTCAGCTACCTGAACGGCGCCGGCGCCGATCCGCAGCTGTTGCAATACAAGGACGCCGTGGCCGCCTACCGTACCCGCTACGGCATTGCCTAACTAGCCATATTGCTAGACTTTGAAATTTCTTTGATGTAACCTTATTCGGTATACCGGAGACAAGGGGCAAACCCATGAACATCGCAACACTGAAGGTGCACGGCGACGACGACGGCCTGTTCGACATCCGCGACGGATTGCCGACCGAGCCGGACAGCGACTGGGAAAAGGGCGACGTCAAGCCCGACGGCCGGGTGCGCCTGGATTCGGGCTTCTACGTGGCCGTCGGCGCCGACCTGAACCCGGACCAGCTGCTCAAGCAGATCCGTCACTACCTGGCCGAGTGCCAGGCGCGCGGCATCCACTTTGAGCGCTCCGATGTCGCGGCCGAGCTGCGCATCTCCTTCACCACCGAACGCGGCGAAGCGACCCCCAGCCTGGACTTCACGCTGGCCGACCTGAAGCTGCTGGTCGATATGGGCATCAACCTGAGCATCACGGCTTGATGCGGTTCTCGGAAGACCGCCTGGCCAGCTTCCGCGCCGGTCCGCAGGCCGAGCGCCGCGTCCACATCTGGGAGCCTGCCGCGCCGCGCGCGGTGATCCTGGCCATCCACGGCGGCATGGCGCACGCCGGCGATTACGTTACGCCGGCGCTGTACTTCCGCCAGCACGGCATCGCCACCGTGGCCTACGACTTGTGCGGCCACCAGGATGCGCGCCGGGTCGACATTCCCGGCTTCGGCGTCTTCCTGGACGACAGCGTGGCCTTCCTGCAGTGGGTCAAGCAGCAGTATCCGGGCTTGCCGGTGTACGTGATGGGCCATTCGATGGGCGCGCTGATCGCCACCCACCTGGGCCTGGGCCACTTCGCCGGCGACGCCGCCATCAAGGGCTTCATCCTGTCGTCGCCGTATTATGTGAACGCGATCAAGGTGTCGCCGGTGCTGCTGGCGCTGGCCGGCGTGCTGGGCGCGCTGGCGCCGCGCATGAAGGTGCCGCTGGCGCCGCTGACCGACATGCTGACCCACGATGCCGCCATCACCGCCCGCCATCACGACGATGAACGCGACGGCATCCGCGCCACCGAAATCACGGTCCGCTTCGGCAACGCGCTGACCCATGCGCAGCAAGGGCTGGCGCCGCGCATGCCGGCCTGGAAGCACCGGCTGTTCGCCGTGGTGGCCGGCGACGACAAGCTGGCCGACGCCGACGCGGCGGAGAAGATGCTGAAATCGGTGCCGCCGGCGCTGTTGACTTACCAGCGGCATCCGCAGAACTACCACGAGAATTTCAATGAGCTCAATCGCGAGCAGATCTTCGCCGACATCCTGGGATGGATGGCGCTAAGCCCTGCCCACTGAGCTTACTCCAGCACCCAGACGTACTGCATCTGCATCCACGATTCCACGGGCTTGCCGGCGCTGAGGGCGGGCTTGAAGCCGCACTTCTCAATGCCGGCGCGGGCCGCTTCGTCCAGGTCCGGGTGGCCGCTGGATTTCTGCACCTGCGATTTCTTGAACTTGCCGTCGGCGCCGACCAGGAACTTCAGCGTCACGGTACCGGTTTCGTGCCGCGCAGCGGCGCCTTCCGGCCATTTCGGCTTGTCGCAGGTGTTGAAGTCGGCCAGGGCGTGCACCGTCTTGGCTGCGGCCTTGTCGGCGGCCACCGCCTCCGCGTAGATCGACATGCAGGCCAGCGCCAGTCCGAGCATCGGCACGGCGGCTTTCCAGTTCAAGGCCCGCGGTGCAGGGCGGCACAAACGTTGAATACGGTCCATCAAATTTCCTCCATTGGCCGCTTGGGCCAGGTGGTGAGTTGAGAACTGGAGACGCTCCAGCTCCGAAAGTGCAAGGGCCAGACGCCGCGGTTCGCCGAGCTGCCTTGCTGCGAAATGGTCCGCCATCAGTTCGCGCTCGGTGCGGATGCGGTTCGAGATCCACCAGACGGCAGGGTGGTAGAACAGCAGCGTTTCGATGACGTTCTGCAGCAGGTTAATCAGGTAATCGTGACGTTTGATGTGCGCCATTTCGTGCGCCAGCAGCGCTTCCAGCAGGTCGGGCGGCATGCCCGCCACCAGCGCGGCCGGTAGCAGCACCACCGGGCGCCACCAGCCGGCGGTGAGCGGGCTGGCGATGGTGTCGACGATGCGCAGCCGCACGTTGCGGTCGACGCCGAAGCGCGTCGCCAGACGGGCCAGGCTGGCCTCCCAGCGCAACTGGTCCTGGCGGTGGTTGCAATCGCACTGTTTGGCGGCGCGGTCTATCCACAGCAGGCCGAGGACCATGCGCAGCGACAGCACAATGGCGCATAGTGCCCAAAGGCTGACGATGCTGCGCAGCGAGTCGCGCAGATCGAAAGGTTCGCTGCCGACGATATTCTGAGTGGCCAGGCGCAGCACGCCAGCGCCGATCATGACGGAGGTGTCGGCGTGGCCGTTCAGGCGTTGATACAGCTCGGCCGCCGGCCAGCACAGGCAGGCGAGCAGCGCCGAGCAGGCCACCAGGTAGCGGTATTCGGCGCGGCTATTGCGCAGCAGCGCCAGGGCGATGGCGGTGGCGCAGCCCAGCAGCAGGCCTTGCCACAGGAAGTGCATCAGCGTCAGGCCGAGCGCGAAAATGAAGGCGCTCATTTCTTTTCATCCTTGAGGATTTTCTCGATCTCGTCGCGCTCTTTCTTCGAGATGCCGGAGCGCAGCGCCGCCAGCACCAGCGCCTTGGCCGAGCCGGCGAACGCCTTTTGCATCAGGTCCTTCAGCAGATTGGTTTGCAGCGCGTCCTGCGCCTGCGCCGGCGCGTAGATGTGCGAGCGCTGGCTTTCGTCGCGGATCAGGATGCCCTTGGTGTGCATGATCTGCATCAGGCGCAGCACGGTGCCGTAGGCCAGGTCCGGCTTCTCTTCCAGCATGGCCTCGTGCACCTGCTTGGCGGTGGCCGAGCCGAGTGGCCACAGGGCTTGCAGCAGATCGAGTTCGGCGGCGGTCGGTTTGGGTATGCTCATGGCGTGTCTCTTGTCGGCTTGCTAAAGTATTTGTAGATTAGTCTGTCTAGACAAAAATGTATACTTCAATTTTTGGCGCGGCCACAGCGTGTTGCTTTGCATAGACAGAGCTGTCTACAAAGTGATGGTGATGCGGGCGCCGCCCAGCGGCGAATCGTCGATGGCGATGGCGCCGCCGTGCAGTTGAACGGCTTTGGCGGTGATGGCGAGACCCAGGCCGTAGCCGCTGGCGGCGTAGTCCTGTTCGCGGGCCAGCCGGTAGAATGGTTCGAACACGCGCTCACGCGCTTCAGGCGGGATGCCGGGGCCGTCGTCTTCCACCGTGATGCGCACGGCGGCGCCATCGCGTTCGGCCGACAGCACGATGCGTGTGGCCGCGTACTTGGCGGCGTTACCCAGCAGGTTGTTGATGGCGCGCGCCAGCAGGCGGGCGTCGCCGTGCAGTTCCCCCAAATCGCCGGCAATGCTGGTGCTGAACCGTTGCCCCGGCGCCGACTGCTGCGGGGGGGCGCAACCTTGCAACAACGGCGCCAGCGCGAACGGCTGGCGCGGCATGGGCTGCGCCTGGTCGAGCTGCGTCAGGCCAAGCAGTTCGTTGACCAGGGTTTTCAATTCGTCGACATCGGTCTCCATCGCCATGATGCGTTTTTGCAGCGACGGGTCTTCGGCCGCGTGGCGCTCGCGCAGCAGCTCCAGGCCGAACTCCAGCCGCGCGATCGGCGTGCGCAGCTCGTGCGATACGGAACGCAGCAGGTTCTTGTGCGCTTCCATCAGCAGGCCGATACGCTCGGCCATGTCGTTGATGCGGCCAGCCAGCGGCGCTATGCTCGATGCCGAGCGCACCTCGGCCCGCGCCGCCAGATTGCCCTGGCCGAAATCGTCAGCCACCTTCGACAGCGCCAGCAAACCGCGCCAGTGCCGGCGCGTCCACCAGCCTATCGGCACCAGCAGGAACAGCGCGATCACGCCGAAGCGGATGGCTTCCATGCCCAGCGCCAGGCCGATGTCGATCGGCAGGCGTTGCGCGTGGATCACGTCGTCGTTGCTGCCGACGTAGCGCGCGCCGGTGGTGTCGACGCGGCGGTAGAACGCCTTGCCGCCGACGTCGATGACCACCGCGCCTTGCAGCAGCTGCTCGCGTTTGGAGGAGGGCAGCGCCGCCAGCGCCGTTGGCAGCGGTTGCAGTTCCAGCGTGGCTTCGGATACTTCGCGCACCTTGTTCAGGCGCGGCAGCCACTCGTCGCTGGGGGCCTTGTCGATGTACTGCTCCAGCAGGAAGATCTGGCCGGCCGCCTGGCGGCGCGCGATCTCCTCCAGCGGATCGCCGAACAGGCGGCTGAAGGTGAAGTAGATCGCGCAGGTCGCCAGCGTGATGGCCAGCATCACCAGTAGTGCAAAGCGCCAGAAGAGACGATTCATTCCCAGGCCGAGGGGCTGAACAGATAGCCTTCGCCCCAGACGGTTTTGATGCGTTCCGCGCCGCCGTCGCCGAACTTGCGGCGCAGGCGCGAGATGCAGTTGTCGATGCTGCGATCGAGGCCATCGAATTCGATGCCGCGCATCTTGACCAGGATGTCGTTGCGCGACATGACCTTGCCCGAGGCGTCGGCCAGGATCACGAACAGCTTGAACTCCGCGCTGTTCATCGCCACTTCCTCGCCGCGCCAGTAGACGGCGCGGTTCTCGCGCGAGATGCGCAGCTGGCCGATGACGATGTCGTTGTTGGCGGCGCCGCTGCCACGCCGTTGCAGCGCGCGCAGTCGCGCCAGCAGCACGCGCGGCTGCACCGGTTTGTTGACGTAGTCGTCGGCGCCTTGTTCGAGGCCGGAGACCTCGTCGAAGCTGTCTTCGCGCGCAGTCAGTATCAGGATCGGCACGGCGCTCAGCTGGCGCAGCTGGCGGCACACCACCAGGCCGTCGACGCCGGGCAGGGTCAGGTCGAGTATCACCAGGTCCGGCTGGGTATCGCGGAAGTGGTCGAGCGCGCGGTCGCCACGTGTCACCACGTCGACGGCGTAATCGTATTCGTCCAGGTATTCCTTGACCAGCGCGGCGAGCCGCGCATCGTCTTCCACCAGCATTACACGCTGCATCGCACCTCCATTTCGGGGCTATTGTAGTGGAGCGCGGCGCGCAAGTGGCATTTTCGACAATCGGGTACACATTCGTACACTTTTTATACAAATGCCGCCTACAAATTGAGGACAATTCAAGGACAGACCGAGGCGGATTTCGCGGCGAAGGGTGCCTAACATTGGAGGCTCCTACTTCAACCTGGAATCCGAACATGAAAAAAATCGTATGCAGCGCCCTGATCGTCCTCGCCGCAAGCTCGCTGGCGCATGCCGAAGGTGTGTATGTCGGCGCCAATGTCAGCGGCCGAACCGACGGCCACGTTAATTTTATCGAGAACGGCGTGACGACGGAGCACGGCGCGGTCAAGAGGGCGACGCCGCTGGGCGTGTTTGCGGGCTATGATCTGTCGCCGGTGTGGGCGCTGGAAGCCGGCTATCGCACCGACGGCGGTTCGACCGCCTTCGATCTGAACCCCGGCTACCAGCTCAAGACCAAGGTCAGCACGGCCTACCTGGCGGCGCGGGGCACATGGCAGCTGAGCGACAACTGGGCTTTGTTCGGTAAGGCAGGTCTCGGGCAGGGCCGCATGAAGTTGGATATCAGCGGGAAAAATGCGCCGCCGGGCGAGTCGGTGCACAAGACCGGCTTGTACCTCAGCGTGGGCGCTTCCTACCTGGTCAGCAAGGACGTGGCGCTGCAGCTGGAATTTGAACACACCGGAAAACTGGGACACGAGGGCTTTACCGCCAAAACGGATCGTCTCGCCCTGGGCGTGCGTTTCGGTTTCTAAATAAAACAGAAGGAGTACATGAGTAAGCTATCCCCGTTATTTTTGATGCTGGCCGCGTGCGGTCCGGCGCTGGCCGAAAACACCACCGAGTTGATGATGCCCGATGGGAGCAAGGACATGTATGCGGGGGTGGCCTTCACCACCAGGACGGCGGCGGCGGACGGCGAGAAGCGCCCGATGATACTGCGGCCGCTATTCCAGGTCCAGTGGAGCAACGGCATATTCGCATCGGCCAATGGGGTGGTTGGCATGCACCTGTCTGAAACGGCGGGCGTGGAATATGGGCCGCTGATCACTGACAG
This sequence comes from Duganella rhizosphaerae, assembly GCF_040364205.1. Classification (NCBI taxonomy): domain Bacteria; kingdom Pseudomonadati; phylum Pseudomonadota; class Betaproteobacteria; order Burkholderiales; family Oxalobacteraceae; genus Duganella; species Duganella rhizosphaerae. Next base: position 33,063 of record NZ_BPWK01000002.1, read on the forward strand.
CAATTCGCGCAATCCGGGCGACGACTGGCGCTTGCGCGGCACGCATCCGGTCAGGGGCACGCTGGATGCCGGCGGCTTCTTTAACTACTACCTGGGCGACGGGGCGCGCGTGACGTCGAACCTGATTTACGACACCAGCGCGCGTGGTTTCCGTGGCCATGTCGGGATGCAGAAAACCTTGCCTTCGCCGGCGCCGCACAACACAGTGACGTTGTCGACCGGCGTTTCGCTGGCCAGCGATCCGGTGATGCGTGAGCTGTACGAAGTGAGCACCGCCACCGGCGGCGTGCGCGACTACCGTCCTTCCGCCGGCGTGATGGCGGTGAGCGCGGGCGTCAACTGGAACTGGGCCCTGAGCAGCAAGTGGCTGGTCAACAGTTCGGTGACGGGTACGCGGCTGGGCAGCGGGCCGGCCGGCGCGCCGTTCGTCGATCGCCGCAATTTCATCACCTGGTCCAGCGGACTGGCTTACCGGTTTTAAACGGCATGTTCAAACTCCTCCTGCTCTGTCTTGCCCTGCTGCCGGCATTCGCCAGCGCGCAGGAGGACTCCGACTGGGTCGAGTATCGGGACGCCTATCGCCAGATGATCTGGTTCGAGAAATATGGCAAGCCCAAACAGTTTTTGCAGAATCATTTCCGGATCCGCCCGCGCGACAAGAGCGTGTCCATGGACGGCTTGCGGCTGACACTCAACAGCAAGGCCACGCATTTGGCGTTGCCGCTCGATGCGCTGGGGCGCGCCGTGTTCCCGTTTTCCAAAGCGGCGTATGACGACAACGCGGAGCTGACGATGAACCGCAAGGCGGGGCTGCTCAAGTCCGGCGCCTGGGTGTCGATTGTGACGCGGCCGGATGGCGTCTACGCGGCCGCCGATCTGCGCACCGCCTGCGATCAATTGCTGGCCTACCTGCGCTATTCCGGCGAGGCCGCCGGTAAAAGCTGCGCTGGCGTGCAGTTCTCGTATCCGAAGAACGACAGTTCGCAGGTGCAGTTTCATGCTGCCGGCGGCGCCGTCACCATGCTGGCCGCGAAAGAGGGGCCGGCCTTCACGGGCGATGTCGTCGCCACGTTCAGGGTATTCGCTTATCGCTTCGCGGCGCTGCCGGAGGCGGGACAGATCGTCACCAGCAGCACGCCGCTGGCGATCGCCGCGCTACTCGAGTGAGCCCAGGACTGCGGGCGGCTTGATACATTGCGTGACAAATCTGACACCGAACGTTGTCTGCATGTCACGGTGGCGTCATAAAAGAAATACATCATACCGGCGATTGCTCCAAACAGAAGCGCCACGCTTCTTCCTTCGTTGTTCACACCGGGTAGCCACTATGAAAAAAATCTGCTTCGCAGCCATCCTGCTGGCGGCGTTCGCATCCGCGCACGCTGAAAATTTCACCTTCTCCTACGCCTTCGGCGACGGCTCCGCCATCACCGGTTCGCTGTCTGGCCATCTGAACGGCGACCTGGTGGAGAACGTCACCAATGTACACGTCAACTTCCTCGGCACCGATTTCACCGGTTCCCTGGTCGGCGCGTCGTGGGATGCCGCCACCCATGACTGGAACAGCGCAGCGGGCGCCGTCGTTTCCACCAACGCCGGCAAGAACAACTTCATCTTCGCCGATGCGAATCCGCAGACCGACTTCGCCAACGTCAACAACTACTTCTACTACGTCACCAGCAGCGATGCGCTGATCGGCAACCAGGCCTATGCGCTCAATTGCAACGGCAACTGCACCGACCTGGCGTTCGACCAGCCGACCCGGAACGCCAGCTGGTCGCTGGTCGCCGCGCCGGTGCCGGAGCCGGCCAGCGCCGCCATGCTGATCGCCGGCCTGGGTCTGATGGGCGCCGCCGCCCGCCGCCGTCGCCAGGCTTGATGCCGCCATCCCACTGACGAGAGCATACACATGCTAAAAACTACCCTGATTTCGAGCGCCGTCGCCGGCGCCGTGCTGGCACTGTCGATGCCAGCCCAAGCCGCCACCGCGCCTGTCACTGTGCGCGGCGTCGTTTCCGGCACCTGGTTCACGCCGCCGGTCATCGCCAACTCGCCGAGCGCCAGCGCCGCCTCCAGCACCGTCGCCTCGGTGTTCCAGTCGGTCAAAGTATGCATCGACGCCAACGACAACGGCGTCTGCGACGCCGGCGAAGCCAGCACCCTGAGCAAGGCCGACGGCAGCTTCCTGCTGGCCACCCGCACGCCCGGCGCACTGGTGGCCGAAGTGTCGACCTCCTCGATCAACGGCGGCCACGCCGTCACCCAGCGCATGGTGCTGCGCGCCGCCGCCGACCAGGTAACGGCGGCGCTGGTCAACCCACTGGTGCCGGCCAAGGTCGCGATCTCGCCGCTGACCACCGAAGCGGTGCGCATGATGGAAGAGGACCATATCAGTTTTGAATCGGCCAAGAACAACCTGGCCACGCGCCTGAACGTTTCGTCCGACGCCGTGCTGGCCGACATGACCGCCGCCGGCGCCGACCTGCTGAAGGAGTCCGTCATCCTCAGCAACCGTTTCGCCTTCGCCGCCAAGATGGTGGATCGCCATGACGTATCGCCAGCCGCACTGGCTACGGACCCTGGCGCCACTGGCCCTGCGATCACGATGAAGGAAGCGCAGCAGGCCGCGATGAACCTGGAAGGCATTCCCCGCTACGATCACGTGTTCATGATCGTCCTGGAAAACAAGGCCACTTCGTCGATCAAGAACTCGGTCTACGCGCCGCGCATCAATGCCTACCTCAACGCCGGCAATCAGTTCACCAGCTACTACGCCACCGGCAATCCCAGCGAACCAAATCGCCTGGCCTTCGCATCGGGCGACGACTTCGGCATCACCGACGACAGCGCCTTCAACTGCTACCCGAACGGCACCGCCGCCGCCAACGCGATTGAAGACCTGCCGCTGCCGCCAGGCGTGAATGCCTGCACCAACGCCACCAACCACAATATCAAGGGCAAGCCTAATCTGTTCAACGCCTTGACCAGCAAGGGCATGAGCTGGCGCGTCTACAGCGAGTCAAAAAATCCAGGCGCCGACTGGCGCAAAGACGGCACCGCAAACGCCGCCATCGTCGCACCCGACAATCTGTACACGGCCGGCGAGCCGGTTGGCGCCATCGGCACGCCGGGCCTGCAAGTACGCCTGGCCGGCGCGCTGTACGCGGCCAAGCACAATGGCAGCGTGTTCTTCCAGAACGTGCGCAGCTCGCCGGAGTTCCTGCAAAATAACCGCACGCTGGGCGGCGGCCAATGGGATGCTGCGCTGGCGGCGATCGCGCCGACCGGCTGGAATGCCGACCAGTTCGGCGACGACCTGCAAAGCGGCGACGTCGGCCAGATCAACATCCTGGAACCGGACCAGTGCGACGACATGCACGGCGTGACGCTGGTTGGTACCCTGCCTGGCAGCAGCACCACCAAGGCGGCCAGCGACTGCTCCGGCAATCCGCTGATCTATCGCGGCGATAAGTACACGGATTACCTGATCAAGAAGATCCAGGCTTCGCCGCTGTGGAACAACCCGCAAAAGCGCGTCGCCATCGTCATGATGTTCGACGAAGGCACGGCCACCAGCGGCTTCAATTCCTGCTGCGGCTGGAACACCAGCGGCACGCCGGCGGCACTCGGTCCGTTGGTGCGCAACGCGGACGGCAGCGTGTCTGTGGAAACGATCACCAACTACAAGCAGGGCAACAAGGGCCACGGCACCAGCATCTTCGGCGTATTGAACAACCAGCCGGGCGCGCCGAAGGGCGTGGTCGACAGCGACGCCTACAGCCACATCTCGCTGGTGCGCACCTTGCAGGACATGTTCCAGCTGGCCGATCCTGCGGATGACTGGTCGTACATGAACCGCTCCAAGTACAGCCAGAAGTTCATCGTATCGAACATCCTGAACCTGCCGGAATACGCAGGCAGCGCCGATGCGCACTTCGATGCGGTGCGTCCGATGAATCACTCGTATGTGATCCCGGCCGGCTACGTGCAGAAGAACGGCTACCCAACCATCAAGCAGGTCGGCCCGGACGGCGATCAGCGTAACGGCTGGGCGCTCAAGTAAATGAGACTGGCACTGATATTTGTGCTCAGCGTGGCGGCGGCGCAAGCCGTCGCTGCGCCGGCGGTGGCGCCGTTGAGCGCCGCCGCCGACATCGGCAAGCAGATGTTTTTCGATCAAACCCTGTCGGGCTCCGGTAAGATGTCCTGCGCCACCTGCCATGACCCGGCGAGCGCCCATGCGCCGCCGAACAAGCTGGCGGTGCAGCTGGGCGGCGCCAGGCTGACCACGGCCGGTGTGCGCGCGACGCCGTCGCTGCGCTATCAGGAATACACGCCGCCGTATGAGGATATGTTGGACAACCCGGACGGCATCAGCACGCCGGGACCCGGCGGCGGGCACACGCAAGACGGCCGCGCCGCCACGCTGGCCGAGCAGGCGCGCATACCGCTGCTGGCGAAGCATGAAATGGCGAACAAGAACGCTGCCGACGTGGTGCGCAAGCTGCGCGCCTCGGCCTACGCGGAGCAGTTCCGCCAGGCGTATGGTCAGGACGTGTTCAGGAACGACAAGACGGCTTTCCAGCACGCGCTGGAGGCGCTGCAGGCGTACCAGCTGGAGGACAACAGCTTCCACCCCTACAGCAGCAAGTACGATCTGTACTCCAGCAACAAGATCGGCGGCGACCTGACGGCGCAGGAGATGCGTGGCTTCGCCGTCTACAGCGATCCAAACAAGGGCAACTGCTTTGCGTGCCACTACAACGGCGCGGGCCTGAACGGCAGCGTCAAGCTGTTCACCGACTTTACCTACGCGGCGATAGGCGTCCCCCGCAACAAGGACATCCCGGCCAATACGAAGGGCGCTTATTTCGACCTGGGCATCTGCGACCGTCCCGACCATCCGCGTCCGGCCAGCGGCAAGTACTGCGGCATGTTCAAGACGCCGACGCTGCGCAACGTCGCCACGCGCTCGGCCTTCTTCCACAACGGTGCGTTGAAAACGCTGAAGGACGTGATCCGCTTCTACAACACGCGCGACACCAATCCTGAGCGCTGGTATCCGACCGTCAAAGGCGAGGTGCAAAAGTATAACGACCTGCCCAAGCGCTACCGCGCCAACCTGGATCGGCAGATGCCGCTCGATGGCCGCAAGCGCGGCAGCGAGCCGCCGATGACCGAGCAGGAAATGCAGGACCTGGAAGCCTTCCTCAACACGCTGACCGATAACGACCTGGTGGTAAAAAAATGAAGATGATTCTGATCGTTGCAGCAGCTGCTTTCACGCACGCCGCGCACGCCGCGCCGCAGCCCAGCAACAAGGCGCTGGCGGCGGGCCTGGTCAAATACCTGGCGCAGCAAGGCGACGTTTGCGTCGGCAAGTTCGACTGGCCCATCGACGTAGCTGCGGGCGATGCCGAGGCGGGCAGCCGCGATGCGGTGCAGCTGCCGGTGCTGGCGCAGCTCGGGTTGGCGGAGGCGGTAAGCGGAACGGTCGTGCGCCGCAATGCCGAAGGCGTCGAGCGGGAGGTGCCGGTGCAGCGTTACAGCCTGACCGAGGCGGGAAAGAAATTCTACCTGAAGCGCGACACCAGCACTGTCGCGCCGACCGGCGAGAAGATCGCGCGCACCGGCGATTTCTGCGTCGGCAAACTGAGTCTGGCGAAAGTGGTCGCGTGGGATGCCGTGACCGGAACGGCCAGCTACACCTACAAGTTCGCCGCCGCGCCGTGGATGCACGAGCCGGCCGCGCAGCAGGTGTTCCCGATGATCGCCCACATCATGAAGGGTGAGGGCCAGATGCAGATAAAGCAGCACCTGCGCCTGGCGCGCGGTCAGTGGGTAGGCGTAAAGCCATCGGAATGAGCGGAAGATTTTCTCAAGTTCGTTTGCACAACCCCGGATGATATCCAGGCCAGGGGCCAACCATTGCTAGGCCAGGTCCACCGCCGCCGGGCTGGATGCCTGCATTTCCCACGGCCACTGTGGTGGTAGGATCTACACCCAGAAATAGATTGGTCACGAACACCCATCCGGGAGGGCACTGGTTAGTTGGTTGCATTATCAATTGTGTACCTTTGAAGAGTTCGGCAATGCCGTTGGTGTTGTTGGCTGTTTGCGTCTGATTTTTCGCGGAATTTGCCTCCAGCGCCAGGACGGTCGACTTGAGTGCAGCTAGATTGGCCGATAAGGCGGCGATTGTGTCGATGGCATTTCCATCTTTGTCATATCGCTTCCAGGGGATGGTCAACGCTTCCGGTCCGGCCGAGTTGATGACTTTTACATAACCCTGCTGAGTGCGGTCCTTTCTGCGGCAGTGCAGTGACGTGGATTCACCGCCGGTGAGCACAATGCCATTTCTGGAGGTGCCGTCCCACTGACAACTGATACCTTGGGATTCGGTATGCTTCAATTGTGCGGTGGCTCTTGGAACTCCTGGCCTGAAATGCGCCGAAATGCTGAATTCTTCCGGTAGCAGTGATGCGATATCGACTTTGAATTGCAGACTGTCTTTTGCGTTCACACACGCTTGGTAAGCATTGAATGCTCCTGGAGCAATCTCATCAACGTATTGACGATAGGCGTACTGGTTGGCCTGGGAGCGGTTGGAGGCGGAGCATACTTTGCTGGCAATTGTTTCGGTCGAAGCGTTATCCTGGCCGAAAGAGGCGGATAAAAATTTGTAACTTGCACCAAAATTTGTGTCCGAAGTCGAGCTGACACCCCTGCTATAAGCATTGCAGAAGTTCGCCGCCTCCTGATCGAATGCGCCGCTGTCCGCCACAGTGAGCGTGGATTTCTTGGCGAAGACAATGATGCTTTCGCAGTCTTGTGCAGATGCGGTGCTGCATGCGACGGCGATGATGAGAATAGATAGTTTTTTCATTTTTTCGTCTTTCCCTCTGGAGGAGACGGCGGATTGAGGGCAGAAGGCCATCAGCCCTGACGAGTAAAGTCTACGCTTTGGGACTCGGCGTACGATTGGACATTTCTTGATCTGGCGCAGGTGGGAGAAAAAAGTGGCGCGGGCTCACGCATGAGCTTGCCCAAGTGAATTCGCGTTGCTGGAACTACCCTGGCGTCTGATGCGAGGTTTGCCAGGCTTGCCTCCGCCGTTATAGTTGGTATCGGCGTGGAGGGAACTCATGTCACGTTGTCGTAACACGGCATCAATACACTTCCGCGTTCTTATTCATTCGACAGGAAGTGCCATGCCATCCTCCCGCTTCAACAGCGCCGCGCGCGCTATCGCCTTGTGCGGCGTCTTTGCCTTGCCTGCCGCGCCGGCTTCCGCGCTGAACATCCTGCTTTGCAATGACGACGGCATCACCGCCGCCAACCTGCGCGCGCTGAAGTCGAAGCTGATCGCCGCTGGGCATAGCGTGGCGGTGGCGGCGCCTATCGACAATCAATCGGGCCGTGGCGGCTACATCGCCTTTCTGACCCCGATCGGCGCGCTGACCGGCAAGGAACGCGGCGCGCTGGCGCTTGGCCTGGCCGCCGGCGCTCCCGGTGTCGGCGTCGACACCAGCGATGCCGATGTCTCCTATGTCAACGGCACGCCGGTTGCGGCCTGCCTGTACGGCATCGACGTACTGGCCAGGAAGAAGTGGGGCGGTGCGCCCGACCTGGTGATCTCCGGTCCCAATGAAGGCAATAACACCGGCGCGATCAACGCCAGCAGCGGCACGTTCAATAACCTGATCTACATGATCAACCGCGGCTTGCCGGCAATGGCCGTCAGCGACGCCACCACCACCCAGGTCACCTGGAGCGCCGCGCTGCCGGCGTCGCATCGCGTGTATGAAGTGGCCGGCATCGTCGTCAAGCTGGTGGATACGCTGATCGCCAACAAGGCCAAGGCCGGCGGTCTGTTGATGCCGGACGGCGTGGGCCTGAACGTCAACGTGCCGGACTTCGGCGCCGGCGCCGGCGCGGCGCTGCCGTACCGCTTCACCCGCATCGGCAAGGCCAGCAGCTACCTGCCGGCGTTCTACGAGAAGCTGTCGGACAGCCCGCTGGCCGTGGCTTCCGGCGTCAACTTCCCTGTGCCGGGCATCAGCCTGGCCACCGGCGGCACCGTGCTGCCGAGCGGCGTAACGCTGCCCAAGGATGCCGCCGCAACGTCGGAAGACAATGTGATTGTCACGAAAACGGCGGTGACGATTTCTCCGGTCGAAGGCGTGCCGCAAGCCCGCCGTGCCTTTGAGGACGCGATGAAGATCAAGTTGAACGGGATCGCGCAATGAACAATTCGATGAAGGCGGCCTTGCTGGCCGTGGTTGCGGGCCTGGCGGGCTGCAATGGCTCGACCAACAACGAGCCGCCGCCGACCAGCAGCGTGCCGGTGCTGGGAGAGGGCGCGCTGCAAGGTTATGCCAATGGCGATACGGTGTCCGGCGCCAGCATCTATATCAACAAGGACGGCAAAGGCTACGTGCTGTTGTCGGCCGATGGCGACGGCGCCGCCACGGTGGTGCATGTGGTGGATGGCAGCAAAGGCCGCCGTGTGCCGGTGGCCAGCAGCGGCATGGTGACGCTGGCCTACGACCGCACCCAGGCGGTGGTGCTGAACGCGCTAACCCCCGCCAACACGGCCGGCAGCTACCAGGTGCTCGTCGGCGGCAAGCCTGCGCTGTTCACGGTGGCTTCCGACGGCGCTATCAGCGCGGGCAGCAGCGACTGCAAACTGTCCGGCAAGGTGGACTTCACCGCCACCTACGGCGGCGCGGCGGCGCTGACGTTGACCGCCAGCGGTTGCGGCAGCTCCGCCGAAGGCAGCTACAAAGGCCTGGCGCTGGCATCGACCGACACGGCGCCGGCCGCGTTGCAACTGGTCGGTGAAAATGGCAGCGCGGTGCTGGACTTGCTGGCTTATCGCTGATCCCGCGGCAGGCCGGTTCAGTAGGCCGTCCTGCCGGGAACCGTTGCGGTGACTGTGGTGCCAGCACCCGGTGTGCTGTCGATCTCCAGGCGCGCACCGATGTTGTCGGCGCGCTCGCGCATCCCCACCAGGCCCCAGTGGCCGGGCCGATGGCCCGCGGCGGCGACAGCATCATCCAAGCCCCGGCCGTTGTCGCGAATTCGCAGGACGAAGGCGGCGGCGCCGTACTCCAGTTCAAGCGCGATCCGGCCGGCGTCCGCGTAGCGTGAGGCGTTGAACAGCGCTTCGCGCGCGATGGCGTAGATCTCTTCGTGTACCGCCGGGCGCAATTGTCTCGGCGTGCCTTGGACCTTCATCTCAAACACATGCGAGCGATGCTCGGCCAGTCCTTTGCCGAATTGTTCCAAGGTCAGTTCCAGCGCATCCGGCGAGGCCGAAGCCCTCAGATCCATCACCTGATCCCTTCCTTCCACCAGCAGTTGTTCCGCCAGGTTGAGCGTCTGGTCCAGGTGCGAGCGCTCCTTGGTGCCTTCCTTCAGACTCCGGCTATGCCCGTCGAAGGTCATTAACAATGCCTGCATGCTTTGCAGCAGGGTGTCGTGCAACGCGCGCGCGATGCGTGTGCGCTCCGCCAGGCGCTCATTCAGCCGTTCCTGCATCCGCCGCGTCAGGTAGCGTATCCGCAGCGCGTAGGCGGAGTACAACAGCAATAACCCCAGCGCCGCCAATAACAGTTTGAACCAGCCGCTTTGCAGGAAGGTCGGCGGAATCTCCATCTCCAGCACCGCGCCTTGGGCGTTCCAAAAACCGTCCTCGTTGGACGCCGTGACTTCAAAGCGATATTTGCCCGGCGCCAGATTGGTGTAATAGGCTTGCCGGCGGCCCACCGGTTCCTGCCACGCGTGATCCAGGCCGACCAGCCGGTAGCGCACACGCACGCGCTCGGGAATCGACAGGCTCAGGGCCGTGAAGTCGATTTGCAGGTTCTTTGTGCCAGCAGGCAGGCCGAGTTCAGGTCCGGAAGGGAGGGCGCGGCGCACGCCGTCGGCGAGCACGCTGACCACTTCCACCGGCGGCGCCAGCGGATTGCGCAGGATGTTGGCCGGATCGATGGTGCCGACCGAGCCCGTTGTCGCGTACCACAGCACGCCGTCGCGTGAGCGCAGCAGCGACGGCACCGGCCGCAATTGCGGCGCATGGCCCTGCATGCCATCCTGCGCGTCGAAGCGTTCGAATGGCACGGCGGCCTGTTGGTTTTTCAGCCATGCGTTCACATCGGCGGCGGCGACGCGATACAGGCCATCCGCGCCATGCAGCCACAGATCGCCATTTGGCAGCCTGACGATGCCGGATACGCCGCGAAAACTCTCGTTGCGCTCGCCGTGCAAGGCGACGAAGCGGCCTGCGCGATAGAGGGCGACGCCATTTTCTCCACCCGCCCACATCGCCTGGCCATCGAAGTGCACTTGCATGATCGTCCCCAGTTGCAGGCCATCCTTCGAACCCAGCGTGCTGACCGCGCCGCCGTTGATCACGGTGATCTGGCTGCGCAGATGCGCCATCCATAAATTTCCCTGGCCGTCGCGGGCCATGGACGTGGTCAGCAGATCGGAGAGGCCGTGCAATCCGCCTGACTTGGTCCACGCGCCGTCGACGAGCTTGTACACGCCTTTGCCGGAGGAAAACGAAGCCCACAAGGCGCCGTCGCGATCCTGCTGCAGGGCGTGGACGCGCAATCCTTTCAGTTTGGCCGGATAGGGGATCGCAGTCACGGCGCCATCGCGGCCGCGCCGCTGCAGGGCTTCCGTGCCACCCAGCCACAAGGTGCCGTCCGGCGCCGTGTAACTGGCGGTGAGCGGCCCCACCAGTTCGCGGCTGATGCGCCCGGCGGGACCGTACTTCCAGAGATCGCTGGCATAGTCTCCCACCCAGACATCGCCGCTCGGCCCGGCGACCAGCGCCGGATACTCCAGTTGCTTGTCCACGGGCATGGTTCTCAGACGATTCGGGCGCAGCCGGTCTATGCCTCGCGATGTGCCGATCCAAAGATTGCCTTCCCGGTCCTGGAACCTTGTGCTGAGCAGCGGGCCGCTGAGGCCGTTTTCCTTGGACAATCGTTGCTCAGGCAGGCTGGGTCCGGCAGGATCTACTTTGCGCTCCAGGCCGTCGATATGCATCATCCACATCGTTCCCCGGCGATCGAAGTGCATGCCATAGCCCTCGAGCTCCGGCTTGCCCGGCTCGCCGGCGGAAGGCTGCGTTGAGCGCACCCGGTAGTAGCCGTTTTTGAAATCGTTGCCCCATAACGTGCCGTCCGGCGCCTCGCATAGCCAGACCAGCGCAGTGCGCGGCCATGCCTGGGTGAAGCGGGTTGCGCCGGGGCTGCGAAAGTAGGCGCCCGAGTTGGTGCCGATCCAGGTCGTGCCATCGCGGGTGAACAGAATCTGGAACACGCCCAGGGCTGGCAATCCCACGTCGGGCCCCAAATATTGGAACCGGCTGCCGCCGGCCGGCAGCACCGCCACGCCGTCACGCATCGCCGCCCAGATCGCGCCATCGGGCGCCGCTTCGATATGCATGACGCCGACGGGATGCAGGCCATCCGGCTCCACATAGATGTGCGCGCCATTCTTCCTGAACACGGACACGCCGCCGACGCGATAGCCTATCCAGACCGCGCCGTCGGGCGTGGTGGTCAGTGCCATGATGTTGCTCGATTCAAGCGGCTGGCCGTAGACCTTGTCGGTGCGCTCGAAACGCACGCCGTCGAAGCGATACAGGCCGGTAGGCGTGGCGATCCATAGCCAGCCGTCGGGGCCTTGAGCGAACTTCGTCACGCTCGTCGGTGCGCCATCCAGTTCGGTCCATGCCGTGTGGGTGTAATCGGTAAGTAACGGGCTTGGCTCGGAGGCGTCGCTGAAGTGCTGCCCGGCGATCAGAAGTAGAAGAAGTGAGGCTTTGAGTGTGCGTAAAAGCATGGATCGGGATTTGCTCTGTGCCAGTTAAGTGGTGATTTCAGCGCCCCGGTGTCCAATTCCTCAGCCGGTCGTTTTGGGTCTGGTATTGCTTGCTCAGGCAGACCGCGATGTCGGCGGCGGGCGCGCAGGTGGCATCGCGCTCTTTCAGCCATTTGCGCTGGAAGTCGCGCAGCTGGTCGCGGTCGCCGATGGTGTCGTAGCCTTGGCGCAGTTCCTTGACCTGCTTGGCCAGCGCCAGATCCTGCCTGGCCAACGCCGGGTCGGCGCAGATGGTTTTTTCGACCTTCGTGGCGGCTGCCTTGCAATCGTAGGACGGACCGTCGGCTGCCGGCTCGAAGCGTGCCGTGGACTTGAATTGCGCGGCGTCCATGCTGGTGCTGGCGCCGCTGCGGTCGATGAATTCAACGCTGACGGGCGTAACGTCGTTGGCGCTCATCCAGTCGATCAGCGCGCGGCGTGCCGGCGCGGGAATCTGCAGTGCGGACAGGCTGTTGGAGCCGAGACGCAGTTCGCCGTCGATGATGTTCCCGCCCAGGCCCTGGCCGGTCTGGGTGTCGATCCAGAAGAAGCCCTTGAACGGACAGGCGTGCGCCTCGCAGGCCGATATGCTGACGTAGCGTTTATCGACCACAAACACCGGCTCCGGCGGGCCGCCCAGGCCCGACAGCACCTCCCTGGAAAATTTGCCGGGAAGGCGAGTCTCGATCAGCGGCTTGGCGCGCTTGTCCCAGATGAAGGCATTGCTCGACTTGCCCTCGTAGCTCAACGGCCAGTCGATCGTGGTGGCTTGGGCCAGCGCGGACAGCGTCAGGGCCAGCAGGGCAATCAGTTTTTTCATGGGGCTTCCGTGAAGAGGCGTTTGAGCTTGCGGCCGCCGGTAATTTCAAAGCCATGACGCTCGTAGAACGCCAGGCTGCGGTCGAATTCCGGCAGCGGCGGGGTGCACACTTCCAGCCGGTTCCAGCGCCGCTTGCGCGCCAGTTCGGCGGCGGCGTTCAGCAGCAGGCCGCCGACGCCGTTGGCGCGGAACGGCGGGGCGACGAAGAATTCCTGCATGGTCGCCAGCGCGCCTTCCGCGTACAGTGCGCGGCCTTCGGAGATGCCGACGAAGCCGATCGCCTCGCCCTCCGCAATCGCGATCAGCGCGAGGTATTTTTCCTCGCGCAGCAGGGCGTGGCACAAGCTGGCGGTTTTTTGCGGGTCCAGGTTGAAGGTCTTCACGCCCAGGCGCTGGGAGATTTCCTCGGTCAGCGCAACGGCCATCGCGGCGATCGCCGCTGCATCTTCAGGAACGGCCAGGCGTATTCTCGTATCGGTCATTGCATTGATTCTTTAGTCGTAAAGGTTAAACAGGATAGCAGTTTGCGATCCGCGAATACTCGCGCTTTATCACAGCGACCATTTTTCATCGCCAAGACTTCCGTGCTGCGGTCAGTTGATCTGGATGATCGCGTAAGGTGTCAGGCAAGTAAGCGCCTGGATGAGGCCGGGAACGAGCGGCAACAGCGCAGTCAGACTGTTCGAAGGCGCATCCAAGACTACGACCGCTATCGGCAGGCGACTTAAATTTTGCTGATGCTGGATATTCTTGTCGACCGTGATGAACACATCGAAATGTAAGGCCGCCTTTGAAAGTAGTGCTCCATTTTTCGTGCCGCTCCAGCCGCATTCGGTCACAGTGGAAGCCGTGTGATTGGGCAGGTGCCGTCGCAGTCCGGCAGGGACCGATTCGTCAAGCAGCACGCGCATGATCGAGCAGTCGGCCCTTTGCTGCCTCTATGACAGCCACCGCCATTTCTCGGGAAACGGAAGGGAAGTCCGCCAGGAAATCATCCAGCGAGGACGGCCCTACCAGATAATCGAAAAGGTTTTGCACAGGAACTCGCGTCCCTTGAAAGCAAGGAATGCCGCTCATGATTTCTGGATCGCTCTTGATATACCGGGTATCCATTGCCGCCTCCTTTATAGAAAGTCTAGCATATTCGGACGCCAATAAAAAACGCCCCACAAGTTAGCTAACTGTGAGGCGTTTGCAAACCTATTGTCGACGGTATTACCCAGCCAGCTTGGCCTTCAGCAGCTCGGTCAGTTGCGCCGGGTTGGCCTTGCCGCGCGAGGCTTTCATCGCCTGGCCGATCAGCGAGTTGAGCGCCGCTTCCTTGCCTGCGCGGTACTGCTCCACCGATTTCTCGTTGGCGGCGATGACGTCGTTGACGATCGCTTCCAGCGCACCGGTGTCGGAGATCTGCTTCAGGCCCTTGGCTTCGATGATGGTGTCCACCAGGTTCTCGTCCGTGGATTTGGCTTCCCACATGCCGGCGAAGACTTCTTTCGCGGCCTTGTTGGAGATGGTGCCGTCGGCGATGCGCTTCAGCATGGCGGCCAGTTGCACCGCCGATACCGGCGATTGATCCAGGTCCACGCCTTCGCGGTTCAAGGTCGACGACACGTCGCCCATCAGCCAGTTGGCTGCGGCCTTGGCGTTTTCCTTGCCGGCTTTGTCCACCACGGCGACGAAGTAGGTCGCCATCGCTTTCGACGCGGTCAGCACCAGCGAGTCATATTCCGGCAGCGCGTATTCGCTGACGAAGCGCGCGCGCATGGCGGCCGGCAGCTCCGGCATCGATGCCTTCACCTTGGCGATCCACTCGTCGGAGATGACCAGCGGCGGCAGGTCCGGGTCAGGGAAGTAACGGTAATCCTGCGCGTCTTCCTTGCTGCGCATTTCGCGGGTTTCCTTGCGGTCCGGATCGTACAGGCGGGTGGCTTGCACCACTTTGCCGCCGTCTTCGATCAACTCGATTTGGCGGCGCACTTCGACGTGCACGGCTTCTTCGATGAAACGGAACGAGTTCAGGTTCTTGATCTCGCAGCGGGTGCCGAGTTTCTCATCGCCTTTACGACGCACGGAGACGTTGACGTCGCAGCGGAACGAGCCTTCCTGCATGTTGCCGTCGCAGACGCCCAACCACATCACCAGCGAGTGCAGCGCCTTGGCGTAGGCCACCGCTTCGGCGGCGCTGCGGATTTCCGGCTCGGAGACGATTTCCAGCAGCGGCGTGCCGGCGCGGTTCAAGTCGATGCCGCTCATGCCGGCGTAGTCTTCGTGCAGCGATTTGCCGGCGTCTTCTTCCAGGTGGGCGCGCGTCAGGTTGACGGTCTTGGTGACGAATTCGCCATCCTTCTCGTAGCCGAACGTCAGCGAGCCGCCGATGACCACTGGGTCTTCGAACTGGCTGATCTGGTAGCCCTTGGGCAGGTCGGGATAGAAGTAGTTTTTGCGGGCGAAGATGGATGCCGGCGCGATCTTCGCGCCGACCGCCAGGCCGAAGCGAATCGCGCGGTCCACCGCCTGCTTGTTCATCACCGGCAGCACGCCAGGCAGCGCCAGGTCCACGGGGCTCGCTTGCGTGTTGGCTTCAGCACCGAACTTGATCGGCGATCCGCTGAAAATTTTAGATTCGGTCGTGAGCTGCACGTGGTTCTCAAGACCGATGACGACTTCCCATTCCATATGATTCTCGCTGTATTTTTTAAGTTAGATGCCGGCAGGTGCGCGGGTGTGCCAGTCGGTCGCCAGCTGGTACTGGTGGGCGACGTTCAGCAGTTTCGCTTCGCCGAAATGCTTGCCGATGATCTGCAATCCCACCGGGCGGTTCTTGGCGCCGAAGCCGACCGGGATTGACATGCCTGGCAAGCCGGCCAGGCTGGTGGACAGCGTGTAGATGTCGGCCAGGTAGGCGGCCACCGGATCGTCGGACTTGTCGCCCAGGTCCCAGGCGACGGTCGGCGCGACCGGTCCCATGATGACGTCGCAGACGGCGTTCGGGCCGTTCAGCACCGCTTCGAAATCCTGCGCGATCAGGCGGCGGATCTTTTGCGCCTTCAGGTAGTAGGCGTCGTAGTAGCCGTGGCACAGCACATAGGTGCCGACCATGATGCGGCGCTTGACTTCGTCGCCGAAGCCTTCGGCGCGGGTCTTGCGGTACATGTCCGACAGGTCCTTGTACTCCGACGCGCGGTGGCCGTAGCGCACGCCGTCGAAGCGGGACAGGTTGGACGAGGCTTCGGCCGGCGCGATCATGTAGTAGGCCGGGATCGACAGCGCGGTGTTCGGCAGCGAGATGTCGACCAGGGTCGCGCCCATTTCGACGTACTTGGCCAGCGCTGCGCGCACGGCGTCTTCCACGTCCTTGGCCAGGCCTGCACCGAAGTATTCCTTCGGCACGCCGATGCGCAGGCCTGCCAGCGGCTGGCCCAGTTCGCGGGTAAAGTCTTCGTCGATGCCGCCCATTTCAGGTGTCAGCGAGGTCGAGTCGCGTTCGTCGAAACCGGCCATGGCGTTGAGCAGCAGCGCGCAGTCCTCGGCGGTTTGCGCCATCGGGCCGCCCTGGTCCAGCGACGAGGCGAAGGCGATCATGCCGAAGCGCGATACGCGGCCGTAGGTCGGCTTGATGCCGGTGATGCCGCAGAACGCGGCCGGCTGGCGGATCGAGCCGCCGGTGTCGGTGCCGGTGACGGCCGGCGCCAGGCGCGCGGCCACGGCGGCGGCGGAACCGCCCGAGGAGCCGCCAGGCACGGCGTTCTTGTCCCACGGGTTTTTCACCGGACCGAAGGCCGAGTTTTCATTGGCCGAGCCCATCGCGAATTCGTCGCAGTTCAATTTGCCCAGGGTGACCATGCCGGCCGCGCGGAACTTCTCGACCACGGTGGCGTCGAACGGACTGACGTAGTTGGCCAGCATTTTCGAGCCGGCGGTCGAGCGCCAGTCGCGGGTGACGAAGATGTCCTTGTGGGCGATCGGCACGCCGGTCAGCGGGGTGGCGGTGCCGGCGGCGATGCGGGCGTCCGCTTCGGCCGCTTGCGCCAGGGTCAGCGCGCGGTCCACGTGCAGGAAGGCGTTCAGGTCGCTCTTTTCGATACGGTCGAGGAAATGCGTCGCCAGTTCGGTGGCGGTGATGGCTTTGCTTTGCAGCAGCGCGGACAACTCTTTAATGGTTTTGGTGTGCATGGCGTTTCAATTCAGATTCGTTGCGGCGTCGTCCCCGCGTAGGCGGGGACCCATAGAACGCTGGCCAGATCGGCTCAGCATGGGTTCCCGCCTGCGCGGGAACGACGGTGTTACTCGATCACCTTAGGCACCAGGTACAGCCCGTCCTGGGTCTTGGGCGCGACGGCCTGGTAGTCTTCGCGGCGATTGGCCTCGGTGGCAACGTCTTCGCGCAGGCGCAGGGCGATGTTATTCATGTGCGCCGCCAGCGGGTGGCTCAGCGGAGCGACGCCGTCGGTATCGACCGCCTGCATCTGCTCGGCCAACGCGAAAATGCCATTCAATTGGCCCAGCGCCGTAGCGGTCTGCTGCTCGCTCATCTCAAGTTGTGCCAGTTTGGCAATGCGTGTTACGTCGGATAGGGTCAGGGACATGGCGAATGGCGCGGACGGGCCGCGCAAGGTTTAATTGTTACATTGATAAAAAACTGGAAATTCTGCCTTTTCGCTGGCAAAAGCAAAGGATTGCCGCTTAACTCACGGACTCAACCGATACACTTTTGGCGGGATTTTCGGCAAATCGCATTCAAATTATAAGGTAGAATGGCGGGTTGATGCGTTGCCGGCGCTGAATCATTGCAGCCGCCGCGTCACCACAGGATTTCTTTCTAACGGCTTACGCGCACACCAGTAGCGCCACAGGACACACATGTTTGGTTTTTTACGCAGGTATATTTCCACCGATCTGGCCATCGACTTGGGCACGGCCAACACTCTGATCTACGTTCGCGGCCAGGGCATCGTCCTGGACGAGCCATCGGTCGTCGCGATCCGCCAGGAGGGCGGCCCTAACGGCAAGAAGACGATCCAGGCAGTTGGTAAAGAAGCAAAACAGATGCTGGGCAAGGTCCCAGGCAACATCGAGGCGATCCGCCCGATGAAAGACGGCGTGATCGCCGACTTCACCGTCACCGAACAGATGCTCAAGCAGTTCATCCGCATGGTGCACGACTCCAAATTCTTCCGTCCTTCGCCGCGCATCATCATCTGCGTGCCGTGCGGCTCGACCCAGGTTGAGCGCCGCGCGATCCGCGAATCGGCGCTGGGCGCCGGCGCTTCGCAGGTCTACCTGATCGAAGAACCGATGGCTGCGGCGATCGGCGCCGGCCTGCCGGTGTCCGACGCCACCGGCTCGATGGTGGTCGACATCGGCGGCGGCACCACCGAGGTGGGCATCATCTCGCTGGGCGGCATGGTCTACAAAGGTTCGGTGCGCGTGGGCGGCGACAAGTTCGACGAAGCCATCGTCAACTACATCCGCCGCAACTACGGCATGCTGATCGGCGAACAGACCGCGGAAGCGATCAAGAAGGCCATCGGTTCGGCCTTCCCGGGTTCGGAAGTGAAGGAAATGGAAGTCAAGGGCCGCAACCTGTCCGAAGGCATCCCGCGCTCGTTCACGATTTCGTCCAACGAGATCCTGGAAGCGCTGACCGACCCGCTGAACAACATCGTTTCGGCCGTGAAGAACGCGCTGGAACAGACGCCGCCGGAGCTGGGCGCCGACATCGCGGAAAAAGGCATGATGCTGACCGGCGGCGGCGCGCTGCTGCGCGACCTGGATCGCCTGCTGATGGAGGAAACCGGCCTGCCGGTGCTGGTGGCGGAAGATCCGCTGACCTGCGTGGTGCGCGGCTCGGGCATGGCGCTGGAGCGGATGGACCAGCTGGGCTCGATCTTCTCCTACGAATGATCTGACAAGACGGGGCCGCGAAACAGCGGCCCCGATGCATTGGGATGAGTTGACAGTCTCGTTGGCGCGCGAGCGCCGGATTATTGGAAGTCATGGAATACAGTCCTCCGCCACTTTTCAAGCAAGGCGCCTCCGCCCGCGTCAAGATGACGGTATTCGCGTGCATATCGATCGCACTGCTGCTGGTCGATTCACGCATGCACACCTTGACCACCGTGCGCAAAGCGGCGGCCACCGTGCTGTATCCGCTGCAAATGGCAGCCTTGCTGCCGCGCGACGCCATCTACGGCGTCGGCGATTATTTCTCCACCTTGTCGTCGCTGGAAAAGCAGGTGCGCGAGCTCAAACGCCAGCAGATCGCCGGCGCGCTGGTGCTGCAACAAGCCCAGCTCCAGACCGCTGAAAACGGCCAGCTGCGCCGCCTGATGGACGCGCGCGAACACCTGCCGGTGAAGTCGATGCTGGCCGAGATCCTGTACGACGCGCGCGACGTCAACAGCCGCAAGGTGATCCTCGACCGCGGCACCCAGCAAGGCGTGGCGCTCGGCCTGCCGGTGATCGACAACCAGGGCGTGGTCGGCCAGGTCACCCGCGTGTTCCCCTTTACGTCCGAAGTGACGCTGCTGACCGACAAGGAGCAGGCGATACCCGTGCAGCTGCTGCGCAACGGCTTGCGCAGCGTGGCTTATGGACGCGGCAAGTCCGGCGCCCTGGAGCTGCGCTTCACGGCGCCCAACGCGGACATCCAGGTCGGCGACATCGTCGTCACCTCGGGCCTGGACGGGGTCTACCCGGCCGGCCTGGCGGTGGCGCGTGTGAGCCAGGTGGAAAACAGCGCGGCCGGTTCCTTCGGCGGCGTGGTGTGCCAGCCGCTGGCCGGCATCGCCAACAATACGCAGCTGCTGATCTTGATGTCGGCGCCGGAGATGCCTCCGCGTCCGCCGGATGAAGAGCTGCGCGCGCTCAAGAAGCACAACAACAAGATGGCGCCGATCAAGGAGGCGCCGAAAGAGGGCATCGATCCGGCGCCGGCCGGCACCGCACCCGCGCCTGCGCCGGCCGGTCCGCCCGGCCTGATGCCGGTGATGCCGCCGCCCGCGCCCAAGCCTGCGCCGGCCGCCGCTCCGGCTGCCAATGCCCCAACCAATGCCGCCGTCAAACCCGCTGCCGCCACGCCGGCGGCAGAGCAGGCCGCTCCGCCGGCCGCCCCACCGAAGGAACCGGCACGATGAACCGTCCCCATTATATTCTGCTGCCGGTCAGCCCGCTGTTCATCGCCTTCAGCCTGTTTTGCGCGTTTCTACTGAACCTGCTCCCCTGGGGGAACTTCATCGGCGTGCCGGACTTCGTGGCGCTGGTGCTGGTGTTCTGGGGCGTGCACCAGCCGCGCAAGGTCGGCATCGGCACCGCCTTTTTCCTCGGCCTGCTGATGGACGTGCATGACTCCACGCTGCTGGGCGAGAACGCGCTGGCCTACACGCTGCTGTCCTACTTCGCGATCATGCTGCATCGCCGGGTACTGTGGTTCCCGCTGCTGACGCAGGCCATGCACGTGTTCCCGCTGCTGCTGATGGCGCAGTCGGTGCAGCTGGTGGTGCGCTTCTTCGTGTCCGGCAAATTCCCCGGCTGGTTCTACTTTGTCGAAAGCGTGATCGCCGTGGCCCTGTGGCCGCTGGCGACCTGGCTGCTGCTGGCGCCGCAGCGCCGCGCGGTGGACCGCGACCACACCCGCCC
Source organism: Duganella rhizosphaerae (assembly GCF_040364205.1). Lineage (NCBI taxonomy): Bacteria > Pseudomonadati > Pseudomonadota > Betaproteobacteria > Burkholderiales > Oxalobacteraceae > Duganella > Duganella rhizosphaerae. The sequence goes on from NZ_BPWK01000002.1 coordinate 53,401, forward strand.
GATCTGACGCCCCGGTCGAGAAGTGACTGAGCACCGTGACTGAGCACCATGACTGAACTCAAGGACAACCAACGAGAGCTGCACCAGTTTCGCCTGCGCCTGACGGTGCTGGGCGCGCTGGTGTTCTTCTGTTTCGCCTCGCTGCTGGCGCGCTTCATCTGGCTGCAGGTCTACAAACATAACGACTACGTCGCCCAGGCCGAAGAGAACCGCATCGCCATCGTCCCGATCGAGCCCAATCGCGGCCTGATCCTGGACCGCAACGGCGTGGTCCTGGCGCGCAACTACTCGGCCTTCACGCTGGAGATCACGCCGTCCAAGCTGAGCGCCACGCTGGACGAAACCATCGACGAGCTGTCCAAGCTGATCACGGTGGAGACCAAGGACCGCAAGCGCTTCAAGAAGCTGCTGGAGGAATCCAAGGGCTTCGAGAGCGTGCCGCTGCGCACCCGCCTGAGCGACGAGGAGGTGGCGCGCTTTTCGGCGCAGCGCTTCCGCTTCCCCGGCGTGGAGGTGCAGGCGCGCCTGTTCCGCCAGTATCCGCTGGGCGAGATCGCCTCGCACGTGATCGGCTACATCGGCCGCATCAACACCACCGAGGCCAAGGCCATCGCCGACACCGAGGACGCCGCCAACTACAACGGCACCGACCATATCGGCAAGGAAGGCCTGGAGAAAAGCTACGAGAGGCAGCTGCACGGCATCACCGGCTACGAGGAGGTGGAGAAGTCGGCCGGCGGCCGCGCCATCCGCACCTTGTCGCGCACGGCCGCCACGCCTGGCAGCAATTTGATCCTGTCGATCGACATCGAGCTGCAAAAGGTGATCGAGGAAGCCTTCGGCGAATGGCGCGGCGCGCTGGTCGCCATCGAGCCGGAGACCGGCGACATCCTGGCCTACGTCTCGCGCCCGGGCTACGACCCCAACCTGTTCGTCGACGGCATCGACTCGCAAAGCTGGAACGAACTCAATACCTCGCTGGACAAGCCGATGGTGAACCGTCCGCTGTCGGGCACCTATCCGCCGGGTTCCACCTTCAAGCCCTTCATGGCGCTGGCCGCGCTGGAGCTGGGCAAGCGCACGCCGGGCCAGACCATCTTCGATCCGGGTTCGTTCACGCTGGGCGGCCACAAGTTCCGCGACGATAAGCCGGGCGGCCACGGCACGGTCGACATGTACAAGTCCATCGTCGAATCCTGCGACACCTACTACTACATGCTCGGCAACGAGATGGGCATCGACGCCATCAGCGATTTCATGAAGCCTTTCGGCTTCGGACAGCTGACCGGCATCGACCTGGAACACGAGAAGCAGGGCGTGCTGCCGTCCAAGGAATGGAAGCGCAACCGCTTCAAGAAGAATCCCGCGGCGCAGAAGTGGGTGGGCGGCGACACCATTTCCATCGCCATCGGCAACGGCTTCAACACCTACACGCCGTTGCAGATGGCGCACGCTGTATCGAACCTGGCCAACAACGGCATTGTCATGAAGCCGCACCTGGTGAAGATCATCGAGGACAGCGTCACGCGCGCGCGCAAGCTGACGGTGCCCAAGGAAAGCTACCGCATTCCGCTCAAGCAGGAGCATATCGACATCATCAAGAACGCCATGGTGGGCGTGACCACCGGCGGCACGGCGGCGCGCGCCTTCGCCGGCGCCGGCTACACCTCGGGCGGCAAGACCGGCACCGCGCAGCTGGTGGCGATCAAGAAGAACGAGAAATACAACGCCAACCTTATCGCCGAGCGCCTGCGCGACAACGCGCTCTACACCGCCTTCGCCCCGGCCGACAAGCCGCGCATCGCCATCGCGGTGGTGGTGGAGAACGGCGGCTTCGGCGCCGGCGTGGCCGCGCCCATCGTGCGCAAGGCGCTGGACTACTACCTGCTGGGCAAGCGCCCGAACGAAAAAGAAACCACCCGCGTGCCGAAGGAGGACGCCGAGCTGCGCTCCGTGCAGGACGTCCAGGCCGAACAGGGCGTCAGCGACGACAAGAAGCCGGGCGCTGAAACCCCCGGCAACAAGGAATAAAGGACCCGCATGCGCATCAACGAAAGGCGTTCCCTGTGGCGCCGCCTTCGCCCGTACTTCACCGTTTTCGACATCCCGCTGATGCTGATCATCTGCGCGCTGCTGTCGGTCGGCCTGGTCACGCTGTATTCGGCCGGCATCGGCATTCCCGGCAAGGTCGAAGACCAGCTGCGTAACATCTGCCTGGCCTTCATCGTGATGTGGTTCGTCGCCAACGTATCGCCGCAGATGATGATGCGGATCGCGGTGCCGGCGTATGTGATCGCGGTGGCGCTGCTGATCGGCGTGGCGTTGTTCGGCACCATCAAGCTGGGTGCGCGGCGCTGGCTGCATGTGGGCATCGACATCCAGCCGTCCGAGTTCATGAAGATCGCCATGCCGCTGATGCTGGCGTGGTTCTTCCAGCAGCGTGTCGGCCATCTGCGCTGGCAGGACTATGCGATCGCCGCCGTGCTGCTGGCGATTCCGGTGGGCCTGATCGTCAAGCAGCCGGACCTGGGCACCGCCTTGCTGGTGGTGGCCGCCGGCTTCTGCGTGATCTTCCTGGCCGGCCTGGCGTGGAAGGCGCTGATCGCGCTGTTCGTCGCCGCCGCCGCCAGCCTGCCGGTGATCTGGTCGGTGATGCACGACTACCAGCGCGAGCGCGTGATGACGCTGATCGATCCGACCTCCGACCCGCTGGGCAAGGGCTTCCACATCATCCAGTCCACCATCGCGGTGGGTTCGGGCGGCATGACCGGCAAGGGCTGGACCCACGGCACCCAGGCCCACCTGGAGTTCATCCCGGAACGCACCACCGACTTTATCTTCGCCGTGTTCTCCGAGGAGTTCGGCCTGACCGGCAACCTGGTGCTGATGTTCCTGTACCTGCTGTTGATCGGCCGCGGCCTGATGATCGCCGGGAACGCGCCCAACTTCTTCACCCGTTTGCTGGCCGGCGCGGTCACGATGATTTACTTCACCTACGCCTTCGTCAACATGGGCATGGTCAGCGGCATCCTGCCGGTGGTCGGCGTGCCGCTGCCGTTCATGAGCTACGGCGGCACCGCGCTGCTGACGCTGGGCCTGGGCGCCGGCATCCTGATGAGCATCCAGCGCCACCGCAAACTGGTGCAGACCTGATGCGCGTGCAAGACGGCCGTCCGCTGTGGCAGCGCGTACGGCCTTACTTCACGGTGTTCGACGCGCAGCTGGCCATCATCATGCTGATGCTGCTGTCGGTGGGGCTGGTCACGCTGTACTCGGCCGGCATCGCGATTCCCGGCAAGGTGACGGACCAGCTGCGCAATATCTGCATGGCCTTCCTGGTGATGTGGGTGGCGGCGAACACGCCGCCGCAGATGATGATGCGCGTCGCCGTTCCTGCCTACGCGTTGGGCGTGGCGCTGCTGGTGGCGGTGGCGCTGGTCGGCACCATCAAGGGCGGCTCGCGCCGCTGGCTCACCTACGGCGTGCAGGTGCAGCCGTCCGAATTCATGAAGATCGCCATGCCGCTGATGATGGCCTGGTTCTTCCAGCGGCAGCAGGGGCTGTTGCGCTGGCACTCCTACCTGATCGCGGCGCTGCTGCTGGCGATCCCCGTCGGCCTGATCGCGCGCCAGCCCGACCTGGGCACGGCGATGCTGGTGGTGGCGGCCGGCGCCTGCGTGATCTTCCTCGGCGGCCTGTCGTGGAAGGCGATTGCGGCGCTGGGCGCGACCGCCTGCGCCGGCCTGCCGGTGCTGTGGACAGTCATGCACGACTACCAGCGTGACCGCGTGTTGACGCTGATCGATCCTTATCATGACCCGCTGGGCAAGGGCTTCCACATCATCCAGTCGATGATCGCCATCGGCTCGGGCGGCATGTCCGGCAAGGGCTGGACCCACGGCACCCAGGCCCACCTGGAATTCATCCCCGAACGCACCACCGACTTTATCTTCGCCGTGTTCTCCGAGGAGTTCGGCTTGGCCGGCAACCTGGTGCTGCTGGTGCTGTACCTGCTGCTGATCGTGCGCGGCCTGAACATCGCGGTCAACGCTTCCACCTTCTTTACGCGCCTGCTGGCGGGCTCCATCACCATGATTTACTTTACCTACGCCTTCGTCAACATGGGCATGGTCAGCGGCATCGTGCCGGTGGTCGGCGTGCCGTTGCCGTTCATGAGCTACGGCGGCACCGCCTTGATGACGCTGGGCCTGGGCGCCGGCATCCTGATGAGCATCCAGCACCACAGCCGCGGCGTGCGCGGCGGCGCCTCCACGCGCGCCTGGGGAGCGGCCGCATGATGGAGATTAAGGATACGGAGCGCGAGCTCCAGCAGTTCCGCGCCCGCGTCACGGTACTGGGCGCGATGGTGTTCATCTGTTTCGGCCTGCTGCTGGCGCGCTTCATCTGGCTGCAGGTGGTCAAGTACAACGACTTCGCCGTCAAGGCGGAGGAGAACCGCATCGCCATCGTCCCTATCGTGCCCAATCGCGGCCTGATTTTGGATCGCAACGGCGTGGTCCTGGCGCGCAACTACTCGGCCTTCACGCTGGAGATCACGCCGTCCAAGCTGGTCATGACGCTGGACGAGACCATCGACGAGCTGTCCAAGCTGATCGAAATCGAGATCAAGGACCGCAAGCGCTTCAAGAAGCTGCTGGAGGAATCGCGGGGCTTCGAGAGCGTGCCGCTGCGCACACGTTTGAGCGACGAGGAAGTGGCGCGCTTTTCGGCGCAGCGTTTCCGCTTTCCCGGCGTGGAGGTGCAGGCGCGCCTGTTCCGCCAGTATCCGCTGGGCGAGACAGCGTCGCACGTGATCGGCTTCATCGGCCGCGTCAGCCGCGCCGAGGCCAAGGCCATCGAAGACACCGACGATGCCGCCAACTACAAGGGCACCGACCATATCGGCAAGGAAGGCCTGGAGAAAAGCTACGAGAAGCAGCTGCACGGCGCCACCGGCTACGAGGAAGTGGAGGTGTCGGCCGGCGGCCGCGCCATCCGCACTTTGTCACGCACGCCGGCGGTGGCGGGCAGTAACCTGATCCTGTCGATCGACATCGAGCTGCAAAAAGTGGTGGAGGAAGCCTTCGGCGAGCGGCGCGGCGCGCTGGTGGCGATCGAGCCGTCGACCGGCGACATCCTGGCCTATGTGTCGCGGCCCGGCTACGATCCCAACCTGTTCGTCGACGGCATCGACGCGCAAAGCTGGAACGAGCTCAATACCTCGCTGGACCGGCCGATGGTGAACCGTCCGCTGTCCGGCACCTACGCGCCGGGTTCCACCTTCAAGCCTTTCATGGCGCTGGCCGCGCTGGAGCTGGGCAAGCGCACGCCCGGCCAGGTGACCTACGATCCTGGTTTCTACTACCTGGGCGGCCATAAATTCAACGACGACGTGGTCGGCGGCCACGGTTCGGTGGACATGCACAAGTCCATCGTCGTCTCCTGCAACACCTACTACTACGCGCTGGGCCACGACATGGGCATCGACGCCATCAGCGATTTCATGAAGCCGTTCGGCTTCGGCCAGCAGACCGGCATCGACCTGGAAAACGAAAAGACCGGGGTGCTGCCGTCGCAGGAATGGAAGCGCAAGCGCTTCAAGGGTGCGGCGGGCAAGTGGGTGGGTGGTGATACCATCTCGGTCAGCAATGGTTCGGGTTACAACGCCTACACCCCTTTGCAGATCGCGCACGCGGTGGCCAATCTGGCCAACAACGGCGTGGTGATGAAACCGCACCTGGTCAAGATCGTCGAGGACAGCAAGACGCGCGCCCGCACGCTGACGGTGCCCAAGGAGAGTTACCGGATTCCGCTCAAGCAGGAGAATATCGACTTTATCAAGGGTGCGATGGTCGGTGTGACCACCGAGGCGGGCGGCACCGGCGTACGCGCCTTTGCCGGCGCCGGCTACACGGTGGGCGGCAAGACCGGCACCGCGCAGGTGATCACCATCCGCTCGGGCGAGAAGTACAACGCCGCAAGGTTGGCCGAGCGTCTGCGCGATAATGCGCTGTTCACGGCTTTTGCGCCGGCCGACAAGCCGCGCATCGTGCTGGCGCTGGTGGTGGAAAACGCCGGCAAGGGCGGCGCCGAAGCGGCGCCTATCGCCCGCAAGGCGCTGGACTACTACCTGCTGGGCAAACGCCCGGCTGGGAAGGACACCACCAAGGTGCCGAAGGAAGATGCCGAGACGGTGTTGCCGGTCGAAGGGCAGACGCTGGAAGAACAAGCCGCTGCGGCAGAATTCGCAGCGCGCGCGCCGACGCAGCCAGTGCCGCCGGTGCAGAAAAAACCGTAAGGAAGAAGTGATGCGCATGAACCGTAGCCGTATTTTGAAAGTCTGCACCGGGCTGGCCTTGCTGGCGCTGGTCGGCTGCGGCACTGCGCCGACAGTGAGCGATACCACCACCCTGCCCAAGACGCCCCGCACCTCCGGCCCGGTCATCAAGGCGCCGTCCAGCGGCAAGCCGGATACCAGCCTGCCGGCGCTGCCGCCGGCCAATTCGGGCCGCGGCGGCTACTACCAGGACGACGGTCCCGGCGATGCGCCGCCATCGAACCTGGCCGACGTGCCGGACGCCGACGTGCGCAACGATCCGCTGCTGCCGTACTCCAATCGTCCCTACGTCGTCTTCGGCAAGACCTACACGCCGATCACCGGCAACCAGCCATTCACGCAGATCGGCGTCGGCAGCTGGTACGGCAAGAAGTTCCACGGCCAGCGCACCTCGTCCGGCGAGATCTACGACATGTACAAGATGACGGCCGCGCATCCGACGCTGCCGATTCCATCCTACGCGCGCCTGACCAATCTGGTGAGCGGCGCGGTGGTCATCGTGCGCATCAACGACCGTGGGCCGTTCCACGCCAACCGCGCCATCGACGTGTCGTACACGGCGGCGCTGAAACTGGGCTTGCTCGGCAAGGGCAGCCACGAACTGCAGATCGAACGCATCCTGCCGGATGAGGTGGACCGCATGCTGGCCACGCGCGCCGGCGTTTCGGGCACGGTGTCGCCGCGCTTGCAGTCGCAGACATCACCACGGAAGGCGTCTTCGGGCGGCTTGGGCGGCGGCGGCCCGCTGCTGCTGACGCCATCGACGACGTTGAGCGAGCCGTTGGTGCTGGCGCCGAAAGCGATGCCGGGTGCGTCATCCTCGGACGCCGAAGCGCTGATGCTGACCGACCGCGCGCCGGCCGACGCCGAAGCGCTGGCGGCCACCACCGCCAAGGGGAGCTTCTACCTGCAACTGGGCGCCTACTCGCGCGCCGAGAATGCGGAAGTGGTGCGTAACAAGCTGTCCGGCAAAGGCCTGAACGGATTGGAAGTGGTGCAGGGCGGTTCCGTGCACCGTTTGTTCACCGGCCCGTTCGCCACCCGCCAGGAAGCGATCCAGGCGGCGCAAGGCTTGCCTTCGTCGTTGAACCTCAAGCCTATCGTCGTCCAGCGCTGACCCGGTCAAAAGACCGGCCACAATACGGCAGCCGTTGTCACGACTTCGACCAGGTCGATGGCGAACATGTAGGCGGCCGACAAGCGTCCCTGCATGTATGCGCCCAGCGCCCAGAAGCCTCCCATCGCCGCTGTAATCGTCAACGCGGAGCGGGCGTAGGAGAGCGCCGCCGAATGCCACAGGCACGCGGCGGCGGCCGTCGCGCAAAGGCTGAACTGCGCCAGCGCCACGTATTGCTTGCGAGCGGTCAGCGGCGGATCGTAGCTTGAGCGGGCCGCTTCCAGGTCGAACGGCTTGCCCGGCAGGGGCAGGGTGGGATCGGCGGGGCGCCAGCCCGGAGGCTTCAGCCAGATCTTCACCTTGTCGGACCAGCGCTTCGCTTGCCGCGACAAGTTGAGCAAGACCCAGTATTCCGACACGATGGCCCAGACGGGATCCCAGCTGTTCAACGGGCTGCGCGTGCCGTACACGCACGGCTCCTGTTCCTCGGCAAATGTGCCGAACATCCGGTCCCAGATGACCAGCATGCCGCCGTAGTTCTTGTCCAGGTACTGATCGTTGACGGCGTGATGCACGCGGTGATTGGACGGCGAAGAAAATACCCGGTCGAACCAGCCCAGTTTGCCGATGTGCTCGGTATGTATCCAGAACTGGTACAGCAGCACGATCAAGCCGGCCACTGCGAACTGTTCGGGCTGCACGCCCAGCAAGGCCATCGGCAGATAAAAGATCCAGCCGATGAAGATCACGGAACTCTCCTGGCGCAGCGCGGTGGAGAAATTGAAGTCCTGGCTTTGATGATGCACCTGGTGCGCCGCCCACATCAGCGCGCATTCGTGGCCCATGCGGTGCAGCCAGTAATCGCAGAAATCAAACAGCACGACGGCGACGACCCAGCCGTACCAGGATGACCAGAAATCCGCCAACGACACCAGCCGAACCTGGCTGAATACCCAGGTGTACAGGCCGATCTGAAACAGCTGCGTGAGCACCGCCACCAGTTGGCTGATCAAGCCTTGGCTGAGGCTGCTCAAGGCGTCGTTGAGGCGGTAGGTGTTGCGCTGTTTTATCCATCCGTAGGCAAATTCCGCCACGATCAGCAGAAAGAACACAGGGAAGATCAGGACGATGAATTGTTCCATATGAAAAGGCGTGTGAACGATCAACCGATAGTTTGCCAGATTCTCCGGACGGGCGCGCCGAGCACATCTGTGAACGTTGGTTTTGCTGCATAATGTTTGCCCGTTCGGACCGATTATTACCAAGGACTATCTGAGACCATGCGCCAGAAAATTCGCGATGAAATTTCATCCATTTCTCCTGTCGACGATCTGGAGCGCAATGATATTTCCAGTTGCCTTGCATGGGTGGACTCTGGTGTGGAATTGTGCCGTGTAGCGAAGCCGGCAACGCCGCCTATGCACCTGGTGTCCTATTTTGCCGTCATCGATGACGGGCATGTGCTGCTGGTGGACCACCGAAATGCTAAGTTATGGCTACCGCCTGGTGGCCATGTTGAACCAGGTGAGCATCCTCGCGTGACAGTTGCTCGTGAATTGGAAGAAGAGCTCGGCTTTGCCGCCCCTCATCCAATTGGGACGCCCCTGTTTGTGACCGTGACCACGACCGTTGGCCTTACCGCCGGGCACACAGACGTGTCGTTGTGGTACGTGGTCCGTGCGAGCCGGCATCAAAGCATCAAGTTTGACGAGCGCGAATTTGAGGGCGTACGCTGGTTTCCGTTCGATGAGGTTCCGCTTGAGCGCGCAGATCCGCATATGAAGCGGTTCCTGGTTAAGTTGGCGCTCAGCGCGAAAACCTGCGCGGCGTAGACTCGACGATTTACGTTAAGTTAATCGCTTTAAAACAGATGAACGGTCACGACCGCCAAAGCGTTATTCAGCCGATCGGGGACCTTGAACGAGTGCGGACGCTAATCGGCCGACAGTAGTTGCGCCAGCCGCTCGGCGCGAAAACGCTCGACGACAAATTCCACGAAGGCACGCGTCTTGGCCGGCAGCAGCTTCTGCGCCGAATAGTAGATCGATACGGAGCCGCCGTCCACATGCCAGCCGGGCAGCACGCGCACCAGCGTACCCGCATCCAGATGCGCCAGCGCTTCCGAGTAGTTGATCAGGGCGATACCCAGGCCCAGCGCCGCAACGTCGCAGGCGGCGCCGGGATCGCTCATCGTCATGCGCACGCGCAGCGTGACGGGTGCCTGCTGCCTGCTGCGGTTGACCAGCGCCCACGGACGTATCCTGCCCGTTTGCGGCGAGCGGATCAGGATGCCGTCATGCTCATGCAGGTCGGCGGGCGACTTCGGCGCGGGATGTTCGGCCAGGTAGGCCGGCGACGCCACCAGCACCCGGTTAGCCGGCGCCAGTTTGCGCGCCACCACGCCGGGCGACAAGTCGATGCCGCCGCCCAGCGCGGCGTCGAAACCCTGCGCGACCAGGTCCGCCGGACGGTTGTCGAACGCCCAGTCGGGCGAGATGGCGGGATAGCGCTGCAAAAAATCGCCCAGCATCGGCACGATGTACTTGCGGCCGAAATTGGCCGGCATGCTGACCCGCAGCACGCCGGCAGGCTGGCCTCCGGAGCTGGACAGGTTGGCGACCGCGTTCTGTATCGTCGACAGGCTGCCGCCCACTTCATCGAGGAACTGCTGCCCGCCCTCCGTCAGCGACAGGCTGCGGGTGCTGCGCTGGAACAGGCGCACGCCCAGCCGCGCCTCCAGCCGCGCGATGTTCTTGCCGACGGCGGCCGGCGTCAGGCCCAGCCTGCGGGCCGCCTCCGAAAAGCTGCCCGCTTCAGCGCTGCGCACGAAGCATTCAATGCTGATCATGGTTTCCATGGGTTTTATTTTAAACCAAATGGATCAACTGCATATAGTAACTATGGTCTAGTCGAGACATAATTGCAGGCGGATACTGAAGGCTCCAAATCACTCACCAGGAGCTTCAAATGACCAACGGTAAAATCGCATTCATACAGGGCGGCTCGCGCGGCATCGGCGCGGCTATCGCAAAACGGCTGGCAGCGGACGGCGCCACCGTCGTGCTGACGTATTCCAGCTCGGCCGACAAGGCCGCGCAAGTGGTGGCGGAGATCGAAGCCGCCGGCGGCAAGGCGCAAGCCGTCAAAGCCGACAGCGCCGACGCATCTGCATTGAAAGCCGCCATCCGCAACGCCGCCGAGGCCCATGGCCGCATCGACATCCTGGTCAACAACGCCGGCGTGCTGGCAATCGCGCCGCTGGAAGACTTTACGCTGGAAGACTTCGACCGCACGCTGGCCGTCAATGTGCGTAGCGTGTTCGTGGCGACGCAGGAAGCGGCGCGCCATATGGGACAAGGCGGCCGCGTGATCACCATCGGCAGCACCAACGCGGAGCGCATGCCGTTCGGCGGCGGCGCCACCTACGCGATGAGCAAATCGGCGCTGGTCGGCCTGACCAAGGGCATGGCGCGCGACCTCGGTCCGCGCGGCATCACCGTCAACAACGTGCAGCCCGGCCCTGTCGATACCGACATGAACCCGGACAGCGGCGATTTCGCCGGCGCGCTGAAAGCCATGATGGCCCTGCCGCGCTACGGCAAGGTGGAGGAGATCGCCAGCTTCGTCGCTTATCTGGCGGGGCCGGAAGCGGGCTATATTACCGGCGCCAGCCTGACGATAGACGGCGGCTTCAGCGCATGAGGTAGTGCCCCGGCGTTTATCAATGCCCGGCGTTTGAAAAGACGTTCATTGTCACGACGCCGGCAATGATCAGGCCCATGCCAATCAGCGCCGGGGCGTCCAGTTTTTGTCCGAAAACGGTCCAGCCGACGATGGTGATTAGTACAATGCCGACGCCTGACCAGATGGCGTATGCGATGCCGACTGGTATGGTGCGCAGTGTTATCGAGAGAAAGTAAAACGCCACGCCATAGCCCAACAGGACGATGATGGAGGGCACGAGTTTGGTAAATCCCTCGCTCGATTTCATCGCGGATGTGGCTATCGTTTCTGCTACGATTGCTACCCCTAATACGAGCCATTTGTTCATTGTATTTCTCCTTTTTGAGTGGGCAGTATGCATTGATTTCCAAGGCCCGAACAGTCTAGGCAGCGCGCAAAAACCGTGAGCAAATACAGATCATGGAAGGTGATTTTTTGATAGAGATTTCCGAAGCTAGCCAAAGCGAACTTGGGGATGTGGCGAACTTGTATGCCGAAGCGGCGTATGGTGCCGCCATTGACCCGGCAGATACGGTCATGGTGGCCAAATCAGGTGGGCAGGTCGTTGGCGCGGTGCGTCTGTGTGCGGAGGAGGGCGTGACGGTCTTGCGCGGCATGCAAATCCGGTGCGCGTTTCAGCGACGGGGCATCGGCGCTCAACTGCTGGCGGCGTGCCAGCCTTATTTGGACAGGCGGCGGTCATTCTGCCTGCCGTACGCCCATCTGGTCACTTTTTATGCTGTCGCTGGGTTTGAGCTCGCAGCCGAAGCGGAGCTGCCCCATTTTCTTATGCGGCGTTTGAATGCCTACAATGCTCAAGCCCAAAACGTCGTCGCCATGCGACGCGATACGCCCGGCCGCTGACGCTATTTGCAGGCGTGGCTTTCCGCGTTCGGGTAGCCGGCGCGGAACTGTTCCAGCTTGGTCTTGAGCTCAGCATCCACGTCGCGGAACTGGAAGGCCAGCAGCTTGCTGCCGCTCATGCGCGGCGCCACGCGCGCGGTGCGCACGCCTTGTTTCATCAGGATGGCCAGCTGGTTCTGCGCCGCGCTTTCGGTCTTGAACACGCCCAGCGAAATCCCCCAGCGCAGCGGCGAGTTGTCGTTCATGATGAAGTAGTTGGTCACGCCCAGCGCGCGCAGTTCGCCGGCTTTCTTGTCGGCGCCTTCCTTGCTGCCCTGCGGCGGCATATAAACGATATAGCTCGATATCTCGGTGCCCGGCAGGTTGTGGCGCGACTGGCGGTCGCCCAGGTTCAGCGGCGCCAGCTGGGCTTCGAAGCGGCGCGCGTCGGCCAGCACGAAGCTGCCGATTTCCACGCAGGCCAGCACTTCCGGCGCCGGCCTGGCGCTGGCGGCGGCGCTGGCCGCCGCGGCGGTCGCGGCCGATGCATCGTTGGCCTTGTCGGCGGAGACGATGAGCAGTTTATCGGCGTTGAGTTGATTGAGCAGGCGCTCCGGCTCGCGCTCGTTGCCGCTGAAATGGCCGAGATACCCTTTGCCGTACGCGAACAGCGCGGCATTGATGGCGACCAGCGACCAGAAAATAAATTTCAGCACGGAGCTTCCCTTGCGACCTTAGTCGGCGCTGCCGGCGGCAGCATGCAAACCGATTAACACGATATTGTCGACGATACGGTAAGGCACCTTCAGCATCGGCGCGATATACGGCGCCGCGCCGCCGGAGATGATGCACTCGGCCGCGCCATGCCGCGCGTACGCGTGCTCGATGGCGCCGCTCTGCGCGGCCAGGCAGCCGCTCAGGATGGCGTCGTCGGTATTGTCGGCGAATCCGTCCGGCAGCTTACCGTCTTGCGCAATTTGCGGCAACTGCGCCGTGTTGCGCGCCAGCGAACTGGCCATCAGGCCCAGGCCCGGCAGGATCATCCCGCCCAGGAACATGCCGTCGGCCGTGATGGCGTCGATGGTGGTGGCGGTGCCGCAGTTGGCGACGATGACTTCGCGCCCGGCCGCCAGCGCGTGGCCGGCGATGGCGGCGGCGAAGCGGTCGCAGCCCAGCTGCGCCGGATTGCGGTAGCCGTTGGTCACGCCGGCCAGCGCCGGCAGCGAGGCAAACCATTCGATCGCCTGCTGCGGCAGGATCATGGCCGGGAAGGTCCGCTGCAGCACGTATTCCAGCTGCACGCGCAGCGCGCCGCCGGCCACGTTGGCGATCAGGATGCGGTCGACGCCGCGGTCGGCCACCGCTTCGCTCAGGTGCAGCTCCAGCTGTTGCAGGTCGGCGTGCATGACGGCGCCGTGGGCGATCCATGCGCCCAGTTCCGTGCCCGGTTCGGCCAATGCCCATTTGACGCGGGTGTTGCCGGCGTCGATCAGTAGAATCATGTTAGTCCGATAGAAGAGGCGATAGTTGACGACAGGCGCAGCGAGACGTCGCCGGACAGCACTTCGGCGCGGCCCTGTTCCGTGTCGAGCATCAGGCGGCCGATGGCGTCGACGCCGGCGGCGCGGCCCTGCTGCAGCACTTTGCCCTGGTCGAGGATGACGACTTCCTGGCCCTGCCAGGCGTGCAGCAGGTTCCAGCGCTCGGCGAAGGGGGCGAAGCCGGTGTCGTCGAATTCGGCCAGCACGGCGGCCAGGCGGCTGAGCAGGGCGGCCATCAGCTGGTTGCGGTCCATCTTGGCCAGCCACGGCGCGGCGGCCACTTCGCGGCCGATCTGCGCTTCCAGCTCGTCCGGCATGAGCAGGTTGATGCCGACGCCGATCACGGCCCAGATGGCGTTGTCGTGGCGGGAGGTCTGGGTTTCGACCAGGATGCCGGCCAGTTTTTTGCCGTCGCGCAGCAGGTCGTTGGGCCACTTGATCTGCACCGGCACGCCCAGCGCGGCGATGGTCTCGGCCAGCGCGACGCCGACCGCCATCGGCAGGCCGGACATCCTGTGCAGCGGTCCCTTGAAGCGCCAGGCCAGCGAGAACATCAGCGCGGCGCCGGGCGCGGACAGCCAGCTGCGGCCGGCGCGGCCGCGTCCCGCCGTCTGGTTGCCGGCGATGCGCAGCACCGGGCCGGCCAGCGTGTCGATGCGCGCCAGCAGGTCGGCGTTGGTGGAGCCGGTTTCATCGACGGTTTCTATCGCCACATGCGAGGCGCTGGTGGCGCAGTGGGCGCGGATGGTGTCGGTGCTGAGGATGCTCATGCCGGGACCTTGCGTGGCTTGTGCGGCGCCTTGGCGAAGGCCAGGTCGTACAGTGGATTCGGCAGCATGCGCAGCACCTTGGCGACGATGCCCATCTGCCACGGGATCACCTTGTAGCTGCTGCCGGCGGCGATGGTGCGCGCGGCCTTGGCGGCGAACTTTGCGGGCGCCATCAGGAACGGCATCGGGTAGGGATTCACCTGCGTCATCGGCGTGTCGATGTAGCCGGGGCAGAGGGTGACGACGCGGATGCCGTAGGGCTTCATCTCCAGCCGCAGCGATTCGCAGTAGCTGATCACGGCCGCCTTGGAGGCGCTGTAAGCCTCGGCGCCGGGCAGGCCGCGGATGCCGGCCACGCTGCCGATGCCGACCAGCCGCGCCGGTCGGTTTTGCGTTGCCATCTGGGCTTTCATCGCCGGGATGAACGGCGCGAAGGTGGCGGCGGTGGCCACCACGTTGGTGGCGATGACGGCTTCGAATACGGGGATGTCTTCGGCGAACTCGGTCAGCGTGCCGACCGAGATGCCGGCGTTGGCGATCACCACGTCGATGCCGCCGGCGTGCGCCATGAAGGCTTGCGCGGCGGCGGCGATGGCGGCGTGGTCGCGCACATCGACCGCGTAGGCGCGGTGGCGTTCAGGGTTGGGGAGGGTGGCGATCAGCTGGTCCAGCATCGCGCTGCGGCGGGCCAGCAGGCCCAGTGTGGCGCCTTGCGCCGCGTATTCGGCGGCAAGGGCCGCACCCAGGCCGCTCGAGGCGCCGGTGATGAAGACCCGCTCCGGCCCGGCGCCCTGGATTGCCATCGTTATTTCTTTTCCGCTTTCGCCTTGGCGACCAGGATGTCCATCACTTGCGTGGCTTCGGCGTGCAGCTCGGCTTCGGTGGTGGCTGCCTTGGTGCCGTCGTTGGCCATGGTCGGCGAGGTGACGTATTTGCCGTCGATGGCGATCATCGGCCACGAATCGACGCCGTAGGCATCCATCATCGAGGTCGCGCGGCGCACGCTGCCGCCGACGCCCAGGCCGCGATAGATCTCGATGAACTTCTGGCGGTCCACGCCCTGCTTGGCGGCGAAGTCGAACGCCATCTCGTCGCGGTTCATGCGGTTGTGGTTGACGTGCATCTCGGTGAAGATCTTGGTGTGCATGGCGTCGTTCAGCAGGCCCATGGCGCTGAGCGTGAAGAACAGCTTCTGCTGCGGCAGGTCGGTGCCGCTGCGCGAGATGTGCATGCGCTTGAAGACGATGGCGTCGCCCTGTTTCTTGACCCAGGCCGTCAGCGTCGGATCGAAAGCGAAGCAATGCGGGCAGGCGTAGTCGAAGAACTCGATGACTTCGACCTTCTTGCCGCTATCGACCGGCTGCGGCGTCGCCAGCGTCTTGTATTCGACGCCGTTCTTCGGATCGGACGGGGAGGCCGACGACAGGGCTGCAACGCTTAACATCAACGCACCAACTACGAATTTCATGAATCGCATCTGAATACTCCTGGCTGATTTTTGCTTATTTCTGCTTATTTCTGCTTATTTTTGATTACGCACGACGGCGACGTCGATGCCGTTTTCGGACAGCTTGCTACGAACCTTGTTCATCGTTTCGACCTGGTTGAACGGGCCAAGGCGCACGCGGTGCAGCACGCCGGTGTCGGTGGCGCGGTCGGACAGGTTGGCCTCGAAGCCCAGCAGGGCCAGCTTGGCGCGGGCGCTCTCGGCGTCGGCCACTTCGCGGAAGGCGCCCGCTTGCAGGTAGTAGATGAATTTGTCGTCGCCGCTGTCGGCGGCCGGCGCCGGCTTGGCAGGCGTCGGCGCAACGTTGGCGGCGGCAGGGGCGGCTGGCGCGGCGGCTTTTGGTTTTTCAACCGGAGCAGGGGCAGGCGCCGGTGCTGGCGCGGCTGGCGTGGCCTGGATCTTGTCGACCACCGCTTGCAGCGGATCGGCCGGAGGCGGGGCCTTCGGCGTTTCCTTGGCAAAGTCCTTGGCCGCTTCGCGCACCGCTTCCTTGTTGCCGTACATAGGCTTGTTCGGATCGGCGGCTTGTCCCGCGGTCGGTTCCGCAACCTTGCTGGCACGCCCCTTGTCGGTGAACGGCGTCGAGCCCTTGTTGATCACCAGGGCGACGACGACGGCGATCGCCAGGCCGATGACCAGGCCGATGACGATGCCGATGATGGTGTTGCCGTGCTGGCGCGAACGCGGGGTAAGGCTGGTGCGGAAATTCATTGTGCGGGATGTCCTTCGCAATTACATTTTGTTGGGAGCGGAGACGCCGATCAGCGCCAGGCCGTTGCGCAGCACCTGGCGGGTGGCCACCATCAGCGCGATACGGGCCGCCTTCAGTGCCTCGTCGTCCACCAGCACGCGTTCGGCGAAGTAGAAGCTGTGCAGGTTGGCGGCCAGGTCGCGCAGGTAGAACGCGATCTGGTGCGGACCCAGTTCCGCTTGCGCGCGCGCCAGCGTTTCCGGGTAGGCGGCCAGGGTGGCCAGCAGCGTCGCTTCGGTCGGCGCGGTCAGCGGCGACAGGTCGACGCTGGCCAGGTCGGCTTCGTTGCCGGTCCATTGTTCCAGCATGCGGCAGATGCGCGCGTGGGCGTACTGCACGTAATACACCGGATTTTCGTCCGAGGTTTTCAGCGCGACGTCGACGTCGAACACGAATTCGGTGTCGGCCTTGCGCGAGATGAGGAAGAAACGCACCGCGTCGCGGCCTTTTTCGATGTCGCCGCCGCCCGACCATTCGATCAGGTCGCGCACCGTCACGTAGGAGCCGGCGCGCTTGGAGATCTTGACCTCTTCGCCGCCCTTCATCACGGTGACCATCTTGTGCAGCACGTAGTCCGGGAAGCCTTGCGGCACGCCGACGTTGACCGCCTGCAGGCCGGCGCGCACGCGGGCGATGGTGCCGTGGTGGTCCGAACCCTGGACGTTGATCGCCTGGGTAAAGCCGCGCTGGAACTTGACGATGTGGTAGGCCACGTCCGGCACGAAGTAGGTGTAGGTGCCGTCCTTCTTGCGCATCACGCGGTTCTTGTCGTCGCCGTAGTCTTCGGTGCGCAGCCACAGCGCGCCTTCTTCCTCGTAGGTCTTGCCGGACTTGTTGAGCATGTCGACGGCGGCGTCGACCTTGCCGTCCGCGTACAGCGACGATTCGAGGTAGTAGTTGTCGAACTTGACGCCGAAGGCCTGCAGGTCGATGTCCTGCTCGTTGCGCAGGTAGGTCACGGCGAAGTGGCGGATCGATTCGATATCTTCGATGTCGCCCGAGGCGGTGGCAGGCGTGCCGTCCGAGGCCGACACGGTTTTCTTCAGCAGGAAGTCGGCGGCGATGTCGGCGATGTAGTCGCCGTTGTAGGCCGATTCAGGCCATTGGGCGTCGCCCGGCTTGTAGCCGCGCAGGCGCGCCTGCACCGAGTTGGCCAGCGTCTGGATCTGCACGCCGGCGTCGTTGTAGTAGAACTCGCGGGTCACGTCGTAACCCTGGGAGCCGAACAGCGACGACAGCGCGTCGCCCAGCGCCGCCTGGCGGCCGTGGCCCACGTGCAGCGGGCCGGTCGGGTTGGCGGAGACGAATTCGATGATGACTTTCTTGCCGGCGCCGGCGGTGGCTGCGCCGAACGAGGCGCCCTGCGCCAGCACGGCCTTGACCACGGCCTGCTTGGCGGCGGCGCTCACGCGCAGGTTGATGAAGCCGGGGCCGGCGATGTCGGCCGATTCGACCAGGCCTTTGCCGGCCGGATCGGCCAGCAGCGCATCGACCACTTTGGTGGCCAGTTCGCGCGGGTTCATTTTGAGCTGCTTGGCCAGTTGCATGGCGATGTTGCAGGCCACGTCACCGTGCGACGGGTCGCGCGGTCGCTCCAGCACAACGTTGGCGGAAACGTCGGTTCCGGCCAGGATAGGTGCGAGGGCGGCCTGGAACAGGGCGGTGATATCTTGTTTTTGTTGGGCGAGCATGAGCAAAATGGCGGCTGAACCGCGTGTATGAATACATCCGAAAGCGAAAACGGCCGGCGCTCTGGCACCGGCCAAACAGCGGTAATTATACTGGTTTGCCGCAGCGGGGTCACCGCAGCCGGACGCGAACGTTACAAGCGTTACAATCAGCTTCATCGCCTTGTCATATGCACTGCTGTATACTGCGCGATCACGCCCGCCGGCAATACCTGGAATTAGCATATGAACAAGCGCCCGACGCTCTCCCTGAAGTCCCCCGTCAAGGCGGCAGCGCCCAAGCTGCGCGCCAGCCATGCGCGCGAACTGAAACCGGCGCTGCAAACCAGCTTCCAGACCGGCCTCAAGCCTGATTCGCTGGCCTACAGCCTGATCGGCGCGGCGCAGGCGGTGGCCCAGGTCCGCACCGGCACCAACCTGCCGCAGGCGCTGGCCCAGGTCTGGAGCAAGGGCGACGCCAGCCCGCAGGCGCGCGGCGCGATGCAGGACATCGCCTACCGCTGCATGCGCCAGCTGGGCCAGAGCGAGAGCCTGATCGGCCTGATGGCGCCGAAGGCGCCGGAACCGCTGGTGGCGGCCCTGCTGGCCTGCGCGCTGGCGCTGATGACGGCGCCGGACGAGGTCCAGCCCTACGAAGAATTCACCGTGGTCGACCAGACCGTGACGGCGGCCGACGCCCACCCGGACACCGCGCGCGCCAAGGGCATGGTCAACGCCGTGCTGCGCCGCTTCCTGCGCGAGCGCAAGGCGCTGCTGGAGACCGCGCTGCTGCAGCCGGTGGCCAAGTGGAACTACCCGCAATGGTGGATCGACGCCGCCAAGGCCGCCTGGCCGCAGGATTGGCAGGGCGTGCTGGCGACCGGCAATACCGCGCCGCCGCTCACGTTGCGCATCAACGCCCGCAAGACCACGATGGAACAATACCTGGCCACGCTGGCAGCGGCCGGCATGGCGGCCACCCAGATCGGCCCGTACGCGGTGCGCCTGGCCAAGCCGGTCGGCGTGACCTTGATCCCCGGCTTTGTCGACGGCCTGGTGTCGGTGCAGGACGCCGGCGCCCAGCTGGCCGCGCCGCTGCTGGACGTGCGGGACGGCATGCGCGTGCTGGACGCCTGCGCCGCGCCCGGCGGCAAGACCTGCCACATCCTGGAACTGGCCGACGCCAGCGTGACGGCGCTGGACGCCGACGCCAAGCGCCTGGCGCGGGTCGGCGAGAACCTGGAACGGCTCGGCCAGCAGGCCACGCTGCGCGCCGCCGACGCCCAGAGCGCCGGCTGGTGGGACGGCCTTACCTTCGACCGCATCCTGGCCGACGTGCCGTGCACGGCGTCCGGCATCGTGCGCCGCCACCCGGATATCCGCTGGCTGCGCCGCAAGGGCGACACGCTCCAACTTGCAACACTTTCGTCCAAAATCCTCGACAACCTTTGGCAGATGCTGGCGCCGGGTGGTAAATTGCTATTCGTGACATGTTCCTTGTGGCCGCAGGAATCCGAAGCCCAGGCGGCCGCGTTTGCAGTGCGCAACCAGGCTGTGCGGTTGGATGCGCCCGGCCAGTTGCTCCCCGCCGGTGGCGCAGGGCAGGATCACGATGGTTTGTTCTACGCGCTATTCCAGAAAAATGCGTAACCGTTTTGCCTGCTTAGTTAGCGACTTAGTCGCCCATTTGCTACCGACGGACCTTTTGAGCACCGGCCCCCACGTGACATCACGATTTTTTCGCCTCCTGATCGGACCACTGCTGCTGATACTGGCCTGCCTGCTGCCGCAGACGGCCGGCGCCGCCGACGGCGTGGATATCCGTCGCTGGCAGATCGAGGCCAGCGACGAGGGCTACCGCCTCAACGCCAAGTACAGCTTCGAGCTGACCCACGACATGGAGGACACGCTGCAGTACGGCGTGACCCTGTACTTCACCACCGAGATCGAGTTCACCCGGCCGCGCTGGTACTGGTTCGACGAGAAGGCCATCGTCAAGCGCCAGACCATCAGCCTGTACTACAACGTGCTGACGCGCCAGTACCACGTGACCATCGACGGCAACGTGCGCCAGACCTTCTCGACCCTGGACGACGCGCTGTTCCTGATCCGCAGCCCCAACCGCTGGGTGGTGGCGCCGCGCGGCGCGCTGGAGGTCGGCAAGACCTACAACGTCAAGCTGAGCATGGGGCTGGACCCGAACTACGTCTCCAAGCCGCTCAAGGTCACGGCGCTCAACAGCGCGGAATGGCGCCTGGCGTCCGACAAGAAAATCTTCCAGTACAAGGCGGAGTAAGTGAGCACTGCCCTGCGGTATTTTTCCGTCGTCGGCGGCGCCATCATCAGTATCCTGCTGTTCCTGCTCGCTTCGGCCTCCGACAACTCCGGCTTCTTCGACCGCTACTACGCCTGGCTGCTGGGCCTGAACGCGGCGGTGGCCGGCGCGCTGCTGCTGCTGGTGGCGGTGTCGTTGTTCCGCCTGTACGGCCGCTACAAGAGCGGCAAGTTCGGCTCCAAGCTGATGACGCGGCTGGTGCTGCTGTTCGCCGCCATCGGCGTGCTGCCGGGGCTGGTGATCTTCCTGGTGTCGGTGCAGTTCGTCTCCCATTCGATTGACTCGTGGTTCAACGTGCCGGTCGAGGAGGCGCTGGAGTCCGGCATCAACCTCAGCCGCGCCGGCCTGGACACGGCGCTCAAGGACTTGACGGCTATCGCCAACAAGACCGTGCAGCAGCTGGCCGAACAGCCGTACGGCACCGAGCGCGCCGCGCTGGCCGGCCTGGTCAAGGGCCAGCCCGGCATGCAGAACGCCATCATCGTCGACGCCGAGGGCGGCCTGATCATCAGCGCCCGCGCCAGCCGCAGCGGCAACCTCAGCGCCGACCTGCCGACCCGCGACATGATGGCCAAGGCCAAGGAAAGCGACAGCTACGGCGCGCCCGAGGGTGGCAGCGAGCTGCGCAGCAACCTGATCAACGCCCCCGTCACCACCGTCGACAGCACCAGCCAGCTGCGGCTGCGGGTGGTGATGGCGATCCCGGACCGGGTGCAGGACAACGGCACCCACCTGGCGCCGCGCTACCTGCAGCTGATCCAGCTGGCGCCGGCGCAGCTGGCCGCCGACGGCGAGACCATCCGCAGCGCCTATTCGGACTACAAGGAGCGCTTCATTGCCCGCGTCGGCCTGCGCAAGATGTACATCGTGACCCTGACCCTGACCTTGCTGCTGGCGGTGTTCGGCGCCATCGCCAGCGCCTTCCTGATCGCCAACGACCTGGCCCAGCCGCTGCTGCTGCTGGCTGAGGGCACGCGCGCGGTGGCCGAGGGCGACTTGTCGCCGCGGCCTATCGTCGCCACCTCGGACGAGCTGGGCACGCTGACGCAGTCGTTCAACACCATGACGCGCCAGCTGTCGGATGCCCGCAGCGCCGTCGAGCGCAACCGCTCGGCGCTGCAGAACGCCAAGGCCCACCTGGAATCGGTGCTGGCCAATATGTCGGCCGGGGTGATGGTGCTGGACCATGAATTCCACCTGATCAGCTGCAACGACTCGGTCGAGCGCATCCTGCAGCAGGCCGGCGTGACGATGATCGGCCAGAAGCTCGACGAGATCGAAGGCTTGCAGGAATTCGGCGGCGCCATCGTGGCGGCGTTCGCCGCGCAGAGCGCGCAGTCGGCGGCCGGGCGCAACCTGCAGCGGATGCACTGGCAGCGCCAGATCGAGGTGCCGCGCCGCTCCGCCAGCCTGGACGACAACGACCAGACCCTGCTCACGCGCGGCTCGCGGCTGCCGGTCGAAAGCGGCGGCAGCGGCTACCTGGTGGTGTTCGACGATATTTCCGACGTCATCTCGGCGCAGCGCTCGATCGCCTGGGGCGAGGTGGCGCGCCGTTTGGCGCACGAGATCAAGAATCCGCTGACGCCGATCCAGCTGTCGGCCGAGCGCCTGCAGATGAAACTGGAAGGCAAGCTGTCGCCGGCCGACAATGAACTGCTCAACAAGGGCACCGCCACCATCGTCAACCAGGTGGCGGCGATGAAGCGCATGGTCGACGACTTCCGCGACTACGCGCGCACGCCGCCGGCCGTGCTGGAGCCGCTCGACCTGAACGCGCTGGTGGAGGAGATCCTGCACCTGTACCTGCGCGGCGAAGGCGACGACATCATCCACCCGCAACTGGCGCCCGGCCTGCCGATGGTGATGGGCGACCAGACCCAGCTGCGCCAGGTCATCCACAACCTGCTGCAGAATTCCCAGGACGCGATGGCCGAGCGGCCGGAGGGCGCGCCGCAAGCGCACATTGACGTGATCAGCGAAGCCATTCATTATCAGGGCGCGGACGGCACCACGCGCACGGCGGTGCGGCTGGCGATCTCCGACAACGGGCCGGGATTCGCGCCGAAAATCCTGGCGCGGGCGTTCGAACCGTATGTCACATCGAAGGCCAAGGGCACCGGCCTGGGCCTGGCGATGGTGAAAAAAATTATCGATGAACATGGGGGCCGGATCGATATCCAGAACCATGTCGATAGAAGTGGCGCGTCGGTATTGATTTTGCTGTTAAAGTTAGCACCGACGACGCAAAATACCTAAGTAACACTGATTAAAAAAATCATTGCCGGCCATGAGCGGGCGAAATGAGGAAGGCAAGGGAAGATGGCAAACATTCTGGTAGTGGACGATGAAATGGGTATCCGCGAGTTGCTCTCGGAAATCTTGAGCGACGAGGGACACGCAATACAATTGGCGGAAAACGCCCAGCAGGCGCGTGAGGCGCGGGCCGCAGGCGCGCCCGACCTGGTGCTGCTCGATATCTGGATGCCGGATACCGATGGCGTCACCTTGCTCAAGGAATGGCAGCGCGACGGTTTGCTGACCATGCCGGTGATTATGATGTCCGGTCACGCGACCATCGATACGGCGGTCGAGGCGACCCGCATCGGCGCGCTGAACTTCCTGGAAAAGCCGATCGCCCTGCAAAAGCTGCTGAAAGCGGTCCAGCAAGGCCTGACCCGCGCGCAGGAAACGGTGCGCGCGCCGGCGCTGGCGCCGCGTCCGGTCGCTGCGGCCCAGATCGAGGAGGCGCAAAACGCCGGTTTCAACCAGCCCAACCCGGCGGCGGCGATCTCCGTGCGCGGCGGCGCCACCGTGGCCGGCGCCGACAACCACATGTTCAACCTGTCGTTCGACCTGCCGCTGCGCGAGGCGCGCGACGCCTTCGAGCGCATGTACTTCGAGCACCACCTGGGCCGCGAAGGCGGCAGCATGACGCGCGTGGCCGAGAAGACCGGGCTGGAGCGCACCCACTTGTACCGCAAACTCAAGCAATTGGGTGTGGAGCCGGGCAAACTCGCAAAAAAGGGCGCCTGAGCCCGTGACCGGACCCATGTCCACCGGTGCAGCCCCCCAGCGGGCGCCGGTGTCGACCTGGCTGGTCATTGGCTCCCGCGCCCGCGAGCGCGAAGCTGCCATCGCCGCACACCTGGAACCAGGTGTGCCCAGCGTCGTCATCCTGGAAGGCCTGTCGGACGGAAGTTCGGCACTGGCCTTCGACCCCGCCGATATTTCCCCTGCAAAAGATTCCGTACCGCAAGTGTTGCGTATTGCCCCAGGCTGTCTTCATTGCAGCGGCAATCTCATTTTGCGAGTAACATTGAATCGGGTGTTGCGCCGCCCACCCGCGCGGCTCTACATCAGCCTGGCATCCGCCGAGCACCTCGAACTGCTGCGTTCCTGGCTGTCCGAGGCGCCCTACGGCGAATTGCTGGAATTGCAATCCGACATCGCGGCCTAAGCCCCGCCCGCTGATCGGCCTTGATTTGGCCTTGAATCGTCCGCTTTCAGCCCCATTTCGGTACTGAAGGCGCAACCGATAAGTGTTACGCCCCTTGTGAAAGGAAGCAACATGAACCTCATCTATAACAGCGAGCAATACAGTGTTGTCGAATTCGGCGCGGACCGTACTTTGGATGCGCTGCGTTTCGGCGGCTACGAGATAGTCGACAAAGGCGGCAAGCGCGAGATCTTTATCAACGGCATCCTGGCGCAGCATTTTCGCCGCGACGTCAATGAATTGATCGCCGGCGAACCGACGATGGCGGAAATCGATGAATTTTTGGGCAGTTATGATGAGCTGATGAGCCATCCGGTGCTGCTGCACTAAAAAAGACGGGCGGCGCATGGTATGGTTCTGCTGTAACAACAGAGAACCAGACCATGTGCCAACTTCTAGGAATGAACTGCAATGTCCCGACCGACATTGTGTTCAGCTTTACCGGCTTCGCCATGCGCGGCGGCCAGACCGATACCCACCATGATGGCTGGGGCATCGCCTTTTTCGAAGGCGCCGGCGTGCGCCACTTCGTCGACCACCAGGCCGCGATCGCGTCGCCGATCGCCGAGCTGATCAAGCGCTACCCGATCAAGTCCACCAACGTCATCGCCCACATCCGCAAGGCCACGCAGGGCCAGGTGGCGCTGGAGAATTGCCATCCCTTCGTGCGCGAGCTGTGGGGCCAGTACTGGGTGTTCGCCCACAATGGCGACCTGAAGGAGTTCGCGCCGGTGCTCAACGGCGCCTACCGCCCGGTCGGCAACACCGACAGCGAACAGGCGTTCTGCTACATCTTGCAGCACCTGCGCGCCCGCTTCGGCGAGCAGCGCCCGCCGCTGGCCGAGCTGCGCGCCGCGCTGGCCGAGATGGCGCGCGAGATCGCCGGCTACGGCACCTTCAATATGCTGCTGTCGTCCGGCGGCGAGCTGTTTGCCCATTGCTCGACCAATCTGTACTACCTGGTGCGCCAGTATCCGTTCGACACCGCCAAGCTGTCGGACGAGGATGTCAGCGTGGATTTCTCGCAAGTGACCACCCCCAACGACCGGGTCGCCATCATCGTCACCCAGCCGTTGACGACCAACGAACAATGGACGGCGTTCGCCGCCGGCGAGCTGAAACTGTTCATCGACGGGGTTCCTCAGGCCTAGCCAAATTATCCGAGACAGGGGCAAGTATTGCTGTCAAAATATTAGTACGGCGAAATATCAGCCCCATGTTTTGTACTGATAGAAGCGATGATCGACCTTTCCCTACACGATACCGGCCCGCGCAGCCTGCGCGTGCGCGAATTCTATCTGGGCCGCCAGCCTATCCTGGACCGCAACCAGACGCTGTTCGGCTATGAGTTGCTTTTCCGCAACGCTCCGGTCGGCCCGGCACGCATCAGCAGCGAATTGTCGGCCACGGCGGCCGTGATCGCCCACGCCTCGCAGTTGGGCATGGAAAAAACCATCGGCGACGCGCTGGGTTTCGTCAATGTGGATGCCGATGTGCTGATGACCGACATCTTTTCCTTCCTGCCGCGCGAAAAAGTGGTGCTGGAAGTGGCCGCATCCATGCCGCTGACGCCGCAGGTGCTGGCGCGCATGACGGAACTGGCCGGGCACGGCTTCAGCTTCGCGCTGGACGACGTCACCGGCGACTGCCCCAACGTGGCCGCGCTGCTGCCGTTGGCCGAATACGTCAAGATGGACATGCGCAATATTCCGCTGTCCACGCTGACCAAGCTGGCCCCGCGCTTCCACCAGGACAAGAAGAAACTGGTGGCGGAAAAGGTCGAGACCCGCGAAGAATTCAAGAATTGCCTGGACCTGGGCTTCGATTACTTCCAGGGCTATTATTTCGCCAAGCCGGTCATCATGAGCGGCAAGAAGCTGTCGCCGTCGCAACTGGCGGTGATGGAGCTGATGACCCTGGTCACCTCGGAAGCGGACAACCTGGAAATCGAGCGCGCCATCAAGCGCGACGTGTCGCTGGCGCTGAACCTGCTGCGGCTGGTGAACACGCCGGCCGTCGGCGCCCGCCAGCGCATCGATTCGCTGAGCCAGGCGGTGACGATACTGGGCCGCCGCCAGCTGCAACGCTGGCTGCAAATCATGCTGTACGCCGAGCCGAGCAAGCGCGGCCACAGCATGACGCCGCTGCTGATGCTGGCGACCACCCGCGGCCGCCTGCTGGAGCTGTTGGCCGGCAAGCTGCGCCCGAGCCAGCGGCAGGCCGCCGATGTCGCCTTCACGGTCGGCATCATGTCGCTGATGGACACGCTGTTCGGCATCCCGATGGCCGAGATCCTGGCGCAGATCCCGGTCAACGAGGACGTGTCGGAAGCCTTGCTGTACCGGGGCGGCTTCTTCGGCGACCTGCTCAAGCTGGCCGAATGCATCGAACGCATCGAAGAAATGGACGACCACATCGTGCCCACGCTGCGCGACCTCGCCATGTCCACCGACGAACTGGTGGAGCTGGAGATGGCCGCCTTCGAATGGAGCGACAACGTGGTGCGCTACGCGCTTTAACCCCCAACCGAAGGGGTCTGACCCCATGCGGGGTCAGACCCCGGCCGCAGCGCTGTGCGGGGTCAGGTTGCGTGGCCCGCGCCCGGCCAGTGCTTGTGCAGCTCGGGATCGGTGCGCATCTCCCACAGCGCCAGCACCGCCACGGCGATGCCGACCACCACCGAGTTCCACATCAGCTCGCGGTTGTCGGCGATTTTCAGCACCCACGGCGACACCGCCACCCAGATCCCCACCAGCAGATTGAGCACCACGGCCCAGAAGTAGGTCTTGTACAGATCGAACGCCGCCAGCAGCGCCACCACCGCGCCGGAGATGAACGCGGTCCACGCCTGGATCGACGGTATCGGATAAGCGAACACCCACGGTGAGATGAAGAACCACAGCCCCAGCAGCAGGATCACCTGATCCTGCCAGCGTTTGACGGATGGATTGTTTGCCAGATTGTTTGCCATATCTGCCTCCCTGGTTACGAGTCAACACCTGCCGCCGGATGGCGGCGTTCATTCTTAGGCCGCGCAACAACGCAAAAGTTCACGCCCGCCGCTATTGTCTTGCCATTCAGGCATCGCACCGCTATGCTTGCCGCTTATCGAAAACACATGGTGGTATGGCTTATGGCATCGGTTTTACTCAGCGTGAATCAGGTTTCCAAATCCTACGGCGCGCGCAAGGCGGTCGATGGCGTGTCGTTCCAGGTGCCGCAGGGCCAGACGGTCGGCCTGATCGGCCCCAACGGCGCCGGCAAGTCCACCACCGTCGGCATGATCTGCGGCCTGCTCAGCGCCGACAGCGGCAGCATCGTCATGGACGGCGCGCCGATCGGGCAGGGCTCCAGCGAGGCCAAGCGCAAGATCGGCTTCGTGCCGCAGGACCTGGCGCTGTATGACGATTTGTCGTCGCTGGAAAACCTCAAACTGTTCGGCGCGCTGTACGGCCTCAAGGGCGCGCTGTTGAAGCTGCGTTGCGAGCAGGCGCTGGCGTTGGTCAACCTGGTCGACCGCGCCAACGACAAGCCTTCCACTTATTCCGGCGGCATGAAGCGCCGTCTCAACATCGCCGCCGCGCTGCTGCACGATCCGCAGCTGCTGATCCTCGACGAGCCCACCGTCGGCGTCGATCCGCAAAGCCGCAACGCCATCTTCGACACGCTGGAAACGCTGAAGGCGCAAGGCCGCTCGCTGATCTACACCAGCCATTACATGGAGGAAGTCGAGCGCCTGGCCGACCACATCGTCATCATTGACCACGGCAAGGTGCTGGCCGACGAAACCCCGGCCGCGCTGTACCGGCGCCTGCCGGCGCAGGCCGCCTTGCGCGCCGAGCTGGCCGCCGCACCGACGGCCGCGCTGCTGTCCGGCGTGCAGGCGCTGCCCGGCGTGACCGGCGTGCAGGGTGACGGCAACGCGCTCGACATCGGCCTGGCCGACGCCTCGCACGCAGCGGCCACGCTGGCCTGGCTGGCCGCGCAGGACGTCACGCTGCTGCACTTCGCCACCGCCAAGACTTCGCTGGAAAACATCTTCCTCAACCTGACCGGCCGCAGCCTGCGCGACTGATAGGAACACCATGATTGCTTTGATCGCCCTGGTCCGCAAGGACCTGATCCTCTATCTCAACGACAAGCGCGCGCTGATGCTGCACCTGCTGATGCCGGTGGTGCTGGCGGCCTTCTTCGGTTCGCTGTTCGGCGGCGGCTCGGAAGCCAAGACCGGCAAGATCGAAGTCGGTCTGGTGCTGCTCGACCAGTCCGACAGCGGCAAGAAAATCGCCGCCGGCCTGCACGCCGACAGCTCGCTCAAGATCATCGAACTGAGCGATGCCGAGGCGCAGGCCAAAGTCCGCGCCGGCAAGCTGTCGGTGGCGGTGGTGCTCCCCGCCGGCTTCGGCGAGCGTGCCGCCGACGCGCTGTTCAGCGGCCAGAACAAGCCGGAGTTGCCGGTCTACTACGACCCGTCGCAATCGACCATGCTGGCCATGGTGAAGGGCTTGCTGACGCAGCAGGTGATGCAGGTGACCAGCGCCGCCGCCATGAGCCCCAAGGGCAACAAGACCACGGAACGACAGCTGGCCGAGCTGCGCGACAAGGCCGCCAAGGATCCCGAGACGGCGCAGCTGAGCGAGTTCCTCACCAGCCTGAAGAAGTACCAGGACCAGCGCGTGGCCGCCGACGCCGAGAAGGAAGCCGCCGCCAAGGCCAGCGGCAAGCCGGCGCCGGCCGAGGCGCCGGCTGGCATGAGCATGCCATACACCACGCAGGATCAGGCGCTCAGCAGCGGTCCCAGGTACAACGGCTATGCGCACTCGTTTGCCGGCATGGGCGTGCAGTTCATCCTGTTCATGGGCATCGACATGGGCATCGGCATCTTGCTGGCGCGCCGCATGGGCATCTGGAACCGCCTGCTGGCGGCGCCGGTATCGCTGACCACGGTGCTGATGGGGCGGGCCATTTCCGGCGCCATCATCGCCCTGGGCCTGATGTGCGCGATGTTTATTTGCGCCATGCTGATCTTCAAGGTGCAGATCAGCAGCGTGGGCGGCTTCCTTGGCATGGCGGCCAGCTTCGCGCTGATGACGGCGGCCTTCGGCCTGCTGATCGCCGCCTTCGGCAAGACGCCGGAAGCGGCGCGCGGCATCGCCACCTTCGCCACGCTGATCATGGTGATGCTGGGCGGCGCCTGGGTGCCGTCCTTCATCTTCCCGGAATGGATGCAGCAGCTCACGCTGGTGGTGCCGACGCGCTGGGCGGTCGACGGCTTCGACGCCGTCACCTGGCGCGGCCTGGGGCTGCAAGGCGTGCTGGCGCCGATCGCGGTGCAGCTGGGCTTTGCAGCGTTGTTCGGCGGACTCGCAGGTTGGAAATTCCTGCGCGATCAGAAGTGAGGTCTGGACGATGAAATTCGACTGGCATGGTGGAGAAATTTCACGGGCAACCGCAATTGATTCCGACTACCGGAACACGCAAAACGTGCGGCGCTTTCTTGCCGACCAGTGCGGACCGGACTTCAAGTTCGACCGCGAACTGATGGCCTGGGTGCGCAGCGGAGCCGCGAAGAACATGGGCGATGTGGCGGATGAATGGTCGCGCCGTCGCGTGGCGCGATAGCTCACGATGGAGTGCCGCATTCGGCTGTGGACGCAATCGGTGCTTACATGTGGCTCAAATCAGAGCGAACTGAACATTGACCTAAAGTTTCTGTAAAACAACCCGTTACATAAGGATACAAACCGTTTCCGTGAGCTTTTGAATGGCGCAATCCGTCAGGGCCCTGATCGCGCACTGCGTCAATCAGGTGGTCCGCCAGTATTATCCCGAACAATATTGTTCGCTGTGCCATGTGTACGCCATCGTCGGCTCCAACCTGATCAGCATCGTGCTGGGCCGGGTGTTCCGGCCGGTGGCGGGCCTGGCCGCTGTCGATTGCGGCGGCGGCGAGCTGATGCGCATGATGGACAATGACGCCTTCGCCAATCCCAGCGGCGGCGCCTACCACTGCTGGATCGAATCGGCCGACGATCTGATCGCCGAGCGCGAAGTGGTGGACCTGACCTTCCGTCACAATCACATCTACGCTGAAAAGAATGGCCACGGCTGGCGGCGCGAACCGCCGCCGGATTTCCTCTGGGGGCCGCAAAGCCGCATCGCCGTGCAGGCGCCGATCGACGCGATACCCGATGCCTTCCCTGACGGCATGGTATGGCTGTATGAAACCGATGAGGGCTGGGAGTGGATGACGGGCCAGCTGCTGGCCCATCAGAACGCCTTTGTGGCGCTGACTGCCGAGGCCTACAAACTGTTCCAGGCCAGCCTGCCGCCGGACTCCGCGCTGTTGGCGCAGCCGGCGGCGAGCGGCGCCAGCGCCGCGTCGAATCAGGACAGGTTAGGGGCCAGCCAGCGCTCCATGTCGGCCTTGTCCACCTGACGGCGCGCGGCCATATCGTTCAACTGGTCCTCGCCGATTTTCCCGACCACGAAGTACTTCGATTCCGGGTGCGCGAAGTAGAAGCCCGACACCGCCGCGCCGGGATACATCGCAAACGATTCGGTCAGCACCATGCCGATATCTTCGGCCTGCATGGTGTTGAACATCTCGCGCTTGACGGTGTGCTCCGGGCAGGCCGGATAGCCCGGCGCCGGACGGATGCCGACATACTTCTCGGCGATCATGTCGTCGTTGCTCAGCGATTCGCCGGTGGCATAGCCCCACAGGTCGGTCCGCACGCGCTCGTGCAGGTATTCGGCGAAGGCCTCGGCCAGGCGGTCGGCCAGTGACTTCAGCATGATCGACGAGTAGTCGTCGTGCGCATCTTCGAAGCGCTGCTCGTACTTCTCGATGCCCAGGCCGGCGGTGACGGCGAACATGCCGATGTAATCCTTGATGCCCGACTCTTTCGGAGCGATGAAGTCGGCCAGGCATTGGTTCGGGCGCTGCACGCCGTCCACCACCGGCTTGACGCCTTGCTGGCGCAGGCCGTAGTAGGTGAAGTCCACGGTGCTGCGGGTATCGTCGGTGTAGATCTCGATGTCGTCGTCGTTGACCGTGTTGGCCGGCAGCAGCGAGATGACGCCGTTGGCGGTCAGCCAGCGGCCGTCGATCAGCTTCTTCAGCAGCGCCTGGCCTTCTGCATACACCTTGGTCGCCGCTTCGCCGACCACTTCATCGGTCAGGATGGCGGGGAAGGGACCGGCCAGGTCCCAGGTCTGGAAGAACGGACCCCAGTCGATGTACTTGGCGATGGTGGCCAGGTCGACGTTCTTGAACTCGCGGCGGCCGATGAACTTCGGCTTGACCGGCGCGGCCGCCCCGGTGAACGGCACCACCATCTTGTTGGCGCGCGCGTCCTTCAGCGACAGCATCGGCAGCGCCTTCTTGTTGGCGTGCTGCTCGCGGATGCGTACGTAGTCCTGCTCGATGTCGTCGATGTATTGCTGGCGGCTTTCCGGCGTCAGCAGCGACTGCGCCACCGACACCGAACGCGAAGCGTCCGGCACGTACACCACCGGGCCCTCGTAGTTGTGGGCGATCTTGACGGCCGTGTGGGCGCGGCTGGTGGTGGCGCCGCCGATCAGCAGCGGGATCTTCAGCATGCGGAAGTGCTCGTCGCGCTGCATTTCCTTGGCCACGTGGGCCATCTCTTCCAGCGACGGCGTGATCAGGCCGGACAGGCCGATGATGTCGGCGTTTTCCAGCTTGGCGCGCGCCAGGATCTCGGAGCAGGGCACCATCACGCCCATGTTCACCACTTCGAAGTTATTACATTGCAGGACCACCGAGACGATGTTCTTGCCGATGTCGTGCACGTCGCCCTTGACGGTGGCGATGACGATCTTGCCCTTCGGTTTGGCGACGATGCCGGTGCGCGCTTCCTCGGCCTTCTTCTCTTCCTCGATGTACGGGATCAGGTGGGCCACGGCCTGCTTCATCACGCGTGCCGATTTGACCACCTGCGGCAGGAACATCTTGCCCTGGCCGAACAGGTCGCCGACGATGTTCATGCCATCCATCAGCGGGCCTTCGATCACGTGGATCGGACGGCCGTTGGCGGCCAACACCTGCTGGCGCATCTCTTCGGTGTCGTCGGTGATGAACTGGGTGATGCCGTGCACCAGCGCGTGCGCCAGGCGCTTCTCGACCGGCGCGTTGCGCCATTCCAGGTTCTGCGCATCCTGCTTGCCGGCGCCGGCCTTCAGGGTGCCGGCGATGTCGATCATGCGCTCGGTGGCGTCGTCGCGGCGGTTCAGCACCACGTCCTCGACGCGCTCGCGCAGCTCGGCCGGCAGGTCGTCGTACACGCCGACCATGCCGGCGTTGACGATGCCCATGGTCATGCCGGCCTTGATGGCGTGGTACAGGAACACGGTGTGGATTGCCTCGCGCGCCGGGTCGTTGCCGCGGAACGAGAACGAGACGTTGGAGACGCCGCCCGAGATCTTCGCGTGTGGCAGGTTGTCCTTGATCCAGCGGGTGGCGTTGATGAAGTCCACCGCGTAGTTGTTGTGCTCTTCGATGCCGGTGGCGATGGCGAAGATGTTCGGGTCGAAGATGATGTCTTCCGGCGGGAAGCCGACGGTGTTCACCAGCAGCTTGTAGGCGCGCTCGCAAATTTCGATCTTGCGTTCGAAGGTGTCGGCCTGGCCTTTTTCATCGAAGGCCATGACGATGACGGCGGCGCCGTAGCTGCGGCACAGCTTGGCCTGGCGGATGAATTCTTCCTCGCCTTCCTTCATCGAGATCGAGTTGACGATGGACTTGCCCTGCACGCATTTGAGGCCCGCTTCGATCACCGACCATTTCGACGAGTCGATCATGATGGGCACGCGCGAGATGTCCGGTTCGGAGGCGATCAGGTTCAGGAAGCGCGTCATGGCCGCCAGCGAATCGAGCATCGCCTCGTCCATGTTGATGTCGATGACCTGGGCGCCGTTTTCCACCTGCTGGCGGGCCACGCTGAGCGCCTCGTCGTACTGCTCGTTGAGGATCATGCGCGCGAAGGCCTTGGAGCCGGTGACGTTGGTGCGCTCGCCGACGTTGACGAACAGCGAGTCGTCGTCGATGGTGAACGGCTCCAGGCCGGACAGGCGCTGCGCCACCGGCACGTGCGGCACGGCGCGCGGCTTGACCTTGGCGAGGATCTCGCCGATGGCCTGGATGTGGTCGGGCGTGGTGCCGCAGCAGCCGCCGGCGATGTTGATGAAGCCCGCCTCGGCGAACTCCTTCAGCAGCGCCGAGGTGTCGGCCGGCAGCTCGTCGAAGCCGGTGTCGCTCATCGGGTTGGGCAGGCCGGCGTTCGGGTAGATGCAGACGAAGGTGTCGGCGATCTGCGACAGCTCTTCGGCGTAGGGGCGCATCAGCGCCGCGCCCAGCGCGCAATTGAGGCCGATGGTCAGCGGCTTGGCGTGGCGCACCGAGTTCCAGAAGGCAGGCACGGTTTGGCCGGACAGGATGCGGCCCGAGGCGTCGGTCACGGTGCCGGAGATCATCAGGGGCAGGCGCGGCACGCCCGGATTCTCTTCGTAGAATTTGTCGATGGCGAACAGCGCGGCCTTGCAGTTCAGCGTGTCGAAGATGGTTTCGACCAGCAGCACGTCGACGCCGCCTTCGATCAGGCCCTTGGTCTGCTGGTGGTAGGCGTCGACCAGCTGGTCGAAGGTGATGTTGCGGGCGGCGGGGTCGTTGACGTCCGGCGAGATCGACGCGGTCTTGGGCGTCGGCCCGAGCGCGCCAGCCACGAAGCGCGGCTTGTCGGCGCTGCTGTACTTGTCGCAGGCGGCGCGCGCCAGCTTGGCCGCTTGCACGTTCATCTCGTAGGCCAGGTGGCCCATGTGATAGTCGTCCTGGGCGATGGTGGTAGCGCCGAAGGTGTTGGTTTCGATCAGGTCGGCGCCGCCGGCCAGGTAGCGCTCGTGGATCTCCTGGATCACGTGCGGCTGGGTCAGCGTCAGCAGCTCGTTGTTACCCTTGACGAACAGCTCGCGCGCGCCGGAATCGACCGGGGCGGCGAAATCGATGAATCGGCCGTTGGGGCCGCCGCGGTATGCGGTTTCATCCAGCTTGTACTGCTGGATGATGGTGCCCATCGCGCCGTCGAGGATCATGATGCGGCGCGCCAGGATCTCGCGCAATTGGGCATCGGTCTTGGACATGACGGGGCGGGACACGTTGTTATTCATTTGTTACTTTCTGTGGTCGTGGACGAGCGCGCTGGAAGTTGCTGGCGGTCTAAAATTATACGGCATCACGGAACTTGCTTCAGCAGACTGCCGCGGCGCAGCAACAATCTGCCAAATTTGCCCGTTTTTTCATCACGCAGCTTTACGAAACACAACGATACGCTGACGCTACAGTGCGCAATTCGTCTGCAACATGGTGTCGTGAGAATAAGGTATGAAAATCTCCGTCATCATTTCCGCGCACTGCAAAGGCCGCGAGCTCGAATACGTGCTGACCGGCTACGCCATGCAAACCCGCAAGCCCGATCAAGTCATCATCGCGCAGGACGGGCGCGATCCCGCCATCGGCGCCGCGCTGGAGGCGGTGCGGCGGCGCGGCTGGACCATCCCGCTGCTGTACCAGAACCAGGAGCAGCGCGGCTTCGGCAAGTACCGCGCCCTGAACCGCGCCATCCTGGCCGCCAGCGGCGACCTGCTGCTGTTCACCGACGGCGACTGTATTCCGCGCGACGATTACGTGGCCAATTTTATACGGCTGATGCGGCGTGGGATCTTCCTGTCGGGCGGCAGCCATGTCAGCATCCCGGAAGCCTTCCATCTGCGGCACGACCTGCTGGAGGCGGTGCGCGACCAGAGCTTGTTCGACTACCGCTACCTGAGTGCGATACCGGGCTTTTGCAAGAGCGCCAACCGGCTCACCCGCAGGCGCTGGCTGGCGCGCGCGCTGGACCTGCTCACGCAGCGCAATGCCTTCAGCGGCTCCAACAGCTGCGCCTGGCGCGACGATGTGCTGGCCGTAGGCGGCTTCGACGAGCAGATGGCCTACGGCGGAGGCGACCTGAACATGGGCCTGCGCCTGAACCACATCGGCGTGCGCGGCGTGCGGGCGCGGCATACCCTGGTGAGCCTGCACCTGGACCATGACCGCAGCTACTACTGCGCCGATAAGGAACGCGCCAACCACGACTGGAACCGGCAGGTGCGCCACGACCGCCTGGTGCTGCCGCGCGAGTCGCGGATTTGCTCGGATCTAGCCCAGGTCATCTAAGATTTACCGCTGATCTATCGCAAGTGAACACCCCGTGGCTACGCGCACACTTCGGTGAGCGCCTTGCTGTGGCGCGTTCTATACTGTGATGGAGCGGATATGCTCTATGAATGGGACGAAAGTAAAAATCGGCGCAACATCAGGAAACACGGAGTCAGCTTCGAGGATGCATCTGCCATATTTGAGCATCCCACGTTGACCTATTTTTCCCCTGACACTGCACGGGATGAGGATCGTTATGTCGCCATTGGACTTAGCGGGGTTCTCATGCTGACAGTTGTTTTTACAGAGCGGGGCGACGACACCGTTCGAATTATTTCGGCCAGAAGGTCGTCGCCGTCTGAGGAGAAACGATATGAACGAGGCTATTGATTTCAGCGACATCCCCGAGCTTGATGACGAGTTCTGCAAGGACGCCAAGATGCGGCCGCCGCTGACGCAAAAAGACACGGTACTTTTAGACCATGATATCTATGAGTGGTTCAAAAGTAAGGGGCCAGACTATCAACAGCGGATTAATTTGCTTTTGCGTAGCCACATAGGCAAGTCATAAGCCTGCATGCTATCTAGGCGTCGCGCCGGCGAAGAACATGTCGGTGGCGCGTTTCACCACTTGCCGGATTTCTTGCGGCGACAGCGGCGGCGGGTCGCGCTGGTACAGGCGCACATCCACTTCCGCCGTCAGCAGCGACAGGAACTGCTGCGCAGTGACCTTGGGATCGGCCTGGCGGATGTCGCCGCGCTCCATGGCGGCCGACAGCACCGCCGCCAGCGTCTCCACCGACGTGCGCGGGCCGGCGTCGTAGAACAGCTGGCCGACATCGGAGCGGCCCGCCTCGGCCACCACCATGCGGTAGACCGCCAGCGCGCTCTTGTCGTTGGCCAGCACCCCCAGCATCCGCACGCCGAAATGCTCCAGCGCCGATTCCAGCCCGGCGCGGCCCATCGGCGCGGTCGCCAATTCCCGCGTCGCATCGGCCAGGTGGCCGGTGGCGCACGATTGCACGACCGCGACAAACAGCGCTTCCTTGGACGGGAAGTAGCCGTACAGCGTGACCTTCGATCCTCCCCAGCGCTTCGCCACCTCATTCATCGACGCGCCGTCGTAGCCGGCTTCCTGAAACAGCGCGTCGGCCGCCTCAATGATGGCCTGGCGGCGCGCCTCGGTACGTACCTTCATTCCCACTCCATATCTGAACCCCGTCGTACATTTTATGCGCAAACACGCTTGACAGTGGGGGCTAATCACTCAATACTGTACTAGTGTGTTCAGTTATGGAAATCTTGAACGGTTGCTTCCTCCCTCACAAATAAGGCCATCCCATGCACTCCTCGATCAAATTACAGTTTCCCATCCTGCTCGCCTTGTGCGGCGCCATCGCCGGTTGCGCCAGCACCCAGCCGGTCGCTTATGGCGGCCTGGCGTCGGCAGCCCAGCTGCGTCCGAACGTGGATGACAAGTCCGGGCGCGTTCCCTACAGCTATTCGACAGCGGTGACGCTGCGCGACTATTCGAGCATCATCATCGATCCGGTGCTGGTTTATCGCGGCCAGGACAGCCAGTTCGAGGAGGTGAGCGATGAGCAGAAGGACATGCTGGCCGCTTACATGCAGGGCGAGTTCGAGTCAAAACTGCGCAACCGCCTGCGGATCAGCAGGGACGCAGGCTGGAAAACGCTGCGCCTGAAACTGACGCTGACCGGCGCCAAGTCGAGCACGCGCTTCCTCAGCACGGTCACGCGCTTCGACCTGGTCGGCGGCCCGTACAACATCGTGCAGAGCATACGCGGCAAGGAGGGCACGTTCACCGGATCGGTGAGCTATGCGGTGGAGCTGTACGACGCCAGCACCAACCTGCTGGTGAGCGCCTATGTCGCCAAACAGTATCCCAGTCCGATGAATATCTCGGCCAGCCTGGGGCCGATGGACGCGTCCAAGGCCGGCATAGAGAAGGGCGCGGACGAGTTGCTGGCCGCGTTCAATTGAAAACCTCTATACTTGCTGTTTGAAAAAAACCGAGGATATCCGATGCCTATTTCCCTGCCATTCCGCCTCATCGCCGCCGCCGGCGCGCTGGGCCTGGCGTTGCATGCCAACGCCGAAAGTTTCGCCTCGTCGGCGTCGAGTGCCGGTTCCGCATCCAGCGGCAGCATTTCCGATTCGCTCAACGGTTCGAGCAACAGCTCGAGCGGCGACAAGCGCAAGGTCGCCGACGGCGAGTACCGCATCATCCAGATCGCCGCCACGCCGGAGCGCGCCGACCGCACCCGCATCACCATGCAGGCCAACGACCCGGCACAGCGCATCGTGCTGGATCTGCCGCAGACCACCTTCGACAAGCAGCAGCTGGCCGTCGGCGATGCGATGTATGCGCAGAACCGCGTGTACGGCATCGAGTTCGGCCGCGGCGATACGCATCAGCCGTTCTACCTGGTGCTGGCCGACGAGTGGTACGGCGAGCTGGCCTCGCGTCCGGTCAGCCTTTGAAGCCAGCCCGCGCGCTGGCGCTGGTCGCGTTGACCTGCGCGGCGCTCGGTGCGGCGGGGGCGGCGCAGGCCGCCGGCTCGTCCGGATCTTCGCGCTTTTGCGATCGCGGTGAGCCGCTGTCCGCCGCCGAGCAAGACCGCCTGCTGCGCTTTGCCGCCGTGCTGCGCGAGGAACTGGCCGGTGCCGGCGATGGCGTCGCGCTGGTCAGCCGCTCTGGCCTGGACTTGTCGCGCTTCGATATCCGCTACTCGCATGCGGCGCTGGCCTGGCGTTCGGAGACCGGCGCCTGGTCCGCGCGCCAGCTGTACTATGCCTGCGATGAAAGTCGTCCCCGCATCTTCGACCAGGGCCTGGCCGGTTTCGCGCTCGGCACCGACGATCCGGCGCTGGGCTATGTTTCCGTGGTGCGCCTGCCGGTGGAGGCGATCGCCGCGTTGCGCCCGGCGCTGCTCGACGGGCCGCGCGTGCAGCATCTGCTGGCGTCCCAGTACAGCGCCAGCGCCTACGCGTTCAGCGTGCGCTACCAGAATTGCAATCAATGGGTGATGGAGATGCTGGCCGCCGGCTGGGGCGACCTGCCCGACGGCGACGACCTGCGCGCACGCGCGCAAACCTGGCTGCGCGATGAACGCTACACGCCGCAACCGGTGCAGGTGGGTTCGCGCTTGCTGATGCTGGCGTCGCACTTCGTGCCGCTGCTGCATCTGGACGACCATCCGGACGAGGACCGCTCGGCCATGCAGCTGCGTATCAGCCTGCCGTCCACGGTGGAGACGTTCGTGCATCAGCGTTACCCGGCCAGCGAGCGCGTCGAGCTATGCCACGACGATGAGCGTATCGTCATCCATCGTGGCTGGACGCCCATCGCCGCTGGCTGCAAGCCGGGCGAGGGCGACCGTGTGGTGTCGCTGCGCGATTAAGCGACTTCGGTAATGAAGTTGGGACGCGAACGGCGCACCTTCTTGAGGTTGACCAGCCAGTCGCCTTCCGGCTGGCGATAGCCGATCGGCAGCATCACCACGCTGCGCAGCTTGCGCTCTTTCAGCGACAGGATCTGGTCGACGGCGGCCGGATCGAAGCCTTCCATCGGCGTGGCGTCGACGCCTTCAAACGCGGCGGCCACCATGGCCACGCCCAGCGCGATGTACGCCTGGCGCGCGGCCGAGTCGAAATTGCCCTGCTGGCCGCGCGCGGCGACGATGCCCAGCAACTGCTTGCGATAGGCTTCCCAGCCTTCGTTGATGAAGCCGCGCTGCTCGTTGGTCAGGTCGAACATCATGTTGACGCGGTCGGCGGTGATGTCGTCCCACGCCGCGAACACCAGCAGGTGGGAGCTCTCGCTGATCTGCCCCTGGTTCCAGCCCACGGCCTGGATCTTGGCGCGGACGTCCGGGTTGGTGACGACGAAGACTTCAAACGGCTGCAGGCCGCTGGAGGTCGGCGCCAGGCGGATCGCTTCCAGGATGCGTTCCAGTTTTTCGTCGGACACCTTCTTGGCGGTGTCGAACTTCTTGGTGGCGTAGCGCCAGTTCAGTTTGTCAATTACATCGGTCATTTGTGAACTCCAGTGTGAAATCATGAATGCGCCCCCAGTTAGCAAGCTCTGGAGTACCGCTCTATAATAAGTTTCAAGTCAACTTGAGAGTCAAGGCATAAAATGAAAATAGGTGAATTGGCCCGGAAGTCGGGGTTGACCCCATCGGCGATACGGTTTTATGAGGAGCAGGGCCTGTTGGCGCCCATTTCACGCACCGCCGCTGGCTATCGCGAATACTCCAGCTATGCAATGGAGCGGCTGCACGTGATCCAGGTGTCGAAGCGCCTGGGATTTTCGCTCGACGTCATCCGGGGGATGTTTGGCGAAAACGGCCAATGCCTGAAAACTGAGATTTTGGAACGCACCGAAACCCGCCTGCGTGAAGTCGAGGAACAGCAGGAGGCGCTGGCGACTCAACATCGTGAGTTGCTGGCGCTGCGCGCCATCCTGCGCGACGAGAGTGTCAGCCGGCCGTTTTGCGAGAACCTGGCGGTGAACTGAGCGCCATCGCCAGCGCGTCGTCGAGCCGGTCGTTCCCCCAGAACATGGCGTCGCCGACCATGAAGGTGGGGGCGCCGAAGATGTGGCGGGCCTTGGCCTGCTCGGTGCGTTCGCGCAGCCTGGCCTTGTTCTCATCCGCTTGCGCGGCGTGCAGGATGGCTGGCGCGCCTTGTCCCAGCGCGGACAATATCTCCGTCATGCATTGCTCGCTGCCGATGTCGCGGTCTTCTGCGAAGTTGGCCAGCATGGTGCGTTCGCAGAAGTCGGTCATCCACGGCTGCTCTTCGCACAGGATGCCGATGCGCGCCGCCAGCAGCGAGTTGCGCGGGAAGGTGGAAGGCTGCCGCCACGGCAGGCCGTGCTTGGCGCACTGGCGCGGCATGTCCTGCCACACGTAAGCGCCTTTGTCCTTTTGCAGCACGAAGGGCGAGTTGTTCCAGCCGGCGTCCTTGAAGATGGGACCGAGCAGGAAGGGCCGCCACACCACGCCGTCCGGCGCCAGCTGGCGGATGCGCATCACGCTCAGGTAGCTGTAGTTGCTGGCGAAGTCGAACCAGAATTCGATTTTCATTTTTATCTCCCCTTGTAGATCAACAGGCAGCGGATTTCTATGCTTTCGCGTAGCGGTGCATCGGCCGGTGCGTCGGCGTGTTCGAAGGCGGCGTGCGGCGTGTACCTGGCCACCGGGCCGGGTGCGGAATCGAACTGCTTGAATACCAGTACCTCGTCGCGCGTCATCGCCGGGAAGTACGACCATGCGTGATCCGTATTGTGCACCGCCTGGTAGATTTCGCCGTTCCGCTCGGGATAAAAAATATCGCTGGCCACCAGGTCGGCGGGTGTGGCGCTGCGGGCGTCGCAGACGGCCAGCGGTGCGTCGAGCACGGGGTGGCGGATCGAGCGCCACAGGTTGACGATGCTGTAGCGCTGCACGGCTGCGATGTCGCCTTGTCGCTTCAGCTCCAGCTCCAGCCGGCGCCGCGCCGATGCGGGCGTGAAGTCGCAATGCACGCGGCCCGCCGCGCCGGGACGCTGGCCTTCGATGCGACCGAAGGCTTGCGGTGAGCCGGGCGCGCGCTTGCGCACCAGGTGGTCGAACACGAAGGCCTGGCTGGCGCCGGTCAGCGCCAGTGCCAGCTCGGCTACCTCGGGGTAGTAGAGCCGCACGACTTCTTCCTTGTCCGTGAAATCGCGCACGGCGCTGGGGGCGTGGCGCAGCAGATAGCCTTCCCGATCGAGCGACAGGTGCGTGTCGGCGCGGGCGTCGCGTATCGTCACCGGCACGCGCTCGTAGCTGGCGTTTTGCCACGGCTGGCCGTCCGGCGGAGGGTACATGTAGGTGTACGGCCGGTCCGATGTCGGCCGCAAGTACTCCAGTGTGGCGGTGGTTGTGTGTGTCATCGCTTCCTCCCTGAAAGCTCCATTGAATCCGATCGCCGTGCCGCGCTCAAACGATATTCCCGGCGCTTTCGCATTCCCAATTCGCATGCGTGATACATTCGTGGAATGGTTAATCGTCTTTTGGATCTTCCCCCGCTGGACTTGCTGCGCAGCCTGGTCGCAGTCGGCAGGCGCATGAGCATCACGCTCGCCGCGCAGGACATGTGCGTGACGCAATCGGCGCTCAGCCGCCAGATACAGGCGCTGGAGGCCACGTTGGGCTATCGCGTGCTGG
Source organism: Duganella rhizosphaerae (assembly GCF_040364205.1). Taxonomy (NCBI): domain Bacteria; kingdom Pseudomonadati; phylum Pseudomonadota; class Betaproteobacteria; order Burkholderiales; family Oxalobacteraceae; genus Duganella; species Duganella rhizosphaerae. The sequence continues at coordinate 94,927 of NZ_BPWK01000002.1, forward strand.
TGCGCGGCCATCGTTCCATCGAGTTCACGGCCGAGGGACGGCGGCTGTTCCGCCATGCCGATGCGATGCTGGAGCAATTGGGCGAAGTGGTCGCCAGCCTGCGGCCCGATCGTGGCCATGCGCGTCAGGCGGTGACCATCAGCGCCAGTATCGGCGTGACCGCCTTGTGGATACTGCCTCGCTTGAATGCCTTCCAGCAGGCCGCGCCGCAGATCGACGTGCGCGTGGCGGCCAGCAACCGTTTCGTTGACCTTGAGCGCGAGCAGGTGGATTTGTCGCTGCGTTATTGCCGGCCGCAGGATGCGCCGGAAGGCGCGCTGCGCCTGTTCGACGAGGCGTTGGTGCCGGTGGCGCATCCAGCCTTGGCGGTGACCGTGATCGAGGATGCGGCGCAACTGCGCAAGCAGGTGCTGCTTGAGTTTGACGATGTGTCGCGCCCGTGGCTGCAATGGCCGGCGTGGTTGCGTGAAGCCGGTGCGGGCCGCGTAAAACCGCAGGGCGTGCTGCGCTTCAATCAGTACGACCAGGTGGTGCAGGCGGCGTTGGCGGGGCAGGGCGTGGCGCTGGGCCGATTGGAATTGGTGCGGCCCTTGCTGGAGCAGGGCAAGCTGGCGCCGGCCAGCAAGCTGCCGGCGACGGCCAGCGATTATGCCTACTGGCTGATCGCCCGCAGCGCGCTGAGCGCGGATGCGGTCGTGGTGCGGGATTGGATACGAGAGGAAGCGGCGCGCAGCAAGGCCAAGGTCAAGGCCAAGGCCAAATCACGCGCCGGCTAAGCCATCAGGCGAAGCTCAAGCCTTCGAGCGGGAAGCCTTTGATGAACTCCGCCGCCGGCAGGCGCTTGCCGCCCGGCTTTTGCAGTTCCGTCAGGCGCAGCGAGCCGCTGCCGCAGGAAACCACGATGCCATGCTGCGCATCGGCCGCCAGCACCTGGCCGGCCGGCGCCTTGCTGTCGGCTTCCAGCACTTCGGCGCCCCACAGCTTGACGTTGACGCCGTTGACCGCGCCATGCGCGCCGGGGAAGGGATTGAAGGCGCGGATCTTGCGGCTGATCTCCAGCGCCGACTGCGTGAAGTCCAGCGCGGCTTCTTCCTTGCTGATCTTGGCGGCGTAGCAAACGCCCGCCTGCGGCTGCGGCACGGCTTCCAGTTGGCCGTGCTGCATCTTGCGCAGCGCATCGACTATCATCTTGCCGCCCAACGCGGCCAGCTTGTCGTGCACCATGCCGGTGGTGTCCTGCTCGCCGATGGCGATGCGCTCGATCAGCAGCATCGGGCCGGTGTCCAGGCCTTCTTCCATCTCCATGATGGTGATGCCGGTCTCGCTGTCGCCGGCCTCGATGGCGCGGTGGATCGGCGCGGCGCCGCGCCAGCGCGGCAGCAGCGAGCCGTGGATGTTCAGGCAGGGCTTGATGTCCAGCGTGGCGCGCGGCAGGATCAGGCCATAGGCCGCCACCACCATCACGTCATACGGCGTGGACAGCAAACGCGCATGCGCTTCCTTCGCCTGCTCGGCGCGCACCGGATCCTTGCTGTCGGTGCGCAGCGACAGCGGCTGCAGCACCTCGATGCCTTGCGCCAGCGCGTACTGCTTGACGGCCGATGGTTGCAGATGCATGCCGCGGCCGGCCGGGCGGTCCGGCTGGGTCAGCACCAGCGGAATCTCGAAGCCCGCCTCGTGCAAGGCTTGCAGCGCCACTGCGGCGAATTCCGGCGTGCCGGCGAAGATGACTTTCATGCGCTATCCCTGTGTGGCTTAGAAACGGCGGCCGGCGGCGCGCAGCTGGGCTTCGCGCGCCATGCCGCGTTCTTCCTTGACGAGCTTGGCCTTGATGCGGTTGCGCTTCAGCGGCGACAGGTATTCGACGAAGACCTTGCCCAGCAGGTGATCCATTTCGTGCTGGATGCAGACCGCCAGCAGGCCGTCGGCTTCCACTTCGAAAGGCTGGCCCTTGACGTCCAGCGCGCGCACCTTGATCTGGGCGTGGCGTTCGACGCCGTCGTAGATACCCGGCACCGACAGGCAGCCTTCGTCGTAGACCTGCTTCTCTTCGCTGGCCCAGATGATTTCCGGATTGATGTAGGCGACCAGCGCATCCTTGGTTTCGGAGATGTCGATCACCACCAGCTGTTCGTGCACGTCGACCTGCGACGCGGCCAGGCCGATGCCCGGCGCTTCGTACATGGTCTCGGCCATGTCGGCGACCAGTTGTTCCAGTTTGGCGTCGAAGACGGTGACTGGGGTGGCGACTTTATGCAGACGCGGATCGGGGTAACGCAAAATATTTAAGATGGCCATATGCTGTACTGTGTTGATAACTAAGTGAAAACTAAGTGAATGCCTTGATAACGCGCGCCGCGTCGAGGGCGTCGCCGCCGTCATTTTCCCGATCAAAAATGCAACAACCGCGCGGGTTGCGATTGCGCGGTTTCTCTTGCTAGTTCAGGGTTTTATGGGCAGAATTTGATTCAATTTAGCAAGCCTTTTCCGTTGATTGGGCGCTTCTTGCTATCGTGTGCCTGCGCAATTTATGGCGCATTTACTGGATCTACTAATGAAAAATTTTAGCACAGTCGGCACCCGCTTAGTATTAGCGGCTCTTTTTTCGGGCTTGACGGCGGCTTCCGCCGAGCCACTGAAATGCGAGTTTCGCGCCGATGCGCCGGACCAGCACTTGGTGGTCAAGGGCGATACGCTGTGGGATATCTCCGGTAAATTCCTTGAGCGCCCCTGGTGCTGGCCTACCGTCTGGGGCATGAACCGCGAGGAAATCGCCAATCCGCACTGGATTTATCCGGGCCAGATCATCTGGTTCGACCGCGCCGCCGGCCGCCTGCGCCTGGGCAACAGGATCGACGCCAGCAACGATGGCGGCAACCGCGCCTCCGACCTGCGCCTGCAGCCGCAGCTGCGCACCGAGGGCCTGGGCAAGGATGCCGTGACGTCGATCCCGGCCGGCGTGATCGAACCCTTCCTGACCCAGCCGCTGATCATCGAAAACGACGAGCTGGCCGGCGCGCCGCGCGTGGTGGCCACGCAGGACGGCCACGTGTTCCTCGGCAAGGACGACAAGGCCTATGTCCGTGGCGACCTGAAGGGCGGCAGCTCATTCCAGGTGTTCCGTCCCGGCAGTCCGCTGAAAGATCCGATCACCAAGGCCGTCATCGGCTACGAGGCGTTCTACCTCGGCACGCTGAAATTGCAGACCGAAGCGCAACCCGGCGCCGGCAGCGACGTCCACACCTTCCTGGTCGCCAGCGCCAAGGAGGAGATGGGCAAGGGCGACCAGCTGCGCGCGATTCCGCCGATGCCGATGCAAAACTACGTGCCGCATCCGCCCGAGCAGAAGGTGGGCGCGCGGGTGGTGGCGATTTACGGCGGCGTCACGCACGCCGGGCAGAACCAGGTTGTCAGCATTAATCGCGGAAAGCTTGATGGACTCGACATCGGCTCCGTGCTGCAGCTGTACCATGCGGGGAAGACTGTCAGCGACGCCACGGCCGAAAAAAGCTGGCTGGGCATGCGCGAACAGCAGGTCAAGCTGCCGGATGAGGAAGTGGGCAGCTTGTTTATCTTCCGCGTGTTTAAGCATATTTCCTACGGCTTGATCATGCAGGTGTCGGCGCCGGTGGAAGTGGGCGACGTCGCCAAGTCGCCGGAGTGACCCGCGCCGTGCAAGCCACGGATACCCCTGCCGCCACGTTCCAGCCCGTCAGCGCCGCCGCGCTGGCGGGCTGGCTGCGTCTGGAAATGACGGACGGCGTCGGCCTGGGGAGCGCGCACCGGCTGCTGGCGCGTTTCGTCACGCCGGAGGCGATCTTCGGCGCCGGGCGCGCCGCCCTGCTGGACGAGGTCAAGCCCGGGCAGGCCGATGCGCTGCTGCAAGCGCCGCCGGACCGGCTGGCGGCCCTGGTCGACGCCACGCTGGCCTGGCAGCAGCAGCCCGGCAACCGGCTGCTGAGCTACGACCATCCCGACTATCCCGAGGCGCTGCGCAACATCGCCGCCGCGCCGCTGCTGCTGTATCTCAAGGGCCGGGCCGAACTGCTGGGGCGTCCGTCGCTGGCGGTGGTGGGCGCGCGCAACGCCAGCGCCCAGGGCATGCTGAACGCCGACCGCATGGCGCAGGCCCTGTCCGAGGCCGGGCTGACCATTGTTTCCGGGCTGGCGCTGGGCATCGACGCGGCCGCGCACGCCGGCGGCCTGAACGGGCCGGGCAGCACCATCGCCGTGATCGGCACCGGCCCCGACCGCATTTATCCGGCCCGCAACAACGCGCTGGCACGCCGCATCGCCGAGGAGGGCTGCATCGTCAGCGAATACGCGCTGGGCACGCCCCCGTTGCGTGACAACTTTCCGCGCCGTAACCGCGTCATCAGCGGCCTGGCGCGCGGCGTGCTGGTGGTGGAGGCGGCCGCCAAGTCCGGTTCCCTGATCACGGCGAAGTTGGCGATAGACCAGGGCAAGGAGTTGTACGCGATTCCCGGTTCCATCCACGCCACGCTGGCCAAGGGTTGCCATGCGCTGATACGCGAGAGCGGCGCCAAGCTGGTCGAGACGGCGGCCGACATCTTGACCGACCTCAAGCTGCTCGAGCCCGGCGCGCACGGCGCGCGGCCGTCGCTGGACGATACTTTCGTCGACCGCGTGCTGGAGGCGCTGGGCGAGCATCCGGCCGGCGCCGACCTGCTGGCGCTGCGGCTGAACCAGTCCGCCGCCGACTTGCAGGGGCAGTTGTTGGCGCTGGAACTGGCCGGCCTGGTCGAGCGTTTGCCAGGTGGCATGTTTCAGCGTTTGCGTGCATGATGGGGCAAGAAAAGGCGATTGGCCCGGCACTTGTGTCCGATCTGTTTTAACTGATAGAGTAGAGCCATGTTCGACATCCTTGTTTATCTCTACGAGACTTATTATCGTCCCGATGCCTGCCCGGAACCGGCCGCATTGGCCAAGAAACTGTCGGCTGTCGGTTTTGACGATGTCGAGATTTCCGAGGCCCTGGTCTGGCTGACCGACCTGAACGCGATGGCCGGCGTTGAGCACACGCTGACCGCATCGTCCACCGGCACCCGTTTCTACGTGGAAGAAGAGCAGGATGTGCTGGGTCCGGCCGCGATCGGCTTCATTCAGTTCCTGGAGTCGGCCAAGGTGCTGTCGCCGTTGCAGCGCGAAATCGTCATCGAGCGCGCACTGGCGCTGGAAGAGGCGCCCGTGTCGCTGGGCAAGCTCAAGGTCATCGTCCTGATGTTGCTCTGGAGCCAAGGCAAGGAGCCGGACGCGCTGATGTTCGACGACCTGTTCGGTTCCGACGAGGATCAGGCGCCCCGCCTGCTGCACTAATATAGGCCGCCGCGGCGGCCTCCAGTTCCCCTGAAGTAACGAATTAAGCAACATTCTGCCAGGATTTGGCTAGGCAATACGCCGTATTGCCGCTGTACTGCGCGGTTTGCTTGCAGTCTGGCCGGCAACGCGCTTATCATTGGCGCTTTGACAAGACTGTGACGCCTCGGCCTTGCCATCCGCATCGCAAAAGTGCAGACTGCGACACGATCCATGTATGATGCGCATGCTGCACCCATCCCAAGTGTTAAAAAACGAGATACAAAATATGACCAAAACCCTCATCATCGCCGAGAAGCCTTCTGTCGCGAACGACATCGCGAAGACGCTTGGCGGCTTTACCAAGCACGATGAGTACTTTGAATCCGACGAGTACGTGCTGTCCTCCGCCGTCGGTCACCTGCTGGAAATCGCCGTACCGGAAGAACACGATGTCAAACGCGGCAAATGGAGCTTCGCCCACCTGCCGATGATCCCGCCGTACTTCGCGCTGAACCCGATCGCCAAGACCGAGGCGCGCCTCAAGGTGCTCAACAAGCTGATCAAGCGCAAAGACGTCACCACCCTCATCAACGCATGTGACGCGGGCCGCGAAGGCGAGTTGATTTTCCGTTTGATCGCGCAGAACGCCAAGGCCAAGCAACCGGTCAAGCGCCTGTGGCTGCAATCGATGACGCCCGGCGCGATCCGCGAAGGCTTCACCCAGTTGCGCACCGATGAAGACATGATGCCGCTGGCCGACGCCGCCCGTTGCCGCTCGGAGGCCGACTGGCTGATCGGCATCAACGGCACCCGCGCGATGACCGCGTTCAACTCGAAAGAGGGCGGTTTCTACCTGACCACCGTGGGCCGCGTGCAGACGCCGACGCTGTCGATCGTGGTCGAGCGGGAAGAAAAGATCAAGAAATTCGTTTCGCGCGACTTCTGGGAAGTGCGCGCCGAGTTCGTTTGCGCGGCCGGCGTCTACGAAGGCCGCTGGCTGGACACCAAGTTCAAGAAGGACGAGACCGACCCTGAGAAACGCGCCGAGCGCCTGTGGAGCAAGGCCGCGGCCGACTCCATCGCGCTGGCCGTGCGCGGCAAGCAGGGCGCCGTCACCGAGGAATCGAAGCCGACCACGTCGATGGCGCCCGCGCTGTTCGACCTGACCAGTCTGCAGCGCGAAGCCAACTCGCGCTTCGGCTTCTCGGCCAAGAACACGCTGGGCCTGGCGCAGGCGCTGTACGAAAAGCACAAAGTGCTGACCTACCCGCGTACCGATTCGCGCCACCTGCCGGAAGATTACATTCCGACCGTGATGCAGGCGCTGGAAGTGGTCAAGGAAAACCCGAACTACCACCAGTTCGCCAAGCAGATCCTGGACAAGAAGTGGGTCAAGCCAAACAAGCGCATCTTCGACAACACCAAGATCTCGGATCACTTCGCGATCATTCCGACCACCATCGCGCCGAAGAACCTGTCCGAGCCGGAACAGAAGCTGTACGACCTGGTCACGCGCCGCTTCATGGCCGTGTTCTTCCCGCCTGCCGAGTTCCAGGTCACCACCCGCTACACCGAAGTGTCCGGCCATCAGTTCAAGACTGAAGGTAAGGTCATGACCAATCCGGGCTGGCTGGCGATCTACGGCAAGGAAGCGTCGACCGACGACGACAAGGACGGCAACGCCAACGGCAACCTGGTACCGGTCGCCAAGGGCGAGAAGGTGCTGACCGACACGGTCAACGCCAACGGCCTGGTCACCAAGCCGCCTGCGCGCTACACCGAGGCGACGTTGCTGTCGGCCATGGAGGGCGCCGGCAAGCTGGTCGAGGACGACGAACTGCGCGATGCGATGGCCGGCAAGGGCCTGGGCACGCCAGCGACGCGCGCCGCCACCATCGAGGGTCTGCTGACCGAGCGCTACCTGCTGCGCGAAGGCCGCGAACTGATGCCGACCGCGAAAGCGTTCCAGCTGATGACGCTGCTGCGCGGCCTGGGCGTGAACGAACTGACCGCGCCGGAACTGACCGGCGAATGGGAATACAAGCTGTCGCAAATGGAGAAGGGCAAGATCTCGCGTGAGGAGTTCATGCGTGAAATCGCCCAGATGACGCAGATCATCGTCAAGCGCGCCAAGGAATACGACAACGATACGATCCCGGGTGATTACCACACCCTGCACACGCCGTGCCCGAACTGCGGCAGCGTGGTCAAGGAAAACTACCGCCGCTTCGCCTGCACCAAGTGCGAATTCTCGATGAGCAAAACGCCGGGCAGCCGCCAGTTCGAGATCGAGGAAGTGGAGCAGTTGCTGAAGGACCGCACCATCGGCCCGCTGCAAGGTTTCCGCTCGAAGATGGGACGTCCGTTCGCGGCCATCCTGCGCATCGTGCGCGACGAAGAGATCAAGAACTTCAAGCTGGAGTTCGACTTCGGCCAGAACGACGATTCGGAAGATGCCGAGCCGGTCGACTTCACCGGCCAGACCGCCTTGGGCCCGTGCCCGAAGTGCGCCGGCGGCGTGTACGAGATGGGTCTGGCGTATGTGTGCGAAAACAGCGTCGCCAAGCCGAAGACTTGCGACTTCCGCAGCGGCCGCATCATCCTGCAACAGGAGATTTTGCCTGAGCAGATGGCCAAGCTGCTCAACGACGGCAAGACCGATTTGCTGCCGGGCTTTGTTTCGCAGCGCACCCGTCGTCCGTTCAAGGCCTTCCTGACCAAGGGCAAGGACGGCAAGATCAGCTTCGAGTTCGAAGAGCGCAAGGCCAAGGCTCCGGCCAAAGGCAAAGCGGCCAAGGTAGCGGACGAGGGCGCGGACGGTGCGGCGGAAGACGTGGCGCCGGCGAAAAAAGCTCCGGCCAAGAAGGCTGCGGCAGCCAAGGCTCCGGCCAAGGCGGCAGCAGCCAAAAAGCCGGCGGCCAAGAAAGCGCCAGCCAAAAAAGCAGCCCCTAAAAAGGCCGCCGCGACCGCCGAGTAATCGTCGGCAGCGCCAACAAAAACGGGACCTCGATGGTCCCGTTTTTCATGCTGGGGTCAAGTCTGACATTCGGACACGGCCTGAGCTGTAGTTTGCCGCTTGTGGCCGAGCTCGTGTCCGAATGTCAGACTTGACCCTCGGTTGGCGTTAGGCGCGCCAAGGCTTGCCCGGTTTCATGGGGACCTCGATCAGTTCGCCGGTCTGCCATTGCAGCACCTGTTCCTTGCTGAACGTGACCGGGTGCGTGGCCGTAGCCAGGTTAGCGGCGATGGCGATCCATTGCTGCTGCTTGCGGCGATAGACGGTGATTTCGCAAGCGCCGTCCGGGCTGCCGCAGGCCCAGGCCATCCAGTCGTCGCTGATCAGTAAGTAGGCCAGCTGGTCGCTGTGTGGATCTGCCAGCCGCACGCCGTGCATGGCGCCGCTCGGTTCGCGATACCAGTCTTCCTCGTAGCTGTTGTCGAGGCCGGTTTCGTGGACGTGGTCGGCGTCGTCGAAGCGCATCCAGCCGGCGTCGAGTTCGCTACTGAGGGCGGGGTAGGCGATGGCGGGATGCCAGGTGCAGCGCTCGCCTTCCACCACGGTCTCGCCGGCGAAGCCGTTGATGCCGATGCGGTCGACGGGAACGCGCAGGTCGATGTGGTAGCGCGCCGCCTGGAACCACCACACTTGGGTGGTCAGGTCGCTGCTGCCGTTGCTGCGCCAGATGCCGCTGCGGCGCCACAGGCCTTGGTATTCTGCTGGAACCATGTCACTTCAGATCGTCGGTGTAAAAATAGACCGTACCACGGATTGCGTTGGCGGGCACATGCAGCGCCGCAGCCAGCGCATGCGCGTCCGGCTGCTGCAAGGCTTGCTTGTTCAGCATGATGGCCGCCGTTGACGCCCCGCCGGCCGCCGCGTAGGAAACGATGTGATCGAAATCCGGCCGGCTGTCGATCTGCTTGACCAGGTAGCGCTGTTGGCCGCTGCCGATCTGCACGTAGCTGGCGTTGGCGCTGCTCTTCTGCGCCGGCGATAGCTGGCGGTACATCAACACCTCGTCGACCACGACGGTGGAGGCGGCGAACTGCGTCTTGCCGCCTTGCTCGAAATGACCCAGCACCAGGTCGGCCTTGAACTGCCGCAGCGGCGCGGCGCTCGCTGGCGCCAGGCGTGACAGCTCGAACTTCTCCGGCGCGATGGTCCACAGCGCGGTCTTGCCGTCGAGGCGACGGCGCAGCGCCGCGTCGGTGGCGGGATCGGCCACGTGCACTTGCAGGATCACCTGGTAGTCGTGCGGCGCATGGAACATCGGCAGGTGCGATGCATACAACCCCTCTTTGCCGCCGAACAGCGCCATGCCGTGCTCGCCATAGCTGGCGTCCGCCGCGCCGGCGCTGCCGGCGATCAAGGCCAGTGTGACCAGCGCGGCCTTCATGCCTTCACCAGCAGCTTGCCGCGATGCTCGCCGGTGAACAGCGAGTTGAGTGCCGCCGGCAATTGCTCGAAGCCGTCGATCACCGTTTCCTCGAACACGATCTCGCCCGCCTTCACCCATGGCGCGACGATGCGTGTCATCTCATCCATGCGGTGCAGATAGTCGCGCGCCAGCATGCCCTGGATGGTGGCGCGCTGGTACAGCATGTGATGCAGCAGGCGCGGCCCCAGTTCCGGCGTCTCCAGGCCGCCGCTGTACTGGCTGATCTGGCCGCAGATGACGATGCGTGCGCGGCGGTTGATCAGCGGGATGACGGCGTCGGTCACCATGCCGCCGACGTTGTCGAAATAGACGTCGACGCCGCCGGTCAGCCGCTTGATCTCCGCGCCCAGCGCATCGGCGTCGGCATAGGCCTTGTAGTCGATGGCCCAGTCCGCGTCCAGCACATTGCGCAGCCAGTCGCACTTGGCCGGGCCGCCGGCAATACCGAGCACGCGCGCGCCGTGGCGCTTGGCGAACTGCACCACCAGCGATCCCACCGCGCCGGCCGCGCCGGACACCAACACCACCTCGCCCGCATGCGGTTTGCCCGATTCCGTCAGGCCGAACCACGCGGTGCGGCCCGGCATGCCCAGCACGCCGAGCGCGGTGGTGACCGGCGCCAGCTCCGGGTCGATCCGCTTCAGGCCGCTGGCGTGCACGCGCGCATGCGTCTGCCAGCCGGTGTAGCTCTGCACCCAGTCGCCGGCGGCGTAGCCGGGCGCGTTCGACGCCAGCACCTGCGCCACCACGGCGCCTTGCTGGACGGTGTCGAGCGGATGCGGCTCGGTGTCGTAGGTCGGTTTGGTGGACTGGCCGATGCGCATGTAGGGATCGACGCTGAACCAGCGCGCCTCGATCAGCACCTCGCCGTCGCCCAGCGCGGTTGACAGTTGTTGTTCCACGAGCTCGTAGTGCTCGGCCGTGATCTGGCCGACCGGCTGCCGGCGATAGATCCATTGTTGTTGGGTGAGAGTCGTCATGCTGCAGATGGTAAGATGCTCTTCGTATCCAGTAAAGCAACTTAAATTCACTATTCGTATCCTGTTTGGACATCATGAATCTTTCCGACCTGCGCGTTTTCGTCAGTGCCGCCCGCCGTCCGTCGCTGGGCGCCGCCGCGTTGGAGTTGCATTTGACGCCGTCGGCGGTGTCCAAGGCGCTCAAGCGGCTGGAGGATAGCCTGGGCAAGCCGTTGTTCGACCGCAGCGCCAAGCAGCTGGTGCTGAACGACAGCGGCCAGTTGCTGTTGGCCCGCGCCCAGACCTTGCTGGCGCTGGCCGACCAGGCCAAGGCCGACCTGATGGGCGAGCGCGCCGCCATCGACAGCCGCATCGCCGGCCCGGCCATCCTGTTGTGGCGGCACGGGCAGATGCTGTCGCAGGCCTTGCGCGCCTACCCGGAAGCGAGCTTGCGCATGCAGGCCATGTTCGAGGATGAAGCGCTGGCGGCGCTGCTGCGGGGCGATATCAACGCCGCCATCGTCACCGGCGACGTCATCGAGGGACGCGGCGAACACTGGTCGGACGAATGGCAGGTGACGCCGTTGGGCAGCGTGACCCTGCATCTGGTGGCGGGGCAGCGTCATCCGCTGGTGACGTCGCTACCGCCGGCGCCGCTGCTGGAGGCGGACACGGCGCAAGTGCTGGCCCATGATTTCGCCTGCCCGTCGCGTTCGCTGTTTTGCGGCGTGCAGCGCGGCGCCCGATCCGACGGCTGGCGCGACGACCAGCTGCCGCGCAAGATCCGCTACTGGACCGACGATCTGCAACTGCTGCTGGCGCTGGTCAAATCCGGCGAGGCGCTGGCCTACCTGCCGGATTTCGCGCTGGCCGATCCCGAGTTGCGCCGCATCCACGTGAGCGATTGCGCGTTCGAGTGCGTGGAGCAGGTGGCGCTGGTGTGGAATCGCGTCAAGGCCAGCGCCTGGCAGCGCGAACTGGCGGCCTCGCTTGCGGGATACAACTCGTAACTTTTCTTACGGAACTGTGGTCGTCTGCCGCCGGGGTGGTCGCGTTAATTGCTCAAGACGCTGATGAACAGCGGTCTGCCAACCACTAGAAAAGGAACACCATCATGAAAACCAAATCCCTGATGATCGCCGGCGTGCTTTCCATGATCAGCGCCGCAGCTTTCGCGCAGACCGCTCCAGTGGCACAAGTCCATCACGACAATGCCCAGATCCGCCAGGATGTCAAAGAGATCCACCAGGACAGCCGCCAGATTCAGCGCGACAACGCGGTGATCGCGGTCAAGCAAAGCCAGGTGGCGGCAGGCCAGCAGCAGTTGCAAGCGGAACGCGGCGAGCGCAACGCGCTGGCCCGCGCCGAGCACACGGACATCAAGAAGGGCGACCTGGCCGGCGCCCAGCAGCTGGACCAGGCGCGCCGCGCCGAGCAGCAAAACATCAAGGTGGAGAAGCAGGCCATCAAGCATGACGAAAAAGTGATCGCCCGCCGCAGCGTCGACAAGCACCAGGAGCAAGTGGCGCGCCGCGACGAGAAGCTGGAGCGCCATGCGGACAAGGTCAAGCGCGACCATGACGCCGCCAAGATCTGATCGCTGAATCCCAAGCAAGCCGGGCGCCTCCAAACCGCCCGGCTTTTTTACGCTTGCGTCCGTCGGGGCCAGCAACTATATTGAAGTTATCATGACCGTCGCCCTCAACTCCGTCAGTGCAAGCCCGGCTTACCAGCCATATGTGCCCGTCGTCTCCAGCACGGCGGCGGGGGCGTTGTCGTCCGAAGCCGTCAATCTGTCGGCGGAGTCGGCCGTGGTGGCGTCGCTGGGCGGATCGACCGGCGCCGCGGTCTACACCCCGTCTGGCTTGCTGGATAGTTTGCAGCAAGCCGGCACTGTTGCCGAGTCCGTCACCGTGCCTGCCGACGGCAGCAACGTCGATACGTCGACCTCGGCGCAAAATGCGCAGGACCAAGCCATCCTGTCCTCGCTGGCCTCGACGCCGTCGGCGTCGGGCGTCTACACCGGCGCCGGCACACTCGGCGGCCTGTCCGAACAGGCCTCGTCCAACTGGGCCGAATTACTGAAGACCAATCCCGGCCTGGCGGGCACCGTCATCGCCGATTCCTACAACGCCGGCCTGGTCAGCACCCTGCAAGTCACCGCTTAAATTGGGGTCACCAGGGGTTATTGGCTTTGCAGTTCGACGGGGACCATATTGTCGTCGGGCTTGCGGTCGATGAGCTTGTTGTCGGGGTCGATGCCGGCCTTGCCCGGACGGCCGTTGATGATCACCGTGTACAGATTGTCCTTGCGCTCGATGAGCTTGCGCTCGCGGTACAGGCTGTTGCCGTCCTTGTCGTCGATGCCGATGTCGATCCAGTCCTTCAACGGCGTGTCTTTTTCCGCGCCCTGGTCGTTGGCCCGCACCTTGGCGGCGCTGACCGCGAACGTGACTTCATACTTGCCGTCCACCAGCTTGCGCGCAGTGGCCGAGACCGCATGGTTCTCGTACAGCACGATGTGGTTGAACAGGTCGTCGATCAGGTAGGCCTGCTCGGGCGGCGTGATCTTGCGCAGCGCGTCGACCAGCACCGTGACGCTAGGATACGGCCCGGCCTTGCGGCCATACTGCGCCAGCATCTCCTTCAACGCGGCGTTGATCTTGGCTTCGCCCAGGATGTCCTGCAACTGGTACATCGCCAGGCTGCCCTTGCGGTACTGGATGTAGTTCTGGTTTTCGTTGTCCGCCAGCGGCATTTCCTTCTTGCGCTCCAACGCGCGGCCCATCAGGTACAGGTCCAGGTCGTAGTGCAGGAAGCGGCGCATCTTGTCCGCGCCGAAATTCTTCTTCATCACCATCAGCGCCGAGTATTCAGCCAGCGTTTCGCTCAGCACCGTGCCGCCGCGCGTGTTGCCGCCGACCAGCTGGTGGCCCCACCACTGGTGCGCCACTTCGTGCGCGGTCACATAGAATGGATAGTCGATGTCCTTCGGACTCTTGTCGTTGACCTTGGCGATGAAGCCTATCGATTCCGAATACGGTATCGTGGTCGGCAGCGACTGCGCATAGGTGGCGTAGCGCGGGAACTCGACAATGCGCACCAGCTTGTGCTGGTAAGGGCCGAAGTTGCGGGTGTAGTAGTCCAGCGATTCCTTGATGCCCTTGTCCATGCGGTCCAGGTTGTACTCATGGCCGGGGTGGTAGTACAGCTCGATTCCCACGTCCTGCCACCAGTCGCGCTTGACCAGGTAGCGCGCCGACTGGATGGCGTAGTAGTTCAGGATGGGCTGGTCCATCTTGTAGTGGTAGTAGTGCCGTCCCTGCTTGCTCCATTCCTTGACCAGCGTGCCCGGCGCGATGGCGATCTGGTCGGCGCTGGTGCTGACGGTGGCGTCAAAGCTGATCCAGTCGGCGTCGTTGCTGGCGAGGTTGTTGGCCAGGCCGCCCGGGTCGTCGCGCGGCAGCATGCGCTCGCGCGCCGGCAGCTTGTGCTTCCTGCGGTCGCGCACGTCGCTCAGCTCCCTCTCTTGCTGGTAGCCGATGTGCGGCAGCGCGCCGTTGTTGAAGAAGGTGCCGTTGCCGATCACCGGCGTGTCCTGGCCCATGCCCAGAATGCCGCCGGGCAGGTAGACCACGTCGAATTCCATCGTCAGCTGCGCGCCCGGAGCGAGCGGCTTGGCCAGCTTGTAGCTGTAGAAGCCGAGCTCGTCATCCTGGAAGCCCGGCCGCGCGTCCTGGCTGAAGCGCGCCTTGAATTGGGTGGTCGTGTTGTCCTGGTAGACCAGCACGTCGGTGATCGGCTGCGCGGTCTTGTTCTCCAGCAGATAGCGGCCCTTGACCACCAGGCTGCGCTGGTCCGGCATGATGGCGACGTCGAGCTTGACGTCGGTGATGCGCGGCTGCGGCACCACGGCGAATTTCTTGTACTTGCGCTCGTAGTCGGCGCGCTCGGCATCCTTCTGGTAGGCCGATTTGAAACAGTGAACGATGTGGGTGTTGTAGAACACCACGCTGCCGGCGCCGACGAACACCAGCAGACCGGCGGCCACCGTGCTCAGCACCGGCACCGTCAGCGCGTGGCGCGCCAGCTGCAGGCGCTGGCGCCAGCCGTCGTTGGTGCCGCGCGCCCAGAACAGCAGCGACAGCACCGCCAGCAGCAGGGCGGCGCCGGTCCAGTAAAGCTCGAACCAGCGCTCGCGCGCCAGGAAGTGGCCGTAGCCGTTCATGGCGGAATAAATGAAGCTCGGCATGGTGCCGTAGACCAGCATGGGGTCGTCGACGCCGACCGTGCCCAGCGTGATGCTGGCCAGGTAGTAGACGATCATCGCGAAGTAGGCCAGGTATTTCTGGTTGATCAGCACTTGCAGCGCGATCGCCAGCACCGCAGACAGCGCATAAGCGGGCAGCTGGATCAGGAACAGGTGGTACAGATACAGCCCCGGCTCCAGGATGAAATAGCCTTTGGCGATCTGGATCGCCATGCCGCACAGCATCACCACCACCATCAGCATGGTCTGCAGGCCGATCAGCGCGATCAGCTTGGACAGCATCGGCAGCCAGCTCGGGATCGGCAACGCGTCCAGCATCTGCGCCATGCGCGCCTCGCGCTCGCGCCACACCAGCTCGCCCGCGTAGAAGGTGGTGATGACGAACATGAACAGCGCGAAGGTTCCGGACACCGATTCCAGCACCAGGTAGGTGACCGGGTAGGTGGTGGTGCCGAACATCGATCCCATGTCCAGCGCGCTGGCCAGCATCATCAGCACGCCGGCCAGCACCAGCACCAGGAAGTAGATGTTTTTGGTGGTTTCGCGCAGGCTCAGCCAGCTCATCTTGAACAGCAGCGCGGCCAGGCTGCGCGACTGGAAGTCCGGCTTTTCCTGGGTGCTGGTGGACTGGGCCGACAGGTGCAGCGGCGTTTCGCCTTCGCCGCGGCTGGTGCTGCCGGCGCCGCTGTCGATGGTGGCGATGAAGTGGAAGCGCCAGTAGCCCAGCAGCAGGCCGGCCAGCGCGAACGAACACCACAGCACGCGGTTGAGCAGGTACACGCCTTCCGGCCAGAACATGCGGCTGTTGCGCTCGACGATGGGCCAGTATTCGGTCAGGCGGATCACGGCGGTGGTGCCGAAGGGGTCGATCAGCGCGGCCAGCGTCTTGTAGTCGAGGTCGCGCGCCAGGCCGGGGGCGACGATGTAGCCGATCAGCATGACCACGCTGGAGATGTAGACCGGCAGCATGCGCCGCGTCAGCGCGGCCAGGATGAAGAACACGGCGCCGAAGATGAAGATGTCGGGCAGGATGACGATCAGGTAGGGGATCACATAGCCCAGCACGCCCGGCTGGCCGAGCCGCTCCGGATCGATGCCGGGGATGTAGCTGCCCAGCCAGGCGCCCAGCACGATGCTGGTGAAGATGATGGCCAGCGTCAGGTAGGCGCCGAGGAAGCGGCCGAACATGTACTGATGCTTCTTGATCGGGGCCGAGAAGAAGAAGTGCTGCATGTCGTATTCGAAATCCTGCTGCACCGAGCGCCCCATCATGGCGGCCATGACCACCACGCCCAGCGAGGCGAGCACGCTGGTGGTGAACATCAGCGAGCGCGGCGAGTCGATCAGCTGGCTGCCGAAGGCGACCGAGGCGCCCTTGAAGACGCCGCCGGCGGCGGCCATCCACAGCAGCGACAGCGCCAGGAAGCCGAGGAAATAAACCCAGGTGGACAGCAGCTTGAGGCGCTGGCGCGCTTCAAAGTAGGCGATGGAAAACATGGGGCCGCCTTAATCGCAGGTGGCCGCAGCGCTGTGGCGGCCGGCGATGGTGGCGAAATAGACATCTTCGAGGTCGCCGATGGCTTCTTCAAAGCCGTCGCCGGGATCGGTCTCGCTGTAGACGTGGATGAGGGTGCGGCCGGACAGCAGGCGCGACGAGATGACCGGGTGGCGCAGCTGGAACGATTGCAGGTCGCGCTTGTCGATGAAGCGGGCCCAGATCTTGTCGCTGACGTCGTGGATCAATTCCTGGGTCGGGCCGCACAGCAGCAGGTGGCCCTTGTTGATGATGGCCATGTTGGCGCACAGGTCGGCCACGTCGCTGACGATGTGGGTGGACAGGATCACGGTCTTGTCTTCGCCGATGTCCGACAGCAGGTTGTGGAAGCGCACCCGCTCCTGCGGGTCGAGGCCGGCGGTCGGCTCGTCGACGATGATCAGCTTGGGATCGCCCAGCAGCGCCTGGGCGATGCC
Source organism: Duganella rhizosphaerae (assembly GCF_040364205.1). Lineage (NCBI taxonomy): Bacteria > Pseudomonadati > Pseudomonadota > Betaproteobacteria > Burkholderiales > Oxalobacteraceae > Duganella > Duganella rhizosphaerae. The sequence goes on from NZ_BPWK01000002.1 coordinate 111,885, forward strand.
GAAGCGCTGGCGCATGCCGCCGGAGAAGCCGCCCAGGCGCTGGTTGCGCACGTCGAACAGATTGGTTTGCTGCAACAGGCCGTCGACCACCTCGCGCCGGCGGTTGCGGTTGGACAGGCCCTTGAGCACGGCGAAATGGTCGAGCAGCTCGTAGGCGGTCACTTTCGGATACACGCCGAAGTCCTGCGGCAGGTAGCCCAGCAGGCGGCGCACTTCGTCTTTTTCGTCCAGCACGTCGATGTCGTCCAGGAACACCGAACCGGAATCGCATTCCTGCAAGGTCGCCAGCGTGCGCATCAGCGTCGACTTGCCGGCGCCGTTGGGCCCGAGCAAGCCGAACATCCCGGTCGGGATGGTGAGCGAGATATTGTCCAGCGCTACGACGCCATTGCCGTAGGTTTTAGACAAGTTGCTGATGCGTAATTCCATGCTAACTCCTGAATGATTCTGCCGGTGCCTGCGCCGCGTTTCTGCACGGCCATACACTTTTCACATGATGGCATTGTATTGAATTTGCTCTATATGTGGGGCGCCATTGCGATGGGCGGCGCAAACTGCGCGCCAGAGTGCAGAAAAGGCCGACCAGACGGCGACGCGCGGCGACCTCAATCCGGGCTAGTTGAATAGACAACTTGTTCAATTTCTAAACAAAACCTGCTCGCGGTTGAACCACCAGCGGCACAGGGCCAGCAGGGCGCCGGCGGTCAGGGTGGTCGACAGCAGGATGACCCAGAACATGCTGTAGTCCATCGTGCCCTTCACCAATTCCTTCATCGCCAGCGAAACATTGGTCATCGGCACCATCGCCCATTTCCAGTTCAGCTCGACCCCGGGCAGCAGCGCCACCAGCGTCGGCAGCACGGTGACGATGATCAGCGGCGAGATCAGGCCGGCCGCTTCCTTGTAGCTCTTGGCGTAGACCGAGATCGACAGCAGGATGGCGGCGAAGATGGCGGCGGTCGGCACCAGCATCAGCGCCACCATGGCCAGGTCCAGCAGGCCGATGGCGCGCACCATCTGCACCAGGTCGCCGCCTATCATGGGGCCGAAGAAAGTCAGCAGCATGCCCAGGCTGCCGATCATCAGCAGCGCCGAGGTCAGGCCGACGGTGAACAGCATCAGGAACTTGGCCATCACCAGCGCGGTGCGCGAGACCGGCGCCAGCAGCAGGGTTTCCAGCGTGCCGCGTTCCTTCTCGCCGGCGCCGGTGTCGATCGCCGGATACATGGCCGCCATCAGGCACACCATCAGCAGGATGTAGGGCAGCATGCCGCCGACCACCGCGCCCATCTGCTCGCGCTTGTCGGCGGTGGAGTGGTCTTCCAGCGTGATCGGGTCGAGCGCGAAGCGCAGCTGCTCCTTGTTGAGGTTGAGCGCGGACAGCGCCTGTTCGCGCAGCAGCCGGTTCTGGCCGCCGACCACCGACATCACCCGCTTGCGCGTCAGGTCGACCGTGACGGCGCTGTTGTAGTGCAGCGCGATCACCGCTTGCTGTTGCTGGGCCAGGCTCGCTTCGAAGCCGGCCGGGATCACCAGCGCGAACTTGATGCGGTCGTCGCCGATGGCGGTCTTGATGTCGGCCGGGCTGGCCAGCACCACTTCGCGGAAGCCTTTTTCCCTGGCGAAGCGTTCAGCCAGCTTGGGCGCGTTGTCCTTGCCGAAGATCGAGTAGGTCATCTCGGCCTGGCTGGCCTGCTTGAACATGCTTTGGGAGACGTAGCCGAAGCCGGTGAAGATCAGCGGCATGGCGAACACCGGGATGAACACCGTGAAGAAGAAGGTGCGGCGGTCGCGCGCCAGTTCCAGCAACTCCTTGAGGTAGATGATCCACATGGCTCAGGGCTCCTGGTTGATGACGCCGACGAAGGCGTCGTACAGGTCGGCGCTGCCGCCCAGGTGGCGCAGCTCGTCGACCGTGCCGTGGAAGGCGGTCTTGCCGTGGTTGATGATGCAGACGCGGTCGCACAGCTTTTCCACTTCGTGCAGGTGGTGGGTGGAGAAGATCAGCGGCACGCGCAGCGCCTTGTAGCTGGCGATGAAGTCCAGCAGGATCTTGGCCGACATCACGTCCAGGCCGGTGGTCGGTTCGTCGAGAATGACGATCTGCGGTTCGTGCACCACGGTGCGGGCGATCGAGCATTTCTGCTTCATGCCGGTGGACAGCTGGTCGGCGCGCTTGTTGCCGTATTCGGTCATCTGCAGCAGCTCGAACAATTCGTCGCAGCGGCGCTTCAGGTAGGGCGGGCTCATGCCGTGCAGGCGGCCGAAGTATTCGACGTTCTCGCGCGCGGTCAGGCGGCCGTACAGGCCGGTGGTGCCGGATAAAAAGCCGATGTGCTGGCGCGCCGCCAGCGGATCCTGCAGCAGGTCGACGCCGTTGGCGTGTATGCTGCCTGCATCGGGTTTCAGCGCGGTGGACAGCAGGCGCAGGGTGGTGGTCTTGCCGGCGCCGTTGGGACCAAGCAGGCCCAGCACTTCGCCGGGCGCGCAGCGGAAGCTGACATCGCGCACCGCATGGAACCAGCCGTCGTGGTCGCGCGGATCGCGCGCCTGGGGCGGTTTGCCGCCGCGCGACGACAGGCGAAAACGCTTGGCGAGCCCCCTGACCTCGATCATTGTTCTGTCCCTTGTTAAAAAGATTTCAAGAGTAGCATGTAAAAATTCTCGCGCGCAAGCTACTAGCCGTACAAATGTCTTGCTATAGTCGGATATGGGAGAACAACAAAAAATGAATCCTCAATTGCAGGAAAAAATTCTGGCCGTGACCCATTGTGGGGTCGGCCGCAGCGAGTCCACCGGCTTCTTTCGCGTGGCGCTGGGCCTGTTTTATCTGTCGGGCCTGATGACCAAGGAAACGCTGGACTTCGCCAAGCTGGACCGCGACTTCAACCGCTTCATCTATCACAGCATCGGCAAGGGCCACAGCATCACTAGCATCCTGCAATACATGAGCGGCGAGAAGGTGGTGCCGGTGGTGGAATCGAAGCGCTTCCTGCGCGCGTTTGCCGAGCACTGTCCGGAAGTTCCCATCGAGAATATCCCCTTCCTGCTGGGCTTGAACCTGAGCGTGGCGAAGGACATTTCCAAGATCGATGTGCGCGGCCCGGTGGCCGACTACATCGAACGCCAGCGCCAGTTGCGCGAAGCGGCCGAGGCAAACTGAGGCTGTCGCCCCTATAATATTGCTTTCGTCCGAATTCGAGTTTTCCTATGGCCGCACACCACCACACCCCGCTGGACCGATTGATCGCCGGCGCCGACAAGGCGCTGCGCGTGATTACCGGCGTCGCCTCGGCATCGCGGCCGACGCCGGCGCTGCACGCGGCCGACGCCCAGATGAGCGAGGCGGAAACCCGCCACAGCGCCGGGCTGATGCGCGTGAACCATGTGGGCGAGGTGTGCGCGCAGGCGTTGTACAACTCGCAGAGCCGCTTCGCCAAGACCGAGGAAATGCGCGCGCAGTTCGAGCAGGCGGGCAGGGAAGAGGAAGACCATCTGGCCTGGACCGCGCAGCGGCTGGCCGAACTGAATTCGCATATCAGCGTGCTCAATCCGCTGTTCTACGCCGGCGCGTATGCGCTGGGCACGGTGGCGGCGGTGCTGGGTGATGCGCGCAGCCTGGGCTTTGTGGTGGAGACGGAACGGCAGGTGGAGGCGCACCTGGCCAGCCATCTGGACAAGCTGCCGCCGCAGGACGCCAAGTCGCGCGCCATCGTCGAGCAGATGCGGCAGGATGAGATCGAGCACGGCGCCGCCGCGCAGGCGCTGGGCGCCTCGCAGACGCCGGCGCCGGTGCAGGCGGTGATGGCGGTGATGGGCAAGGTCATGACCAGCACCGCGTATTACGTTTAAGCCTCGGTTTAAGCTTCGACGATCTCGAACGAGTGGGTGATCTCGGCGGTCTTGCCGAGCATGATGGACGCCGAGCAGTACTTGTCGTGCGACAGCGTGATCGCCCGTTCCACCGCTTCAGGCTTCAAGTCCTTGCCGGTCACGGTGAAGTGGAAATTAATCTTGGTGAACACTTTCGGCTCGGTGTCCGCGCGCTCGGCGGTCAGCGTGCACTCGCAGCCGCGGATGTCGGCGCGGCCCTTCTTCAGGATCAGCACCACGTCATACGCCGTGCAGCCGCCGGTGCCCAGCAACACCATCTCCATCGGACGCGGCGCCAGGTTGTGGCCGCCGCCCTCGGGCGCGCCATCCATGTTGACCATGTGGCCGGAGCCGGTCGTGGCCAAGAAACTCATGCCCGACGGGCCATTCCAGCTGACTTTGCATTCCATCGTTCTCTCCGTTAAAAATCGTTGCGCATATTGTAAAGGAGTCCGGCCGGACTGGCTTGCATGAGGTTTTTTTGCTTGCAGCAACCTCGAACGAATCGCATACTTTATGACTCAGATCAAGGAGGATGCGATGAATCAGGCCATCAAATACCTTTGTTCCTATGGCGAATTGACCGTGCCGGGCACCACGCCCCTCGGCCAACTGGCCGACGATTTCACGCTCAATTCGCCGGTCGGCGTGCATGCCGATAGTTTCGGCAGGCTGTGGGTGTGCGATACAGGCAACAGTCGCGTGCTGGTATTCAACGCCGATTTGTCTGAACTGCTGCACGTGATCGAGGGCCCAGGCGACGATACGCCCGATGCGCCGCGCCTGTTGATGCCGTTTCACGTTTGCCCCCATCCCACCCACCAGCTGATGTACTGCACCGACATGGGCCACGGCCGCGTGGTGGCCTTCGCCTACGATGAAGACGAAATCTGGTTCAGCTATGCCTTCGGCGAAGGCGACAGCCACTACCTGCCGTTGTCCGATCCGAACGGCATCACCGTGGTGCGCGAGCGCGACGGCGTCGATTACCTGTATGTCTGCGACGAGTTCTTCCACACGGCCGACGACCTGGCCAGCCGCTGCGTCAAGTTCACGCTGGAGGGCGTATTCATCAGCCAGTTCCGCCATGTCGGCGGCCCCGGCGTCAAACACGAGCTGCTGTGGCCGCAGGGTTTGGCCAGCGACGCGCGAGGCAATCTCTACCTCGCCAACACCGGCCACTACGAGGTGCTGAAGATCAGCACCGACTGGCCCATCGTCGACGAATGCGTGCAGGCGCCGCATGACGCGGTGATGCTGCACCAGCACGGCAAGCCCACTGGCATCGGCAAGTTCAATGTGATGCGTTCGGTGTGCGTGATCGGCGACCGCGTGTTCGTGCCCGGGCATATCGAGAACGCCATCACGGTGTACGACCTGGAGGGCCGGCAGGTCAGCGTGGTCAACGGCCTGCTGCCTTTGTGGAACCACACGCTCGAGCCGGTGCACAGCTTTTCCGATTTCGTCTACGGCGCGCTGGAGGACGTGGTGTTCGTCGGGCCGTACCAGATCTGCGCGGCGGAAGGCGAGCCGGACGTGTATTTCATCAGCGAGCCGTTCGCGTCCAGCGTGATCAAGGTGCGCATCCCGCGCATCCAAGGCGACGAGGATGCCTTGCTGATCGAGTCGGTCGGCCACCGGCGCGACGACCAGAACCGGCTGCGCTCGACTTCGCAATTCAATTGCATGACCTCGGTGATCGGCTTCAACCGCGAGCGCCGCACGGCGCCGCGCGAGCCCCAGGCCGGCGGCAACTGGATCGACCAGTGGGCCCAGGCCACGACCAGCATCTACAAGTACTGGTATGACCAGTTCCGCACCCACATGGGCATCGATCCGCTGGCGCGCATGGCGAACGCTTCGCTGAACATCGATTCCGGCAACTGGTGCATGAAGACCTTCAACACCGAGAGCGATCCCTACCACCAGTTGCAGGACATGATGCGCGGCTTCTTCGTGCCGGGCGACCTGGCGATGGACGTCTACTATCCGCACACGCCGCCGCTGGGGCAGATCTGTCCCGGCACGCCGATCGTGTTCGTCACCAACTTCAATCTGTGCACGGTGACGATGTACCAGTTCAATCCGGCCGGCTACCTGATCAACTACGGCATGCCGTTCGGCCGCGAGGGCATAGGCGGCGACGGCACCTTGAAGGCGCCGCAGGGCATCGCCATCAACGGCCAGGGCGAGATCTATATCGCCGATTCGCTCAACAACCGCATTTCGATGTGGCAGCTGCAGCCGACCGGCTACGTGGTGTTCCGCAAAAACTTCCGCTGGCAATCGGACGACGATTTCACGCCCTGCGACATCGCCATCGACGCCCAGGACCGCTTGTTCGTCTGCGACCAGTTCAACAACTGCCTGCGCGTGTTCGACCGCGAGGGCAACAGCCTGTGGACTTACGGCCATCTCGGCTATTGCGATGATGTCAACGTTGACTACGGAAAGTTCATGCTGCCCGCCAGCGTCTGCATCGACGGCGACCGCCTGATCGTCAACGACCTGGTCAACCGCGCGCTGAAAGTGTTCCGCATCGGCGACGATACGCTGCACTATGAGACCGGCATTTCCGTGTTCAAAAAATACCCGGACGCCGGCGGCGTCTGGATGCCGTACTTCATTTACGCCGACCGCGGCCGCCTCTACGTGCCCGACACGACTTTCAATGTGGTCAATGTTTTCCGCTATGGAGCCGCGGAGCCTGATTCCGCCGGCATTGCGGCTTGACTCGGCGGGTGGTTCCCGCTTATACTTGTCGGCTTTCCGTTCGCTCAGGAAAGTAAATAAGAAGGCCGAGTCCGCTGAAGCAATGGCGGAACCACCATTTGAGCGTGTTTTATTATTTAGGAAGTCAACATGAAAACTTTTTCCGCTAAGGGCCATGAAGTCCAGCGCGATTGGTTCGTGATTGACGCGACGGACAAAGTCCTCGGACGTGTTGCCAGCGAAGTGGCACTCCGACTGCGCGGCAAACACAAGCCAGAATTTACTCCTCACGTCGACACCGGCGATTTCATCGTCATCGTCAACGCAGGCAAACTGCGCGTGACCGGCACCAAAGCAACCGAGAAGACCTACTACCGTCACTCGGGCTACCCAGGTGGCATCTATGAGACCAACTTCCTGAAAATGCAACAGCGTTTCCCAGGCCGTGCTCTGGAAAAAGCCGTCAAAGGTATGCTGCCGAAGGGCCCACTGGGCTACGCAATGATCAAGAAGCTGAAAGTGTACGCTGAAGGTTCGCACCCGCACGCTGCTCAGCAACCTAAAGCACTCGAAATCTAAGGAACTGACATGATCGGTAACTACAATTACGGCACCGGCCGTCGCAAGAGTGCAGTAGCTCGTGTGTTTATCAAAGTTGGCACTGGCCAAATCATCGTTAACGGCAAGCCAGCGGCTGAGTACTTCTCCCGCGAAACCGGCCTGATGGTTATTCGTCAACCACTGGAACTGACCGGCAACGTTGAGCGTTTTGACATCAAAGTCAACGTTCACGGCGGCGGCGAGTCCGGCCAGGCAGGTGCTGTGCGTCACGGCATCACCCGCGCCCTGATCGACTACGATGCAGCGCTGAAGGGCGATCTGGCACGCGCCGGCTTCGTTACCCGCGATGCACGTGAAGTTGAACGTAAAAAAGTTGGTCTGCGCAAAGCACGTCGCGCAAAGCAATTCTCGAAGCGTTAATTTTTACGCTGTGGTGCGCTGCTTGCGGCGCATCCTCAAAAAAGCCGCCGGCCCTGTGTCGGGCGGCTTTTTTGCTATCTGGCAGGTGTAACACGTCTGTCGCATATGCCTGATAAAATGGCAGTCCCCTCTACGCATTACCTCATTCAAGGAAAGAACATGATCAAAGTTGGCATCGTCGGCGGCACCGGATATACCGGAGTGGAATTGCTGCGACTGTTGGCAGTCCACCCTGATGTGCAGCTGACGGCTATCACGTCGCGCAAGGAAGATGGCTTGCCGGTTGCCGATATGTTCCCTTCGCTGCGCGGCCGCGTGAACATCGCCTTCTCGTCGCCCGACAAGGCCGACCTGAGCAAGTGCGACGTGGTGTTCTTCGCCACCCCGCACGGCGTCGCCATGGCGCAGGCGCCGGCGCTGCTGGCGGCCGGCGTCAAGGTGATCGACCTGGCGGCGGATTTCCGCATCAAGGACCAGGCTGTCTTTGAAAAATGGTACAAGATCGAGCACACCTGCCCGGAACTGCTGGAAGAGGCCGCCTACGGCCTGGCTGAACTGAACCGCGACGCCATCAAGGGCGCGCGCCTGGTCGCCAATCCTGGCTGCTACCCGACCACCATGCAGCTGGGCTATTACCCGCTGCTGAAGGCCGGCCTGATCGACGCCGGTGCGCTGATCGCCGACTGCAAGTCGGGCGTGTCCGGCGCCGGCCGCAAGGCCGAGATCGGCACGCTGTTCTCGGAATCGAGCGACAACTTCAAGGCTTACGGCGTGGCCGGCCACCGCCACACGCCGGAAACCTCGGCGCAGTTGCAGAAGTTCAGCGCCGACAAGGTCGGCCTGGTGTTCACGCCGCACCTGGTGCCGATGATCCGCGGCATGCATTCGACCCTGTACGGCCGCCTGACCAAGGACGTCAGCAACGAAGAGCTGCAAGCGCTGTTCGAAGCGCAGTACCAGGATTCGCCGTTCGTCGACGTGATGCCGTTCGGTTCGCATCCGGAAACCCGTTCCACCCGCGGTTCCAACATGCTGCGCCTGGCGCTGCATCGCCCGGACAACGGCAACACCGTGATCGTGCTGGTGGTGCAGGACAACCTGGTCAAGGGTGCGTCCGGCCAGGCGGTACAGTGCATGAACCTGATGTTCGGCCTGGAAGAAACCACCGGCCTGACCCAGATCGCGCTGCTGCCGTAAATCAAAGTGCCACAGGGCGGGGATAGTAGATTAGGAATTCCCGCCCACTCCGCCTGCAGAAAGCCGCACATGATCGATATGGACAGCCTGATCGGCGCCGCCACCCGCGTGCAAGGTAATTTGCTGTTCCGCGGCGGGATGCGCATTGACGGCGAGGTCATTGGCAATGTTGTCGCGGAGGCAGGACATCCCAGTTATCTCGTCATTGCCGAGCACGCTCGTGTGGAAGGCGAGATACGCTGCGATCACCTGGTGGTCAATGGCGAGATCAAAGGTTGCGTTTTCAGCGCGGATTTGCTTGAAATCCAGCCGAGTGCCCGTATCATTGGGGATGTCAGTTACAAAGTATTGGAAATGCACGGCGGCGCGCAGGTGTTGGGCACATTGACCCATCGCGACAGCTCCGGCGTCGAGCCGCTTTTGGCGGTCTCTGGAGCATGAATTACGCCAACGGTCTATAATGGATCAAATGTTTTCACGTAGGAGTCTGAAATGAATGCTGTCGCCGAATCGCTAGATGTAATCCCGTCGCCTATTATCTTCACCGATAGCGCGGCTGAAAAGGTCGCCCAACTGATCGAGGAAGAGGGCAATCCAGACCTGAAACTGCGCGTGTTCGTGCAGGGTGGCGGCTGCTCCGGCTTCCAGTACGGCTTCACGTTTGACGAAATCGTCAACGAAGACGACACCACCATGGTCAAGAACGGCGTCCAGCTGTTGATCGATTCGATGAGCTACCAGTACCTGGTCGGCGCGGAAATCGACTACAAGGACGACCTGGAAGGCGCGCAATTCGTCATCAAGAACCCAACCGCTACCTCGACCTGCGGCTGCGGCTCGTCGTTCTCGGTATAAACCGGCTTGCTCCATAAACGGCGGACAACTCCGGTTGTGCCGCCGTTTTTGTTTGCCTGTCGTTCCCGCGAAAGCGGGAATCCATGCTGAGCTTGCTGACTATGGATTCCCGCTTGCGCGGGAATGACGTTAACGCGGGTAGAGTGCGCCTAAGACTCGATCTCCGTTGGCGCCCGTCACGCTCGGCAGGTTGCCCGCCAGCCGCTCTGTGAAACGATAGCCCAGCCAGGCGAAAGCCATCGCCTCGACCCGGTTCGGCGCCACGCCCAGCGCCTGCGTCGACTCCACCGTCACCTGCCGGCCCAGCGCCGCGCCCAGCTCATCCATCAGCACGCCGTTGTAGGCGCCGCCACCGCACACGTAGACCGCGTCCGTGCCCGCACCATAGGCCTGGATCGCCTGCGCCAGCGTGAGGGCTGTGAGGCGCGTCAGCGTGCGCTGCACGTCTTCCGGCTTGGCGTCGGCGTACGCCGCCAGATGCCGGTCCAGCCAATCGATGTGGAACAGGTCGCGGCCGGTGCTCTTGGGCGCCGCCAGCGCGAAATACGGCTCGGCCAGCATGTTCGCCAGCAGGCCGGGGATTTCCTTGCCGCTGGCCGCCCAGGCGCCGTCCTGGTCGAATTCCTTGCCCTGGTGGCGGGCGATCCACGCATCCATCAGCACATTGCCAGGTCCGGTGTCGAAACCGGTCACCTTGTCGTCGGCCAGCACGCTGATATTCGAGATGCCGCCGATATTGGCCACCACCCGCGTCTGCCCGGCCTTGCCGAACAAGGCCTGGTGGAAAGCCGGCACCAGCGGCGCGCCCTGGCCGCCGGCTGCGAGGTCGCGGCTGCGGAAGTCGGCGATCACGTCGATGCCGCACAGCTCGGCCAGCAGGGCGGGATTATTGGTCTGGCGCGTAAAGCCCAGTTCGGGGCGGTGGCGTATGGTCTGCCCATGCACCGCCACCGCGCGGACGTCCTGCGCTTGCAGCGATACGTCGTCCAGCAGCGCCTTCACGCATTCGGCGTAGAAACGCGCCAGTTGATTGGCGGCCAGCGCCTCGCGCTCGATCTCGTTGTGGCCGGCTGCCTGCAAGGCCATCAGGTCGGCGCGCAGGGCGGGCGGGAAGGGCACGTAGGCGGCCGCCAGCGTGTCGATGGCGTCGCCGGTGAAGCGCGCCAGCGCGCCGTCCACGCCGTCCAGGCTGGTGCCGGACATCAAACCGATATACAGAGACATAGCTGCATCCAGAAATACAAAAACGTATTTTGCCTGAGTCGGCGTACGCTGTCGCACAGAAGAAGCGGCCTGGACGGCGCATGCTGATAAAAAAACAGGCCGCTGGCGCGACCTGTCTTGATGAAGCTGAATTTAAATCTTACTTCGCCGCGACGCGGGTGCCGCCGGAGCCGCCCGGCTGCAGCAGCGCGAAGCGGTGCGACATGTCGGAAGCGTAGGACTTGAAGCGCGACATCTCGGCCGCCGTCAGCGGCGCCTGGGCCTGCACGTTCATCGTGCTCGGGTCCTTGGCTTCACCGCCGACGCGGAATTCGTAGTGCAAGTGCGCGCCGGTCGACCAGCCGGTGGTGCCGACGTAGCCGATCACGTCACCCTGGCTGACCTTGCTGCCTTTTTTGATGCCAGGCGCAAAGCGGCTCATGTGGGCGTAGGCCGTGGTGTAGTTGGCCCAGTGCTTGATCATGACGAAGTTGCCGTAGCCGTTCTGGGTGCCGGCGAAATCGATCACGCCATCGCCCGAGGCGCGGATCGGGGTGCCGGTCGGTGCCGGGAAGTCGATGCCTTTGTGGGCTTTCCACTGGCCGGAAATCGGATGCACGCGCATCGCGAAGCCTGAGGAGATACGGGAGAATTCAACCGGGGATTTGAGGAAGGCTTTCTTGAGGGCTTTGCCGTCGAAGCTGTAGTAACCGCCGCCCTGCTTGCTTTGTGGATCTTCGAACCAGACCGACTGATACGTCGTGCCCTTGTTGGTGAACTCGCCCGCCAGAATGCGGCCCGCTCGCACAAACTCGCCATCCTGCCAGAACGTTTCGTAGACCACGTTGAAATGGTCGCCGCGCTTCAGGTCGCCCCGGAAGTCGATGCTGGTCGAGAACATCTCGACGATCTGCTTGACGATGGTGTCCGGCAGCTTGGAGCCGTCTTCGCTCGAATCGGTGGCCGCATACAGCGTCGAGCTGATGGTACGCGCATGCATTTCCACGCGGCGTTCCAGCTTGGCCGCTTCTTCTTCCGCGACAAAGCCGTCGCCCTTGCGGGTGACCTTGATGTTCTTGACCGGATTGTCCTTGCCATCCACCACCACGGCGCGCAGCCATTGCAGATTGCCCTCGTCGTCGGTTTGCGCCTGTACGCGCTTGCCGGTCTTGAGCTGCATCACACCTTTCGCGACTTTATCTTTTTTGATAAAGTTCTCGGCCGCTTCATCGTCGATGCCCAGACGGGTCAGCAGCGCGGCCAGCGTATCGCCGGCGCGGATTTTTTCTTCGTGGACGAAGTGTTCGTTGGAGGATTGCTGTTCCAGCGCGGAGATCTGCGAGCTGAGATCCGGCAGTGCGACCGATTCCTGTACCGATTTGACAGGCAGGTCGGAGGCGTCGGGGGCGAGCGGAGCTACGCCGGCGGCGCCAAAAGCACACACTGCAAGAAACAATGCAGACGCGCTGATGATGCGCGCCTTGCGCGTAGAACCTAGCAGACTGAACAAGCGTGAGCTCGTGAATTTATGTATTTGGTTCATGCAATCAGTTAAAATTTGCCGCTTGAACTATTCAGGAACGTTTTATTTCTTCTAATTGTTATTAAAGTTCGTTTTCGTACGGCAAGATTGATGGATCGAGGATTATAACAAACTCCTGAAGCTGCCTACCTTTTTCTGAAATATACCGTAAAAAAACTATGACTACCTCTTCTTCGACACCGCCGGCCCCCTCTAAAGTACTGCCGTTGACCGACAGCGTCCTCGAGGCCCTCGCCATCACCAAACGCGGTGTCGACGAGTTGCTGATTGAAAGCGAGTTCGCTCAAAAGCTGGCACGTTCCGAACAAAGCGGCGTACCGCTGCGTATCAAGCTCGGCCTGGATCCTACCGCACCTGACCTGCACCTTGGCCACACCGTTGTTTTGAACAAGATGCGCCAGCTGCAAGACCTGGGGCACCAGGTGATCTTCCTGATCGGCGATTTCACGTCGATGATCGGCGATCCGTCCGGCCGCAACGCCACCCGTCCGCCGCTGACGCGCGAGCAGGTCGAGCAGAACGCCATGACCTACTTCAAGCAGGCCTCGCTGGTGCTGGATCCGGCCAAGACCGAAATCCGCTACAACTCCGAATGGTGCGATCCGCTGGGCGCGCGCGGCCTGATCAAGCTGGCCTCGCACTACACCGTGGCCCGCATGATGGAACGTGACGATTTCAGCAAGCGCTTCAAGAGTGGGACTCCGATCGCCGTTCATGAGTTCCTCTATCCATTGATGCAAGGCTACGATTCGGTCGCTTTGAAGGCGGACCTTGAGCTAGGTGGAACGGACCAGAAATTTAACTTGCTTGTTGGCCGCGAGCTGCAGAAGGACTACGACCAGGAACCGCAGTGCATCTTGACCATGCCGCTGCTGGAGGGTCTGGACGGCGTCGACAAGATGTCCAAGTCGAAGAACAACTACATCGGCATCACCGAACCGGCCAACACCATGTTCGCCAAGATCATGAGTATTTCCGACGTGATGATGTGGAAGTATTACGAACTGCTGTCGTTCCGTTCGCTTGCCGACCTGGCTGCGCTGAAGGCCACCGTCGACGGCGGCGCCAACCCGCGCGACGCCAAAGTGGCGCTGGCGCAGGAAATCGTCGCCCGTTTCCACTCGCAGGCGGCCGCGGAAGAGGCGCTGAACGACTTCGTCAACCGCTCCAAGGGCGGCATTCCGGACGACGTGGCGGAAATCACGCTGCCGGGCGCGCCGGCCGGCATCCAGCAACTGCTGAAATCGGCCAACCTGTGCGCCTCGGTGTCGGAAGCGGGCCGCATGATCGACCAGGGCGGCGTGCGCATCGACGGCGTCGTGGTCAGCGACAAAACGGTGAAGATCGAGGCCGGCACCTTCGTGCTGCAAGTGGGCAAGCGCAAGTTCGCGCGCGTCACGCTGACCGCATGATAGGGCTGCTGCAACGCGTCAGCGGCGCCAGCGTGGTGGTCGACGGCGCCACCGTCGGCGCCATCGACGCCGGCCTGATGGTGCTGGTGTGCGCCGAGCGCGGCGACACCGAAAAGGAAGCCGATGCGCTGCTGACCAAATTGCTGGGCTACCGCGTGTTCGCCGACGACGCCGGCAAGATGAACCGCAGCGTCACCGACGTGGCGGGCGGCCTGTTGCTGGTACCGCAGTTCACGCTGGCGGCCGACACCAAATCCGGCACGCGGCCCTCGTTCACGCCGGCCGCGGCGCCGGCCGACGGTCTGCGCCTGTTTAATTATTTTGTTGAACAGGCCCGCCAAAAGCATAAAGTAGTGGAAACCGGCCAGTTTGGCGCGGATATGAAGGTCAGCTTGACCAACGACGGTCCGGTGACGTTCTGGCTGCAAACAAACGCAAAATAAAACAGGCGGTTGGGAGACGAGCATGAAACTTTCAAGCGATAGCTTTCGCGATGGCGGCGTCATTCCGGCTGACTACGCCTTTGGCAAGCTGGACGCGGACGGCCTGGTAGTCCTGTCCGCCAACCGCAATCCCCATCTGGCGTGGCGTGACGTGCCGGCCGGCACCGAGTCGCTGGCGCTGCTGTGCATCGACGGCGACGCGCCGCAGGACGCCAGCAACGTCAACCGCGCCGGCTGCTCCTTGCCGGACAGCCAGCCGCGCGGCGACTTCTTCCACTGGAGTCTGATCGACATCCCGGTCAGCCTGCAAGCGATCGCGGACGGTGCGCTGGCGCGCGGCGTGAGCGCGCACGGCAAGCCCGGCCCGGAGGCGGTGCTGGACGGGCTGACGCTGCGCCAGGGCGTCAACGACTACAGCGGCTGGTTTTCGGCCGACCCGGCCATGGCCGGCGACTATTACGGGTATGATGGCCCCTGTCCGCCGTTTAACGATGAGCGCGTGCACCACTATATTTTCCGACTCTATGCGCTCGATACCCGGCGACTGGAGCTGGAAGGGCGCTTCAGCTGCGCCGACCTGCTCGACGCCCTGCACGGCCACATCATCGACGAAGCCCAATTGATCGGCACCTACACGCTGAATCCGGCCCTGGCCGCCCAGGCGCGCCGGTCCAGAAAAAAGATTGCATGAAGAACACCACTATTTTGCTGATCCGCCACGGCGAGACCGCCTGGAACGCTGTGCGCCGCCTGCAGGGCCACACCGATATCCCGTTGAATCAAGAGGGCGCCCGCCAGGCCCATGCGCTGGCGCAGGCGCTGGCCGCCGAGCAGGTCGAGGTGCTGGTCTCCAGCGACCTGCAACGCGCGATGCAGACGGCGCAGGCCGTGGCCGACCAGTACGACGGCCTGGAGGTGCAAACCGACGACCAGCTGCGCGAACGCTGCTACGGCGTGTTCGAGGGCATGCTGTACGCCGAGATCGAGCGGCAATACCCGGCCGAGTACGCGCTGTGGCAGGCGCGCGATATCGACGCCGTGATGCCGGCCGGCGCGCGGGAGGCGGAAAGCTTCCGCCAGTTCTACCAGCGTTCCACGGACGGCATCGGCGAGTGGGCCCAGCGCCATCCCGGCCGCACCATCGCCATCGTCGCTCACGGCGGCGTGCTGGAGTGCGCCTATCGCGAGGCGGTCGGCATGTCGCTCGACAGCCCGCGCGATTTCCAGGTCAAGAACGCCAGCATCAACCGTTTCACTTGGGCTGACGGTAAGTTGGCGCTCACCAGCTGGGGCGAAGTCGAGCACCTGAGCTTGGCCGCGATGGACGATATCATCTGACGACCGTGCTGAAAATTTACGCACGGAAATGTCCGTTCATAACGGCAAGGCTGCACATTTGCCGAATACATAAAAAATAGTGCTTATTATTTGAGCACCCCTTCGGTTAAAATAGAGGGTTCCTTCTTCCCGTTCAGGTATCGCCAGTGCAAATCGGCCCTCATTTACTGCGCAACAACGTTTTCGTCGCCCCCATGGCCGGCGTCACCGATCGCCCCTTCCGCCAGCTGTGCAAACAGCTCGGAGCAGGCTATGCGGTGTCCGAAATGGCGGCCTCGAATCCGCGCTTGTGGGCGACCGAAAAAAGCTCGCGCCGTACCGACCACACCGGCGAGATGGAGCCGAAAGCGGTGCAGATCGCCGGCGCCGATCCCAAGGACCTGGCCGATTGCGCCCGCTTCAACGTCGAGCGCGGCGCGCAGATCATCGACATCAACATGGGTTGCCCGGTCAAGAAGGTCTGCAACGCTTGGTGCGGTTCGGCGCTGTTGCAGGACGAGCTGCTGGTCAAGCAAATCCTCGACGCCGTGGTGGGCGCGGTCGATGTGCCCGTCACGCTGAAGTTTCGCACCGGTTGGGATCGCTCCCACAAAAACGCGCTGAACATCGCGCGCATCGCCGAGGACGCCGGCATCGCCATGCTGACCCTGCACGGCCGCACCCGCGCCGACGGCTACACCGGCGACGCCGAGTACGACACCATCGCGGCGGTCAAGCGCTCGGTCGCCATTCCGGTGGTGGCCAACGGCGACATCACCACGCCGGAAAAGGCCAGGTTCGTGCTCGACTACACCGGCGCCGACGCCGTCATGGTCGGCCGCGCCGCCCAGGGCCGTCCGTGGATCTTCCGCGAGATCGACCATTACCTGCGCACCGGCACCCATCTGCCGGCGCCGTATGTGGACGAAGTGCGCGCCCTGATGGATGAGCACCTGCGCGCCCACTACGCCTTCTACGGCGACTACCTGGGCGTGCGCACCGCGCGCAAACACATAGGCTGGTATGTGCGCGACCTGCAAGGCGGCGAGGAATTCCGCCAGAAAATGAACCTGCTGGAGTCCACCGAAGAACAACTGATTGCCGTCGATCAATTTTTCGAATCGCAGTGGAGTTACGGCGAGCGGTTACAATACCGCCTCCCCGAAGAATTGGAAGCAGCGTAAGACGGCGTAGAGAGCCTAAAAAAGTCGGATCAGAAGGGTAGGCGCCAGGGTCACAAGCCCCGCAGCGATTTACCAGCGTCAACAGATTAAAAGCGAACGATATAAAATGAGCAAAGAAAGCATCCAGGAAGTAGTCCAGAAGAGCCTTGAAGATTACTTCAACGACCTGGGCGAGCAGCAGGCATCGAACATCTACGACATGGTCGTGCTGACCGTGGAAAAACCGATCCTGGAAGTGGTCATGACGCGCGCCGACGGCAACCAGTCGCATGCCGCGCAGATGCTGGGCATCAACCGCAATACCTTGCGCAAAAAACTGCAAGAACACGGCCTGCTGTAACAGCGCGCGTTTTTCCGGCATGAGTGGCTGGGGACGGCCGCTGTTGCCGCACCCGCAATACCGAATACGTCATCCCCCTCATATTCAACCACTAGCCCTCTCAAGCCATGATTAAACAAGCTCTCATCTCCGTCTCCGACAAAACCGGCGTGCTGGACTTCGCCCGCGCGCTGTCCGCCATGGGCGTCAACATCCTGTCGACCGGCGGCACCGCCAAACTGCTGGCGGACAA
Organism: Duganella rhizosphaerae; assembly: GCF_040364205.1. Lineage (NCBI taxonomy): Bacteria > Pseudomonadati > Pseudomonadota > Betaproteobacteria > Burkholderiales > Oxalobacteraceae > Duganella > Duganella rhizosphaerae. The sequence continues at coordinate 129,177 of NZ_BPWK01000002.1, forward strand.
CGGCGTCGCCGTGACCGAAGTGGCCGACTACACCGGCTTCCCGGAGATGCTCGATGGCCGCGTCAAGACGCTGCACCCGAAGGTCCACGGCGGCATCCTGGCCCGTCGCGATTTCCCTGAGCACATGGCCAAGCTGGCTGAGCACGACATTCCGACCATCGACATGGTGGTGGTCAACCTGTACCCGTTCCAGGCCACCGTGGCCAAGGACAGCTGCACGCTGGAAGACGCGATCGAGAACATCGACATCGGCGGCCCGGCGATGCTGCGTTCCTCGGCCAAGAACCACAAGGACGTGGTGGTCATCTGCGACCCGGCCGACTACGGCGTGGTGCTGGCGGAAATGAAGGCCAGCGACAACGCGCCAGGCTACGTCAGCTACGACACCCGCTTCACCTTGGCCACCAAGGTCTACGCGCACACCGCGCAGTACGACGGCGCCATCGCCAACTACCTGACCAGCCTGGACGCCAGCCGCGCCCACGCCAGCCGCAACACCTATCCGAAGACGCTGAACGTGGCGTTTGAAAAGGTGCAGGACATGCGCTACGGCGAAAACCCGCACCAGTCGGCCGCGTTCTACCGCGACGTCACCAAGACCGAAGGCGCGCTGGCCAACTACCGCCAGTTGCAGGGCAAGGAACTGTCGTTCAACAACATCGCCGATGCGGACGCCGCATGGGAATGCGTGAAGAGCATGGGCAGCTTCGACCAGAGCGCCGCCTGCGTGATCGTCAAGCACGCCAATCCGTGCGGCGTGGCGCTGGGCGCCGATGCGGCCGACGCGTACAAGCGCGCGCTGCAGACCGATCCGACCTCGGCGTTCGGCGGCATCATCGCCTTCAACGTCGAAGTGGACGCCGCTGCCGCGACCGAGCTGGCCAAGCTGTTCGTCGAAGTGCTGATCGCGCCGACCTTCACCGCTGAAGCCAAGCAGATCCTGTCGGCCAAGCAGAATGTGCGTTTGCTGGAAATCCCATTGGGCAACGGCGTCAACGCCATGGACTTCAAGCGCGTCGGCGGCGGCCTGCTGGTGCAGTCGGCCGATTCGAAGAACGTGCTGATCGGCGACCTGAAAGTGGTCAGCAAGCTGCAGCCTACCCAGCAGCAGTTGCAGGACATGATGTTCGCCTGGCGCGTGGCCAAGTACGTCAAGTCCAACGCCATCGTCTTCTGCGGTAACAACATGACCTTGGGCGTGGGCGCCGGCCAGATGAGCCGTATCGACTCGGCCCGCATCGCCTCGATCAAGGCGCAGAACGCCGGCCTGTCGCTGACCGGTTCGGTCGTGGCGTCGGACGCCTTCTTCCCGTTCCGCGACGGCCTGGACGTGGTGGTTGACGCCGGCGCGACCTGCGTGATCCATCCGGGCGGCTCGATGCGCGACCAGGAAGTGATCGACGCCGCCGACGAGCGCGGCGTGGTCATGCTGTACACCGGCACCCGTCACTTCCGCCATTAAGACCTGAGTAGCTTGCGCAGTGCGGCGGATCTGTGGATCCGCCGCACTGTTTTTATATACAGCATTCAATGTTCCCGGTTACAATCCGGGAATGATTATTCTCGGCATCGACCCCGGCTTGCGCACGACCGGCTTTGGCGTCATCCACAAGCAGGGCGCCAAGCTGCGCTATATCGCTTCCGGCACCATCAAGAGTGGCGACGGGGATCTGCCCACCCGCCTCAAGGTGATCCTGGACGGTGTGGCCGAGGTGGCCCGCACCTACCAACCCGACTACGCCGCCATCGAGCAGGTGTTCGTCAACGTCAATCCGCAATCGACTTTGCTGCTGGGCCAGGCGCGCGGCGCGGCCATCTGCGCGCTGGTGTCGGCCGAGCTGAGCGTGGCCGAGTATTCGCCGACGCAGGTCAAGCAGGCGGTGGTGGGCACCGGGCGCGCGGTCAAGGCGCAGGTGCAGGACATGGTGGCGCGGCTGCTGTCGCTGCCCGGCCTGCCCGGCAGCGATGCCGCCGATGCGCTGGGCGTCGCCATCTGCCATGCCCACAGCCGCGAAACGCTGACCCTGATCGCCGGCGCCGGCCAAGGCACGACCACGGCCGCGCGCGGTCCGCTGGCCGGCCTGCGCATGAAAAACGGCCGCCTGGTCGGCTAAACCTCCCTCTTTAAAGGCAATCACACGATGATCGGTCGTCTCTCCGGTATTCTGCTTGAAAAAAATCCGCCGCAACTGCTGGTTGACTGCGGCGGCGTCGGCTACGAAGTCGATGTGCCGATGAGCACTTTCTACAACCTGCCCGGCGTGGGCGAGAAAGTGGTGCTGTTCACGCACCAGGCAATCCGCGAGGACGCGCACCTGCTGTTCGGCTTCGGCAACGCCGAGGAACGGGCGGTGTTCCGCCAGCTGATCAAGATCACCGGCGTCGGCGCGCGCACCGCGCTGTCGATTTTGTCGGGCATGTCGATCGCCGACCTGGCGCAGGCGGTGACGTTGCAGGAGTCGGGCCGCCTGATCAAGGTGCCCGGCATCGGCAAGAAGACCGCCGAGCGACTGCTGCTGGAACTGAAGGGCAAGCTGGGCGCGGACCTGGGCGCCGGCGGCGCGCACGCCGTGCCGGACTCGCAATCTGATATCCTGAACGCGCTGCTGGCGCTGGGCTACTCCGACAAGGAAGCCTTGCTGGCACTGAAGACCGTTCCCGCCGGCAGCGGCGTTTCGGACGGCATCAAGCAGGCGCTGAAAGCGCTCTCCAAAGGGTAATTGATAGACCATGAGCATCCAGACCGACAGCTTCACCGAGCAACGCATCATCGACGCGGCGCCGTCGTCGCCGAATGAGGAGGCGATCGAACGCGCCTTGCGCCCCAAGCATCTGGATGAATATGTCGGCCAGTCCAAGATCCGCGACCAGCTGGAAATCTTCATCGCCGCCGCCCGCAACCGCAAGGAAGCGCTCGACCACACGCTGCTGTTCGGCCCGCCCGGCCTGGGCAAGACCACGCTGGCCAACATCATCGCGCGCGAGATGGGCGTCAACCTGCGCCAGACTTCCGGCCCGGTGCTGGAACGTCCGGGCGACCTGGCCGCCATCCTGACCAACCTGGAAGCCAACGACGTCCTGTTCATCGACGAAATCCACCGCCTGTCGCCGGTGGTCGAGGAGATCCTGTACCCGGCGCTGGAGGACTACCAGATCGACATCATGATCGGCGAGGGCCCTGCCGCGCGCTCGGTCAAGCTGGACCTGCAACCGTTCACCTTGGTCGGCGCCACCACCCGCGCCGGCATGCTGACCAACCCGCTGCGCGACCGCTTCGGCATCGTCGCCCGGCTGGAGTTCTACAATACCGAGGAACTGACCAAGATCGTCACCCGCAGCGCCGCGCTGTTGAAGGCCAACATCGCCCCCGACGGCGCGGTCGAGATCGCCCGCCGCGCGCGCGGCACGCCGCGTATCGCCAACCGCCTGCTGCGCCGGGTGCGCGACTATGCCGAAGTCAAGAGCAATGGCGACATCACCAAGGCCACCGCCGACGCCGCGCTGGTCATGCTCGACGTCGACACGGTCGGCTTCGACGTCATGGACCGCAAGCTGCTCGAAGCGGTGCTGTACAAATTTGGCGGCGGCCCGGTTGGCATCGGCAACCTGGCGGCGGCCATCGGCGAAGCGGCCGATACCATCGAAGACGTGCTGGAACCCTACCTGATCCAGCAAGGCTTTTTACAACGCACGCCGCGCGGCCGCGTCGCCACGCCGGCCGCCTACAAGCACTTCGGCGTCACCCCGCCGCGCACCAATCCCAACGGCGAATTGTGGGACCTGTGATGCAGATCTGGGTCGACGCCGACGCCTGTCCGGCGGTCATCAAGGACATCCTCTACCGCGTGGCCGACCGCGTGCCGCTGCAGGTCACCTTGGTCGCCAACCAGTTGCTGCGGGTGCCGCCGTCGCGCCACATCCGTTCGGTGCAAGTGCCGTCCGGCGCCGACGTGGCCGACCAGGAAATCGTGCGCCTGCTGGCGCCGGGCGACCTAGTCGTCACCGGCGACATTCCGCTGGCTTCGGACGTGCTGAAGAAGGGCGGCTACGCGCTCAACCCGCGCGGCGAGTTCTACACCAACGACAACATCGCGCAGATGCTGACCATGCGCGCCTTCATGGACGAGCTGCGCGGCAGCGGCGTCGACACCGGCGGCCCGGCCGCGTTCAACCAGGGCGACCGGCAGAACTTCGCCAACAGCCTGGACCGGCACATCAGCAAGATCCAGCGCGAGCTCGCCAGTCGTGGTTGATTTGCTGATATGCAGTAATTTTCCATCGAAACTACTCAGCCGAAATATTTTCTCGACGGATATTAATTGCTTTCTGCTCAGCCAGGATGCGTTGAGCCGTTGCGCGCAGTATGACCGGGTGCAACATCGTCAACTGCATCATCCGTCCTTGCAGCATTTCTCTATCTAAATTCATCGCGTCGCCTTTGGCCACGAAGGCGATCATATTTAAAGAGTCAAGCGCGTTGATCGTGATGACTGCATCACCAAAGACGTGCCGCATGCGATGGATATAGATATTTGTCTGCCGCAAATCGCCGCCAAGCAGATTAACCACCATCAGGCCGTTGGGGGTCAAAGCTTTATAGCAGTCCTGATAAAATTGCTGGCTACATAACTGGAGCGGCTGGCCGTTGATATCAAACCCGTCAACCAGCAACACATCAAACTCGGCATCCGCATGCCGCACGAATTCCGCGCCATCTACGCACGACACATTAAATCGCTCATCATCTTTCGGGACGAAGAACTGGTCGCGTAAATCGATCACCTGTCGGTCAATCTCCGCGACTGCAATCGCGGATTGGGGGAGATGGCGATAGCAAAATTTTGCCAATGAGCCGCCACCCAGGCCTATCATGCCGATTTTATTTGGATTCCGTTTAAATAAAAGAAAGCCCATCATGGCTTGGGTGTAGGCCAAAACCAGATCATCCGGTTCATCCAGATTCATTTCGCTCTGGATTGAAACAGCGTCGAACATCAGCGCCAGCGAGTTTCGCTCTCTGTGGAGCATTGGTGTATCGGAGAGCGAGAGAAGAAATAAATCCGATAGTTTTCCCAGAAGCATTGTTACGCAGCCCTGACTCGGTGGAAGCTTTTCGGCGAGCAGAGTAGACGCAACATAAAATCCCAAACTCCGTATTAAATATGGTGAAGGTGAAACTAAAAGAGCCCGAACCACAAACCTCCTGAGAATGACGGCTACCTGTAACTCAAAAAAAGGCGATGAGCAGGACTTTCGCATGTGTCGGTATAGCATTTTCTGGGCGTGATTAATTTTGACAGTCGCTGTTAACTGGAATTGATACTGCGGGTTTTTCGATTTTCCGGTCAACGGCGCCAATCGCGCCAACGACTTTGCATCCGTGCTCTTCGCAGAGATATTCGCAACTGGTCTTGAGCATCCGCTTGCCGTACTCCCTGACGGTAAGGGGCCTGACTTGCCAGACGCACTCGGTTTCCCTGTACCTGTTGCATTGCCCAGTGGGAGCTGGGGAGCAGTCCTCGGTTATTTTCATTTTTATCTAAACGCTTTTTATGCTGCATTGATATCAAAACCCGGCGCCCTGTCCTCGACGACTGATAGCGGTGGTTTGTCCGCATACATTACCATAGCATGATAATGTGCATACCATTAAAGTGGTGTAGGATGATGTTTTTCTGCGCATCTTCCCCGGCCTGGCAGATGGAGGACGTGCTGTGGGTGGACTGCGAAGAACTTCTAGTGGTGACTGGAACCAAATGTTGAATTTAGATGATGACTACGCAATGCTTTCCGGTCGTTTTGCGGAAAAGCTGGCCTGCAGCCAAGGTAAGCCCTTCGCGTTCGATCATGGCGGCATGCGTACGCTGCATTTCGACGGGCGCTATATTCAAAGCGCCATGTACATAGCCGCACCTGATGAATTGTTGTTGAGCTACACGCGCGCCATGATGGCTTTTTTGCTGACAAAACCGACACCCCGTCATATTTTAATGATAGGTTTGGGCGGTGGCTCGTTGGCCAAGTTCTGCTACCGCCATTTATCTGCCACGCGCATCACCGTGCTGGAATTGGATCACCATGTCATTGCGCTCAGGCGGCAATTCATGCTGCCTGAGGACAGCGAGCGCTTCCAGATCATTCATGCCGATGCCGACGACTATCTGTTCGGCATGCAACATACTGTCGACGTCATTTTGCATGATGGTTTCGTGGCGGATGGACTGGCGCCAAAACTCAGCACCGAAATCTTCTACCGGCGCTGCAGCGAGGTGCTGGATGGGGATGGCGTCCTTGTGTCGAATGTATTTGGTACGACGGATGATTTAATGCCTGTGATGAAGCGATTGCGGAAAGTCTTTGGACCGAGGATGTGGTGGGGCGATCCGTCCGGTTGCATCAATCGCATCATTCTTGCAATGAAAGATATGGGCCATATGGCGCATCGCCCGACGCTGGTGAAGCGTGCTGAACAACTTGACCTGCGGCATGGCCTCGGGTTAGGCGACTTTGTCGACAGGCTGAAAACCGCTCATGACAAGAATGGCGCGGAATTTGATGCAATCGCCGATTATGATGCTGGCGCGACCTTTATGCCATATTGACCGATCAGGCATGCGATGCGTGTGAGATGCTAATTCAATTATAATGTCGCTATTTTCAGCAGCTTAGGACATGATCATGGAAAGCAAAACGGCGCGGATGACCGTGCTGGTCGACCCGGTGAAGAAACAAGCGTTCGAACGGCTGTGTGCGAGTCAGGATTTGACACCGTCGCAAGTATTGCGCCAGCTTATGCGGGACTATATGGAAAGTTTTGGTATCGACTACAGTACCAAAAGTAGAATCGGCAAGAAGCAAGTCGAAGAAGAAGCGACATAGTTTTCAGTTCAATTCCCACATCGGTCACCAAGCTTGTCTCATCAGTGGACCGTCTTTAATTATAATAAAATTATAATTGCATCATCATTCTTGATATAGCCCCATGGAAACCAAATCTGCCCGCATGACTATTTTGCTCGACCCTGCCAAGAAGAAAGCATTTGAGGAGTTGTGCGCGGCCCAGGATCTGACGCCTTCCCAGGTCCTGCGCCGACTGATGCGCGAGTACCTGGAACAGCATGACATTCCATACAGTACGAAAAATACGCTTGGCTTGCCACCGCAAAAAAAATAAATCCTGGGCGGACGGTCTTACCGGGCCAAGCGTCGATCTGCATTGAAACGGTCTAGGGTATGGATGGACATAGTCAAAAAATCAAATTCTTCCGCAGCAGGATACCGGCGTTCGAGTGCGTTCCGGGCTGCCACGATTGTTGTGGGCCGGTACGCACGTCGACCGCGGAGATCGCCAGGCTGCCGGTAAAGAGCGCGGCGGAGCACGAAGCCGCGCTCGCCGCCTGGAGTTGCCCCTATCTCGGCAGTGGAGGATGTGAGGTGTATGCCGAGCGTCCCTTGATTTGCCGTTTGTTCGGTACCACACCGAAACTTGTGTGCCCCAACGGCAGGCGGCCGGTGGAAATGATTTCGCCGCTAGTCGAGCAAGAAATATTTACGTACTTCAGCGAGGTGCGCCACGTGCTGCTTTGACCGCAACCGTGGGCGGCTTGCTATTCCCTGCAAGCGCCTTTCGGCGCCGCTGTGACGGATCAGTAAATGGTGCGCGTCCCGGTGATCGGGCATGCGTCGCCATGCCGGCCAACCAGGTGTTATTTGGGGAGGCGCATGGTCGGTACAAAGCGGGTCAGGTAGATGGTCACGCAGGTCCCGATGACCAGCAACATGACTTGCAACCCGAGCCGCTCCATGCGCCACATCGAATAGGCCAGCGACGCCCACATGAAGAGCAGCACCCAGACCTTGCCGCGCAAGGGGATGCCCTTGCCGTTCTCGTAGTCGCGCAGGTAGTTGCCGAAGAGGGGATTGGTTTGCAGCCAGTGGTGCAGGCGGGTCGAGCCGCGCGCGAAGCAGGCCGAGGCCAGCAGCAGGAAGGGGGTGGTCGGCAGCAGCGGCAAAAAAATGCCGAGGATGCCCAGCGCGACGGCCAGGCAGCCGACCAGATTCAGGAATATTTTCATTCAAGCAGCCGGGTGGGGGACCGCCCCATTATCCACGCTCTGCCGCAGCGTGGATAGCAGGGGCGTCCCGCCCAGGCTTACTTGGTGACGGTACGGGTACCGACCACTTCGACCGTCACGCGGCGGTTCTTGGCGCGGCCTTCGGCCGTGCGGTTGTCCGCCAGCGGCTGGGTCTCGCCCTTGCCCTCGGTGTAGATGCGCGAGGCGTCCACGCCCTTGCTCACCAGGTAGGCCTTGACCGCTTCGGCGCGGCGCAGCGACAGCTTCTGGTTGTAGTCGTTCGCGCCCACCGAGTCGGTATGGCCGACGGTGACCATCACCTCGGTGTTCATGCCTTGCAGCTGCACCAGCAGCTGGTCCAGCGCGGCCTTGCCGTCCGGCTTGACGGCCGACTTGTCGAAATCAAACAGCGCTTCGGCGGCGAACGATACCTTCTCCGACGTCGGCTGCGGCGCTTTCGGCGGCGGCGGTGGCGGCTGCGGCGTTACCGCAGGCGGCGGGGCCGGTTCGGCGGCCGGCGGCGGCACGTACACCGGCGCGCTCTGCGCCGGACGGCCCAGCTTGTAGACCAGGCTGACCGACAGCAGGTCGACATTGCCGCGATTGCCGACGGCGTCGTTGACGCGGTAGCGCTCCACTTCACCGCGCAGCGCCAGCGCTTCGCTCAGCTTGTACTCCAGGCCCAGGCCGGCCTTGGGATTGAACTTGTGCTCGCTCTGATTGGGACCGGTCACCGCCGCCAGGCGGTTGCCGCTGAAATGCGTGCTGGTCTTGGCGTAGTTGGCGCCGACCCGGCCCAGCAGCGACAGCCGCTCGGACAAGGGCAGCTGCGCCAGCAGGTCCAGGTTGGCGCCGCGGAAGCCGGCTTCGCCGTTGAGCACGCCGTTGCCGGAGGTGGTGGCGTTGAAGCCGAACTTACCCAGGTCGAAGTAGCCCAGCTCCACAGCCAGGTAGCGGTTCAGCTGCTTGCCGACAAACAGCTTGTAGCCGGTGTCGCGCTCGTCCGTGTTGAAGGCGGTGACGCTGGCGCCGTTCGCTTGCAGGCTGGTGGTCAGACGCTGCTGGTCGATGTTGGCGCGCGAGCGGCCGACGCCCGCGCCCAGGTACCAGGCGCTGTTGGCCCAGTCCGGGTTGACGAAGGGTTCTTCCGCTTGCGCTACCTGCATGGCGAGCATGGCGCAGGCGAGCGCGCTCAGTGTTCCGATTTTTTTGGTGATGGTCATGATGTGGTCCCTGAGAGGTGAGCGTTTATTTGGCGATCTGGTTGTTGCGCAGCGTGACGGCGGCGGCGGTCAGCACGCGGCCATTGAGCAGCGTGGTGTTGTCGCCCACCGTGATCGCGGCCGACTGACCGAGGATGGTGCCTTTGAAGACGCTGTTGGCGCCCAGCGTGGTGGGGCCGACCGGCAGCCAGCTCACATTGCCCGCGGTGGCGCCGTTGCTCAGGGCGACGATCGAATTGGCGGTCGAGTTCAGCGTCAGCGCGGTGCGGAAGATGTACACGCCGGGACCGCTGAGCGTCAGGGTGCCGGTGATGTTGATGGCGCCCGAGTAGCAGTAGACGCCCGGCGCGAAGGTCTGGCCGCCGAGGTCGATGTCGCCGGCAAAGCTGACGTCGCAAGTGCGGCCGTTGGCGTTGCTGATGGCGGTTTGCAGGTCGGCCAGGGCGCCGGCCAGGATGGCGCCGGATTTGTAGTTGGTGAAACCGGCCACCAGCGTCGGATCGGTGGTTTGCGACGGCGAACCGACGTTACCGGTGATCAGCGTGGTGCCGCCGGCGTTGTTGGTCAGCGAGGTGCCGGCCAGGACGGCGAAGCTGGCGGCGCCGCCCAGCGGGACCGGCAGTGCAACCGGTGGCAGCACGATGACGGATGCCACGGTCAGCGTCGCGCTGGCCGATTTTGCGCCGACGGTGGCGGTGATGGTGGCGTTGCCGGCGGTAATGCCGGTGGCGACGCCATTGGCGACTACGGTGGCGATCAACGGGCTGTTCGAGCTCCAGGCTGCGCTGTTGGTGATCAAGGCGGTGCTGCTATCCGAGTAGGTGGCGGTGGCGACGAATTGCTGCTGGCCGCCGATCAGGACGCTGGCGGTCAATGGCGTGACGGTGATGCTGGTCAGCGTTGCGGCGGGCACGGTCACGGTGGTGGTCGCGCTCTTGCCGTTGGTGCTGACGGTGATGACCGAACTGCCCGATGCGGCGCCGGTAACCAGGCCGCCGCTGCTGACGGTGGCGCTGGCTGGCGTGGCCGAGCTGAAGGTCGCGCCGACGGTCAAGTCCTGGGTGGAGGAGTCCGAATAGGTGCCGATGACGGCCAGCTGGCGCGTGGCGGCAATCTGCACGGTCGGCGCTTGCGGCGTGACGGCGATGCTGGTCAAGGTCAGGCCGGGCACGGTGACGGTGGTGGCCGCGCTCTTGCCGGCGCTGGTGGCGGTGACCACCGAGCTGCCGAGGCCGGCGCCGGTGACCAGGCCGCCGCTGCTGACGGTGGCGCTGGCAGGCGTGGCCGACACGAAGGTCGAGCTGCCGGTCAGGTCTTTGGTGGTGGCGTCGGAATAGGTGCCGAGCACGGTCAGTTGGCGGCTGGCGGCAATCTGCACGGTCGGGTTTTGCGGCGTGACGGCGATCGACAGCAGCACGGCCGGGGTGACGGTCAGCGTGGCCGAGGCGGTCTTGCCGTTGAAGGCGGCGCTGATGACTGAACTGCCGACGCTGGCGCTGGTGGCGAGGCCGGTGCCGGCGGCGACGCTGGCGACGGCCGGCGTGGCGGAGCTCCAGGCGGCGGTGACGGCCTGGGTGGAGCCGTCGCTATAGGTGGCGCTGGCGCTGAACTGCTGGGTCGTGCCGAGCGCGATGCTCGGCGCCTGCGGCGTCACCGCCAGCGAGACCAGCGTGGCGGCCGGCAGGCCGAGGATGGGATCGCGCCCCTGGTCGCCGCCGCCGCATCCTGCCAGCAGGGCGGCGGCAAGCAGGCCGACGGAACAGATTAGAGTCTGGGTAGATCTTTGCAGGAATTTCATGATGTTTCCTTTGTGCTGAAACAGTGGACCAACTAGCAGCCTTCGTTGTGTACGAAAGGCAAGTGGTCCACGATGTCATGCCCGGCCGGACCGGTATGTACGCTAGCGCTCTTAGTCGGGGACGCTGAGGCATCCTTACAACGGATACAAAAAATATAAAAAAGAAATGTTTGTAAGGACGGGGTGATGTCATGTGACCAACACGAGCCGCGCATGGGCGCGGCATCCCGTTCACATAACCAAGGAAGACCTCAGATGAAACCTTACTTTCTCGCCAAGACCGTGCTGGCCGCCAGCATCGGCCTGTCCGCCTGCGCCGCCCAGGCGGCCGACGTCACCTTCACCTTCACCAATACCGCGCCGGCAGGCGGTGTCGGCGTCGCGCCGCTGTGGCTGGGCCTGCATAACGGCAGCTTCGACAGCTTTGATGTGGGCGGCGCGGCGTCGGTGGCGATCGAGCGCGCCGCCGAGGACGGCAACGCCGGCGTGCTGACCTCCAACTTCGCCAGCCAGGTCGCCGGCGGCCGCCAGACCACGCTGCCGAACGGCCCGCGCTTCCCCGGCGCCAGCAGCACGTTCACGCTGCACAACGTCGACCTGAACGGCGCCAACCGCTACCTGAGCTACGCCGCGATGGTCGTGCTCAGCAACGATTTCTTTATTGGTAATGACAACGCCAAGGCGATCGACCTGTCGTCGCTGGCGGCGGGCGGCCAGTTGTCGCTGGCGCTGGGCGGCGCCGGCCATGTGTACGATGCCGGCACCGAGCAGAACAACTTTGCTTACTCGCTGGCCAATGGCGCCTACGGCATCGGCGGTGGGCAGAAGGGGCCGAACCAGGGGATAGACGAGCACGGCGTGGTGCATGTCGCGACCGGCAATCCATACCTGAGCTTTGTCGACGACGGCAATTACGTGCCGGCCAACTTCGACTGGACCGCGCTGAACTTCAATAACCAGCAATCCATCGGCCGCCTCGATATCTCGGTGACGGCCGTGCCGGAGCCGGAAACCTATGCGATGCTGTTGGGCGGCCTCGGCCTGCTGGGTTTTGTCGCGCGCCGCCGCAAGGGCAGTGGCGCTTAACACCGGCGCTTAAGTGACACCTGCGCCGGGAATGTCGCGCGCGTTTATTCCTGGCGCACCCACACTTGCGAGCGGCCCAGCATCGGCACGCCGATGTAGCCGCGCACGCTCAGTTTCTTGCCGCTGTCGGTCAGGTGCATTTTGCTGCGGTAGACCTTGCCGTTGTCCGGGTCGAGGATCTCGCCGCCGTTATATTCGTCGCCGTCTTTTTTCAAGCCGGTCATGATCACCAGGCCGATGACCGGTTGATCCTTGCGCGCGCCTTCGCACTTTTCGCATTTCGGATTCTGGTCTTCGCTTGGTGCGCGGAACAGTTGTTCGATCTTGCCCTGCAGCGCGCCGTTGCTTTCGGTGATGCGGATCAGCGCCTTGGGCTTGCCGCTGACGTCGTCGATATTTTTCCACAGGCCGATGGGCGAGGCGTCGTCGGCGAAGGCGGGGGCGATGGACAGCAGGGCCGCAACCGCCAGGCCCAGGAATTTCAAAGTACGCATGTGAGTCTCCAGGTGATTTTTTGTCCGAAGAGTGTAGCAAGAAAATGACCGGTCGTACTATTTTCGTGGTTTTTACACAAATAATCTAAAACAAGATAATATGTGTAAATGAAAAAGACACCCGAACAGCATAACCTGCTCGAACAGATGCGCCAGGTCGCCGACGGCCTGGGCAAGACCCTGGCGCCGTTCTGCGAAGTGGTGCTGCACGATCTGACCGATCCCGAGCACGCCATCCTGGCGATCCACAACAACCTGTCCGGCCGCGCGATCGGCGCGCCGGCCACCGAGCTGGGGCTGGCGCGCGCCGCCGATCCCGACGTCGCCCAGGTGATCGCCAACTACCCCAACACCTTCGCCGACGGCCGCCGCGCCAAAAGCACCTCGATCGGCATCAAGGACAGCGAAGGCCGGTACGTCGCCGCGCTGTGCATGAACGTCGACCTGACGGTGTTCCGCAGCCTGAACACCCTGCTGACCCAGTTCAGCGCGGTCGACAACGATTCCGCCGTGCGCGAGACGCTGGAGCCGGCCGGCGCCGACGCCATTCGCGCCCGCATCGACCAGTTTGCCGCGCGCCTGGCCACCACGCCGCGCGCGCTGAAGGCCGAGGAACGCAAGGCGCTGATGCGCGAGCTGAAGGAATCCGGCCTGGGCGATGTGCGCCGCGCCATGGATATCGTCGCCAATTACCTGAACGTCTCGCGCGCCACGGTGTACAACGATGCCCGCGATGTCCAATAACCACGCCACCCTGCTGCTGCTGGACCGCGACCAGGCCGCCGCGCTGTTGCAGCCCGACGAGGTACTGGCCGCCGTGCGCGAATCCTTCCGGCTGCACGCCAGCGGCGACGGCCGCATCTTCCCGCTGGTGCGCGAGGCGCTGCCGGCCGGCGTGTTCGGCATCAAGTCCGGCGGCGTGATGACGCAGGACCTGCTGGGCATGAAGGCGGCCGGCTTCTGGCCCGGCAACCGCCAGCACGGCGCCGACGGCCACCAGGCCACGATCATGCTGTTCGACCCGGCCAGCGGACGGCCGCAATGCCTGATCGACGGCAACGCCGTCACCACCACCCGCACCGCCGCCGCCGGCGCCCTGGGCTTGCTGGCGCTGGCGCGGCCGGACAGCGCGACGCTGTGCGTGTTTGGCACCGGTGTGCAGGGCACGGCGCATGTCGACTACGCGCTGCGCGTGCTGCCCGGCTTGCGGCAGGTGTTCTACCTGACATCGGACGGCCGCCGCGATCCCCAATTTGAAGCGCGCTTCGCGCAGCGCTGTGACATCGCCCCCGGCGCCAGCGCCGACGCGGCGGTGGCGGCGAGCGACATCGTCATCACCGCCACCACCGGACGCGGCGCGCTGTTCTCGGCGCAGGCCGTGCGTTCCGGCACCCATTTGAACTGCGTCGGCAGCGACACGCGCGGCAAGCGCGAACTGCCGGAAGGCATGCTGGCGCTGGCCGACATCTGGGTCGACGACCTGGCGCAGGCGCTCAGCATCGGCGAGCTGCAATGGGCGCCGCAAACCCCGGTGCAGGAATTGGGTGCGCTGCTGGCGGCCGACGCGCCCGCGCGCCACGGCATCGCGGCGGACGCCATCACCATCTTCGACATGACGGGCATCGCCCTGCAGGATCTTTCGGTGGCGCGCATGCTGCAGCGGCGCGCTTTGGCAACTGGCACGGGCAGCAACATCGCCTGGCCCTGGTAAGACTAGAAAAAATACGAGGAAATACGAGGAACATGATGAGCGAACTGAAACTCCCTACCTACGCCGACGTGCTCGCCGCATCGGAACGCATCGCCGGCCACGCCCACCATACGCCGGTGGCCACCTCGCGCACCGCCAATGAAGAGCTGGGCGCCGAGGTGTTCTTCAAATGCGAGAACATGCAGCGCATGGGCGCGTTCAAATTCCGCGGCGGCTACAACGCGCTGGCGCGCTTCACGCCCGAGCAGCGCCGCGCCGGCGTGGTGGCGTTTTCGTCGGGGAACCATGCGCAGGCGATCGCGCTGGCGGCCAAATTGCTGGGCATTCCGGCCACCATCGTCATGCCGCTGGACGCACCGGCCTCGAAGGTTGCCGCCACGCGCGGCTACGGCGCGCAAGTGGTGAGCTACGACCGCTACACCGAAGACCGCGAACAGATCGGCCGCGACCTGGCGCACAAGCACGGCCTGACGCTGATCCCGCCCTACGACCATCCGGACGTGATCGCCGGGCAGGGCACGGCGGCCAAGGAATTGCTGGAGACCGTGGGCCACCTGGACGCGCTGTTCGTCTGCCTGGGCGGTGGCGGTTTGCTGAGCGGCTCGGCGCTGGCGGCGCGCGCGATCTCGCCGTCGACCAGGATCTACGGCGTGGAGCCGGAAGCGGGCAACGACGGCCAGCAATCGTTCCGCAGCGGCAGCATCGTGCATATCGAAACGCCCAAGACCATCGCCGACGGCGCGCAGACCCAGCACCTGGGCAACCTGACTTTCCCCATCATCAAGCGCGATGTGGACGATATCCTGACCGTCAGCGACGAGCAGCTGCGCCACGAAATGCGCTTCATCGCGGCGCGCATGAAGATGGTGGTGGAGCCGACCGGCTGCCTGGGCTTCGCCGCCGCGCGGGCGATGAAGGACCAGCTGCAAGGCCAGCGCATCGGCGTGATCATCAGCGGCGGCAACGTCGACATCGACCGTTACGCCGCCTTGCTGGCGCACTAGCCAGCTATATATCAGGCCTATTTTTCAGGCATATTTTTTCTGCTTGAAGTCGCGCAGTATCTCGTGCGCCGCGTTGTGCCCCGGCGCGCCGGTCACGCCTCCGCCGGGGTGGGTGCCGGCGCCGCAGGTGTACAGGCCGGCGATCGGGCCGCGATAGTCGGCGTGACCCAGCATCGGCCGCGCCGAGAACAGCTGGTCCAGCCCCAGCGCGCCGTGGAAGATGTCGCCGCCGACCAGGCCGAAGGTGCGCTCCAGGTCGAGCGGACTCATGATCTGCCGGCCCAGCACGGACTGCTTGAAGTTGGGCGCGTACTTGTTGACCGTATCGATCATCAAGTCGGCCACGGTGTCGCGGTGCTCGTCCCAGCTGGCGCCGTCGGGCAGCTGCGGCGCAACGTGCTGACAGAACAGGCTGGCGACATGCTGGCCGGGCGGCGCCAGCGTAGGGTCCAGCGTGGACGGAATCAACACCTCGACGATCGGTTTGCGCGCCCAGCCCAGCGCGCGGGCGTCGTGGTAGGCCCGCTCCATGTAGTCGAGGCTGGGGGCGATGATGATGCCGCTGCCATGATGTTCCGCCATCGCCTTGCCGGGCAGGCAGCTGAAGTCCGGCAGCTCCGACAGCGCCACGTTCATGCGGAAGGTGCCGGAGCCGCAACGCCAGCCTTCCATGCGGCGCAGGAAGTCGGCGGGCAGGGCGGCCGGATCGACCAATGACGTGTACAGCAGGCGCGGATTCAGGTTGGACACCACCACCCGCGCATCGAGCCGCTCGCCTTGCGCGGTGACGACGCCCACCGCGCGGCCCCGGCCTTGATCCTGACTCAGTAGCACTTCGCGCACGCCGCAGCCGGTGCGGATCTCGACCCCGCGCTCTTCGGCCGCCTTGGCCATCGCCTGCGTGATGGCGCCCATGCCGCCGATGGCATGGCCCCACGCGCCTTTCTTGCCGTTCACCTCGCCGAACACATGGTGCAGCAGCACGTAGGCGGAACCGGGCGTGTACGGGCTGGCGTAGTTGCCGACGATGCTGTCGAAGCCGAAGGCGGCCTTGATCGGCGCGCTGTCGAACCAGCCATCCAGATAGTCGCCGGCCGATTTGGTGAACAGGTCGAGCAGTTCGCGCTGGGTGGCCAGCGGAAGCTTGCGCATGCGGTTGCCCAGGCCGCCGGCCTTGATCAGTTCGGGCAGGGCGCTGAGCCAGTTGCCCTGGACCAGGTTGGGCGGCGTTTGCAGCACCGTGTCGCGCAGCAGTTCGGCGGCGACCTCCAGATGTTCGCCATAAGCTTGCAGGCGGTCGGCGTCACGCTGGGAAAACTTGGCTACTTCCTCGGCGGTCTTGCCGGGGCCGATTTTAAGATAGCGGCCGTCGTCCAGCGGCAGGAAGTTCGACAGCGGGCGTTCGACGATCTTCAACCCATGCTTGACCAGCTCCAGGTCGCGGATCACCTTGGGATTGAGCAGCGACACGGTGTACGCCGCCACGGAGTTGCGGAAGCCCGGATGGAATTCCTCGGTCACCGCTGCGCCGCCGACCACGGTGCGTTGTTCCAGCACCGTCACCTTCAAGCCCGCCTTGGCCAAGTAGTGGGCACACACCAGGCCGTTGTGGCCGCCGCCGATAATGATCACGTCGCGCATCGATACTCTCCTCGAATTCAGTAGCATCATTGTGCTGACGGTTTCGGCAAATTGCATTGCGCAAGCGGACGAACTGCGGGAATATACTGAGCAAAATGACGAATATCTCGGCAAAAGGAAAAATATGGACGATATCGATCAGCAACTGCTGGCCTTGCTGCGCGAAAACGCGCGCGCCACCACGAGCGAGCTGGCGCGCAAGCTCGGGCTGTCGCGCACGACGGTGCAAAGCCGCATCGACCGGCTGGAGCGTTCCGGCGTCGTGATCGGCTACACGGTGCGCACCAGCGCCGACTATCGTGCCGGACTGGTGCGCGCGCTGGTGATGATCACGGCCACGCCCAAGCTGACGCCCGGCATCGAAAGCGCCTTGCGCAAGCTCGCCCATGTGCGCACGCTGCATTCGGTGAACGGGATATACGATTTCATCGCCGGCGTGGAAGCCGGCTCGGTGGAAGAACTGGACGGCGTGGTCGACCGCATCGGTGCGCTCGACGGCGTGGAGCGCACCGCCACCTCGATTCTGATGACGACCCGCATCGACCGCTAGCTCCGACAACCCCGCATGCGTAAGCAATACGCCAGCGATACCGCTTAGGGGTCTGACCCCGTACGGGGTCAGACCCCACCTTGCTGTGCGGGGTAAAAAAAAAGCCGCGCGGCTTGCACCGGGCGGCTCTTGCTTTGCAGCGCTGAACTTATCAGGCGGCTGGCAGCTTGGCGAATTGCTCGCGCATCTTGTCCAGCGTGGCCGAGAAGTTGGCAACGCGTTCCTTCTCCTGCGCCACCACCTCGGCCGGCGCGCGGGCGACGAAGCTCTCGTTCGACAGCTTGCCGTTGGCCTTGTTGATCTCGCCTTCAACGCGGGCGATCTCCTTGGCCAGACGCTCGCGCTCGGCCTTCACGTCGATCTCCACCTTCAGCATCAGCTTGGTCGTGCCGACGATGGACACGGCGGCCGGCGATTCCGGCAGCGCATCGACGATCTGCACTTCGGCCAGCTTGCCCAGCGACTGGATGTACGGTGCGAACACTTCCATCGCCGCCTTGTCGGCCGCATTGGTCGGCTCGACGATCAGCGGCACGCGCAGCGACGGCGCCAGCTGCATTTCGCCGCGCAGGTTGCGGGTCGCATCGGTCAGCGCCTTCAGCTGCTGCATCCAGGCCTCGGCCGATTCATCGATGGCGGCGGTGTTGGCGATCGGGTAAGGCTGCATCATGATCGAATCGCCAGTTTTGCCGGCCAGCGGCGCGACAGCCTGCCACAGCGCTTCGGTGACGAACGGAATGATCGGATGCGCCAGGCGCAGCACCACTTCCAGCACGCGCAGCAGCGTGTGGCGGGTGGCGCGTTGCTGGCCTTCGGTGCCGCTTTGCACCTGGACCTTGGCCACTTCCAGATACCAGTCGCAGTACTCGTCCCAGACGAACTTGTAGATGGTCGAGGCGATGTTGTCGAAGCGGTAGTCTTCGAAGCCCTTGGCCACGTCCAGCTCGGCTTTTTGCAGCAGCGAGATGATCCACTTGTCGGCGTTCGACAGGTCGGCCACGCTCGCGCTGCAATCCTTGTCTTCGGTGTTCATCAGCACGAAGCGGGTGGCGTTCCACAGCTTGTTGCAGAAGTTGCGATAGCCTTCGGCGCGGCCCAGGTCGAAGTTGATGTTGCGGCCCAGCGAGGCGTAGGACGCCATCGTGAAGCGCACCGCATCGGTACCGTAGGCGGCGATGCCCTCTGGGAACTCCTTGCGGGTGGCCTTTTCGATCTTGGTGGCGTCTTTCGGGTTCATCAGGCCGGTGGTGCGTTTCTCCACCAGCGCATCGATGCCGATGCCGTCGATCAGGTCGATCGGATCCAGCGTGTTGCCCTTGGACTTGGACATCTTCTGGCCGGTCGAGTCGCGCACCAGGCCGTGCACGTACACGGTCTCGAACGGTACTTTGCCGGTGAAGTGCGCGGTCATCATGACCATGCGCGCCACCCAGAAGAAGATGATGTCGAAACCGGTCACCAGCACCGACGACGGCAGGAAGGCCTTGATGTCAGGCGTTTCTTCCGGCCAGCCCAGCGTGGAGAACGGTACCAGCGCGGACGAGAACCACGTGTCGAGCACGTCGTTGTCGCGGCGCAGCGGGCCGGTGCTGCCCTTGGCGGCCGCCTGCGCGATCGCTTCGGCTTCGGTCTTGGCGACGAAGATGTTGCCGGCCTCGTCGTACCAGGCCGGGATTTGGTGGCCCCACCACAGCTGACGCGAGATGCACCAGTCCTGGATGTTGTTGAGCCACTGGTTGTAGGTGGTGCTCCAGTTTTCCGGCACGAACTTGATCTCGCCGCTGGCGACCTTGTCCAGCGCGGTTTCGGCGATCGATTTGCCCGGGAAGAAAGTGCCTTCCGGCGCCGGCTTGCTCATGGCGACGAACCACTGGTCGGTCAGCATCGGTTCGATGATGACGCCGGTGCGATCGCCGCGCGGCACCATCAGCTTGTGCGGCTTGACTTGTTCCAGCAGGCCTTGCGCGTCCAGGTCGGCGACGATCTGCTTGCGCGCCACGAAGCGGTCCATGCCGCGATACGCTTCCGGCGCTTCGTCGTTGATCTTCGCTTCCAGCGTCATGATGGTCAGCAGCGGCAGCTTGTGGCGCTGGCCGACGGCGTAGTCGTTCAGGTCGTGCGCAGGGGTGATCTTGACGCAGCCGGTGCCGAATTCCTTGTCGACGTATTCGTCGGCGATGATCGGGATTTCGCGGTCGGTCAGCGGCAGCTTGAGCATCTTGCCGACCAGCGGCAGGTAGCGCTCGTCGGTCGGGTCCACCGCCACGGCGACGTCGCCCAGCATGGTTTCAGGACGGGTGGTGGCCACGGTCAGTGTGCCGCTGCCATCGGCCAGCGGGTACTTGATGTACCACATCGAACCGTCTTCCTCTTCCGACACCACTTCCAGGTCGGAGACGGCGGTGCCCAGCACCGGATCCCAGTTGACCAGGCGCTTGCCGCGGTAGATCAGGCCCTGCTCGTGCAGGCGCACGAAGACGTCGGTGACGACCTTCGAACGCGGCTCGTCCATCGTGAAGTATTCGCGTTTCCAGTCCGGCGAGGTGCCCAGGCGGCGCATCTGGCCGGTGATGGTGGAGCCGGATTTCTCTTTCCACTCCCAGACTTTCTTGACGAACTCTTCGCGGCCGAGGTCGTGGCGCGAGATTTTCTGCGCGTCCAGCTGGCGCTCCACCACGATCTGGGTGGCGATGCCGGCGTGGTCGGTGCCCGGGATCCAGGCGGTGTTATGCCCCAGCATGCGGTGGTAGCGGGTCAGGCCGTCCATGATGGTCTGGTTGAAGGCATGGCCCATGTGCAGGGTGCCGGTCACGTTCGGCGGCGGCAGCTGGGTGCTGAAAGAAGGTTTGCCGGCGTCGATGGTGGCGGTGTAGTAACCGCGCTGTTCCCACTCGGTACGCCAGAATTGTTCAATGTCGGCAGGCTCGAAAGACTTGGCTAATTCCATGATTTGGCAGATTAAATTTGGGAAAACAGCCATTATAGATGACGCGGCAAGCCACGAGCACATTAGCGGCTTGTTAAACTCTGGACATTTCCGGTCCGGATGTCGAATTACGCAAGTTTTTTGACTCGGCCCATCGAAGAGCATACCGTTGCCTGTCCTAATAATGTTTTTTTGACATGGAGACGGAAATGACAACTCGCATCATTGCTGTGCTGATCGCAGGCTTATTCGCCGGTGCATCGGCTTCCGCGCTGGCCCAATCCGACAAGGTCTGGATCAGCGTCGGCGACGCCGCCTATGCGCAATTGCAAAAAGTCGCACCACAGGTGCTGGCGCGCGAAAGCCGTGCCAGCTTCGCGGCCTCGGCCGGCCAGGAGAAACTGCACCTGGTCGAAGTCGACGAGCAGCAGATGCTCGCGTTGTCGGCCGCCGTGCACCGCAAGCTGCGCCGTTGCGGCGGCTTCATGTTCCACGCCAGCGAGGCGGCCGGCATCGCCGCGCTGACGCCGGCCAAGGCCCAGGGCCAGGGCCGTGCTGCGCAGCTGGCCGCGGCGCGGCCGTCCTACGTGATCGACCAGCAGAGCGTGGTCAATCCCATGCTGACGCAAATGCAGGCCAGTAACATCGGCCAGACCATCGTCGACATGTCGTCCTACGCCAACCGCTACTACACCACCAACAACGGCGTCAACGCGTCGAACTGGCTCAAGCAGCGCTGGACCACCATGGCGGCCGGCCGCAGCGACATCGCCGTGACCCAGTACACGCACGCGTCCTGGCCGCAGAAATCGGTGATCCTGACCATCACCGGCACCGACAATCCGAACGAAGTGGTGGTGCTGGGCGGCCACCTCGATTCGATCAACCAGTCCGGCACCAGCGAGACCACCAAGGCGCCCGGCGCCGACGACGACGCCTCCGGCATCGCCAGCATGACCGAGGTGCTGCGGGTGATGATCGCCAGCGGCTACAAGCCGCGCCGCACCATCAAGATGATCGGCTACGCCGCCGAGGAAGTGGGCCTGCGCGGCTCGCAGGACATCGCCCAGAACCACAAGGCCAACAACGTCAACGTGGTCGGCGTGATGCAGCTCGACATGACCAACTACAAGGGATCGGTCAACGACATCTACCTGTACACCGACTACACCGACAGCGCGCAGAACACCTTCGTCGGCAACCTGATCACGACCTACCTGCCGACCCTGAAGATCGGCTACGACAAGTGCGGCTACGCCTGCTCCGACCATGCGTCGTGGACCTCGGCCGGCTACTGGTCGTCGATGCCGTTCGAGGCGGCGATGGGCGAGGACGATCCCTACATCCACACCGCCAACGACACCTACGCCAACACCGGCAACCAGGCCGACCACGCGCTCAAGTTCGCGCGCATGGCGCTGGCCTACGCGGTCGAGCTGGGCAGCGACGGCGCCGGCGTGACGCCGCCGGCCGACCACACCGAGACCTTCACCGGCACCCTGACCAAGGGCCAGACCCGCGCCTACGGTCCGTATGCGGTGGCGGCCAACGGCAGCTTCAAGGCCACGCTCAGCGGCAGCGGCGACACCGACCTGTACGTGCGCAAGGCCGGCCCGGCCAGCACCGCCAGCTACGACTGCAAGTCCGACGGCCCGACCAGCACCGAGAGCTGCAGCGTGTCGTACAGCGCCAACGGCAACGCCTACGTGCTGTTGAACGGCTACTCGGCATCGAGCTACACGCTGACCGTGACCTACCCGCAGCAATAGAGATGATGGGGCGGCCGGCTTGTTGCGGCCGCCCCACCTGGGGTATTCTTGAGCGATACATAACAGGAGACCCCGATGCCCAGCTTTGAAACCGTGACCCTCAGCGTTGAAGACCATATCGCCACCGTGCGCCTGAACCGTCCGGAAAAATTGAACGCCATGAACCTGGCGATGTGGAACGACATCCGCAGCGCCTTCCAGCACATCGACGCCACGCCGGAGATCCGCGTGGCGATCCTGGAAGGCGAGGGCAAGGCCTTCACCGCCGGCATCGACCTGCAGATGATGATGGGCCTGGGCCCGCAGATCCGCGACGACTGCGACGGCCGCACGCGCGAGAACCTGCGCCGCGTGATCCTCGACCTGCAGGACACGCTGACCAGCCTGGAGCGCTGCCGCAAGCCGGTGCTGGCCGCCGTGCACGGCGCCTGCGTCGGCGGCGGCATCGACCTGATCTGCTGCGCCGACATGCGCTACTGCTCGGCCGACGCCTGGTTCACCATCAAGGAGATCGACATCGGCATGACCGCCGACGTCGGCACCCTGCAGCGCCTGCCTAGGCTGATCGGCGACGGCATGGCGCGCGAACTGGCCTACACGGCGCGCAAGGTCGACGCGGCCGAAGCGAAAGAGATCCGTCTGGTCAACCGCGTGTACGACACGCCGGAAGCGCTGCGTGTAGGCGTGCGCGCGATCGCCGCCGAAATCGCGGCCAAGGCGCCGCTGGCGATCCGCGGCGTGAAGGAAATGATCACCTACGCCCGCGACCACTCGGTGGCAGACGGCCTCAACTACAACGCCACCTGGAACGCCGCCATGCTGATGTCGGCCGATTTGCAGGAAGCCATGATGTCCGGGATGAGCAAGCGCCCGCCAGCATTCAAGGATTAGAGAATGAATTGCTAGGCAATTTTGTTCGTTTTAGCGCCACTATGTGGGGCTGGCACAGGCAGGTTTTCGAGTTGCAGAGCTGTGATAGTCGCGATTAACGCGTCACGTCCGTTGACAATGGCTTCCTCCACCGTCTCACCGTCGGAGATGCAGACGGAGAAGTCCGGATAACTGATTAGAAAACCTCCGCCTTCGTCCTGTGTCAACGGGCGGATTTCATAAGGATATTCATCCAGGTTGTTCATCGCGAGCTCCCTTTTACAAACGCCACAAATTGGCGCACATAAACAGGTTTAATGGCCAGTCCTGTGGATGAGCCGACATGGCGGCAAACAGCTTTTCCGCAGTGTTCATCGTATTGCTCTCGATTGGGTAGGTCAAGCTCAGCACAGAGCTTGGATTTACCTTATCAGAACCGATTTTTCGGGAGCGCAGTTTGCCGTGGCGCAGAGGGGTATCCGGCATGAGCAAACACCTGCAAACCACTGCAAGTCTTAGACGTTGCTCGCGACGGCCGTCACGGCCATGCTGTTCTTGCCGCCCAGAGATGCCTCGGCAAGCGCGTCGAGCTCGCGCTGCATGGTGGCGATCGACGGCGGTTCTGGTGCGTCCACCCACCACGCCATCGCCTCGACGACGCCGCCGGCCACGAAGCGGGCCACCCACGGATGCGCCGCTGCCGGATGCTTCCTCCGTTGCAGTTCGATCTCCACCAGCTGGCACACCATGGTCCTGAAGCGGCGCGCGACGCCGTGTCCGCCACGGCGGCCGATGGCGGCGCGGAACACTTCGCGCTGCTGCGCCATGTGCTCCAGCAGCCCGGGCAGGAAGCGACAGTCCGCGTGGCCAGCCTGCGCCGCCTGCGCCGCGATCATGTCGCGCAAGTCGTTCATGCCTTCCGCCAGCAGCTCGTCCTTGCTCTGGTAGTGCATGTAGAAGGTCGATCGACCCACGTTGGCCCGGTCGCAAATTTCCTGGATGGTCATCTCGTCCCAGCCGCGCGGCGCCATCAAGTCCAGCATCGCGTCGCGCAGCGCCGCCTTGGTTTTGAGGACGCGGCGGTCCGGTTCTGGTTTGCTGGCGGTCATGGCGTTCCTGGACATAAAGCGGGTGGATGTCTGCTAACGGACATCGCCCCGGCCTGCGCGCTGTCGCGGCAGGGAAGCGGGGACGATCATGGACACCTGTCCACTTCAGGAGTTTAATCCATGTCCGATACCCACGTCCCCGCGCGCTGGTGGCGCTACCTGTTTTACCCGCTCGCGCTGGCCGCCACGCTGGCCTTCATCCACGCCTCGGTCGGCGGCCGGCTCGGGCCGCTCGGCAAGGCCTATCCGGCTTATTTGCTGGGCATGATCGCGACCATGGTGCTGCTCGAGCGCATCGCGCCGCTGCGCCGCGAATGGAATATGACCCGGGCCTCGTTTTTCATGCGCGACCTGCCGATGCTGGTCGTCAACGGCGCCACCATCGCCGCCACCACCTACGTCGTGACCTGGCTGGCCGGCCGTCATGCCGGGCTGCCGCTGCATCGGAGCACGCTGCCGTGGCAGGTCGAAGCGGTGTGCGCGGTGCTGCTGTCGGATTTCCTCTGGTACTGGCTGCACCGCTACAGCCACGAAGGGCGGGGCGCGCTGGGCCGCTGGCTGTGGAAGACCCATGCGGTCCACCACCTGCCCGGCGAAGTCTATGTGTTCATGCACGTGGTGGGACACCCGATCAACAGCGCCTACGTCCGCGTGTTGCTGATGCTGCCCGCCATCCTGTTCGGCTTCTCGCCGGCGGCCGTGTTCGCGGCCTCGGTGTTCAACGGCTTCCAGGGCCTGGTGTCGCACTTCAATGTCGACGCCAGGGCGGGGTGGTTCAACCGGCTGCTGGTCGGCACCGAGCTGCACCGTTTCCACCACAGCGCAAACCGGGACGAGGCCGGCAACTATGGCGCCACCGTCTCGATCTGGGACCAGCTGTTCGGCACCTTCCGCCTGCCGGCCGCCGCGCCGCAACGGCTGGGCGTCGACGACCGCGATCGCTATCCCGGCGATCGCCAATGGGCCAGGTTGCTGGGCTTGCCCTTCCGCTAGCAGGGCAAGCCAGCCGGCGCTTACGGCTTCAGGTTGAAGTTGACGTTGCTCTGGTTGGTCAGCGAGATATCGACCAGCGGCAGGCTGGCCGTGGTGTAGCCCTCGGCCGAGGCCTCGACCAGGTATTTACCGGGGCCGGGCAGCACCGTGGCGGCGCTGGCAAATTGCAGCGGCAGCGTGGCGCTGTACACCGCGTACCGTGGCGCGCTGACCGGCAGGCCGCTCAGCGTGTAGCTGCCGCTGGCCAGGTCGGCGCCCTGGTATTTGATGGTGACCGTCGGCCCGGCCACGAAGCTTTGCTTGGCGGCGACGTAGGCGGTGGCGGTGCTGCTGGCCGGGGTCAAGGCGACGGCGCCGCCGATGCTGCCGGTGGTGGCCGCCGGCAGCGTGATCGGCGCGGCGGCGGTGCTGATCGCGACCGTGGCCGTGGTGCTGGTCACCGGCACCGTGCCGACCACGGCGGCGGCGCTGCCGTCGGCCGTGACCACCACGTCGTAGTTACCCAGCGGCAGGCGACTCAGTGCGAACTCGCCGGTGACGGCGTTGGGCGTGGTGGCGCTGACGATGGCGCCGTTCTGCTGCGCCGACACCATCACGTGGCTGCCCAGCAGCGCGGTCGAGACAAAGCCGCCGATGCCGTTCAGCGTGGTCGGAATCACCTTCACCACCGGCTTCAGCGCGTACTTGCCATTGCCCTTGGTGACGATGGATTTGCAGGCGTCGAAGTCCAGCACCAGGTCGACGCGCTGGCCGGCGGCGACGTCGAAGGCGTTGACCAGCTTGATGCCGCTTTGGACCGCGCTCGGCGTATCCAGCGATTGCTCGCTGGTGCCGCCGCTGACGAGCACGGAGTTGGCCAGGCCGTTGCCGGTGTTGGGATCGAGCACCAACCGCAACTGCGTGTAGTGGCCCGCGCTCAGCGACGTCTGACCCAGCGCCTCCAGCGTGCCGTTGGTCAGGTTCAGCAGGTTGATCTTGCGGGCCGGGGCCAGCGTGATGTCGGTCCAGCCGGCGTCGGTGTCGCTGGCCGTGCTGCTCTGGTGGACGCGCACCTTGTTGACGGTGACGTTGACGGCGTCGAAGCCGCACGACGGCGCGTCCGTCAGCGACACCGACAGCGTGCCCATGGTGGTGGCCGGCGCGGTATCGCCGCTGCCGCCGCCCCCGCCGCCGCAGGCGCTCAGGCCGGCCAGACTGAAGGCCGCGACGGCGGCAAGATAGATGGATGGGTGTGCTGGTTTCATGATCGATCTCCAGATAGTCGCGCCTGCGGCGCTTGTTGTGGCGACATGCGTGTCGCTGTGCGGATATTGTGAGTTCTTCTTGGAAACTTCTATGTTGGATGGCGAACATAGTGCGCGGCTTTTACATTTGTTACACATCGGCCCGCCTGCCGCGTCCTGCCAGGCGCCATACCAGGTATTGTGGTTTTTTTTAACGCCGACGTTGTCCGCGCGGCGCGGCGCGGCGTATAATCGCCCCGCTGCCGCAAGGTGGCACACGCTAGGGGTCCTGCGCATTGCGATGCGCGGGTGAGAAATACCCTCCGAACCTGATCTGGATAATGCCAGCGAAGGGAAGCTTAGGACACCGCCGCCACACCCTGTGAGCGGCACCGTCCAATCTCCTTTGCTGGCTCCTGTAGCTAACGAAGGAGCCACATGAACGCCAACGCCAAATTCCTCTCCGCCACCGCCACGGTGGACGAGGCAGCCATCAAGCCCTTGCCGAATTCCCGCAAAGTCTACGTCGAAGGCAGCCGTCCGGACATCCGCGTGCCGATGCGCCAAATCACCCAGTCCGACACGCCGGCCTCGTTCGGCTTCGAAGCCAATCCGGCTATCTACGTCTACGACACCTCCGGCCCGTACACCGATCCCGACGCCGTGATCGACATCCGCTCCGGCCTGGCCGCGACGCCGCGCCTGCCGTGGATCCTGGAGCGCAACGACACCGAGGAACTGGACGGCCCGACCTCCGAATACGGCCAGGCGCGCCTGGCCGACCCGGCGCTGGCCGAGCTGCGCTTCAACCTGCACCGCAAGCCGCGCCGCGCCCGTGAAGGCAAGAACGTCACGCAGATGCACTACGCGCGCCAGGGCATCGTCACGCCCGAGATGGAGTTCGTCGCCATCCGCGAAAACCTGCGCCGCCAGGAGTACATGGAAGACCTGAAGAACTCCGGCCCGATGGGCCAGCGCCTGGCCGACCTGATGGGCCGCCAGCATCCGGGCCAGTCGTTCGGCGCCAGCATCCCGGCCACCATCACGCCGGAATTCGTGCGCGAGGAAATCGCCCGCGGCCGCGCCATCATCCCGGCCAATATCAACCACCCGGAAATCGAGCCGATGATCATCGGCCGCAATTTCCTGGTCAAGATCAACGCCAACATCGGCAACTCCGCCGTCACCTCGTCGATCGGCGAGGAAGTCGAGAAGATGACCTGGGCCATCCGCTGGGGCGGCGACAACGTCATGGACCTGTCGACCGGCAAGCACATCCACGAAACGCGCGAGTGGATCATCCGCAACAGCCCGGTGCCCATCGGCACCGTGCCGATCTACCAGGCGCTGGAAAAGGTCAACGGCAAGGCCGAGGACCTGACCTGGGAAATCTTCCGCGACACCTTGATCGAGCAGGCCGAGCAGGGCGTCGACTACTTCACCATCCACGCCGGCGTGCTGCTGCGCTACGTGCCGATGACGGCCAAGCGCCTGACCGGCATCGTCTCGCGCGGCGGCTCGATCATGGCCAAGTGGTGCCTGGCGCACCACAAGGAATCGTTCCTGTACACGCACTTCGAAGAGATCTGCGAAATCATGAAGGCCTACGACGTCTCGTTCTCGCTGGGCGACGGCCTGCGTCCCGGCTCGATCTACGACGCCAACGACGAAGCCCAGCTGGGCGAGCTGAAGACCCTGGGCGAACTGACCCAGATCGCCTGGAAGCACGACGTGCAGGTGATGATCGAAGGCCCCGGCCACGTGCCGATGCAGCTCATTAAAGAGAACATGGACCTGCAACTGGAACAGTGCCACGAAGCGCCGTTCTACACGCTGGGCCCTTTGACCACCGACATCGCGCCCGGCTACGACCACATCACCTCCGGCATCGGCGCCGCGCAGATCGGCTGGTACGGCACCGCCATGTTGTGCTACGTGACGCCGAAGGAGCACCTGGGCCTGCCCGACAAGAACGACGTCAAGGACGGCATCATCACCTACAAGATCGCCGCCCACGCGGCCGACTTGGCCAAGGGCCATCCGGGCGCGCAGATCCGCGACAACGCGCTGTCCAAGGCGCGCTTCGAGTTCCGCTGGGACGACCAGTTCAACATCGGCCTCGACCCGGACAAGGCGCGCGAATTCCACGACGAGACCCTGCCCAAGGATTCGGCCAAGGTGGCGCACTTCTGCTCGATGTGCGGCCCGCATTTCTGCTCGATGAAGATCACCCAGGAAGTGCGCGAGTACGCCAAGGCCAACGGCGTGTCCGACGGCGCGGCGCTGGAGCAGGGCATGCAGGTCAAGGCGGTGGAGTTCATCAAGAACGGCGCCGAACTGTATCGCAAGTTGTGAGGCCGGCATGATCGACATCGAATTGAACGGCGCCCCGCACCAGGTGCCGCCGCGCCAGACGCTGGGTGAACTGATCGACGCTTTGTCGTTGACCGGGCAGGCGCTGGCGCTGGCGGTCAACCGCGCGGTGGTGCCGCGCCAGCAGTGGCCGCAGCGCGAGCTGCAGCCGCAGGACAAGGTCGACATCGTGCGCGCCATCGGCGGCGGCTGATTTTTTGACCCGCACTGCCAGGCGGGGTCAGACCCCGTACGGGGTCTGACCCCTAAGTTGGGGCGCTGGCGCCGAAGCAAAGGCGTGCGGGGTAAAGCATATCGAGGAGACGGACATGAACGCATCAACCCAAGACCTGCTGACCATCGCAGGCAAGAGCTACACATCGCGGCTGCTGGTCGGCAGCGGCAAGTACAAGGACCTGCAACAGACCCGCGAGGCGACCGACGCCGCCGAAGCGGAAATCATCACCGTGGCGATCCGCCGCGTCAACATCGGCCAGGACCCGAAGGCGCCCAGCCTGCTGGACGTGCTGCCGCCGTCGCAGTACACCATCCTGCCCAACACGGCCGGCTGCTACACCGCCAAGGACGCGGTCTACACGCTGCAGATGGCGCGCGAACTGCTGAACGGCCACAAGCTGGTCAAGCTGGAAGTGCTGGGCGACGAGAAGACGCTGTTCCCGCACATGCCGGAAACCCTGATCGCCGCCGAGGCGCTGGTCAAGGACGGCTTCGACGTCATGGTCTACTGCAGCGACGATCCGATCCAGGCCAGGATCCTCGAAGAAATCGGCTGCGTCGCGGTGATGCCGCTGGCCTCGCTGATCGGCTCCGGCATGGGCATCCTCAACCCGTGGAACCTGTCGCTGATCATCGACCAGGCCAAGGTGCCGGTGCTGGTCGACGCCGGCGTCGGCACGGCGTCGGACGCCGCCATCGCCATGGAGCTGGGCTGCGACGGCGTGCTGATGAACACCGCCATCGCCGGCGCGCGCGACCCGGTGCGCATGGCGCGCGCCATGAAGCTGGGCGTGCAGGCCGGCCGCGAGGCTTACCTGGCCGGCCGCATCGCCCGCAAGTTCGCCGCCTCGCCGTCCTCGCCGATGGCGGGCCGGCTGGCATGAGCGAGCGCCTGTCCTCGCAAATGACGGCACAGCTGATGGCACAACTGGTGGCCCGCCCGTGCGTGCTGGTTTTCGCCGGACTCGATCCGTCCGGCGGCGCCGGCATCGCTGCCGACTTGCAGGCGGTGGCCGGGCAGGGCGCGCACGCGCTCACCGTGGCCACCGCGCTGACGGTGCAGGACAACGACCGCGTCTACGGCGTGCAGCCGGTCGACGGCGCCATGGTGCTGCGCCAGGCGCAGGCGCTGCTCGACAAGGTGACGGTGCGCGCGGTGAAGATCGGCATTCCCGGCAGCGCCGCCAACGCGCTGGCGATCGCCGAAATCATCGCCCGCCTGCGTGCCCGCCAGCCGGAGCTGCCGGTGGTGCTGGACCCGGTGCTGGCCAGCGGCCACGGCGACCTGCTGTCGCGCGACGACGCGGTGCAGGCGCTGGCGCCGCTGCTGCCGCTGGTGACGGTGCTCACCCCCAACGGCCCGGAAGCGCTGGCGCTGACCGGCGAAGCCGATCCGCGCGCGCAGGCGCAGGCCTTGCGCGCGCGCGGCTGCCGCCATGTGCTGATCACCGGCGGCCATGATGTCGTCAACGATCATGGCGAGCAAGTGGTCAACCGCTGGTTCGGCCCCGGCGCCACGCCGGCGCCACGCCTGTCCGACAGCGCGCCGCCGGAAGACGCGCGCGACTGGAGCTGGCCGCGCCTGGCCGGCGAATTCCACGGCAGCGGCTGCACGCTGGCTTCGGCCATCGCCGGCCAGCTGGCGCTGGGCATGTCGATGGAACGCGCGCTGGAACTGGCGCAACAGTATTGCTATCGCGCGCTGCGCGGCGCCTACACGGTGGCCGCCGGCCAGCGCATCCCGCAGCGCCTCCCCCTGATCTGAAAGCTGAGAGCACATCATGCAAGGACTTTATTTGGTTACCCCCAACTGGGACGACACCAGCCGGATGCTGGAGCTGAGCGAACGGGCGCTGGCCGCCGCCCAGGGCGCGCAGCCGGGCGTCGCGATGCTGCAATACCGCCACAAGGAAGCCGGCCCGGCGCAGCGCCTGGATCAAGCCGGCGCGCTGCTGGCGTTGTGCCGGCGCTACGGCGTGCCCTTCATCGTCAACGATTATGTCGAGCTGTGCGAGCAGCTCGGCGCCGACGGCGTCCACTTGGGCGGCACCGATGCCGACGTGGCGCAGGTGCGCGCCCGGCTGGGGCCGGCCCCCATCATCGGCGCCTCCTGCTATGGCGACCTGCCGCGCGCGCTGGCGGCGCAGGCGGCCGGCGCCAGCTACGTGGCGTTCGGCGGTTTCTACCCTTCGCGCGTGAAGAAATACGCAGTGACTACCAAGATGGAGATCCTCGACCAGGCGCGCGAAGTGATCCGCGTGCCGAGCGTGGTGATCGGCGGCATGACGCCGGACAACGCCGCGCCGCTGGCGGCGCGCGGCGCGTCGATGGTGGCGGCCATCAGCAGCGTCTACCAGGCCGACGACGTAGCCGCCGCCGTGGCCGCGTTCCTGCGGCTTTATGCCGACAAAAAAATCGACCAATAAAAGGCTGGCATGACGGGCGGTTTTCCGCCTTATAATTGGTGCGTTAGCTTAAGCCTAAGGTTGCCGCCACATGAATGTCCCTTCCAGCCCGAAGCGTCTGATTCTGATCGTCGACGATGACCCACTGCTGCTCGATTTCCTGGGCGAGGTGCTCGGCCACGCCGGCTACGACATCCTCAAGGCCTCGTCGGCCGAACAAGCGCTGGAGCAGATCGCCCAGCGCGAACCGGACCTGGCCCTGCTCGACATCCACATGCCCGGCATGAACGGGCTGGAGCTGGCCAAGCAATTGCACGCCACCAGCTCGGTGCCCTTCATGTTCCTGTCCGGCCGCGGCGACGCCGACGCCGGCAAGCAGGCCGCCTCGTATGGCGCGGTGGGCTTCCTGGTCAAGCCGGTCGACGAAAAACACCTGATGCCGGCCTTTGCCGCCGGCCTGGCGCGCGCCGACGAAATCCGCCAGCTGCGCCGCACCGAACTCAATCTGAACGCCGCGCTGGCCGCCGGCCGCGAGACCAGCCTGGCCGTCGGCCTGTTGATGTGCAAGTTCCAGACCGACCGCAACACCGCCTTCGAGGTGCTGCGCGACCACGCCCGCTCCAACCGCCGCAAGGTCAACGAGGTCGCCGACCAGTTGCTGGCCGCCGAGGAAACCTTGAACAGCCTGCACGTGGCGTTCAACCAGCGTCTGAAAAAGTAAACGCCGGCGGTTTATTTGCGGTATTTTCTTGCTTTACAGTACTCTTCATGTAGACTGTGTCCATGAGCGGCAGGCCTGTCCTGCCCGCTTCGTAGTGCGGCGGGGCCTCCAACCTGCGCCTGCCGCCGCTTCGGCCGCCTGTTCCCTGCGACCGTCAAATTCCCTTCGGCCCAACTCCGCCGACCCTTGCGTTGCCTTGCCAGCCCGTGCTGCCAGCGTCGCATTTCCATCAGTTTTGTGTGCGGAGACACTTATGACCAACGATTATTCCCAGGACAGCTATCGGCCCTTCAGCGAGCAGGACGGCGGCGCCGCGATCGGTTTTTCGATTTTCGCCGAAGCGCCCCGCGTGCTGCATATCGACAAGGACTTCGATGCGGCGCTGGTGCTGTCGACGCTGCTGGTGCCGGAA
The DNA here is from genome assembly GCF_040364205.1 of Duganella rhizosphaerae. Taxonomy (NCBI): domain Bacteria; kingdom Pseudomonadati; phylum Pseudomonadota; class Betaproteobacteria; order Burkholderiales; family Oxalobacteraceae; genus Duganella; species Duganella rhizosphaerae. The sequence goes on from NZ_BPWK01000002.1 coordinate 161,776, forward strand.
ACCCGGGTCACCCATGCGTCCACCCTGGCCGATGCGCGCGACATGCTGCACCACCAGCAGTTCGCGCTGGTGGTGATCGACCCCGACCTGCCCGACGGCGATGGCGCCAGCCTGCTGCCGCTGCTGTACCAGCAGCAGGGCGACGCGCGCGTGCTGGTGTACTCGGCGCGCCATCCCGAGCGGCACACGGCCGGCGGCGCCTTCCTGCCCAAGCCGTGGACCTCGCCGCGCCAGCTGTGGCGCACCGTGTCCGACCTGCTGGGCATCGGTGCGGCGATGCCGGTCGAGCCGCAGTAGTCGTACGCGCCACAGATCGTCCCCGGCTTGCTATCATGGCGGACCACCGGAACGGCCCCCCGTTCCGGTGCCCCGAACAACGCAGCCACAGGACGAACAATGAAAACCAAAGCAGCTATTGCATGGCAGGCGGGCAAACCGCTGACGATCGAGGAAGTGGAACTGGGCGGCCCGCGCGAAGGCGAGGTGCTGGTCGAGATCAAGGCCACCGGCATCTGCCACACCGATTACTACACCCTGTCCGGCGCCGATCCGGAAGGCATCTTCCCGGCCATCCTCGGCCATGAAGGCGCGGGCGTGGTGGTCGACGTCGGCCCCGGCGTCAAGTCGCTCAAGAAGGACGACCACGTCATTCCGCTGTACACGCCGGAATGCCGCCAGTGCAAATTCTGTCTGTCGCAGAAGACCAACCTGTGCCAGTCGATCCGCTCGACGCAGGGCCGCGGCCTGATGCCGGACGCCACCAGCCGCTTCTCCATCGACGGCAAGCCGATCTACCACTACATGGGTACGTCGACCTTCTCCAACTACATCGTGGTGCCGGAGATCGCGCTGGCCAAGATCCGTTCCGACGCGCCGTTCGACAAGGTTTGCTACATCGGTTGCGGCGTCACCACCGGCGTCGGCGCGGTGCTGTTCACGGCCAAGGTCGAGGCGGGCGCCAACGTGGTGGTGTTCGGCCTGGGCGGCATCGGCCTGAACGTGATCCAGGCGGCCAGGATGGTGGGCGCCGACAAGATCATCGGCGTCGACATCAACCCGGCCCGCCAGGAGATGGCGCGCAAGTTCGGCATGACCCATTTCATCAATCCGAAGGAAGTGGAGAACGTGGTCGACGCCATCATCCAGCTGACCGACGGCGGCGCCGACTACAGCTTCGAGTGCATCGGCAACACCACCACCATGCGCCAGGCGCTCGAGTGCTGCCACAAGGGCTGGGGCCAGTCCATCATCATCGGCGTAGCGGCGGCGGGGCAGGAGATTTCCACCCGTCCGTTCCAGCTGGTGACGGGGCGGGTGTGGAAGGGCTCCGCATTCGGCGGCGCGCGCGGCCGCACCGACGTGCCGAAGATCGTCGACTGGTACATGGAGGGCAAGCTCAATATCGACGACCTGATCACCCATCGCCTGCCGCTGGAACGCATCAACGAAGGCTTCGATTTGATGAAGAGCGGCGAATCGATCCGTTCCGTCGTCATCTATTGACGTCTGTCGCCGCGGAATGCAGCTGGCTCCGGTCAACTTGCATTCCGTCGCAATCCGCAGGCGTTCAGCGGTGTGTTTGTCTACAGTGGAGTCATGGAAGTAAGGCCCACCACTGAAGGAGAAACATCATGAACGTACTGAAAAACATGGAAATCATCTTCGTCGCCAGCGCAGTTATCCTGTGCGCCACCGGCTACGCCAGCGCCGAAGTGCGCGCCACGCCGGCCATCGACGCCGGCTCGGTCAAGATGGTCGTGGTGGACGGCGTCAAGATGCCAGTCGTCACCATCAGCGCCAAACGCGCCCACTAAACCCGGTTGGGTGGATGTAGAAAAAAAGTTCTAGACATCGTCATCTAGATAATTTATTCTACATCCATCAACTGGGGAGTGCGGAATGGAAGCGATACGCAATCATAAGATTTCACGGCAGGCAGGACGCTCATGAGCAGCGTCCTGGCCGCCCTGGTGCCCGCCGTCGGCTGGGCGCTGCTGCACTTTATCTGGCAGGGCCTGTTGATCGGCTGGGCTGTCGCGCTGGCGATGCATGCGCTGCGCGGGGCCCGTCCGCAGACCCGTTACGCCGTGGCCTGTGCCGGCATGTTGCTGTGCGCGGCGCTGCCGCTGGCCGGCATCCTGGCCCAGCTGGCCGATGCCGACAGCGGCGCCGGCTCCGCCGCGCTGTTGCGCGTGTTTGCCGGGCAGGGCGCAGGTATGGCGGACGCCGCCGGTCAGGCCGCCGCTGCCGCCGCGCCCGGCCTGCTGGGCGATGGCGCTTTTTCCTCGATTGAAACGCTGCTGCGGCGCCAGCTGCCGTGGGTGGTCGGCCTGTGGCTGGCCGGCGCGGCGCTGATGTCGCTGCGGCTGGCGCTGGGCCTGAAGTGGGTTGCCGAGCGCACCCGCGCCGGCGAATACACCGTCAATCATTACTGGCAGCGGCGCCTGTCCGAACTGGCGCGCCGCTTCGACATCGAACGCCATGTGCGGCTGGGCGTGGCCGATCTGCTGGACAGCCCGATCACGGCCGGCTGCTGGCGTCCCATCGTGCTGGTGCCGACCGCGCTGGTCAGCGGCATGCCGCCCGATCTGCTGGAGGCGCTGCTGGCGCACGAGCTGGCCCACATCAAGCGGCACGACTACCTGGTCAACCTGATTCAAAGCGCGATCGAGATCGTGCTGTTCTATCACCCTAGTGTTTGGGCCCTGTCACGCAGGATACGGATCGAGCGGGAACAAATCGCCGACGACCTCGCGGTGGACATGCTTGGCCAGCCCCAGAGGCTGGCAAAGGCCCTGTCGGAACTGGATCGGTTCCAGTTCGACACCACACAACTAGCCCACGCGGCTCACGGAGGAAATCTCATGTCTCGTATTAAACGCCTGCTGCGTCCCGATGTCGAACCGGTCAGCTGGAAAATGGCCTTGCCCCTGATGGGTTTGTTTGCTGCCGGTGCGGTGTTCTACGCCCACGCCGCGCCGCCGGCCGTTGCCGCCGGCGCGCAGATCGCCCAAGTCAGCCAGGTGGCTGACGCTGACCAGGCCGAGCCGGTAGCACCGCCTGCACCGCCGGAACCTGCCGCTCCGGCAGCGCCCGCAGAGCCTGCGGAGCCGGCTCCAGTCGCCGAGCTGGCGGCGCCAGCAGCGCCGGCCAAACCGCCGAAGCCAGCCAAGCCTCCGCGCGTGCTGGCGGCGGCTCCCGCAATGCCAGCGATGCCGGCAGTGCCAGCAGTTCCAGCAGTCGCAGCCTTGCCTGCAGTCCCAGCTGCGCCGGCGGCACCGGCAGCGCCTGCAGCGCCGCCCGCACCGCCTGCGGCTCCGGCTGGAGCGCAAAGCTACCATTTTGATCGCGCCACCTTCTCCAGCCGCGACGGCCAGCGTTCCGGCTATGCGCTGGTACACGCCAACAAGGACAACATGACGGTCTCGGCCACGCACCAGGACCTGCCCAAAATCGAGAACGCGCGCCGCGCCGTCAAGGGCGACTTCATCTGGTTCCGCGACGGCGACAAGGCCTATCTGATCCAGGACCCGGCCGCCATCGCCAAGGCTGACGAAGCGTGGGCCGCCGTCAACCGCATCGGTGCGAAGATGGATGAGCAGGGCAAGAAAATGGATGCGCAAGGCAAAGTCATGGACGCGCTGGGCCGGCAAATGGAGAAACTGGGCCGGGATACCGAAGGCCGGGCCCAGCTGGACATGGACCGCCAGCAGCGCCTGATCGAGCGGGTTGGCCGCCAGCAGGAAGCGCTGGGCCGCCGCATCGAGCAGGCCGCGCGCGAAATGGGCGACGATCCGACCCCGGAAAAGCTGCGCCGCTTCCACGAGCGCCAGGCCGCGTTGCAGGCGGAAATGGCGCCGCTGCAAAGCCAGATCGCCCAATCCCAGCGCGAACTGGCGCCGCAACTGGAGAAAATCCACGCCATGCAGGAGCCGATGAAGGCGCTGAGCAAGCAGATGTCGGAAGCCGGCAAGCCGATGGCCGAGCTGGGCCAGGCCATGGGCGAGCTGGGCCGCGAGCAAGCCAAGGCCAGCCGCGAAGCCGAGCGCACCATGAAGGAGCTGATCAAGGACGCCATCAAGGCCGGCAAAGCCGTCCCGGCGCCGTCCGCCTAAACCAGGAAGTACTGTGTATGCAGCCAGTGCCGGTATAATCACGGCATGCACAATCTTCTTCATAACCTCAACGACGAACAACTCGCCGCCGTGACCCTGCCGGCACAAAGCGCCCTGATCCTTGCGGGCGCCGGCTCCGGCAAAACCCGCGTACTGACGACCCGCATCGCCTGGCTGATTCAAACCGGCCAGGTGTCGCCGTCCGGCCTGCTGGCGGTGACCTTCACCAACAAGGCCGCCAAGGAAATGATGACGCGTTTGTCGGCGATGTTGCCGATCAATACGCGCGGCATGTGGATCGGCACCTTCCACGGCCTGTGCAACCGCCTGCTGCGCACCCATCACCGCGACGCCGCGCTGCCGCAGACCTTCCAGATCCTCGATACCCAGGACCAGCTGTCGGCCATCAAGCGCCTGATCAAGGCCAACAACGTCGACGACGAGAAGTTTCCGCCGAAAGAGGTGATGTACTTCATCAACGGCGCCAAGGACCAGGGCCTGCGCGCCAACAAGATCGAACCCTACAACGCCGACGAGCGCAAGAAGTGCGAGCTCTACCAGCTGTACGACGACCAGTGCCAGCGCGAAGGCGTGGTCGATTTCGCCGAGCTGCTGCTGCGCACCTACGAGCTGCTCAGCCGCAACCAGCCGCTGCGCGAGCACTACCAGCAGCGCTTCAAGCACATCCTGGTCGACGAGTTCCAGGATACCAATGACCTGCAATACAAGTGGCTCAAGCTGCTGGCCGGCCACGGCGAGCGCGACGGCGGCAGCGCCCTGTTCGCCGTCGGCGACGACGACCAGAGCATTTACGCCTTCCGCGGCGCCAACGTCGGCAACATGAGCGCCTTCGAACGCGAGTTCAAGGTGCAGAACCTGATCAAGCTGGAGCAGAACTACCGCTCCCACGGCCACATCCTGGACGCCGCCAACGTGCTGATCGCCAACAACAGCAAGCGCCTGGGCAAGAACCTGCGCACCGACGCCGGCCACGGCGAACCGGTGCGCGTGTACGAAGCCAGCTCCGACCTGGCCGAGGCGCAGTGGATCATCGAGGAAACCAAGAACCTGATCGCCGACGGCGCCGCCCGCAGCGAGATCGCCGTGCTGTACCGCTCCAACGCGCAGTCGCGCGTGATCGAGCATGCGCTGTTCTCGGCCGGCATTCCCTACCACGTGTACGGCGGCCTGCGCTACTTCCAGCGCGCCGAGGTCAAGCACGCGATCGCCTACCTGCAGCTGATGGACAATCCGCACAACGATTCGGCCTTCCTGCGCGTGGTGAACTTCCCGACCCGCGGCATCGGCTTGCGTTCGATCGAAGCCTTGCAGGCGGCCGCCGACCAGCACCGCATTTCGTTGTACGCGGCGGTGCCGTATGTGGCCGGCAAGGCCGGTTCGTCGCTGGGCGGCTTCGTCAAGCTGGTCGAGGGCGCGCGCTTTGAAACGCAGCAGATGGCCCTGCCGGAACTGGTGCGCGTGGTGCTGGAGGCGTCCGGCCTGCTGGCCCACTACCAGACCGAAAAAGAAGGCGCCGACCGCATCGAGAACCTGGAGCAGATGGTCAGCGCGGCCACCCAGTTCGTGTCCGAGGAAGGTTTCGGCCAGGGCGCCCCGGCGCACCTTGGCCCGCAGGCGCAGGCCCAGGCGGGCGTGCCCATCGTCAACGAGGACGGCTTCGAGATCCTCGACGCCGACGCCGCGCTGCCGACCGTGATGTCGCCGCTGTCGGCCTTCCTGTCGCACGCGTCGCTGGAGGCGGGCGACAACCAGGCCACCGCCGGCCAGCAAGCCGTGCAGATGATGACGGTGCACTCGGCCAAGGGGCTGGAGTTCAACAACGTCTTCATCACCGGACTGGAAGAGGGCCTGTTCCCGCACGAGAGCAGCTCGCGCGAGCACGACGGTGTGGAAGAGGAGCGCCGTCTGATGTACGTGGCGATCACGCGCGCGCGCCAGCGCCTGTACATGTGCTTCGCGCAGACCCGCATGCTGCACGGCCAGACCCGCTACAACATGAAGTCGCGCTTCTTCGACGAGCTGCCGGAAGAATCATTGAAGTGGCTGTCGCCGAAGGTGCAGTCCCACTGGTCCGGCAACAAGAAATCGGCCTGGGACCAGGCGCCGCTGGTCGGTTCGGACAACGCCATCGCGCAGAAGATCGCGCAGAAATCGCCGGGCAGCGGCTGGCGCATCGGCGAGTCCGTCGCGCACGGCAAGTTCGGCGAGGGGGTGATCGTCAACATCGAGGGCAGCGGCAACAACGCCCGCGCGCAGATCAACTTCGGCAGCCACGGCATGAAGGTGCTCGACCTCAGCATCGCCAAGCTGGACCGCCTGGGCCGCTAGACCCCCGGCTTACGCGGCGGCGATCCCGCGCCGCCGCTTCAGCGCGGCGCGCACATAGGCCAGCGCCGGCGCTTCCACGCAATGCCAGCTGAACACCGACAACGGCAGCACGATCGCCAGCGTGGCCGCCAGCATGGTCCAGATGCCGGATGGCGGCAGCACGTTTTTCAGCATGATCATCACCGGCCAGTGATAGATGTAGATGGCGTAGGAGTAATCGTGGCGCTGCAAATGGCGCCAGCGCAGCAGCTGCGAACTGCCCACCCACAGCGCCAGCGTGATGCACACCAGGTTGACGCCGAACACCGTCAGGGCCTGGTGTTCCAGGGCCAGCCAGCGGGTCGAATTCAAGGCCAGCAGCACGCCGGCGGCGATGAATTGGCGCGGACCGAAGCGCACATCGGCGGCCAGCGTTTGCAGCAGCATGCCGCTCAGGAACAGCGTCCACAGCCGCTCTTCCCACACATAGCCGGCCAGCACGGTGGGGAATTGAAACGCCGCCAGCGCCAGGATCAGCGACATCGCCATCATCCAGCGCCGCATCGGCAGGATCGCCGCGAAGCCGATCAGCGCCACCATCACATACATGCGGCCCTCCCAGTACACCGTCCACAGCGAGCCGTTCAGCGGCGCCCCGCCCAGCACCTTGGGCAGCGCCAGCTCGGCCGGCGGGATGATGTAGACCAGCCAGTGCAGCATGGCGCCGTTGAAGATGTAGCGCCACGGCGCCGGATCGGCCAGGCCGGCGATGCCTTCGGCCGAGAAGAAGATCACGGCGACGACAGTGGTCAGCGCCAGGCAGACGAACAGGCCCGGCACCAGGCGCGTGACGCGGCGCGCGATGAAGCGCGGCAGGTCGGGATCGCGCATCCAGCTTTGCGTGATGAACAGGCCGCTCAGGACGAAGAAGACGTCGACCGCCAGCGCGCCGATGTCGGCGCTCGGCGGCAGCAGCGCGCTGAACGGATCCGGCCCCGGCGCCACGGTGCGGTGCACGCCGGCGTGGTACAGCACCACCAGCAAGGCGGCGACCAGTCGCACCAGGTTGAAACTATTGTCGTTCGATTCGATGGCGGCGGCCAGCGTGCGGGGTGTGGTCATGGGGCGAAAAGAAGATTAAGGAGCGGGTGGCGCGACCGGCGGCGCGCTGGCCTCCGGCGTGCCGAAGATCTGGCGGTAGCAGGCGTACAGGGTGCAGTGCATCAGCACCACCATGATCAGGAACAGGGTGAAGATGGCCGTCACCTTCAGCTGCGCCGAGTCGAACACCAGCATCGGCAGCATGCTGCCGACCTGGAACATCAGGAACAGCACCACGGCCGCCGTCAGGAAGGCCTTGATGTCGCGGCACACCGCCACCACGCTGAAGAACAGCGCCTTGGCCAGCGTCATCTTTTGCCAGTAGATCAGCGGCGCGGCCAGGCAGGTCAGCATCCAGCCCAGCATGTAGATGCCGGACGAGACGAACAGCGCGCTGCGGGAGTTTTCCAGCAAGTCCTGGTCCATCGGGATCTGGCGCGAGGCCATCTGGATCAGCACGCCGTCGTCCAGCCAGCTCAGCACCGCCAGCGCGAGCAGCATCACCAGCAGGTGCAGCACGCCCAGTCCCAGCAAGGGTTTGCGCACCGGCTTGCGGAAGCCGCTGAACACCAGGTTCGGCAGGGCCCGCTTGTCGTGGTCGACGTCGGCGCACGCTTGCAGCATGGCGATGCTGAACATCGGCGCCAGCAAGGTCGGCGCGATCGAGCCGAGGAAGGGCACCACCAGCGAGAACAGCGACAGGAACATGCAGCAGAAGAACAGCGCCATCAGCGCGCCCGGCTGCTTGCGAAACAGCTGCATGGCCTGCTTGACCCAGTGCCAACCGGCCTTGGCGGGGAGCTTGTTCATCCGCGCAATCCCGGCGCCGGCGTGGCGATGCGTTCGCGCAGGATGTGTTCGAAGTGGGTCGGATCGTGCGGCGTCAGCATCTCCGCTGCGCGCGGCAGGTGGAAGTCGTACAGGCGCGACAGCCAGAAGCGCAGCGCCGCCGCGCGCAGCATCGGCTGCCAGGCGGTCTGCTCGGCGTCGGTGAACGGCCGCACGGCGTGGTAGGCGTCCAGCATGGCGCGCACGCGGGCGGTGTCGAGCACGCCGGTGTCGAGGGCGATGCACCAGTCGTTGACGGTGACGGCGACGTCGAACAGCCAGGTGTCGCAGCCGGCGAAGTAGAAGTCGAAGAAGCCGGTCAGGCGTTCGCCGTCAAACATCACGTTGTTGCGGAACAGGTCGGCGTGCACCGGGCCGCGTTGCAGCGCGCGGTAGGTGTCGCAGCCGGCAAACGCTTCCTGGAAATGCATCTCGGCGCGCAGCAGGTGGGCGCAGCGCTCGTCGAGGAAGGGCAGCACCTGCGGCGTGGTCTCGTTCCACCAGTCCAGGCCGCGCAGATTGGGCTGCTGCAGCGGATAGTCGACGCCGGCCAGGTGCATGCGCGCCAGCATGGCGCCGACGGCGGCGCAATGCACCGGCTGCGGGTCCATCTGCGACTTGCCTTCGAGCTTGGTGACGATGGCCGCCGGCTTGCCGTGAAGGGCAACAATCAGCTCGCCCTGGTCGTTGGCGACCGGCGCCGGCACCAGCACGCCGCGATCGGCCAGGTGGTGCATCAGCTTGAGGTAAAACGGCAACTGCTCGAAGGTCAGCACCTCGAAGATGGTCAGGACGTAGTCGCCCGCTTCCGTCGTCAGGAAAAAGTTGCTGTTCTCGATGCCGCTGGCGATGCCTTTGAGCGCCAAGGGCTGGCCGAGGGGGAATTGCTTGATCCACTGGGTAAGGTCGTCCAGGCTGACCGGGGTAAACACTGCCATGAGAAAACTTGATGAGGTTCGGTGAGCGGCGCCGCCGTCGGGACGGGCGCCGGGGGACGCCCGCGCTGGGCGGGCGCGCGCGTTATTTCACGGCGGGTGGCGCGGCGGTGTCCGTCGAGCCGTCTTCTTCCGTGGTTTTTTTCTTTTTCTTGCCGATGTCGAATTCCATCACCGTCCATTGGGGGCCGCGGTTGGCGCTCCCCATCGCATCGCCGGGTAAGGCGGTGCCGGCCGGGCGGTTCGGCTTCAGCGTGTAGGTGCTGGGGCCGCTTTTGACGGTCGCTTCCACCACCTGGCCGCTGTTGTCGCGCTTTTCGGTGATCTTGCGTTCCGGCGTCGGCTTGGCGGTCACGGTGATCGGATCTTCGGCCACTTCCTCGATCTTTTCCAGTTTTGGCGGCGCCTGGCTCGGAGTCGACTGGGCAAACGCCGTGTGGGCGCTGAGCGTCAGGAGGAGGGCAGGCACAAGAAAGGAGGTGCGCGTCATGATGGATCGCCTTAGGGTGAAAAACGGCTGTGAAAAACCGTCAAATTTTTATGTATGATCCATTGTAACAAACAGACACGCTTCGCTGTTTTTAAAAGCCGATTTCCCCACGGCACCGGCGAGTATGTTGTTGTTTTGAAAAGACCGTGGCGGGTGGCGGAAGCGCCGCCAAAACCTGCGATAATGCGGCATTCGTTCGTGGCCTTGCCGCCATTGTTGCGCGGCGCCCTCACCCATATCTAGTGTCTATGCAAAATACCCTGCTGTTAGTTGACGGTTCCAGTTACCTCTATCGCGCCTTTCACGCGCTGCCCGACCTGCGCAGCCCCGACGGCCATCCGACCGGCGCCATGCACGGCATGGTCAATATGTTGCGCCGCCTGCGCGCCGACTACCCGGCCGCCTACATCGCCTGCGTGTTCGACGCCAAGGGCAAGACCTTCCGCGACGACATGTATCCCGAATACAAGGCCACGCGCGCCTCGATGCCGGACGACCTGCGCCTGCAGATCGAGCCCATCCACGAGGCGGTCAAGGCCATGGGCTGGCCCATCCTGATGGTCGAGGGCGTGGAGGCGGACGACGTCATCGGCACGCTGTCGGTGCAGGCGGCGCAGGCCGGCATGAACGTGGTGGTGTCCACCGGCGACAAGGACCTGGCGCAGCTGGTCAACGACAAGGTCATGCTGATCAACACCATGACCAACGAGAAAATGGACGAGGCCGGCGTACTGGCCAAGTTCGGCGTGCCGCCGAACCGCATCATCGACTACCTGACCCTGATCGGCGACACCGTCGACAACGTGCCGGGCGTGTCCAAGTGCGGCCCGAAGACCGCGCTCAAGTGGCTGAGCGCCTACGACTCGCTGGACGGCGTGATCGCCAACGCCGCGCAGATCGGCGGCGCGGTGGGCGAGAACCTGCGCAGCGCGCTGGAATGGCTGCCCAAGGGCCGCGAACTGATCACCGTCAAGCTGGACTGCGACCTGTCGGCCCACATGGCGACCATCGCCGAATCGCTGGTGGCGCGCGGCGAAGACCAGGAAACGCTGCTGGCCTTCTTCAGCAAATACGGCTTCAAGACCCTGTTGCGCGAGCTGGGCGGAAGCACGCCGTCGGCGCCGGTCGGCGCGGCCGGCAAGGCTGCCGCCGCCGCTTCTGCCGCCGCCGCCGCCGCCGCGCCGGCGGCCGGCGGCGCCGTCTCCGTCAACATGGACATGTTCGGCGAAGCGCCCAAGCTCAACACCAACTACGAAACCGTGCTCACCGACGCACAACTGGACAAGTGGATCGCCCTGATCGACGCCGCCAAGCTCACCGCGGTCGACACCGAAACCACGTCGCTGGAGCCGATGACGGCGCAGATGGTCGGCATTTCGCTGTCGGTGGAGCCGGGCGTGGCCTGCTACATCCCGGTCGCGCACGCATATCCCGGCGTGCCGCAGCAGCTGTCGCGCGAGCATGTGCTGGCCAGGCTGAAGCCATGGCTGGAAGATAAGAACAAGCTCAAGGTCGGCCAGAACCTGAAGTACGACAGCCACATCTTCGCCAACCACGGCGTCAAGCTGCAAGGCATCGAGCACGACACGCTGCTCGAATCGTATGTGTTCGAATCGCACCGCACGCACGACATGGACAGCCTGGCGCTGCGCCACCTGAACCACACGACGATTCCGTTCGTGGACGTGTGCGGCAAGGGCGCCAGCATGATCACCTTCGACAAGGTGGAAATCGGCCGCGCCACCGAGTACGCGGCGGAAGACGCCGACATCACGCTGCGCCTGCACCTTGCGATGATCGGCGAGGTGGAAAACGACGCCAAGCTGAGCTTCATCTACCGCAACATCGAACTGCCGACCGCCGTGGTGCTGCAAAAGATCGAGCGCAACGGCGTGCACATCGATGCCGAGCTGCTCAACACCCAGTCGGCCGAGCTGGGCGCGCGCATCGTCGAGCTGGAAGCGAAGGCGCACGAACTGGCCGAGCAACCGTTCAACCTCGGCTCGCCGAAGCAGATCGGCGAGATCTTCTTCGAGAAGCTGAAGCTGCCGGTGGTGAAGAAGACCCCGAGCGGCGCCCCGTCCACCGACGAGGAGGTGCTGCAAAAGCTGGCCGAGGACTATCCGCTGCCGAAAGTGCTGCTGGAATACCGCAGCCTGTCGAAGCTGAAGTCGACCTACACCGACAAGCTGCCGAAGGGGATCAACCAGGACACCGGCCGCGTCCACACCAACTACGCGCAGGCGGTGGCGGTGACGGGCCGACTGGCCTCCAACGATCCGAATTTGCAGAACATCCCGATCCGCACCAAGGAAGGCCGCCGCATTCGCGAAGCCTTCATCGCGCCGCCGGGCAGCCACATCGTCTCGGCCGACTATTCGCAGATCGAACTGCGCATCATGGCCCACATCTCGGAAGACGAGAACATGCTGCGCGCGTTTGCCGAGGGCGTCGACATTCACCGCGCCACCGCCGCCGAGATCTTCGGCGTGCCGCCGGAAGAGGTCAGCAGCGAGCAGCGCCGCTACGCCAAGGTCATCAACTTCGGCCTGATCTACGGCATGAGCGCGTTCGGCCTGGCCGGCAACCTGGGCATCGAGCGCGGCGCGGCGCAAAGCTATATCGACCGCTATTTCGCCCGCTTCTCCGGCGTCAAGCAGTACATGGACGACACCCGCCTGCAGGCCAAGGCGCGCGGCTATGTGGAGACCGTGTTCGGCCGCCGCCTGTGGCTGCCGGAGATCAATTCGCCGAACGGCCCGCGCCGCCAGGGCGCAGAGCGCGCCGCGATCAACGCGCCGATGCAGGGCACGGCGGCCGACCTGATCAAGCTGGCCATGGTGGCGGTGCAGGACTGGCTGGAAAAGGATAAGCTGCAGACCAAGATGATCATGCAGGTGCATGATGAACTGGTGCTGGAAGTGCCGGACGCCGAACTGGCGCTGGTCAAGGAAATGCTGCCGAAGCTGATGGCCGGCGTGGCGGAGCTGAAGGTTCCGCTGACCGCCGAAGTCGGCGTCGGTAAAAACTGGGACGAGGCACATTAAGCCTCGGAGCGCAATCTACGGAGGAATCGCATGGATGATTTGAGGCAGGACGCAGAGAGTTTGCTGACCAAAACCAGTCTGTCGGACGGCGTCGACCGCCGCGACTTCCTGAAGGTGGCGCTGGGCACCGGCTTTGCCGCCGCCGCGCTGCCGGTGGTGGCGCAGAACGTCGTCAAGACCGACACCGCCGGCCTGACCGCCGGCACCATCACCCTCACGGTGGCCGGCGTGCAGGTGCCGGTGTACCGCGCCCAGCCCGAAGGCAAGACCAACCTGCCGGTGATACTGGTGGTGTCGGAAATCTTCGGCGTGCACGAGCACATCGCCGACGTCGCCCGCCGCTTCGCCAAGTTGGGCTACCTGGCGCTGGCGCCGGACTTGTTCGTGCGCCAGGGCGATCCGCAAAAGGCCGCCTCGATCGCCGAGCTGCAACGCGACATCATCTCCAAGACGCCGGACGCACAAGTGATGGCCGACCTCGACGCGACCGTCGCCTGGGCCAAGGCCAATGGCGGCAACGGCGACAAGATCGGCATCACCGGCTTCTGCTGGGGCGGCCGCATCACCTGGATGTACGCCGCGCACAATCCGAGCATCAAGGCCGGCGTGGCCTGGTACGGCCGCCTGATGGGCGACAGCACTCCGGTGACTCCCAGGCACCCAGTTGATATCGCTGGATCTCTGACGGTGCCGGTGCTGGGCCTGTACGGCCTGAAGGACACCGGCATCAGCCAGGATTCGATCGCGGCGATGAAGGCGGCGCTGGCCAAGGGACCGAACAAGGCGAGCTTCGTCGTCTATCCGAACTCCGGCCATGCCTTCCACGCCGACTACCGCGCCAGCTACGTCGAGGCCGACGCCAAGGATGGCTGGGCCCGTTTGCAGGTGTGGTTCAAGCAAAACGGCGTGATCTAAGCCCTGTTTTACCGGGTTTTTAGCCAAAGATGAGCATAAAACCGGGCCGGGCGGTAAAATGACGCCCCCGGCCTGCGCGCAGCGGCGCGGTCCCTGCTACAAGAGGCTATAACATCGATCCCGTACTCATCTCCATCCTACTGGCCACCACGGTTGCCGGCGTCGTCAGCATCTCGGCTGCCGCGGTGTTCTCGTTTACGCTGCTGTCGAAGGTGGTGGAGCGCATGGTCAGCCTGTCGGTGGGCATCATGTTGTCGACCTCCTTGCTGCACGCCTTGCCGGAAGCGTTCGAATCGGGCGCCAGCGCGCGCAGCCTGTTCGCGACCCTGCTGGGCGGGCTGCTGGCCTTCTTCCTGCTGGAGAAGACGGCCATCCTGCGCCATTCGCACCACCACGAGGGCGACGGCCACCATCATCACCATGGCCACGACAAGCGCGAGGCGGGCAAGGCCGGCTGGATGATCCTGGTCGGCGACGGCATGCACAACTTCACCGACGGCATCCTGATCGCGGCGGCCTTCCTGGCCAATCCGGAGCTGGGGCTGGTGACCGGGCTGGCCATCATCGCGCACGAGATTCCGCAGGAGATCGGCGATTTCATCGTGCTGCTCAACGCCGGCTTCTCGCGCACGCGGGCGTATGTCTATAATTTGCTGTGCAGCCTGCTGGCGATCGCCGGCGGTTTGCTGGGTTATTACACGCTGGAGCGCGCCAGCAGCATGATTCCGTATGTGCTGGTGTTCGCCTCGTCGGGCTTCATCTACATCGCCGTCAGCGACCTGATGCCGCAGATGCAGCGCCGCGCCACGCTGCGCGAAACCATCCCGCAAGTGTTGCTGATCGCGCTCGGCGTCGCCATCGTGCTGTTCCTGACCCACGGCCACTGAGGCTTGTGACCGCTCAACCCGGCACGCTTGCACCAGGCGGCGCCGGGAGTATCATGGCGGGATGAACTCCAGACAAAAAAAGCAAGCTGAAGCGTTAGCGGCTCTCTCCGCCCCCGATCGCGCTCGCCTGGAACGGCTGGCTGCCTTGGCTCAAGTTAGCGCAGAACACCTTTGGCCAGAAGTTTGGCAGTATGGATTCGACGATGTAGAGGAGAGCGTACAGGCTGATCTGGACGCGGATGCGGATATCGCGGCGGGCCGAACCATCCCGAACGAAGAGGTAATGGCGCAGGCTCGACGTATCCTGGAAGCCCATGTCAAACCCAAGCGTAAAACCGGCTAAGCTGGCAATACGCTGGTCATCGACGGCACGCAGATCGCTCGATCAGACCATTGCTCATATTCACGCGCAAGATGCTTTAGCAAGCGAGCTTGTCTTGCAGCGATTGCAAAATGCCTTGGATGTGATCGCAGCTCAGCCGGGAATTGGCACGCCCACCGATAGGCGCGACACGCGTCGATTCCCTGTCCCGAAGACTGGCCATACGATTGACTATCGTGTCCATCAAGGTGAAATCATGGTTACCCGTTGGGCGCGCCAGAGGCGCAAAGGTTAAGCGCCGGTCGCCACCGGCCGGGCCGGGTCGGCGCACCATTCGCTCCAGGAGCCGGGGTAGAGCGCGGCGCCTGAGAGGCCGGCCACTTCCAGTGCCAGCAGGTTGTGGCAGGCCGTCACGCCCGAGCCGCACTGCATGATCGCCTGCTGCGCGCTGGCGAACAGCGGCGTGAATTCTTCCTTCAATTGCGCGGCGTCCTTGAAACGGCCGTCGGCGTTCAGGTTGTCCTTGAAGAAGCGGTTCTTGGCGCCGGGAATATGGCCGCCGACCGGATCGATGGTCTCATTCTCGCCGCGATAACGGTCGGCCGCGCGGGCATCGACCACAGTGCGCGCCTGCGTGGCCAGATTGGCCACCACGTCCTCCACCGATACCGTCGGCGCCAGCGATGACTGCTCGTGGATCGTACCGCGCGCGCGCGGCGCTGCCGGCGTCACCATAGCCAAGCCTTGCGACTGCCATGCGGCCAGACCGCCGTCCAGCACCGCCACCGCCGGATGGCCCACCCAGCGCAGCAGCCACCACAGGCGCGCCGCGAACATGCCGCCGTGCGCGTCATACGCCACGACCTGCGTGTCGTCGTTGATGCCCCAGCCGCGCAAGGTCTCGATCAGCGCCGCGCGCTCCGGCAGCGGATGGCGGCCGCGGAACTTGCCGTCCTCACCCTGCTTGGCGCCGGACAGGTCGGTATCGATATTGGCGAACTGCGCGTTCTGGATGTGGCCGATGGCAAAACCGTCGCGGCCCGCGTTGGGATTCATCAGGTCGTGGCGGCAATCCAGTATTACCCAATTGTCGTCGGTCAGGTGCTGGGACAGTTCGGCTGCGTCGATCAGAGTGGTGTGCATATTCCGGGGTTCCTTAGAGGTTGTTTCAACATGCCCGCAGCGAGGAGCTGTAACGAAGCTGTGGGCATGTTGAAACGGCCTCTTAGACTTCGCTGGCTATGGGGTCGGTACTGGCTATCGCCTTACCGCGCTCGGTGTTACGCGTATTGTAAAACGTTGTGGCCACACCGGACACCAGTATCACGCCTATGCCCGCCCAGCTATGCCAGCTGAACACGTCGCCAAACACCAACACGCCCCACACGCTGGAAAACACGATGCCGGTGTATTGCAGATTGGCCACCACCAGCGTCTGTCCCAGGCGATAGGCGCGCGTCATGGCGATCTGCGCGCTGGTGGCGCAGATGCCTATGCCCAGCAACAGCAAGCCGCCGTGCATGCTGGTGATCGGATGCCACACCGCGCCCTGGTCGCCGGCAAACACGAAATTGCCGGCGATGCCGGCCAACAGATTCATGATCGAGAAGTAGAACACCACGCGGTTCTCTGGCTCTCCGGCCAGCCCCAGCTTGCGCACCTGCATATAGGCCATGGCCGACAGCACGCTGGAGCTGAGCGCGATCAGCGCCGGCGTCAGTTGATTGGAATGGAAGGCCGGCTGCAACAGCAGCGTGACGCCGACAAAGCTCATGCCGACCGCCGCCAGCAGCGGCCACTTGACCTGGTTCTTGGCGTGCCACCAGCCCAGCGCGAACAGCCACACGGCGATCCAGATCGGCGCCATGTAGTTGAGGGTCATGGCGGTGGCCAGCGGCAGCTTGGCGATGGCGTAAAACCACAGCCACAGCGACACCACGCCGACCAGCCCGCGCCACAGGTGGGCGCCCGGCATGGTGGTGGTAAATTTACCGCCTTGAAGTTTGATGATGGTGAACAGCACGGTCACGCCGACCACGCCGCGGTACATGACGATTTCGGATGTGGAGAACTGCTCCGAGGCCAGCTTCACGCACACCCCCATGGCGGCGAACATGAAACTGGCAAACAACATCCAAAGTGACTGCATCGGTTTCCTATAAATCGATATTGGCCCGGTACCATTCGTGGAAGTGCTGCATGCCGTCTTCCATCGGCGACTGGTAAGGACCGGCGTCGCTGGTGCCGCGTTGCATCAGCACCTTGCGGCCGGCATCCATGCGCAGGGCGATCTCGTCGTCCTCGACGCAGGTTTCAAAGTAGGCCGCGCGTTCCGCTTCGATGAACTCGCGCTCGAACAGCACGATTTCCTCGGGGTAGTAGAACTCGACCACGTTCTTGGTGCGTTGCGGGCCGTCCGGCCACAGCGTCGAGACGATCAGCACATGCGGATACCACTCGACCATGATGTTCGGATACAGCGTCAGCCAGATGGCGCCGTACGGCGGCGGTTCGCCGCCGCGGAACTTGAGCACCTGCTCCTGCCAGCGCTTGTAGATTTCGGAACCGGACTTCTGCAGGCCCCGGTTGACGCCGACCGTCTGCACGCTGTAGTCGCGGCCGAATTCCCAGCGCAGGTCGTCGCAGCTGACGAAGCCGCCCAGGCCCGGATGGAAGGGCTCGACGTGATAGTCTTCCAGATAGACTTCAATGAAAGTCTTCCAGTTGTAGTTGCAGGTCTGGACTTCGACGTGGTCGAACATATAGCCGGAGAAATCCAGGTCCTTGGTGACCGACAGATCCTTGAGCTTTTCCATGACGTTGTAGCCGTTCTGCTCGAACAGCAGGCCGTTCCAGCTTTGCAGCTTGGTCTTCGGCAGGTTCAGGCACGGCGTCTCCGGGAAGTGCGGCGCGCCGATCAGCTCCCCCTTGAGGTCGTAGGTCCAGCGGTGCAGCGGGCAGACGATGTTGTTGGCGTTGCCGCGGCCGTTGAACATCAGCGCCTGGCGATGGCGGCAGACGTTGGACAGCAGCTCCAGTCCGTTTGCGTTGCGCACCAGCATACGCCCTTCGTTTTCGGAAACGAGGGTCGCGAAGTCGCCGACATTCGGCACCATCAGCTCGTGCCCGATGTAGCGCGGGCCGGCCTGGAATAATTGCTGCATTTCCCGCTGCAGTAGCGCTTCGTCAAAGTAGACGTCAACCGGAAGTTGCGCGTTTGGACGCGCCAGCTTGGCGTGGGTACCCAGATCGGACATCCCAACCCCCCTTAATATGTACATCAAACCAAAGAGAGACAGAATCCGTAAAGACCTGAATTCAAAGTTGTTGAAAATGGTATTTCGGACAGAACCGGAGATTATACCGCGTTTCTCCTCGTTCCAGCGGACTGCCGTGCTCGTTTATCAGTGTATTTATCAGCGTATCATTGCAATAAACGCATGCTTATGCGGGATATAGGGATGATTGCGATAAAATCCATAGTTTACACCGCTGGCCGGGCCGCTATAGTTCCACCTGATAAGGTGGTTTGTTCTAAAATAACGGGCTACACTGCGCTGGCACGTGTTTTTGCCTTGAAACCTGAGTGACTATGTCTAAGAAATTAACTGCCGACGCGACCGCCGCCGCCCCCGTCTCGTTTGAAGAAGCGATGGCGGAACTGGCGCAGCTGGTTGCACAAATGGAGGCAGGCCAACTGCCGCTGGAAGCCTCGGTGGCCGCCTATGCGCGCGGCTCGGAGCTGGTGAAGTTCTGCGCCGCCCAGTTGGAGAAAGTGGAATCCCAGGTCAAGGTGCTGGAAGGCGACATGCTCAAGCCTTTCGCGGAAGCCGGCGAGGCCGAACAATGAACGGCGCCTTCGACGATTGGATGAAGACCGTGCAGGCGGCATCGGAAAACGATTTATCCGCTTTCCTGCCCCCTGTCACCACGGTCCCGACCAAGCTGCACGCGGCGATGCGCTATGCGCTGCTGGGCGGCGGCAAGCGCGTGCGTCCGCTGCTGGTGTACGCGGCCGGCGCCCTGTTCGGCGCCGATGCTGCCATCCTGAGCCGCGCGGCGGCGGCGGTGGAAATGATCCACGCCTACTCGCTGGTGCACGACGACATGCCGTGCATGGACGACGATGAATTGCGCCGCGGCAAGCCGACGGTGCACGTGGCCTACGATGAAGCGACCGCGCTGCTGGTCGGCGACGCGCTGCAATCGCAGGCTTTCCTGGTGCTGTCCGAAGCCGACAGCATCCCTGCGGCGCGCCAGGTGGCGATGCTGCGCCTGCTGGCGCACGCTTCCGGCTCGGCCGGCATGTGCGGCGGCCAGGCAATCGATCTCGACAGCGTGGGCCTGAGCCTGACGCTGGAACAGCTGGAGCAGATGCACCAGCTCAAAACCGGCGCGCTGTTGCGCGCCGCGGTGGTACTGGGCGCGCTGGCCGGCAAGGATCTCGATCCGGCCGAACTGCAGGCGCTGAACGACTATGCACGCGCCATCGGCCTGGCTTTCCAGGTGGTGGACGACGTACTCGACGCCACGGCCGATTCGGCCACGCTGGGCAAGACCGCCGGCAAGGACGCCGCCGACAACAAACCGACCTATGTCTCGATCCTGGGTCTGGAACCGTCGCGCGCACTGGCGCAAACATTGCGGCTCGACGCGCACGCAGCGCTCGCGCCGTTTGGAGAAAAAGCTCTGCGGTTACGCGAACTCGCGGATTTGATCGTGCAGCGGAAGGCATAAATGAAATTGCTCGAAAACATAGACTCACCGGCGGATGTGCGCAAACTGGCGCGCACCCAGCTGACGCCGCTCGCGCATGAACTGCGCAGCTACCTGCTCGATTCGGTCTCGAAGACCGGCGGCCACCTGTCGTCCAACCTGGGCACGGTCGAACTGACCGTGGCGCTGCACTACGTGTTCAACACGCCGCACGACCGCATCGTGTGGGACGTGGGCCACCAGACCTATTCGCACAAGATCCTCACCGGCCGCCGCGAGCGCATGCACACGCTGCGCCAGCTGAACGGCATTTCCGGCTTCCCGAAACGCGACGAAAGCGAGTACGACACCTTCGGCACCGCGCACTCGTCGACCTCGATCTCGGCGGCGCTGGGCATGGCGCAGGCGGCCAAGATCAAGGGCGAACACCGCCACGCGATCGCCGTGATCGGCGACGGCTCGATGACGGCCGGCATGGCCTTCGAAGCGCTGAACAACGCCGGCGTGCAGGAGGACCTGAACCTGCTGGTGATCCTGAACGACAACGACATGTCGATCTCGCCGCCGGTGGGCGCGCTGAACCGCTACCTGGCGCGCCTGATGTCGGGCCAGTTCTACGCCGCCGCCAAGAACGTCGGCAAATCCGTGCTGCCCGGCCCCGTGCTGGAGCTGGCCAAGCGCCTGGAAGAGCACGCCAAGGGCATGGTGGTGCCGGCCACGATGTTCGAGGAGTTCGGCTTCAACTACATCGGCCCGATCGACGGCCACGACCTGGAATCGCTGGTGCCGACGCTGCAGAACATCAAGCAGCTCAAGGGCCCGCAGTTCCTGCACGTGGTGACCAAGAAGGGCCAGGGCTACAAGCTGGCCGAGGCGGAGCCGGTGCTGTACCACGGCACGCCGAAGTTCAATCCGGCCGAAGGCATCAAGCCGGCCGTCGCGCCGGGCAAGATGAGCTACACCGACGTGTTCGGCAACTGGCTGTGCGACATGGCGGCCGCCGACAAGAAGCTGGTCGCGATCACGCCGGCCATGCGCGAAGGTTCGGGCATGGTGCGCTTCGAGCAGGAATATCCTGACCGCTACTTCGACGTCGGCATCGCCGAGCAGCACGCCGTGACCTTCGGCGCCGGCCTGGCCTGCGAAGGCCTGAAGCCGGTAGTGGCGATCTACTCCACCTTCCTGCAGCGCGGCTACGACCAGCTGATCCACGACGTCGCGCTGCAAAACCTGGACGTGACGTTCGCGCTGGACCGCGCGGGCCTGGTGGGCGCCGACGGCGCCACCCACGCCGGCAACTACGACATGGCGTATCTGCGCTGCATTCCGAACATGGTGGTCATGGCCGCCTCGGACGAAAACGAATGCCGCCAGATGCTGACCACCGGCTACCAGTACAAGGGGCCGGCGGCGATCCGCTATCCACGCGGCGCCGGCAACGGTGCGGCGATCAAGCCGGAGCTGACCGCGCTGGAAATCGGCAAGGGCGAAATCAAGCGCAAGGGCCAGAAGATTGCCATTTTGGCCTTCGGTTCGATGGTGGCGCCGGCGATGGCCGCCGGCGAGGCGCTGGACGCCACGGTCGCCAATATGCGCTTCGTCAAACCGCTGGACGTGGAACTGGTGAAGCAACTGGCCGCCGAGCACGACTACCTGGTGACGGTGGAAGAGGGCTCCATCATGGGCGGCGCCGGCTCCGCCGTGGCCGAAGCGATGGCCGCCGAAGGCATCGTCAAGCCGTTGCAGATGCTGGGCCTGCCGGACAAGTTCATCGACCACGGCGACCCGGCCAAGCTGCTGGCCAGCGTGGGCCTGGACGCCGCCGGCATCACCGCCTCGATCAAGCAACGCCACGCCGCCGCCGAGCCGCGCCTGGTCGTCAACAACGGCTAAACCCACCCGGGGGTCAAGTCTGACATTCGGACACGAGCTGTTCCGTAGCACGCACTACGGAACAGCTCGTGTCCGAATGTCAGACTTGACCCCCGGTTTTTCTTGCCTATCGTGCAGGCGCATCCTATATTGGTATAAACAGTTTATTCGGTTTATATCGCCATGAATGCCGTTGCTTCCGTGTTTGCCGGTTTGCTGTTCGCCTGCGGGGCGGCGGGCGCGCAGGTGCCGGAATCGGGCAGGGCGCAGGAGCTGAGTTTTAGCGCCGAGGAAGTGGCCAGTACGGTGGAGGACCACTATATCGACCGCGTGGTCGAACTGGCAGCGGCCGGGCGCCTGGACGACGACCGCATCTTGCTGGCGCGGCTGCAAACCATCGGCGCCGGCCTGATACGCGCCGCCGTGGCGCTGAAGCCGGAAGTGGTCGGTTGGGAGTGGGAGTTCCATACCACCAGCGACGCCGAAGTCGACGCCATCTGCATGGCCGGCGGCAAAATCCTGGTGGGCAGCGCCTTTGTGCGCCAGCTGGCTCTCAGCGACGGTGAACTGGCGACCTTGCTAGGCCACGAAGTCGCCCACGCGGTGGCCGAGCATCACCGCGAAACCTTGTCGGAAGCGCTATTCCTGAACCGCTATCCGGCGGTGCCGCTGGAGGTGGTGATGGAGCGGCTGGAAAGCGACCTGTCGGTGCAGATCCGCCTGTCCAAGCTATCGAGCATGCAGGAGTCGGAGGCGGACCAATTGGGCATGGTGCTGGCCCACCGCGCCGGCTGGCCGGCGGCCGACATGGTCAGCTTCTACCGCAAGCTGTCGACCGGCGACCAGGCGGCGCTGGTGTCCAGCGCCTATCCGGCCAGCGCCTCGCGCCTCAGCATGGCCAAGGGCATGGCGCTGTTGTTCCAGTCCGACCGGTAAGCGTCTCAGCCGCGCTTGCGCTCGTGCTGCCACAGCACGTCGCTGCCGCCGCCGAAGCGGTTCAACACCCGCGACAGCACAAACATCAAATCCGACAAGCGGTTCACATACTGGCGCGGATGCTCGTGGATGGTCTCGGTCTTGCCCAGCGTGACGATGGCGCGTTCGGCGCGGCGGCACACGGTGCGGCACACGTGCGCCTGCGAGGCCGCGCGCGAGCCGGCCGGCAGGATGAATTCCGTCAGCGCCGGCAGGGTGGCGTTGTACTTGGCCAGCAGCGTATCGAGCCGCTCGACGTGCGCCTCGGTGATCATCTGGTAGCCGGGGATGCACAACTCGCCGCCCAGGTCGAACAGGTCGTGCTGGATGGTGACCAGCTCTTCGCGCAGGTCGGCCGGCATGTCTTCGCACAGCAGCAGGCCGATGTGCGAGTTCAGCTCGTCGACTTCGCCGATCGAGTGGATGCGCACGCTGTCCTTGTCGGTGCGGCTGCCGTCACCGAGGCCGGTGGTGCCGCCGTCGCCGGTGCGGGTGGCGATTTTGGAGAGTCGATTGCCCATGGTGCTCCCTGATGCATGAAAGTGTGAGGATGCGATTGTAGACTACGCGGCGGCCTTGTGCTCCACCAGCTGCTGCCCCCAATCGTACAGCGTGTGCAGCACGGGCCACAGACTGGCGCCCAGCGCGGTCAGCGAATAGTCGGTGCGCAGCGGTTTTTCGTCATACACCCGGCGCTGGACGATGCCGTCCGCCTCCAGTTCGCGTAGCTGCTGCGTCAGCATTTTCTGGCTGACCGGCGGAATGCTGCGCTGCAGTTCGCCAAAGCGCATGGTGCGCGTACCCAGCATGTGCAGGATGATCGGCTTCCATTTGCCACCGACGATATTGATCGCCGCCACCAGCGGACAGTCGACCGGGTTTTCGATATGCCACCGTCGTTGCGTCATGGCGCTCCTTTCCAGACTCGTTACAAATCGCCGACAGGCACTAAAAAGTGCGTACTTGTGACGGCCGCGTATTGGCTTGAGAATGTGATCATAGACTGTTTTGAAGGAGTTGTATCGATGGCCGCCCCACGTATCGTCCGCATTTCCATTCTGCCTTTCGGCATGGTCAACTGCCATCTCATCATCGGCGACGGCGGCTGTGTGTTGGTCGATGCCGGGCTGCCCGGGTCGGAGGGCAAGATCGCCCGCGTGCTTAGGCGCCACGGCCTGACGTTTGCCGATATCCGCCTGATCGTGATCACCCACGCCCACGTCGACCATGCGGGCAGCGCGGCGCGACTTCGCGAGCTGTCCGGCGCGCCGGTGCTGGCACATCGCGGCGACCTGCCGTACTACCGCCAGCTGCTGCCGATGACTTTTTGCAGCACCGGCTGGTTCGGCCGCCTGTTTCTCAGGACCGGTCTGATACGCCAGCCCTATGTGCCGTTCACGCCGGATATCCTGATGGGGGACGGGCAGCTTGTTCCGCTGTCGCAGTACGGCGTGGAAGGCGTGGCGTGCCATACGCCCGGCCATACCGCCGGATCGGTATCGATCGAGCTGGCGGGCGGCGAGGTGCTGGTGGGCGACCTGATCGCGTCGGGCGTGCTGCTGGGAGGCCTGGTACGCACCGGACATGCGATCCGGCCGCCGTTTGAAGACGATCCGCATGCGACGGCGTCGGCCTTGCAGCGATTGGTCGATGCCGGCATGCGGACCTTCTACATGGGGCATGGCGGCCCTCTGCCTGCCGCCGAAGTGCGTGCGCACGCCGGGAAATTACGGCGCCTGGCTTGCAATCATCGAGGCGATAGTTGTGTAAAGTAGTCAAACATTCCACAGCATCGGGCGTTTGTGCTTACAATCGACATCTGATTCCGCGCTTCCAGGTGTCCACGCATGAACACTGCCACTCCCGATCCGGCCGTACTGGCCGATATCGCCGCCCGCCGCGCGCAGGTCGCCGCGGCCTTGCTGCAGGTGCTGCCGGCGCGCGCCGTCCTGTCCGAGCCGGAAGATACCCGACCCTATGAATGCGATGGCCTGGCCGCCTATCGCCAGCTGCCGATGATCGTCGTGCTGCCCGACAGCGAGGCGCAGATCGTCGCCGTGTTGCAGGTGTGCCGCGAGCTGAAGGTGCCCATCGTGCCGCGCGGCGCCGGCACCGGCCTGTCCGGCGGCGCCATGCCGATCGCCGACGGCGTGGTGCTGTCGACCGCGCGCCTGAACCGCGTCGTGCGCATGGACGCCTATTCGCGGACTGCCGTGGTGCAGCCGGGCGTGCGCAACCTGGCGATCTCGGAAGCGGCCGCGCCGCATGGCCTGTACTACGCGCCCGATCCGTCGTCGCAGATCGCCTGCACCATCGGCGGCAACGTGGCCGAGAACTCCGGCGGCGTGCATTGCCTCAAATACGGCCTGACCGTGCACAACGTGCTGCGCGTGCGCATGGTGACCATCGACGGCGACGTGGTGGAACTGGGCAGCGAAGCGCTCGACGCGCCGGGGCTGGACCTGCTGTCGGTGTTCATCGGCTCCGAGGGCATGCTGGGCATCGTCACCGAGGTGACGGTCAAGCTGGTGCCCAAGCCGGCCACCGCGCGCGTGATCATGGCGTCGTTCAACGAGGTGACTGCGGGCTGCCACGCGGTGGCGGCGCTGATCGCGGCCGGCATCATCCCGGCCGGGCTGGAGATGATGGACCAGACTTCGTCGCGCATGGTCGAACCGTTCGTCAAGGCGGGCTACGATACCGATGCCGCCGCCATCCTGCTGTGCGAGGCCGACGGCACCGTCGAGGAAGTGGAAGAGGAAATCGCCCGCATGACGGCGGTGCTGAACACGGCCGGCGCCAGCGCCATCGCGGTGTCGCAGTCGGAGGCGGAGCGCTTGAAGTTCTGGTCCGGCCGCAAGAACGCCTTTCCGGCGGCGGGCCGCATCTCGCCCGACTACTACTGCATGGACGGCACCATCCCGCGCAAGCGCCTGGGCCAGGTGCTGGAAGGGATCGCGCAGATGGAGAGCAAGTACGGCCTGCGCTGCGCCAACGTGTTCCATGCCGGCGACGGCAACCTGCATCCGCTGATCCTGTTCAACGCCAACATCCCCGATGAATTCGAGCGCGCCGAAGCCTTCGGGGCCGAGATCCTGGCGCTGTGCGTGGAAGTGGGCGGCACCATCACCGGCGAGCATGGCGTCGGCATCGAGAAGATCAATTCGATGTGCGCGCAGTTCGCGCCGGCCGAGCTGGACGCGTTCTTCTCGGTCAAGCGCGCCTTCGACACGGCCGGCCTGCTCAATCCCGACAAGGCCATTCCCACGCTGAACCGCTGCGCCGAATTCGGCAAGATGCGCGTCAGCGGCGGCATGCTGCCATTCTCCCATCTGCCGCGCTTTTAAACGGAGCGACATGACGACCGAATCCTCTTCCCACATCGCCGCGCAGTTCAGCGAGCGCATACGCGTCGCCACCGAGGCCGGCACGCCGCTGCGCCTGCGCGGCGGCGGCACCAAGGACTGGTACGGGCAACCGCCGCAGGGCGAGGCGCTCGACACGCGAGCCTACGCCGGCATCGTCTCCTACGAACCGACCGAATTGGTCATCACCGCGCGCTGCGGCACGCCGCTGGCGGAGATCGAAGCGCTGCTTGCGCAGCACCAGCAGATGCTGGCCTTCGAGCCGCCACGCTACGGCGCCGCTTCGACCATCGGCGGCGTGGTGGCCAGCGCCTTGTCCGGCCCGCGCCGCGCCAGCGCCGGTGCGGTGCGCGATTTCGTTCTCGGCGCGGTGCTGATGGACGGCCACGGCGAGGCGCTGCGCTTCGGCGGCCAGGTGATGAAGAACGTCGCGGGCTATGACGTATCGCGCCTGCTGGCCGGTTCGCTGGGCACGCTGGGCTTGATACTGGAGGTGTCGCTCAAGGTGCTGCCGGTGCCGCTGCGCGAGGCCAGCCTGCGCTTCGAGATGAGCGAGATCGACGCGCTGCGCCACCTGAACGAATGGGCCGGCCAGCCGCTGCCGATATCGGCCAGCTGCTGGCACCAGGGCGTGCTGTCGCTGCGGCTGTCCGGCGCCGAGGCGGCGGTGGAGGCCGCGCAACGCAAGCTGGGTGGCGCGCCGCTGGACGACGACGCGGCATTCTGGACTGCGCTGCGCGACCAGACGCACGGCTATTTCGACGGCGGCAGCTTATGGCGCCTGTCGGTGCCGCCCGCCGCCAGCGCCATCATCCTGCGCGGCGAGCAGATGATCGAGTGGGGCGGGGCGCAGCGCTGGCTCAAGGTCGAATCCACCGATGCCGAGCAGGCGGCCGGCATACGCCGCACCGTGGCGGCGGCTGGCGGCCACGCGACGCTGTTCCGCGGCGCGGACAAGAACGTCGGCGTGTTCCATCCGCTGGCGCCGGCCGTGGCGAAGATCCACGAACGCCTGAAACGGTCCTTCGATCCGGCGGGGATCTTCAATCCCGGCCGCATGTACTAGCACTAGCGAACCCTATGCAAACCAACCTGGCTGACTTCATCAAGAACACCCGCGAAGGCGAAGAGGCCGACGCCATCCTGCGCGCCTGCGTCCACTGCGGCTTCTGCACCGCCACCTGCCCAACCTATCAGCTGCTGGGCGACGAGCTCGATGGTCCGCGCGGCCGCATCTACCTGATCAAGCAGGTGCTGGAAGGCGCGCCGGTGACGGTCAAGACGCAGACCCACCTGGACCGCTGCCTGACCTGCCGCAACTGCGAGACCACCTGTCCGTCCGGCGTCAAGTACGGCCGCCTGATCGACATCGGCCGCAAGGTGGTGGAGGAGCGCGTGGAGCGGCCGTTCATCGAGCGCATGAAACGGCTGGTGCTGAAGGAAGCCTTGCCGCGCAAGGCCGTCTTTACGGCGGCGTTGCGCGCGGGGCAGCTATTCCGGCCGCTGTTGTCGCCCGCCATGCAGGACAAGATTCCGCCGATGCAAAGCGCCGGCGTGTGGCCGTCGCGCGAGCATGCGCGCAAGATGCTGGTGCTGGAAGGCTGCGCGCAGCCGGCGATGGCGCCGAATATCAACGCCGCCACTGCCCGCGTGCTCGATGCGCTGGGAGTGCAGCTGATCGTCGCGCCCAAGGCCGGCTGCTGCGGCGCGGTGCGCCATCACCTGAACGACCAGGAGGCGGCGCTGGACGACATGCGCCGCAACGTCGACGCCTGGTGGCCGCACGTGCAGGACGGCGCGGTGGAGGCCATCGTGATGACGGCTTCCGGCTGCGGCGTCACGGTCAAGGAATACGGCCACCTGCTGGCGCACGACGGCGCCTACGCCTCCAAGGCGCAGCGCATCGCGGCGCTGACGCGCGACCTGAGCGAAGTGATGCCGGAATTCGAGGAGGAACTGAAGCGCCGCGCCAGCATCAGCGAGCGCGTGGCCTACCATCCGCCATGCACGCTGCAGCATGGCCAGCAGATACGCGGCAAGGTGGAAGGCGTGCTGCGCGCGGTCGGCGTCGATGTCGTGCTGTGCGCGGACAGCCATCTGTGCTGCGGCTCGGCTGGCACCTACTCGCTGCTCCAACCGGAGTTGTCGCTGCAACTGCGCGACCGCAAGCTGGCCAACCTGGCCGATACCGGCGCCACCACCATCGTCTCGGCCAACGTCGGCTGCACCGCGCACCTGCAATCGGGCACGGACACGCCGGTCAGGCACTGGATAGAACTGATCGATTCAGCTTTGCACAAATAAGGGCATCTGCGCGGTGCCGCCGGCCGGCTCGCCGTGCAGGCTGAGGATGGGCGGCAGCTGTGCGGCCGCCTGCCATACTGCCGCCGTGTCGAAACTGGCGACCCAGGCCAGCACCTCGTCCGCCGGCATCGGCCGCGCGATGCCGTAGCCCTGCACCAGGTCGCAGCCCAGGCGCATCAGCACGGCGCCGTGCTCCATGGTCTCCACGCCCTCGGCGATCACGCCCAGGCCGAAGGACTTGGCCAGGCCGATGACGGCGCTCACCAGGTGCAGGTCGTCGCGGTCCACCAGCATGTTGCGCACGAAGCTCTGGTCGATCTTCAGCATGTCCGCCGGCAGCCGCTTCAGATAGGACATCGACGAATAACCGGTGCCGAAATCGTCCAGCGCGAAGCTGATGCCCAGCGCCTGGCAATCGAGCATGATGCTGCGCACGTGGGCGATGTCGCTCAAGGCCGACGACTCCAGTATCTCCAGCTCCAGCATATGCGGCGGCACGTCCGGGAACTCGGCCAGGATGGCGGTCAGCCGCTCGACGAAGTCGGCGCGCTGGAAATGACGGGCGGCGATGTTGACGCTGATGACCCAGCGCGCGTCGAAGGCGCGCCAGACCTGCAGCTGGCGCAAGGCCTCGCGCAGCACCCATTCGCCGATATCGACGATGACGTCGCTGTGCTCGACGATGGGCAGGAAATCCCCCGGCCCGACCACGCCGCGCAGCGGATGTTCCCAGCGCAGCAGCGCTTCCATGCCGACGATGCGGGCCTTGCGCATGTCCAGCTTCGGTTGATAGTACAGCCGCAGCTCGCCGTCGCGCAGGGCGGCGCGCACTTCGGTGCGGCGGTTGTGATGGGTGCGCACCTGTTCGTCCAGGTCGGCGTCGAAGAAGTGATAGCGGTTGCGGCCCGTGATCTTGGCCTGGTACAGCGCCTGGTCGGCGTGGCGCAGCAGGCTGTCGGCGCTGATCTCGTTGCCGGTGTAGACCGCCACGCCGGCGCTGGCCGACATGCCCACCGCTTCGCCTTCGCACAGATAGTCGCGCGACAGCGCCGCCATCAAGCGGTCCAGCGCCTGCTCGACGGCGGCGCGGCCGTCCATCTCCGGCAGCAGCAGCACGAATTCGTCGCCGCCCAGGCGCGCCACGTAATGGCGCTGGCCGGCAAAGTCGTGCAGGCGGCTGGCGGCCTGCTTGAGGATCTCGTCGCCGATGTCCTGGCCCAGCGTCTGGTTCACCTGCTGGAAGTGATCGAGGTCGAACAGGCACACTGCCAGCAGGTAGTCCTGTTCGCGCGCGCGGATGACTTCCTGCTCGAAGCGGGTGGCCAGCGCCGAGCGGTTGGGCAGGCCGGTCAGGATGTCGTGGTTGCTTTGCCAGGAGATCTGCTGCATCAGCTGGCGGCGCTCGGTCACGTCGCGGAACACCAGCACCGAGCCTTGTACTTCTTTTTTTGCGGAACGGATCGCGTTGGCGGTGTATTCGACGGTGATGATCTGGCCCATGCGGTTGCGCAGGCTCTGGTTGCCGACCTTGATGACGTCGCCGCCGGCGTAGATCGCCGCCATCGACTTGAGCAGCGAATGCTGGCCGAAATTATTCGCCAGCACGAACACCTGGTGCAGCTCCATGCCGCGCGCGCGCGCTTCCGGCCAGCCGGTGAGCTGCTGGGCGACGTCGTTGACGGTGGCGATCTTGCCGCTCAAATCGGTGGTGATGACGGCGTCGCCGATCGAGGCCAGCGTGACTTCGATGCGTTCCTTCTCCACTTGCAGCAGCGCCTGCGCTTCCAGCGTCTGCGCCAGCTGTTCGCTCAGCTTGTTCTGGCTTTGCTGCAGCTTGTGCACCAGCGCCTGCACGCGCTGCGCCATGTTGTTGAAGGTGACGGCCAGCATGCGCGCCTCCAGCGTGCCGCCGATGGGCAGGCGTATGCCGTGGTCGCCGTTCTGGAAGCGGGTGGTGGTGTCGGTCACGCGCCTGAGCATGCGCTGGTTGGCGAAGATGATGATGCCCAGCAGCGTGTAGATGATGGTGATGTTGACCAGCGAGATGGCCGCCTGCTGGCGCAGCGTGCGCCACACCTGCATCAGCGGCAGCGTCGGCTCGAAGCCCAGCGCCAGGCTGGCGCTGCCGATCTGGATGGTGCGGTTGATCGGTTCCAGCCCGCGCAGGCCGCGGAACCATGGCGGGTAGTCCGCCAGCGGCGGCGTGCTGCGCAGCGCCTCCAGGTGGCCGCCGGCATAGTCCAGCCGCGCCGAGACCAGGTCGGCCTCCAGCAGCAGGGCGCTGGACAGGGTGTTGTCGAGGGTTGCGCGGTCCGGCGTGGTCAGCGCGGGCAGCAGGGCCTTGTGCAGATAGACGGCCAGTTCGCCCGCGTCGCGCTGATAGCGGGCGTCGGCGTAGGCGGTTTCCGACTGAAACAGCAGCGTATATCGCACGCCCACCACGATGGCGATGATGAGGAAGATGGGTACGAACAGGCGGGAATACATTCCCATCCGCATCCAGCGCGACAGTAGTTTTCCAAACAACGACATAGGCTACGGATTCGATTCTTGGAAATGACCAGAGGCCATTATTACCGAAAAGTTAACCGAAGGCACGTTTTTTGGAAAACGTTTTCACTCTTTTTACAATTTTTTATGAAGCGTCGGTTTTGCGTGCTTATTCCGCCAGCAGTTTAGTAATGTCGGCCACCAGGTCTTCCGGCTTGGTGGCGGGGGCGTAGCGGTTGTAGACCGTGCCGTCCTTGCGGATCAGGAACTTGGTGAAATTCCATTTGATCGCCTCGGTGCCGAGGATGCCGGGGGCGTCTTTTTTCAGTTTAGTAAACAGCGGGTGGGCGTTGTCGCCGTTGACATCGATCTTGGCGAACAGCGGGAAGGTGACGCCGTAGTTCTTTTCGCAGAAGGCGCCGATTTCGTCGGCCTGGCCCGGTTCCTGCGCGCCGAACTGGTTGCAGGGGAAGCCCAGCACCACCACGCCTTTGTCCTTGAACTGCTGGTACACCTCCTCCAGGCCCTTGTATTGCGGCGTGAAGCCGCATTTGCTGGCGGTGTTGACGATCAACAGCACCTGGCCTTGGTACTGGCTCAGGTTGACGGGGGCGCCGGACAGGTTGTCGGCGGTGATGTCGTAAATTGTGGTCATGGTTTCTAGACGAGTCCTAAATGTTCGGTTCCGGCCGAGAGATCCCGGTTCTTGGCGGCCTTGCCTTCGAGCTTGATGGCCAGCCGCAGGTCGTTGACGGAGTCGGCGTTGCGCAGCGCGTCTTCGTAGGTGATGATATCCGCTTCGTGCAGATCGAACAGCGACTGGTCGAAGGTCTGCATGCCCAGCTCGCGCGATTTCTTCATCAGCTCCTTGATTTCGTGGACTTCGCCCTTGAAGATCAGGTCTGAGATCAGCGGAGAATTCAGCATGATTTCGATCGCCACCGCGCGGCCTTTGGATTCCTTGCGCGGGATCAGGCGCTGCGAGATCATGCCCTTCAGGTTCAGCGACAGGTCCATCAGCAGTTGCTGGCGGCGTTCCTCGGGGAAGAAGTTGATGATGCGGTCGAGCGCCTGGTTGGCGCTGTTGGCGTGCAGCGTGGCCAGGCACAGGTGGCCGGTCTCGGCGAAGGCGATCGCGTGGTCCATGGTTTCGCGGTCGCGGATCTCGCCGATCTGGATCACGTCCGGCGCCTGGCGCAGCGTGTTCTTCAGCGCGATGGCCCAGTCCTCGGTGTCGACCCCCACTTCGCGCTGGGTCATGATGCAGTTCTTGTGCGGGTGGACGTATTCGACCGGGTCTTCGATGGTGATGATGTGGCCGTAGCTGTTCTCGTTGCGGTAGCCGACCATGGCGGCCAGGGTGGTCGACTTGCCGGAGCCGGTGGCGCCGACCATGATGACCAGGCCGCGCTTGGACATGACCACGTCCTTGAGCACGTCGGGCAGGCCGAGGTCTTCGAGTTTGGGGATTTCGCTGGTGATGGTCCGCAGCACCATGCCGACCGAGCTCATCTGCACAAACGCCGACACCCGGAAGCGGCCCAGGTCGCCGGGACTGATGGCGAAGTTGGCTTCCTTGGTCAGTTCGAACGAGGCGGTTTGCTTGTCGTTCATGATGGAGCGCGCCAGGTCCATGGTGTGGGCCGAGGTCAGCACCTGCGACGACACCGGCGTCATCTTGCCGTCGATCTTGATGGCGGGCGGGAAGCCGGCCGTGATGAACAGATCCGAGCCCTTCTTGCTGGTCATCAGCCGCAGCAGGTCGAACATGAATTTAGAGGCCTGGTCGCGTTCCATGGTATTTCCTTTAGTTCGGGGTCAAGTCTGACATTCGGACACGGCCTCGGCCGTAGCTGCACTTACGGCCGAGGCCGTGTCCGAATGTCAGACTTGACCCCCGGTTTTTTAGCCGGGGAAGTTGTCCGGCGTCTTGGCGGCGTTGCGGGCGGCGGCGGCGCTGATGACGTTGCGGCGCACCAGGTCCGTCAGGTTCTGGTCCAGGGTCTGCATGCCGACGTTGCTGCCGGTCTGGATCGCCGAGTACATCTGCGCGATCTTGGCTTCGCGGATCAGGTTGCGGATCGCCGGCGTCGCCACCATGATCTCGTGCGCGGCCACGCGGCCGTTGCCGTCCTTGGTTTTCAACAGCGTCTGCGAGATCACCGCCTGCAGCGACTCGGACAGCATGGCCCGCACCATTTCCTTTTCATCGGCGGGGAAGACGTCGACGATACGGTCGATGGTCTTGGCGGCCGACGAGGTGTGCAAGGTGCCGAACACCAGGTGGCCGGTCTCGGCCGCCGACAGCGCCAGGCGGATGGTCTCCAGGTCGCGCAGCTCGCCGACCAGGATGCAGTCCGGATCTTCCCGCAGCGCCGAACGCAGCGCGTTGTTGAACGACAGCGTGTGCGGACCCACTTCGCGCTGGTTGATCAGGCATTTCTTCGACTCGTGCACGAACTCGATCGGGTCTTCGATCGTCAGGATGTGGCCGTACTCGTTCTCGTTGAGGTGGTTGACCATCGCCGCCAAGGTGGTCGACTTGCCGGAGCCGGTCGGCCCCGTCACCAGCACCAGCCCGCGCGGCTTCAGCGCGAACTCGGCGAAGATCTTCGGCGCGTTCAGCTCTTCCAGACTGAGGATCTTGGATGGAATCGTCCGCAGCACCGCCGAGGCGCCCCGTTCCTGGTTGTAGGCGTTGACGCGGAAACGCGCCAGACCGGGAATCGCGAACGAGAAGTCGCATTCCAGCATCTCTTCGTAGGCCTTGCGCTGGCCGTCGTTCATGATGTCATAGATCATGCCGTGCACGTCCTTGTGCTCCAGCGGCGGCAGGTTGATGCGGCGCACGTCGCCGTGCACCCGTATCATCGGCGGCAGCCCGGCGGACAGGTGCAAGTCCGAGGCCTTGTTCTTGACGGAGAATGCGAGAAGTTCGGAGATGTCCATTTATAATCCCTGTGCCTGACGTTGGTGAGGTCCCGTTCCGGCGGGTTTCTTTCACGTTAACCGTTGTTTCTAACGATTTTTACTCGATGATTATGTCCCTGATCCCCCAGAACTTGCAAGCAATCACCTCGACTATTGTTGCCGCAGCCCAAGATGTTGGCCGTGCGCCGCAATCGGTGCAGCTGCTGGCCGTGTCCAAGACCTTCGGGCCGGACGCGGTGCTGGAGGCGGTGCGGGCCGGCCAGCGCGCCTTCGGCGAGAATTACCTGCAGGAGGCGCTGGACAAGATCGCGGCGCTGAAGGCGGCCGGCGCGCCCGCGCTGGAATGGCATTTCATCGGCCCGATCCAGAGCAACAAGACCCGGCCCATCGCCGAGCACTTCGATTGGGTGCACACGGTCGAGCGCGAGAAGATCGCGCAGCGGCTGTCCGAGCAGCGGCCGGCCGGCATGGCGCCGCTGCAAATCTGTTTGCAGGTGAATATCAGCGGGGAAGCCAGCAAGAGCGGCGTGGCCCCGGCGGAATTGGCGGAGCTGGCCCACAAGGTCGCGGCGCTGCCGAATCTGACCTTGCGCGGCCTGATGGCGATCCCCGAGCCGGCCGAAGATTTTGCGCAGCAGCGGGCGGCGTTCGCCCAGCTGCGGGTGCTGTACGAGCAACTACGCGCCGACGGCCTGGCGCTCGACACGCTGTCGATGGGCATGTCGGCCGACCTGCGCGCCGCGATCGCCGAGGGTGCGACCATCGTGCGCGTCGGCAGCGCCATTTTTGGTTCACGAAACTACAACAAGGCTTGATGATGAAAATAGCATTTATCGGCGGCGGCAACATGGCCTCCGCCCTGATCGCGGGACTGGCCAACAAGCTCACCGCCGGCGCCAACATCCACGTGGCCGATCCCAACGCGGAAGCGCTGGAGCGCCTGCATCAGCAGTTCGGCGTGACCACGGCCAGCGCCGCCGATGCCGCCGTCTCGGCGGCGGACGTGATCGTGCTGGCGGTCAAACCGCAAAGCATGCGCGAAGTGGCGGCCCAGCTGCTGCCGCTGATCGACCAGGCCAGGCAGCCGGTGATCGTCTCGATCGCGGCCGGCATCCGCATCGTCGACCTGTCGCGTTGGCTGGGCGGCTACGGCGCCATCGTGCGCTGCATGCCGAACACGCCGGCGCTGATCGGCATGGGCATCACCGGCATGGCGGCGACCGCCGGCGTGTCCGCTGCGCAGAAGCAGGCGGCGGACGATATCCTGCGCGCCGTCGGCCCCACCGTGTGGCTGGACGACGAGTCTCAGATCGATGCGGTGACGGCGGTGTCGGGCAGCGGCCCGGCCTATGTGTTCTACTTCATCGAGGCGATGCAGCAGGCCGCCGTGGACATGGGACTGAGCGTGGAGCAGGGCAAGCAGCTGGCGATGGCCACCTTTGCCGGCGCTTCGCAGCTGGCGGTGCAGTCGAGCGAGCCGGTGTCGCTGCTGCGCGAACGGGTGACGTCGAAGGGCGGCACCACCTACGCGGCGCTGACCAGCATGGAGGACAGCGGCGTGAAGGCGGCGATCGTCAAGGCGATGAAAGCGGCCCAGCAGCGCGGCAAGGAAATGGGCGACGAGCTGGGTTCTTCCAACTAAGACGAAAGGCTGCATGATGACGGTAACACGGTATGTACCCTTGATTGCAGCCTTCACCGCTTTACAGGCTGGCGCCGCGACCATCGTTTCCGAGACGGTGCAGCGGCCGGAAGGGCCGCGCCACTATCTGCTGGCGCAGCCGGCGATGCCGGTGGCGGCGGCTTCAAACAAGCTGCCGCTGGTGATCCTGCTGCACGGCCACGCGGCCTCCGCCAACCTCACTTTCGGCAAAGGGCGGATCGACGATCCGGCCGCCGCCTGGCTGGCCGTGGCAGACCGCGAAGGTGTGCTGGTCATCGCGCCCGACGGTTCGAAGGGCAGCGACGACAAGCAAGGCTGGAACGACTGCCGTGCCGACGCGCCCACCAATCCCAAGACCGACGACGTCGGTTTCATCGCGGCCTTGATCGACCAGGCGGTCGCGCAGCACAATGCCGATCCGTCGCGGGTGTATCTGTCCGGCGCTTCCAATGGCGGCGGCATGGTGTATCGCGCGGCGATCGAGCTGGGGCCGCGCCTGGCGGCGGTGGCCGTGTCGAGCATGCTGATGCCATCCAAGAATCTGTGCCCGGCCCCCAAGCGCGCCGTGCCGATACTGGTGGCGCATGGCACCGAGGACAAGATCGCGCCCTATGCCGGCGGCGAAGTCGGTCACTTCCTGTTGACGGGGCGCGGCTCCGGACTGAGCGCCGAGGAGTCCGTGAAGTACTGGCGCGAGCTGGCGCAGCTGCCGCCGACGCCGACCGTCACCAACGTGCCGCATCGCGATGCGGCCGACAAGACGTCGCTGGTGCGCTATGTCTGGGGCGGCGATCCTAAGCAGACGCAGGTTGAATTCCTGAAAATGGAAAACGCCGGCCACGTGCAGCCCAGCATCGCACATAGCCTGTCATGGCTGGTGCTGGCAATACTGGGCAAGCAAAACGGCGACCTTGAATATGCCGACGAAACCTGGGCCTTCTTCAAGGATAAACGCGTAGCTCCTTAAATCAGGACGTCCCGCCGCAGCCTTGCTTCATCGCGGCGATCCATGCGCGTATCAGTTCCACGCCCTCTTTGTGGACCGAGCCGCGTCCCAGTTCCGGCATCATGATGCCGGTCTGGTCGGAGCTGAGCCGGTAGACCATGATCGATTCATCCGGCTTGCCCGGCGCGATGCCGTAGCCGTGACCACCCGTGCCAGCACCTGCCGCCACCGGCGGCTTGCACAGCCCCAGATGCAGATCGGCCGGCGCCCCCATGTTCAGGTGCAGCGCGGTGGTGTTGGCGGCGCCCTTGTCGTTGTGGCAGTGGGCGCAGTTGATGTCCAGGTAGGCGCGGGCGCGCTCGTCCAGCGTCTGGCCCTGGTCGCGCCAGTTGGCGTTGTGCGGCGCCGCCGTCGCCGCATTGGCCGGCACGCCGCTCAGGTAACCGATGCGCGCCAGGTAGTCGAGCTGGTTGACCGTCACGCCGTCGTAGCTGTAGCTGCGGTTCATATGCCGCACCTTCGGGCCGATGGGCTGGAACTGGCGCGACTTCACATCCGCCACGTGGCAGGACGCGCACTGGTTCACGTTCGGCACCACGTAGGTCAGCGGCTTGCGGGTCTGGTCTGCATGCACCACTTCCAGCGGTATCTGGTCGCCGGTGCGCGACAGCACGGCTTCGGTCTGCTCGGCGTTCCACACATAGGGCAGGGCGATCCAGCCGTCGGTGCGGCGCACCAGCAGACGCGTTTCGACCAGGCGCACGTTGGCCAGATCGAGCTTGTCGCCGCCGGTCTTGCTGGTGTCGTAGGTGGCCAGCACCGCCTTGGCGGGACCGTCCGCCTTCGGGTAGTAGAAGGTTTTGCTGATGATGGTCCCGACCGGGAACTCGAACGTCGTATCGGGGTTGTAGACGGCGCTCTGGCCTTTCGGCATCCAGACGGTGCGCAGCTTCTGCGCGTAGTCGGTGAACAGCGGCGTATTGAGGTCGTAGGGAACCACGCCGGTGTTCAGGTTCAGGCGGCCGCCGGAGACGGCCATCAGATGCCAGTCGCTCAACTTGGCCGGATTGCCTTCGGTGATAAAGCTCACCGGGGCCTGGGTCTGCGTGCACGCCGCGAGCATCAGCGTGCAGGTGATCGCTGCGAATCTCACCATCATGACTGCGCGGCGAGTTGGGCGATGGTCACCGGCGGCAGCTTGGCCAGCGCGCAGCGGAACGGCGCGGTTTCCTTGCTGGGGTTCTTGTACTT
This sequence comes from Duganella rhizosphaerae, assembly GCF_040364205.1. Classification (NCBI taxonomy): domain Bacteria; kingdom Pseudomonadati; phylum Pseudomonadota; class Betaproteobacteria; order Burkholderiales; family Oxalobacteraceae; genus Duganella; species Duganella rhizosphaerae. Next base: position 199,257 of record NZ_BPWK01000002.1, read on the forward strand.
GTTCGGCCCGTCGGCGTTCAGCACTTCCACGCCGTCCTGGATGCAGATGCGCTGCTCGGCCGGCATTACGCCCTTGACCAGCAGCTTGGTGTCGACATAGCCGTCCCACAGCACGTCGGGCAGGTGGCCGCTGATGCCGTACATGGCGATCTTCAGCGCTTTCAGGTCCAGGCCATCGGGCGAATCGCCGCCGCCCTTGAAGCGGTTGCCGTAGACGTAGATCGCCTTGGGATACGGATCGTAGCCGGCGGCCACGCCTTTCTCGGTGAAGTAACCGGTGGAGTGGTAGCTGGAGATGATGACGTTGGCAGTCTGGTTGTCGGTGACGTCGTTGTCGAAGATCTCCACTTTCGAATTGGAGTTGATGACGATGCCGGAACCGGCCGGCACGCTGGCCACCGCCGTGCCGCGCGCGGCGAAGTTGCCGAGGTTGTTCTTCTCGACCTTGTTCTTGTACACGCGGGTGCTATGGCCGGGCTGCGACAGGTTGGGCATGTTGAACACCAGGATGCCGCCGGTGTTGTTGGTGGCGACGTTGTCGTAGACGTCGGCGTTGATGGTGTTTTCGATTTCGATGCCGGCCACGTTCTGCTCGGCGCGGCAGCGGCGCACCACCACGCCGTTGGACTGGCCGACGTAGATGCCGGCGTCGGAGGCGGCGATGGCCACGCTGTCCTCGATCAGCACGTTGCGGGTCTTGACCGGGTAGATGCCGTAGGCGCCGTTGGTGACCTTGGAGCCGCCGGTCCACTGCACCTTGACCTTGCGGATGGTGATGTTGTCGCCGTCGTTGATCTTCAGGCCATCGCCCTTGGAGTCCTCGATGGTCAGGCCTTCGATGGTGAAGTTGCTGGCGTAGACCAGCATGCCTTCCGGCCCGGTGACCTGGCCCTTGAACGAGAGGATGGTCTTGTCCATGCCGGCGCCGCGTACCGTGACGCCGTTGCCGCGCAGTGTGAGGCCGCTAGTGAGATGATAGGTACCGGCCGGGATCTCGACCACGCTGCCGGGTTTGGCGTCGAGCAGCTGCTCCTGCAGCTTCTTCTGGAACGCCGCGTCGGCGCTGGCCTGCTCGGCCGAGACGGGCGCCTCGGACTTGCCGCAAGCGCCCAGCAAGGCGCCGATCGTACCGCATAGAGCTAGTGTGCGTAAGGCCTTGTACATGTCGTCCCCTCATTCTATTTGTTAGAATTTGTCAGATGTAGAGTGCTTGGCAACATTGAGTATAGCAGTATGTTTTCGACATTAAGCGCGTATCATGGCCGGGCCGTGGCCATGTGGCGCGGCAGCGACGGAAAGGAAAAAAGATGACGAATCGCCGGGTATTTATTCTGCACACCTGCGCCGGGCTGGCCGCTGCTACGCTGGGCTGCATGGCCCGGGCCGAGGACCGCGTGCCGCTGAAGGAAGACGAGCCGCTGGCCAAGGAGTTCAACTATGTGGTTGACGCCACCAAGGTTGACGGGCACAAATTCCCCGACTTCAAAGCCGGCGACCGCTGCGGCAAGTGCCAGATCTACGAGGACGGCCCGAACGACATGGGCGGCTGCGCCATCTTCCCCGGCAAGCTGGTGGCGGCCGCCGGCTGGTGCACCTCGTTCGGCTGACATGGACTTCGCCGCATTCAAGGCGCTGGGCCTGGAGCTTCCTTTAGTCGAAGAGTCGACCTCGTACGGCACGCCGGCGCTGAAGGTCAAAGGCAAGCTGATGGCGTGCTTGAAGGAAGACGGCGAGTCGGTGGCGATACGCACCACGTGGGAAGAGCGCGAGCGCCTGCTGACGGTGGAGTCGGAAACGTACTACATCACCGACCACTACCGCGACCATCCTTGGGTGCTGGTGCGCTTGCCGCAAGCGCATCCCGACGGCGCGAAGCTGCGACTGGCGCAGGCCTGGCTGCTGGCGGCGCCGAAGTCGCTGCTCAAGCTGCATGGTGCCAGGATCTCAGCGCTGGAGCCAGATGTAATGGTTGCCTTGCGCGACGAGACGCCTCAGCTAACTGCGGAGCAAAAAGTCGAATTAGATAAGTTACTCGCTGAGCAAGATGTAAACCCGAATGACGGTTTGACTTGCGAGCTATGGCTGCGGCCTCAACCTCATCCCAAGCCCTCCTGAACATGCGAGGCGATTTCAACTTCAACGATGAATGCGGATGAACCTCATTGAAATGCATAAAAGCGTCTGGCAATTGGGCGAGAACGACTTTGGCATTGGTATCACCATCACGCTTGTCGAAGAGGTCGACGGACCGATTAGCGGCACGTTGCGTTCCGTCTTGTTGCAGATGGAAGGCCAGGCGGCAAAAGAAGTGGCGCAGCGCTGGAGCGGAAGCATCCTCTGGATTTGCGATAGTCCCTACCGCAAACAGCACAGGCGGAAGAACTGGTTCTTGCTGGGAGCCGAGCTGACGCCGCCGGAACCATCAGACCTAAACGGTGAGATCCGTTACGAGGCGACGCGTGCGTCAGGGCCTGGAGGGCAGCATGTCAACAAGACTGACAGCGCAATTCGCGCGACGCATATGGCGACGGGATTGTCCGTAAAAGTGCAATCGGAACGGAGCCAGCATGCAAACAAGAAGCTCGCCGCCCAGTTGCTGGCTATGAAACTGGCCCGGCTGGCAGACGAGGCGGAGAGCAGCGTGCGCACCGAGCGCCACATGCAGCATAAGCAGGCGGAGCGCGGCAATGCTCAGCGGGTGTTTGTTGGAAAGTACAGGCGGGCGTCAAAGCGCCAACAAACCTAAGTGTTCAGAGAACGGAATGAAATCCCGATCGTTGTGCAAAAGATGAACCCCGTTCTCGATACACCAGGTCGCAATGATAGTGTCTATTGTTTTGCGGGGTGTGATTCCTTGGGCTCGCAGTTTGCGATAATTTCGCGCGGCTTGAATCGATATTTTTTTCCCGCCGAGACGAGCCATCCGCAGCGCCGAAAGCAGCTGTTGGGCTGTTTTGAAATCACGATCATCGCGAAAACCTTGTAATACCTCAGTCAGGATCAGGTCACCAATGAGCATTGGATCGCTCGGCAAAAGACGATCCAACATCTGGGTTTGCCTGGTTTGCAGACCAGGACGGAAATAGTCTACCCATACGCTGGAATCAACCAGGATCACGATCAAGTCTCATGGCGTCGAGATCGCCTTCCCAGTTCAGTTTTCCGCGTTGCTGGCGAAGCTGCTCCTGGTGATGAAGGCGGACCAATGTGCGTAAACCAAGTTCTATCGCCTGCTTCTCGCTTTTCACACCAGGGACTTGCAATGCCAGCCGCATCAACTTGTCATCGATAATGAAATTCGTTTGCATGACTGATCCTCGCAAATATCTGCAGATTTTAGCGCGATTTTGACCTATTTCCGCGCTACCAGCAGGCCGACGATGACGCCGATCGCCGCGCCCAGGCCCACCGACTTCCACGGATTGTCGCGCACATAAACGTTGGCCGATTCGGCCGCGCCGCGGCTGCGGGCGATCACGCTGTCTTCCAGCTTGCGCAGGTCGGTCCTGGCGGTGCGCAGCGTTTCCTCAAAACGGGCGCGGGTTTCCGGGCTGGGCGCCAACTCTTTGGCGGCGTCCTTCAGCCAGTCCTCGGCCTCGCCGATGGCGTGTTTCAATTCATCCATCAGCTTGTTGCGCGCGCAGCAGCTGGCGGCCTGGCTGTCGGCGACGCCTTTGCCGTTCTGTTGAGTCTGATCCATGATGACCTCATCGGGTGTCGAAGTGGAGGGGGGATAGCCATTGTAGGCAGCGACTGGGTTGACGCCTTGCGCTGCCTCAATCGCGTTAGCGCAGCGCGTAATCCAGCGCCACGCCCGCGAACACCGCCGCGCCCAGCCAGTTGTTGTGGCGGAAGGCGTAGAAGCAGGCGTCGCGCTCGCGGCCGCGGATCAGCGTGTAGTGATAGCAGGCGATGCCCGCCGCCACCGCCACGCCGCCGGCGAACCACACGCCCATCCCCAGCTGCCAGCCGCAGGCCAGCAGCAAACCCAGGTGCACGGCGTAGCACAGCATCACCGCCGCCACATCGTAGCGGCCGAAGGTGATGGCCGAGGTCTTGATGCCGATCTTCAGGTCGTCGTCGCGGTCGACCATCGCGTATTCGGTGTCGTAGGCCACGGCCCAGAACACGTTACCGAGCAACAGCACCCACGCCACCATCGGCACCGTGTCCTGGATCGCCGCAAACGCCATCGGAATGCCGAAGCCGAACGCGATGCCCAGGTAAGCCTGCGGAATTGCGAAGAAGCGCTTGAAGTAAGGGTAGGTGCCGGCGATGATGACGGCTGCCACCGACAGTTGCTTGGTTAGTGCGTTCAGCGGCAGGATCAGGCAGAACGACAGCACCGCCAGCGTGCCTGCAATCGCCAGCGCTTCCTTGCCGCTGATGCGGCCGCTGGTGATGGGGCGCTGCGCCGTGCGTTTGACGAATTTGTCGATATCCTGGTCGGCGTAGTCGTTCATCGCGCAGCCGGCCGAGCGCATCAGCAGCGTGCCGAGCGAGAAGATCAGCACCAGCGTCAGGCTGGGCTTGCCGTTGGATGCCAGCCACAGCGCGCACAGCGTCGGCCACAGCAGCAGCAGCGTGCCGATGGGTTTGTCCAGCCTGACCAGGCGAAAATAGAGCTCCAGCTTGTTCATGGATAGTGCCGCTTGAAGGGAAAGATCAGGATTATCGCAAATCCTGGCGCTGCCAGCGCAGTGGCTGCATTAATCGTCGGCGCAGAGGGTGGTGATGCCCGGCAGGTTGCAAGCGGCTACCACTTCGCACACGGCGTCGATGGCGGCCTTGCGGGTGAAGCTTTTACGCCACACGATGACCACCCGGCGCGACGGCTGCTGCCCTTCGAACGGACGGAATTGCAACATGCCTTCCTTGGTGTCCATGTCCGGCACCGAGGCGCGCGGCAGCACGGTCAGGCCGATGCCGCTGGCCACCATGTGACGGATGGTTTCCAGCGACGAGCCCTCGAAGGTGCGCTGCATGCCGTTGCCCGGCGCGGAGAAGCGGGCCATTTCGGGACATACTTCCAGTACCTGATCGCGGAAGCAGTGTCCGTTACCAAGCAGCAGCATGTTTTCGGTTTTCAGGTCGTCGGCGGGGATGCTGCGGCGTTTGGCCCATGGGTGCTGGGACGGCATCGCCACCACGAACGGCTCGTCGTACAGCGCCTGCATCGCCATGCCGTGCTCGGGCAGCGGCAGCGCCATGATGGCGGCGTCCAGCTCGCCCTGGCGCAGCATCTCGATCAGGCGTACGGTGAAGTTCTCCTGCAGGATCAGCGGCATCTGCGGGACTTTGTCGATCATGCCCTTGACCAGCGGCGGCAGCAGGTAGGGGCCGATGGTGTAGATCACGCCCAGGCGCAGCGGGCCGGCCAGCGGGTCCTTGTTCTGCTTGGCGAGTTCCTTGATGGCGGCGGTCTGTTCCAGCACGCGCTCGGCCTGGGCGACGATCTGCGCGCCCAGCGGGGTGACCGAGATTTCGGCGCCGCCCCGTTCAAACAGGACCACGCCCAGCTCATCTTCCAGTTTCTTGATGGCGACCGAAAGCGTCGGCTGCGCGACGTAACAGGCTTCGGCCGCATGTCCGAAGTGTTTCGCTCTTGCAACGGCGACGATGTATTTCAGTTCGGTCAGTGTCATAAATGTATTTGAACACAGGCGATGCTGGGATGCAATAATTAGAAAAGGTATTGTAGCGAATGCTGTCGATATAATGCAGCGTATGTTGGTACCACCCATCGAAAGGCAAGCATGTCCTCCACATTTGGTCCAGAAGAAGCGCAAGCCTATCTGCACAAGCTGCTCAAGGTGATGCACCACACCGGCGGTTCGGATCTGTTCATTTCCGCAGATTTCCCGCCGAGTATGAAGTCGCAGGGCGCGATGAAGCCCCTGAGCCAACAGAAACTGACCGGCAGCGTGACCCGCGCGCTGGCGCTGTCCATCATGAACGACAAGCAGAAGCGCGAGTTCGAGGCCGAGCTGGAATGCAACTTCGCGATCTCCCTGCCGGACGTGTGCCGTTTCCGCGTCAACGTTTTCGTGCAGCAGCAGAACGTGGCCATGGTGATACGGACTATCGCCTCGGAAATCCCGAATTTCGAAAAACTGGACCTGCCCGAGGTGCTGAAGGAGGTCATCATGACCAAGCGCGGGCTGGTGCTGGTGGTGGGCGGCACCGGTTCCGGCAAGTCGACCACGCTGGCGGCGATGATCGACTACCGCAACGCCAATTCGGCCGGCCACATCATCACGGTGGAGGATCCGGTCGAGTACGTGCACAAGAACAAGGGCTGCCTGATCACGCACCGCGAAGTGGGCGTCGATACGCTGTCCTGGCACAACGCGCTGAAGAACACGCTGCGCCAGGCGCCGGACGTGATCCTGATCGGCGAGATCCGCGACACCGAGACTATGGAGCACGCGATCGCGTTCGCCGAGACCGGCCACCTGTGCCTGGGCACGCTGCACGCGAACAACTCCAACCAGACCATGGACCGCATCATCAACTTCTTCCCGGAGGAGCGGCGCAACCAGCTGCTGATGGATTTGTCGTCCAACCTGCGCGCCATCGTGTCGCAACGCCTGGTGCGCACCGAGGACGGCAAGGGCCGCAAGGCCGCGATCGAGATCCTGCTCAACACGCCGACCATCGCCGAGATGATCTTCAAGGGGAACTTCCAGGCGATCAAGGAAATCATGCACAAATCGCGCGAGCTCGGCATGTGCACTTTCGACCAGGCGCTGTACGAACTCTATAATAAGGGCTATATCGCCTACGAAGAGGCGATCCGCAACGCCGACTCGGCCAACGGCCTGCGCTTGCAGATCAAGCTGCGCGGCGACCGCAAGGAGCCGGGCGACAACAGTCCGACCACCGCCGATACACTCAGCATGCAGATCGACGAAGAGCCGGAAGACGAAGAACCCAAATAACACAGAAAAACCTCATGCCTCAATTTGAAACCAAGATCTGCACCCGTGAACAACTGGCCGCGCGCGTCGCCGCATTGCCCAAGCCGGTGGTGCTGACCAACGGCGTGTTCGACATCCTGCACCGCGGCCACGTGACCTATCTGGCGCAGGCGCGCGCGCTGGGCGCCTCGCTGGTGGTGGCGGCCAATACCGACGCCTCCGTCAAACGCCTGGGCAAGGGCGACGACCGTCCGCTCAACAACTGCGCCGACCGCATGGCCGTGCTGGCCGCGCTGGAAGCGGTGAGCCTGGTGGTGGACTTCGACGAAGACACCGCGCTGGAAGTGGTGCAGCAGGCACGGCCGGAAATCTACGCCAAGGGCGGGGACTACCAGATGGACGCCATCCCGGAAGGCAAGGCCGTGCTGGCCTACGGCGGCCAGGCGATCGCCATCGACTTCGAGCACGACCGCTCGACCACCAAGCTGCTGACCAAGGTGCGCGCCCAGCGTCCTTGATACGATGCGCATCCTGATTGCCGTGTTCGCGGCGCTGCTGTTCCTCGGCGTGTTGTGGGGACCCGCGTTCGCGATCGCGCTGCGCTACTGGCGGCGCGGCGACGCGCGCGCATTCCGCCAACTGCGCTTCCTCTATCCGGCTCAGCTGATCGCGACGGTGTCGCTGGCCTTCGCCGCCGACCTGCTGGGCCTGCGCAATCCGGCCGCGCTGGCGGCCGCCAGCACCGTATGCGTGAGCCTGGCTGGCGCCGGCGCGCTGGCTTTGCTGTTGTCTTTCTCCCTCCGTTCCAATCGCGCGCCGGCTGACAGGGCCTGAAAAAAATCCTAGACTGAATCTCCCACAAGTCTCTTCGGGAGGACGTCATGGAACTGCATCTGCAATCACATCGTTGGCAGGCGCGCCTGCCGGACTGGGCCGCCGCTGCGGTCGCGGGTTTCGGCGCGGGCGGCGTGCTGATGCTGCTTGAACTCAGCTGGTCCGCCATCACCAACGCCGCCGATCCCTGGCTGGCCACCCACATGATCGCCGCGCTGGTGATGAGCTGGGACGTGCTGCAAACCAGCGGCTACAGCCTGGGCGTGACGGTCGCCGCATTGCTGGTGCATTACACGCTGGGCGTGGTGTTCGGCGTCATGCTGGCCGCCATCATTGCACCATTCCGTCTTGATTCCAGCCTCGCCCTGGCGCTCGCGACCGGAGCAGTGTTCGGCCTGCTGCTATATGGGCTGAACTTTTATGGCATGGCCGGTGTCTATACATGGTTCGTAGCGTTGCGAGGCTGGCCGACAGCCATTGCCCACGTCATCTTCGGGATGACCGCAGCCTTCATTTATCTCAAGCTGGAAAGGCCGAGCAGGCCACGTTAGCTTTCGGGAAGCCGCCATGGCGTTAGCATTGATACTGATACTGATCGTAGTTGGCGCCCTGGAATTTCATTATATGAGTCCGTGGTGGCTCACGCCCATCGCCTCCAACTGGCAGCAGATGGACGATGCCTTGCTGCTGACCTTCCTCATCACCGGCGTGGCCTTCGTCGTCATCAACCTGTTCGTGGCGTATGCGGTGGTGACGTTCAGGCATCAGGACGGCGTGCGCGCGGCGGCCACGCACGGCAGCGCCAAGCTGGAGTGGTGGCTGGTCGGCGCCACCACGGTGGGCATCGTCGCGCTGCTGGCGCCGGGCTTATCGGTGTACGCCAAGCTGATCGACCCGCCACCCGACGCGATGGTGTTCGAAGTGCTGGGCCAGCAGTGGCAATGGCACTACCGCCTGCCGGGCAGGGACGGCAAGTTGGGCAGCACTGACATGCGTTTCATCAGCAACGCCAATCCGTATGGCGTGAATCCGGCGGATCCTGGCGGGCAGGACGATCTGCTGGTCGAAGGGCAGGAGGTGCATATCCCCGTCGGCCGGCCGGTGCGCGTGCTGCTGCGCGCGCAGGATGTGCTGCATGATTTCTACGTGCCGGAATTCCGCACGCGGATGAACATGGTGCCGGGCATGGTGACGTCGTTCTGGTTCACGCCGTCGCGGGTCGGCAGGTTCGAGGTCATGTGCGCGCAGCTGTGTGGCATCGGCCATTTCAATATGCGCAGCTATGTCGTGGTGGACGATGGGCCGGCCTATCAGGCGTGGCTGGCGGCGCAGCCGACCTTTGCCGCCACGACGGCGGCCGCGGCCGGCGGCGAGGAGCCGGGCAAGCAGGGGCGCCTGCTGGCGCAGTCGCGCGGCTGCGCGGCCTGCCACAGCATCGACGGCAACGCCGGCGTGGGGCCGACGTGGAAGGGGCTGTTTGGCAAGAGCGAGACCATGAACGACGGCGCCGCCGTGCGCGTGGATGAGACCTATCTGCGCGAATCGATCACCAAACCCGCCGCACGCATCGTCAAGGGCTATCAGCCCATCATGCCGGCGCAGCAGCTGAGCCCGACCGAAGTGGCGCAGCTGGTCGACTACATCAAGACCATCAAATAGGGAGGCGGGCATGGGCTACGGCGGCGAGCATCCTCACAGCTTCTGGACCCGCTATGTGTGGAGCCAGGACCACAAAGTGATCGCGATCCAGTACACCATCACCGCGCTGGTGATCGGACTGGTGGGGCTGGTGCTGTCGGACCTGATGCGCTTGCAGCTGGGCTTTCCCGGCAAGTTCGCCTTCATCGACGCCAGCCGCTACTACCAGTTCATGACCATGCACGGCATGATCATGGTGGTGTACCTGCTGACGGCGCTGTTCCTGGGCGGCTTCGGCAATTACCTGATCCCGCTGATGGTGGGGGCGCGCGACATGGTGTTTCCCTTCCTGAACATGCTCAGTTACTGGTTCTATTTGTTGGCGGTGCTGATCCTGGCGGGCAGCTTTTTCGTGCCCGGCGGGCCGACCGGCGCCGGCTGGACCCTGTATCCGCCGCAGGCGATACTGCCCGGAACACCGGGCACGGAGTGGGGCATCATCGTAATGCTGGTGTCGCTGCTGGTGTTCATCGCCGCCGCCACGATGGGGGGGCTGAACTACGTCACCACCGTGCTGCAGGCGCGCACCCAGGGCATGACGCTGATGCGGATGCCTCTGACGGTGTGGGGCATCTTCACCGCCACCATCCTGGCGCTGCTGGCGTTCCCGGCCTTGTTCGTCAGCGGCGTCATGATGCTGCTCGATAAAACGCTGGGCACCAGTTTCTTCATGCCGGCCGTGGTGTCGATGGGGCAGCACTTGCCGCACCAGGGCGGCAGCCCGCTGCTGTTCCAGCATCTGTTCTGGTTCTTCGGCCACCCGGAGGTGTACATCGTGGCCTTGCCGGCGTTCGGCATCATTTCCGACCTGATCAGCGTGCATGCGCGCAAGCAGATCTTTGGCTACAAGATGATGGTGTGGGCCATCGTGGTGATCGGCGGTCTGAGTTTTGTCGTGTGGGCACACCACATGTACGTGAGCGGCATGCATCCGTATTTTGGCTTCTTCTTCGCCACCACCACGCTGATCATCGCGGTGCCGACCGCGCTCAAGGTCTACAACTGGACGCTGACCCTGTGGCGCGGCGATATACACCTGACCGTGCCGATGCTGTTTGCCGTCGGCTTCATCAGCACCTTCGTCATCGGCGGGCTGACCGGGCTGTTCCTGGGGAATGTCAGCGTCGATATCCCGCTGTCGAACACCTATTTCGTGGTCGCCCATTTCCACATGGTGATGGGCGTATCGCCGGTACTGGCGGTGTTTGGCGGCCTGTATCACTGGTTCCCCAAGGTGAGCGGACGCATGTACGACGTGATGCTGGGGCGGGTGCATTTCTGGATCACCTTCGTCGGCACCTACCTGATTTTCTTCCCGATGCATTACCTGGGCTTGCTGGGCATGCCAAGGCGCTACTACGCTTACGATCACTACGCCTTCATCCCCGAATCGGCGCAATCGCTGAACGCCTTCATCACCATCGTTGCCTTGTTTGTCGGCGTCTCGCAATTGTTGTTCTTACTGAACTTGTGGTGGAGTACTTTCCGGGGGCGAGAGGCGGGCGGCAACCCCTGGCGCGCTGCCAGCCTGGAGTGGCATACGCCGCAGACGCCGCCGGTGCACGGCAACTGGGGTGATCAAACGCCGGTGGTGTATCGCGGCGCCTACGAGTATGGCCAACAGGACGGCGACAGCGACTATGTGGCGCAAGATCAGGCGCCGGCTGATGTTGCGGCCCGGCGGCCCGTCCCGGTGCCGGAGACGCCATGAATCCCAGCCTCTACCTGGTGAGCAATCACGCCGACATGCTCAGGCGGCGCACCGGCCTGTGGGTATTCATGGGCGTGATCGGCATGTTGTTCTTCCTGTTCAGCAGCGCCTACGTGATGCGCATGGCGGCGCCGGATTGGCGTCCGCTGCCTTTTGTTCCGGTGCAGCTGTGGCTGAGCACGGCATTGCTGGCTGCCGCCAGCGTCGCCTGGCAACGCACGTGGCATGCCGCGCGCGGCCGTGACGCGTCGGCGTTGCGGACGGCGTACGCAGCGGCCTGCATCTGCTCGCTGTCCTTCCTGGCGTCGCAGCTGTGGGCGTGGCAGATCATGGACGCGGCCAATCTGACGCTGGGCGGCAATCCCGCCAACAGCTTCTTTTACCTGATCACCGGCTTGCATGGTCTGCACGTGATCGGCGGCCTGGTGGCGGCTGCCTGGGCGCACCGCGACCTCGGGCGCGACAGCGTGACCCTGCAGCTGTGCGCACGCTACTGGCACTTCCTGCTGGGCTTGTGGCTGGCCATGTTCGGCCTGCTGTTCGGCGTAACGCCGGAACTGGTGAATCAAATCTGCGGAGGCGGGCCATGAGCAAAGCAAACGACACGGCCGGCTGGCAAGGCATGGTGGCGGACTGGTCGGGCGACCGCGCCGCCTTCCGCGTCCCTTGGGGCAAGGCGATGATGTGGATCTTCCTGCTCAGCGACACCTTCATCTTCGGCAGCTTCCTCACCGGCTATATGTCGGTGCGCATCTCGGCCACGGCGGCCTGGCCCAATCCCAGCGAGGTGTTTGCGCTGACGATAGGCGGCGCCAAGCTGCCGCTGATACTGATCGCCATCATGACCTTCATCCTGATCACCAGCAGCGGCACGATGGCGATGGCGGTCAACTACGCTTACCGGCGCGAGCGCGCCCGCTGTGCGGCGCTGATGCTGCTGACCGCAGCGCTGGGCGCGACCTTTGTCAGCATGCAAGCCTTCGAATGGAGCAAGCTGATCGCTGAAGGCGTGCGGCCGTGGATCAATCCGGACGGCGCGGCGCAGTTCGGCGCCTGCTTCTTCATGATCACCGGCTTCCACGGCCTGCATGTGACGGCCGGCGTGATCTACCTGAGCATCGTCGCGCGCCGCGTGCGGCGCGGCCACTACGAGCGCGGCGGCAATTACGATATCGTCGAGATCGCCGGCTTGTACTGGCACTTTGTCGACCTGGTGTGGGTGTTCATCTTCGCGCTGTTTTATCTTTGGTAGGAGCCGCCATGGAAGCCGCCACTCATCCAATCGGTCTGTACCTGAAGGTCTGGCTGCTGCTGTTCGTGCTCAGCACGTTTTCCTACCTGGTCGATTTCTTTCATGCCGAAAGCTATCTGCGCTGGACCTTGATCCTGCTGTTGATGATGGCCAAGGCCGGGCTGATCGTGGCGGTGTTCATGCACCTGCGCTGGGAACGCGCGGCGCTGATCTACGTGGTGCTGGCGCCACCGCTGTGCCTGCTTGTGCTGGCCTTGCTGATGTGGGTGGAATCGGACTACACCTTCTTCACCCGCATGCTGTATTTCCGTTGATGGAGGAGGCTGCTACACTGTCACCACCATGCCGACCGAACTCGATCTCCGCAGCTACTTCGCCGAACCCTTGTCCGGCGTGCACAGTTTCGCCCAGCTGGTGTTGCCGATCAAGGGCAGCGTGATCATGGATATCAAGGGTTCAGGCGCCGTGGTCCATCCGCAGCGCGCCGCGTTTGTCGAGCCGGGCTTGGTGCATGAGGCTTCGGCCACCGGGCCGAACCAGTCATTGATCCTGGATTTCGACCTGGCGGCGGTACCGCAGGCCACCGCCGCCAAGCTGTCCGAGCGGCGGTACGCACCCATCAGTGCGCCGGCCGCCAAGCTGATCGACTTCATCGGCCTGCTGCGCGCGCAGTCCGGCGCCAGCGAGGCGACGCTGGCCCACTGGCTACCGCTGTTGCTCGAGACGCTGGCGCAGCAGGAAATCCGTCCCGCCTCGCGCCTGTTGGCCGCGCTGGGCCAGATCGAAGTCCATCCTGGCCAACCGTGGAATACCGAAACGATGGCCAAGGCCGCGCACATGAGCGTGAGCAGCCTGCACCGCGCCTTCCGCGACGAGATGCAGACCACGCCGCTGGCCTGGCTGACCGATATGCGCCTGCGCTGGGCCTGCCGCCAGCTGGCGCAAACCGATCTGCCCATCGCCCGGCTGGCGATGCAGGCCGGTTACGCCGACCAGAGCGCGCTGACACACGCGATGCGCCGCGCGATGGATGTTACGCCGCTGGCTTACCGCAAGCGCGAACGGCAGAACCAGACAAAAACCTGACAGCTACACACAATCCCTGACCACGGCTCGCGCCGACAATGACCGCTACAGTGACAGGAGGCGGTATGTGGTACGGCGTGTTGTGCGGCCTGGCGGCTGGATCGATGTGGGGCATGGTGTTCGTGCTGCCGAAGTGGCTGGCGGATTTTTCCCCGTTCGAGCTGATGTTCGGGCGCTACGTGGCCTACGCGTTGATCTCGCTGGTGCTGCTGGCGCCGCGCCTCGGCGGCCTGTTGCGGCGGCTGACCCGCGCCGACTATTGGGTGCTGCTGCGCTACGCCCTGGCCGGCAATGTCGTCTACTACCTGCTGCTGTCGTGCGGCGTGCAACTGGCCGGGGTGTCGGCCGCGTCCCTGATTATTGGACTGCTGCCATTGACGATTTCGCTGTTGGGCCAGCGCGATCACGGTTCGGTGTCGCTGCGTGTGCTGGCCTGGCCGCTGGCGCTGGTGGCGGTGGGCATGGTGTGCATCAACGTCGAAGTATTCGCCAGCCCGCCAGGACATACCGCATGGTCGACCGTGGCGACAGGCATGCTGTGCGCCGTTGGCGCGCTGGTCAGCTGGACCTGGTACGCCGTCGACAACACGCGCTTCCTGAAGCGCAACCCACGCTTCAGCAGCGGCGACTGGTCCGGCCTGTTCGGCATCGCCAGCGGCCTGGTGGCGTTGGCGATGGGACTGGTGATGTTTTGCATCGGTGGCGCGGAGCAAACCACCGCGCCGCCACGTGATTGGTTGCGCTTCTGGGGCCTGATCACGCTGGTGGCCGCAGGCGCTTCAGTGATCGGCAACCAGCTGTGGAACATGGCCTGCCGCCGCGTACCGGTGACGTTGTCCGGGCAGCTGCTGCTGTTCGAGATCCTGTTCGGCATGTTGTACGGCTACCTCTACCAACACCAGGCTCCGCGCCTGCTGGAGGTGATGGCCATCGTGCTGCTGATCGCCGGCGTGGCGTGGTCGGTGTGGTTGCACGCGGAGCCACGATCCGTTCGCTGTCCTGCCTAACTGGCAGCGGCAATCTGCGCATCCAGGCGCAAGCGGCTGGTTTCGAGCAGCGTCTGACGGAAGATCTCCACCAACGGCCGCAGGTTGACCTTGTGCCAGGCCAGCCATAGCGGCGTGCGGTAGCTGAACCATGGCAGTTCATGCAGCACCACGCCGCGCGGCGCCTGGTAGCGCAAGCTTTGCTGTATGACCGCCAGTCCCAGTCCAGCCGCCACCATGCCCAACGCCGCCTGCGGTTCCGCGACATCCATCGTGATGGTTGGCGTAAAGCCTGCCTTGGCGCAGGCCGCGATGAACTGGTCATGCCGCAGCGGATGATCGCGGTGCACCACGCCTATCCATTTTTGATCGGCCAGCTCGGCCGGTTTGATTTTTTTCGCGCGCGCCAACGGATGACCTTCCGGCACCGCCAGCAGCATCGGATCGTCCAACACCTGTATGCGATCCAGGTCGGGATCGTCGACAGCCGGCGGGGCGCAGACCAGCGCGATATCCAGGCTGCGCTGACGCAGGCCTTCCAGCTGTTCGGGCGAGTGATAGTTGTACAGCGCTACGTGGACTGCTGGCCGGTGTACTCGCAGTTCGCGCAGCGCGTCCGGCAGCACGCCGGAATGCACGGCGTTCTCCAGGTAGCCGATGCACAAGCCGCCTTCGTCGCCCTTGCCCAGGCGGCGCGCCAGCGACTCCAGCCGGTTGCCATGCGTCAGGAAGGCGCGCGCTTCGGCCAGGAATACCTTGCCGTCGGCCGTCAGGCGTATGCGCTGTTGCGAGCGTTCGAACAGCACCAGTCCCAGCTTGTCTTCCAGCTGCGCGATCTGCCGGCTCAGCGGCGATTGCGAGATGTGCAGCCGTTCCGCCGCCCGTCCCACATGCTCTTCTTCGGCCACCACGACGAAATAGTGGAGTTGTCGCAAGTCCAACATGTAAGACCTTTCGTGACTTAAGTATGACTAATTATGTCTTAGACAGACTGATTAAGGCAACCTAAACTTGCCTCATCGTTCAACTGAAAGGAACTACACCATGAGTCTCAAGGATAAATTGCCGCACAACGCGGTACTGGGTTTTGGCACTGCTCCACTGGGCAATATGTTTCGCAATATTCCCGAGCAGGAGGCGGCCGCGACCGTTGATGCGGCCTGGGAGCAGGGCATCCGCTTTTTCGACACGGCGCCGTTCTACGGTGCGGGCCTGTCCGAGATGCGTCTCGGCCAGGCGCTGGCCAAGCGTCCCCGCAATGAATACGTGCTGAGCACCAAGGTCGGCCGCCTGATCCTCGATGAAACCGAGGACACCAGCAAGCGCGATCTGGGCGAGAAGGGCGGCCTGTTCGAGTTCGGCCGTCCGAACAAAATCGTCAACGACTACTCGGCCGACGCCACGCTGCGTTCCATCGAAGACAGCCTGAAGCGGCTGGGCACCGATCACCTGGATATCGTCTGGGTCCACGACGTGGCGCAGGATTTCTACGGCGATGGCTGGCTGGCGCAGTTCGAGATCGCGCGCACCGGCGCCTTCCGCGTGTTGACCCGCTTGCGCGAGGAGGGCGTGATCAAGGCCTGGGGCCTTGGCGTCAACCGCGTCGAGCCGCTGGAACTGACGCTGGACCTGAGCGAAGCGCAACCGGACGGCTTCCTGCTGGCGGGCCGCTACACGCTGCTTGATCATGAACGCGCCTTGCAGCGGCTGATGCCGGCAGCTGCGGCGCGACAGGTCGACATAGTCGTCGGCGGCCCCTACAGCTCAGGCATCCTGGCTGGAGGCACGCACTTCGAATATCAGCAGGCCTCGCCCGAGATCGTGGCCAAGGTCGCGCGCATCAAGACGATTGCGGATCGCTACGGCATTCCGGTGAAGGCTGCGGCCCTGCAGTTTTCGCTGGCCAATCCCGCCGTCGCCGCGGCGATCCCGGGCGCCAGCCGGCCGGAGCGCATTGCCGAAGACATGGCGGCGTTGAAGGTCGAAATTCCAGCCGGCTTCTGGCGCGAACTGCGCGAACAGCGGCTGGTGGCCGCAGCCGCACCGCTGCCCATCGATAGTTAATCGATGAAGGCCATGTTCATAGTTCCTACTTCCTGTGCGCGCTAACGCACAGAACCGTGATGCATAGGGCGTATTGTGGGTGGCTGCCGGATGGAGGCGGACGATGCGCCTGTCCTTATTGATGCATAACGCAGGAAATAACGGGCGAAGGCGTAATCATGAGTGAAGCCGCACTACCGGTGACTGAAGATGATGGCCCGCTCTCTCGCTGGTGGATACGCACGATACTGATCGTGATGGGCCTGGGTTTTGCCGGATTGATCACGATTACTCTGCTGTCCTATCAGAACGCTCCGCCGGTCCCGGCGCAGGTGGTGGATGCGCAAGGCGGCGTCGTCTTCACCGGCGATGATATCGGCAACGGCCAGGCCATATTTCTCAAGTATGGCTTGATGGCCAATGGCAGCATTTGGGGCCATGGCGCCTATCTCGGCCCGGACTTTTCGGCCGCGACCTTGCATAGCATGGGCGCGCAGACCGCCGAGGTCATCGCATGGCAGCGTTACCAGCGGCTTTTTGCCGCATTGTCACGCGCAGAGCAAGCAGCGGTGCAGGGCGAGACCGTGGCGGCGCTCAAAACCAATCGCTATGATGCTGCCACCGCGACCTTGTATTTTACCGGTCCACAGACAGCGACCTTTCACCAGCAGATCGGTTTTTGGACGGAGTATTTCCGCGAGCCGTCGCGCAACGGCGGACTCAAGGCCAACCTGATTACCGATGCCACCGAGTTGCGTCAGTTCACCGCCTTCGTCATGTGGACGGCCTGGGCGTCGGTGGCCGAGCGTCCGGGCACAGACTATTCCTATACCAATAATTTTCCGTACGATCCCAGCGTCGGCAATCTGCCCACCTCCAGCGCCCTGTTGTGGAGCGCCTTGAGCCTGATGGTGCTACTGGCAGGCATTGCGGCCGTGCTGTTAGCGTTCGGGAAATTCGACTACCTCGGCTGGATCACGCGTGGCCATCATGTGCAGCCGCAACTGCTGCCGGGGAAATCGAGCCGGGGACAAAACGCGCTGGTGAAATTCTTCGTCGTCGTGGCGCTGCTGTTGCTGGCGCAATCGCTGGTGGGCGGCGCCGTCGCCCATTACCGCGCGGATCCCGGCAGTTTCTACGGCTTCCAGTTGGAGCGCGTCTTTCCGAGCAACCTGATGCGCACCTGGCATTTGCAGATGGCGATCTTCTGGATTGCCACAGCCTATGTCGCGGCGGCCCTGTTTCTCGGTCGCTCGCTGCGCGCCGAAGAGCCGCGCTGGCTGGCCGGCTCGATCCACGTATTGTTCGCCGCCTTTGCGCTGGTGATCGGCGGCAGCCTGCTCGGCGAATGGCTGGGCATTGCGCAACTGCTTGGCCGCTGGTGGTTTTGGTTTGGCAACCAGGGTTGGGAGTACCTGGAACTCGGCCGTGTGTGGCAGTATTTGCTGGTGGCTGGCCTGCTCGGCTGGTTCGGCTTGCTATGGACTTTGGTGCGGCCGCGCGCGCTGGCGCAGCCGGCGGTACGGCCCATCGTCCAGATGTTCCTGATCGCCGCGCTGGCCATCCCGGTATTTTATGTGCCGGCACTGTTCTTTGGCGCCAAGACCAATTTCACGGTGGTCGACACCTGGCGCTTTTGGATCATCCATTTGTGGGTGGAAGGATTTTTCGAGTTCTTCGCCACCACGGTGGTGGCGCTGACCTTCTATCAACTCGGCCTTTCGCGCCGCAATGTCGCGCTGCGGGTGATTTATCTGGACGCCATCCTGTATTTCCTCGGCGGACTGATGGGCACCGGCCATCATTGGTATTTCAGCGGACAAACCAACGTCAACATGGCGCTGTCTTCGCTGTTCTCGGTGCTCGAGGTGGTGCCGCTCACCTTGCTGACCCTGGATGCCTGGGACTTCGTGCGCACCACGCGCGGCGCCCGCGATGCAAGCGGCAAGACGATCGCCATACCGCACAAGTGGACCTTCTATTTCCTGATGGCGGTGGGCTTCTGGAACTTCGTCGGGGCCGGCATGTTCGGCTTCCTGATCAATCTGCCCATCGTCAGCTACTACGAGGTCGGCACCCAACTGACGCCGAGTCATGGACACGCCGCGATGATGGGGGTGTTCGGCATGCTGGCGATCGCGCTGATGGTGTTCGTGCTGCGCCAGACCAGTGACGACGCGCGCTGGGCTGGCATCGAGAAATACATCAAGGTCGCCTTCTGGGGCTGCAACGGCGGCTTGGCGATGATGGTCACCATGAGCCTGTTCCCCAGCGGCGTGCTGCAGGTCTGGGACGTGCTTCAGAATGGGTACTGGCATGCACGCAGCCTCGACTACATAGGCAGCGAGAGGTCACGCTTGATAGAATGGCTGCGCCTGCCTGGCGATCTGGTATTCATCCTGTTTGGCGCGGTGCCGCTGGTGATCGCTTCGGTGAAGGGCTACCTGGGTGTGCGTGCCGCAGAAAGTGCAAGCTGAAATTACGCATGCTCGTGAGCTAACGCGGCATTTCCTTCTCGTAGCCATACTGCACGTAGATGCGGCGGATGGTGCCGTCGCGATACATGCCGCGCACGATGTCGTTGAGCCGCGCCACCTCGGCCTTGTCCATGTCCTTGTGGCAGGCCAGGTACATCTCGGCGTGCGCAAAGGACAGCACCTGTTCGAAGTCGTCGATGCCGAGTTCGCGTTGCAGGAACAGGCCCGACATCCGCCCCACCGACCACAGCTTGATGCGCTGCTTTTGCAGCTTGGGCGGATTGAGCCTGTCGTTGGGCACGATCGCCACCCGCAGCTTGTGCTCGCGCAGGAAGGTCACCGAGGCGTCGCCGATGAAGGTGCCGATCTGGTAGCCGGCCGCCTCGTCCAGGCTGTTGAGCTTGATGTGGTCGTCGCGCCGGGCGAACAGCACCCAGTTGTTCTGGCCGATCGGGCCGACCCACTGGTAGTTGTCCTCGCGCTCGGGCACGCGGGCCGTGGTGTACAGGCAGGAATTGGCGGTGCTCATGGTCAGCACCATCGCCCGCGCCCACGGCGCGACGATGGGCTGGGTGGTCGGCACGCCGGCCCGCTGCATCAGCTCGGCGACGATGTCGGCCGCCAGGCCCACCACCTTGCCGCTGTTTTTATCGACCCAGCTGAAGGGCGGATAGTCTTCCGTGTACAAGGTCATCGGCTCCGCCGCGTGCGCGCTGATCATCAGCATCAGGCACAACAGGGCGGAGCGGATCAGCATGGCCTTATGCTCCGCCGGCGTAGCCGTTCTGGCGCCAGGCTTCGAACACCACCACGGCCACCGTGTTCGACAGGTTCAGGCTGCGGTTGTCGGGACGCATCGGCAGGCGGATGCGCTGGGCCGGTGGGAAGGTCTCGCGGAAGGCCGGATCGAGGCCGCGCGTTTCCGAGCCGAACACGAACACATCGCCCGGCTTGAAGGTGGCGTCGGCGAACGGCGACGAGCCGTGCGTGGTCATGGCGAACATGCGGGTCGGGTCCGGCTGCACCTCGGCCAGGAAGGCCGACCAGTCCGGGTGGACTTTCATCTGCGCGTATTCGTGGTAGTCCAGGCCGGCGCGCTTGAGCTTGGAGTCTTCCAGCGGGAAGCCCAGCGGCTCGATCAGGTGCAGCTGCGCGCCGGTGTTGGCGCACAGTCGGATCACGTTGCCGGTGTTCGGGGGAATTTCGGGTTGGACTAGTACGACGTGAAACAAAGTGGTTCTCCTCTTTCAAATTCAATGTGGCGGCGTGCGGGCAAACACCAGGTTGCTCACGCGCGCGGCGCCATGGCGCTTCAGCGTTGCCGCCAGTTCGTTCAGCGTGCGGCCGCTGGTCATGACGTCGTCGACGACGCCGATGTGGCGGCCCCGCACCAGCGCGGCGTCCGGGATCGCAAACGCGCCGGCGATGTTGCGCCGCCGCTCGTCCGGTGCGACGCTGCTCTGGGCCGCGGTGTCGTGCACGCGGCTGGCCAGCCGTGGATGCAACGCCACGCCCAGGCTGCGCGCCAGCGGCCGCGCGATCTCCAGGGCTTGATTGTAGCCGCGTTCGGCCAGCCGGCGGGGGCCCAGCGGCACCGGACACAGCAGGGCGGGCAGGGTGAAGCCGGGCTGTTGCAGCACGGCGTCGCGCAGCAGGCGGGCAAACAGTGTTGCCAGCGCGAGACGGTGGCCGAATTTAAGCTGCAATACCAGCTGGTCCAGCGGCATCGCGTAGTCGGCGGCGACCAGCGTGACGTCGAAGGCCGGCGGCTCGACGCGGCAGCTGCCGCACAACTGGCCTTGCGCCGAGTCCGGCAGCGGGTTGGCGCAGCGCGGACAGCGAACCACGGCAGCCTCGGCGCCGAAGAACTGGGTGGCGCAGGCGGAACACAGCAACTCGCCGCTGGCGGCGGCGCATAGCGCGCACGAGGCCGGCAACAGACCGCGCAGCAAGGCCGAGCCGCTGCGATGAAGCAGGGCGCTGATCGTGCCGATCGTGCCGATTCTCGGAGTGGCAAGCATCGAAGCTCCAGGACGCGTTTGCGTTCAACCATGTACACTGCCGACATTATCGCACTACACCGAACCACATCATGCAAGTCCCCGCAAATCCCCCGAAGCTCAGCGCCCCGATCGACCGGGAGCGCGTGCGCGCGCTGTTCAACCGTCCCGAGCGCATCGCGCCGTCCGATTTCCTGCGCCGCGAAGTGTCGTCGCGCATGTTCGACCGGCTGGAACTGATCAAGGTCGCACCGCAGCGCGTGCTGGACGCCGGCTGCGGCGCCGGTGCCGATCTGGCACTGTTGCAGAAATCCTATCCTGCCGCGCAAATACTTGGTATTGATGCGGCCGAAGCCATGGTGCGTGCCGCGCAGGGGCCGGCGGCGAAACAATCGTCGCTGAACCAGCTGCTGAGCAAGCTGCTGCCGGCCAAGACCGGCGTTGACCTGCTGTGCGGCGATTTCGCCGAACTGCCGCTGGGACCGAACACGGTGGACCTGGTCTGGTCCAATCTGGCGCTGCACTGGCATCCGCAGCCGGACCGCGTGTTCGCCGAGTGGCGTCGCGTGCTGCGCGTGAACAGCCTGCTGATGTTTTCCTGCTTCGGCCCGGACACTTTCCGCGAACTGCGCGCCGCCTTTGCCGAGGCCGACCTGGCCCAGCACGCGCTGCCTTTCGTCGATATGCACGATTTTGGCGACCAGTTAGTGGAAGTTGGCTTCTCTACACCGGTGCTGGACATGGAAGTCATTACCGTCACCTACGACACGCCGCAGGCCCTTCTGGCCGACGTGCGCGCGCTGGGCGGCAATCCGCTGAGTACGCTGCGGCGCGGTTTGATGGGCAAGCAAGCCTGGCAGCGCATGCTGGCCACGCTGGAAAAAGGCCGTCGTCCAGATGGCAAGCTGGGCCTGACTTTCGAGGTGATTTACGGCCACGCCTTCCGTCCGGCGCCCAAAATGACCTCCAAGGGCGAAGCCATCATCCGATTTGATTTACCACGAAAGCCGCGCCAGTAGCGGCTTTGCTGGCACACTGTGGTGCCACGGGCTACGCCATAGTTGTGATTTGGATTATTTCTTGAGCGGGGCGATGTTGTTATATATAATCATTGACTAATTTTGCCAGCAAGTCACGTCGCCAGCTATAAAACAGCGAGCGGAGCAATAGGCAGGCAAAAACGAGCACGAACGAGCATTTGAATTAAGCAGAATCAGGCTTTTGCGTTGTCCCTGGGCAGTATCTGGGGATGAAGCGGAAGGCCTCAAGGTCCCGCCGGGGTCGCGTCCTGAAGAATTTTTCGGACGAGACTGGCAAGGGGCCTGAAGTTGTTTAAGGAGCGGCGCCGGTTCAGTTCACCGAAATCCGGAGTCGTTAAAAAAATATTTTAATTTCTTGGGTGGTTGGGGAAAACATGAAACATGCGAAGCGACTTCAATCGTTGATGCTCGGGCTGTCGGTAACGGCGGCAAGTATCCCAGCGTGGGCGGCTGACAAGGCGGCAAGCGCGGTAGGCACGGCAGGCACCTACGCCGCAGCGACCGGCGGTACCGGCGGTCCCGTTGCCGGCGAGCTTAATCTGCAACCTCCAGCGACCCAGATCGCGACCGAAATCTACAATCTGCATACCTGGATGATGCTGGTCTGCCTGGTCATCTTCGTCGCCGTGTTCGGCGTGATGTTCTACTCCATCTTCAAGCACCGCAAATCGCTGGGCCACAAGCCGGCCACCTTCCACGAATCGACCGCTGTCGAGATCGCCTGGACCGTGGTGCCCTTCCTGATCGTCATCGGCATGGCCTTGCCGGCGACCCGCACCGTGGTCGGCATGAAGGACACCTCCAACGCCGACATCACCATCAAAGTGACCGGCATGCAGTGGAAGTGGGGCTACGACTACCTGAAAGGCGAGGGCGAAGGCATTTCCTTCCTGTCCACGCTGTCGACCCCGCGTGCGCAAGTGGGTTCCCCAGGCTTCGAACCGACCGAGAAGCGCGGCGACAACTACCTGATGGAAGTCGACAACGATGTCGTCGTTCCGGTCAACAAAAAAATCCGCATGGTCACCACCGCCAACGACGTGATCCACTCGTGGTCGATCCCGGCTTTCGGCGTCAAGCAGGATGCGATCCCGGGCTTCGTGCGCGACGCCTGGTTCAAGGCTGAACACACTGGCACCTATCGCGGCTACTGCTCCGAGTTGTGCGGCAAAGAACACGCCTTCATGCCTATCGTGGTCAAGGTCGTCACCGACGAAGAGTACAAGGTCTGGGTCGATGGCAAGAAAAAAGAAATGGCCGCGCTGGCTGACGATCCAAGCAAGACCTGGACTATCGACGAGCTGAAAACCAAGGGCGAAAAAGTCTACGCCACCAACTGCGTGGTCTGCCACCAGGCCAACGGCAAGGGCGTGCCGGGCACGTTCGCACCGCTGGATGGTTCGGCAGTGGTTGACGGCCCGAAAGCGGAACAGATCAACGTTCTGCTGCACGGTAAGAAGAGCGGCAAGTACAGCGCTGAAATGCCGGCATGGAAGCAACTGTCGGATACGGATATTGCGGCTGTCATCACCTACACCCGTAACAGCTGGTCGAACAAGGCCGCCGAAAACATCGTTCAACCAGCCGAAGTTGTGGCTGCACGTAAGTAATCAGGAGCGTTACAAATGAGCACTAGCACCTTGGATCACGCACACGATCACGATCACGCTCACGACCATCCCCATGGTTTGGGGCGCTGGTTGTTCGCCACCAATCACAAAGACATCGGTACGCTGTACCTGTGGTTCTCGTTCATCATGCTGCTGTCCGGCGGCGTGCTGGCACTGATGATCCGCACCGAGCTGTTCAAGCCGGGCCTGCAGTTCTTCCAGCCTGAGTTCTTCAACCAGCTCACCACCATGCACGGCCTGGTGATGGTGTTCGGCGCCATCATGCCGGCCTTCGTCGGCTTCGCCAACTGGATGATCCCGCTGCAAGTGGGCGCGTCGGACATGGCCTTCGCCCGCATGAACAACTTCTCGTTCTGGCTGCTGCCACCGGCGGCCATCTTGCTGGCGACCTCGTTCCTGGTCCCTGGCGGCGCCACCGCGGCCGGCTGGACGCTGTACGCACCGCTGTCGACCCAGATGGGCCCAGGCATGGACATGGCGATTTTCGCGATGCACCTGATGGGCGCCTCGTCGATCATGGGTTCGATCAACATCATCGTCACCATCCTGAACATGCGCGCTCCTGGCATGACCCTGATGAAAATGCCGATGTTCTGCTGGACCTGGCTGATCACCGCCTACCTGCTGATCGCCGTGATGCCTGTGTTGGCTGGTGCGATCACCATGACCCTGACCGACCGTCACTTCGGCACCTCGTTCTTTAACGCTGCCGGCGGCGGCGACCCGGTGATGTATCAACACATCTTCTGGTTCTTCGGTCACCCTGAGGTCTACATCATGATTCTGCCGGCCTTCGGCATCGTCTCGCAGATCCTGCCGGCCTTCGCCCGCAAGCAGCTGTTCGGCTACGCGTCGATGGTGTACGCCACCGCGTCGATCGCGATCCTGTCGTTCATCGTCTGGGCCCACCACATGTTCACCACCGGCATGCCGGTGACCTCGCAGCTGTTCTTCATGTACGCGACCATGCTGATCGCGGTGCCGACCGGCGTTAAAGTGTTCAACTGGATCGCCACCATGTGGAAGGGTTCGATGACCTTCGAAACCCCGATGCTGTTCGCGGTCGGCTTCATCTTCGTGTTCACCATCGGCGGCTTCACCGGCCTGATCCTGGCCGTGACCCCGATCGACATCCAGCTGCAAGACACCTACTACGTGGTGGCGCACTTCCACTACGTGCTGGTGGCGGGTTCGCTGTTCGCGCTGTTCGCCGGCTTCTACTACTGGTCGCCGAAGTGGACCGGCCACATGTACAACGAAGCGATGGGCAAGACCCACTTCTGGCTGTCGCTGATCACCTTCAACATCACCTTCTTCCCGATGCACTTCCTGGGCCTGGCAGGTATGCCGCGCCGCTACGCCGACTATTCGGCGCAGTTCACCGACTTCAACATGATCGCCACCATCGGTGCTTTCGGTTTCGGTCTGTCGCAGGTGTTCTTCCTGTTCTTCGTGATCCTGCCGACCATCCGTGGCGGCAAGAAAGCCGCGGACAAGCCATGGGATGGCGCTGAAGGCCTGGAATGGACCGTGCCATCGCCGGCGCCGTTCCACACCTTCGAAACGCCACCGCAGTTCAAATGATCATGGGCGAACAGAAGAAGCCTAATAACGCGCGCACCGGCCTGCTGCTGGCCGGTGTTGCCCTGTTCTTTTTCCTGTCCGTGTTCGTTAAGCGGATGTGGCTGAGCTGACGTGAGCGACGATAAGGAAATACGCGGCATCGACCGCCAGCTGTTGCGCAAGCTGATCGTGGTGGCGGTGCTGATGTTCGGGTTTGCGTACGCGCTGATTCCGTTCTACCGTCAGATCTGCGAGGCGCTGGGCATCAACGTGCTGACGCAGAAGGATGGCACGGTCACAGCCGACACCAACACGCAGATCGACAAGACGCGCGATGTGGTGATCGAGTTTGACGGCAATGCGCAAGGCCCGTGGCGTTTCCGTCCGGTGACGCGCAGCATGACGGTGCATCCGGGCGAGCTGGCGACGGTGATGTATGAGGTGGTCAACACCCAGAACCGCGAAGTCAGCGCGCAGGCGATACCGAGCTACGCGCCGCAAAGCGCGATGCCGCATTTTAAGAAGGTCGAGTGTTTCTGCTTCAAGCAGCAGACCATGAAGCCGAACGAAGCACGGCAGATGCCGGTGGTGTTCTTCATCGATCCGGCGCTGCCGAAGGATGTGAAGACCATCACCTTGTCGTACACCTTCTTCGAGGTGGGCGGTCTGGACAAGACTGCATCCAAGTAAAGGTGGGCGGCATGGAAGAAGAGAAAAAGAAACAAGCGTCGTTCATGTATTCGATGAAAGCGGTGTTCTGGTCGTTCTTCGGCCTGCGTCGCAAAAGCGATTTCGACACCGATTCGGCCAAGCTGAACCCGGTGCACATCATCATCGCGGCCTTGATCGGCGTGGCATGTTTTATTGGACTGCTGATCACTATCGTTAAGGTTGTAGTTTCAAAATAAATTTAGGGAGATGAAGATGAGTTCACATAACGCCTCGGCACCGTACTACTTCGTGCCTGGTCCATCCAAATGGCCGCTGTTCGCAGGCATGTCCCTGCTGACCACCATGATCGGCGCTTCCGCCTGGGTCAATGACGTATCGTGGGGCCCGGCCGTGAACTTCGTGGGTCTGGCCGCTATCATTTCGGTGCTGTACTTCTGGTTCGGCGACGCCATCAAGGAATCCGAAGCCGGTCAGTACGGCCAGCGCGTCGACCATTCCTATCGCTGGTCGATGGCCTGGTTCATCTTCTCGGAGGTGATGTTCTTCGGCGCCTTCTTCGGCGCGCTGTTCTATGCGCGCACGATCACCATGCCTTGGCTGGGCGACCTGGACCACAAATTCATCTGGCCTGATTTCGCCGCGCACTGGGGCAACGTCGGCCCGGCCGGCACGGTGCAGGAATTCAAGACCATGGGTCCGTTCCCAATTCCGACCATCAACACCGCGCTGCTGCTGACCTCCGGCCTGACCTTGACCATCTCGCACCATGCGCTGCGCGCCGGCCATCGCGCGCAGACCGCGTTCTGGCTGTTCGCCACCGTGGCGCTGGGCGCGATCTTCATGGGCTTCCAGGCTTATGAATATCACCACGCGTACACCGAGCTGAACCTGAAACTGACCTCGGGCATCTACGGTTCGACCTTCTTCATGCTGACCGGTTTCCACGGCTTCCACGTGACGATGGGCGCGATCATGCTGTCGGTGGTGCTGTTCCGCGTGCTCAAGGGCCACTTCACGGCCGACAACCACTTCGCCTTCGAAGGCGCGGCCTGGTACTGGCACTTTGTCGACGTGGTCTGGCTGGGCCTGTACGTGGTCGTTTACTGGCTCTAACAAGGCTATAATGCCGCAGCGATGCTGCTGCGGCGCTGAAGAAAAAGCCGCATGCGGGAGCGTCCCGGATGCGGCTGTTTTTTTGCCGGCACCACCCCGCAAGGCGGCCACAGGGGTCTGACCCCGTACGGGGTCAGACCCCAGCTTCGGTTCGGGGGTTGCGGTCAGCCGCGGATGCCGGTGGGCTGGATGTAGCCGAGCTTGTGCGCGACCAGCAGGGCGATGAACAGGGCGATCGACAAGCCGACCCGCACCGCCAGCGCGCGCACGGTGTTGTTACTCTTGCCCTTGTCGCGCATCAGGAAGTAGAACGCGCAAGCCAGGCTGCCGATGATCAGGGTGAACGCGATGGCGACAGCAATTTTCATGGCGGGCAGGAGAGTGAATTGATGAAGGTTCCATTGTAATGGGTATTGCGTTCCGTTTTAAACTGATCCCCTTCGTGGCGACCGTGCTGGTGGTCGCGCTGGGCATCCAGCTGGGCAACTGGCAGCAGCGCCGCGCCGCGCAAAAAATCGTGTTGCAGGCCAAGCTGGCCCAGGGCAACGCCAGCGCGCCTGTGCAGCTGGACGGCGCGCCGCTGGCCGCCGAGGCGGTGGAGTTCCGCCGCGTGTCGGTCACCGGCGAATTTGTCGCCAACTGGCCGCTGTACCTGGATAATCGCCCGTCGGCGGGCCGCTCCGGTTTTTACCTGCTGATGCCGTTTAAAATTGCGGGTACCGGCATGCATGTGCTGGTGGCGCGCGGCTGGCTGCCGCGCGATCCGGCCGACCGCGCCAGGCTGCCGGCCTACGCCACGCCAACCGGCACCGTGACATTGCAAGGCATGGCGCGGCTGGACGCCGGCCACGTGATGGAACTGGCCAAGACGCCGACGCTGACGCCCAAGGCCATCGTGCAGAACGCCGATCCGCTGCAGGTGGCCAGGGATAGCGGCTTGACCATGCAGCCGTTCGTGATCGAGCAAACCGCCGCGGCCCAGCCGGCCGGCGACGACGCGCAGATGGTGCGCGACTGGCCGGCGCCGGCGCTGGGCGTGGAAAAACATCAGGGCTATGCCTTCCAGTGGTACGCACTGTCGGCGATGGCTGTTATCTTCTTTGTGGTGAACGGATTCAGACGTGGAAAACAAAAGTAATCAAAGCCGTGGTCGTTGGAAGCTGTTGCTGGTGCTGGCCGTGTGCGCGGCGCCGCTGGTGGGTTCTTATCTCACCTATTACGTCATCAAGCCCAAGGGCGGCGTGACCAATTTCGGCGCGCTGATCGATCCGCGCCAGCATCCGATTCCGGCCATGGCCAGCACCACGCTGGACGGCAAGCCGGCCACGCTGGAGAACTACAAGGGCAAGTGGATCATGCTCAAGGTCGGCCCGTCCGACTGCAAGCAGGATTGTCAGGACCAGCTGTTCGCCATGCGCCAGCTGCGCACCATGCAGGGCAAGGAGATGGAGCGCATCGAGCGCGTGTGGATGATCACCGACGACCAGCCGCTCGACACGCTGCTGATGCGCGTCAACGACGGCACCCGCATGCTGCGCGCGCCGGCCGCCGTGATCGACAAGTGGCTGCCGCTGGAGCAGGGCGCCGGCGACCGCGTGTCCGACCACGTCTACCTGATCGACCCGCTGGGCAACCTGATGATGCGCTTCCCCAAAGGCGCGGTCTCCAGCGACACCGAGAAAGTCAAGAAAGTCCACAAGGACATCAGCAAGCTGCTGAAGGCTTCCGCGATAGGCTGATCATGCATTCCACCACTCTCGCTCAAATGGCCGTGACGGCGCTGCTGGTGGCGCTGTTGCCGCTGTCGCTGGTGTGGACCTCGTCCGACGCCAACAAATACCGCAAGCTGGTCTGGGTCTGCGTGTTCCTGACCTTCGACCTGATCGTGTTCGGCGCCTTCACGCGCCTGACCGACTCCGGCCTCGGCTGTCCGGACTGGCCGGGCTGCTACGGCGCCGCCAATCCCTTCCTCGCGCACGAGCAGATCACGGCGGCCGAAGCGCTGCTGCCGACCGGCCCGGTGACCGTGTTCAAGGCCTGGATCGAGATGATCCACCGCTACCTGGCGATGGCGATCGGCGTGCTGATCGTGGCGATGATGGCGCAGTCCTGGTACCAATGGCGCAAGTCCAAAGGCGAGCGCGCGGAGTACGCGCCGTGGCTGCCGACCGTGCTGTTCCTGTTCGTCTGCCTGCAAGGCGCGTTCGGCGCCTGGACCGTGACCCTGAAGCTGCAACCGGTCATCGTCACCACCCACCTGCTGCTGGGCATGGGCCTGCTGGCCTTGCTGGCGTGGTATGGCGGGCGCCAGAACCAGCTGATCGCGCCGGTGCGCACGGTGACGGCCTCGCCGCCGGCGATGCGCAACATCCGCCTGCTGGCGGGCGCCTCGGCAATTTTGCTGCTGGTGCAACTGGCGCTGGGCGGCTGGACCAGCACCAACTACGCCACGCTGGCCTGCACCGATTTCCCGCTGTGCGGCGGCAAGCTGGTGCCGGACATGGACTTCGAGCACGGCTTCACGCTGTGGCGCGAGCTGGGCAAGACCGCCGCCGGCCACTACCTGCCGTTCGCGGCGCTGACGGCGATCCACTGGGTGCACCGCAACTTCGGCGTGCTGGTCGCGCTGGTGGCCGGCTACACGGCCTGGCGCGCCTGGGAGCACCGGGCGCTGCATAAAACCGCCCGCTATCTGGCGCTGACGCTGGCGGCGCAGATCGCCACCGGCGTCGCCACCATCTACCTCAGCTTCCCGCTGGCGATCGCGGTGCTGCATAACGCCGGCGCGGCGCTGCTGGTCCTGCTACTGACCATGTTAAACTACAAGGCTAAGTACCAGTACGATATTGCAAAAAAGGCAGCCTCTGGCGCAGCATCTTCGCACGCATCCGCTGCCCGGCAAAAGTAAGCACCACTAAGCACCTAATGACCACACACACCGCCACATCCAAACCCGCCAGCCGCGCCTCCCAATACTGGGCGCTGACCAAGCCCCGCGTCACGCAACTGGCCGTCTTCTGCGCCGTGATCGGCATGTTCCTCGCCAGCGACGGCATGCCGGACTGGCGCCTGCTGGTGGCCGCCACCGCCGGCATCTGGCTGCTGGCCGGCGCGGCCTTCGCCGTCAACTGCCTGGCCGAGCGCGAGATCGACGCCCGCATGGCGCGCACCGCCCGCCGCCCGATGGCGATGGGCGACATCAGCGTGACCCAGACCGTGATCTTCGCCACCGTCATCGGCGGCGCCGGCATGTGGATCCTGTACGCGTTGGTGAACCCGCTGACGATGTGGCTGACCTTCGTCACCTTCGTCGGCTACGCCATCATCTACACCATGATTTTGAAGCCGGCCACGCCGCAGAACATCGTCATCGGCGGCCTGTCCGGCGCGATGCCGCCGGCGCTGGGCTGGGCCGCCGTCGCCAACGACGTGCCGATGCAGGCCTGGCTGCTGGTGCTGATCATCTTCGTCTGGACCCCGCCGCACTTCTGGGCGCTGGCCATGTACCGCCGCGACGACTACGCCAAATCCGGCCTGCCGATGCTGCCGGTCACGCACGGCATGAAGTTCACGCAGTTCCACGTCTGGCTGTATTCGATCGCGCTGGCCGCCACCACCTTGCTGCCGTTTGCGGTGCATATGAGCGGCCTGATCTACCTGGCCAGCGCCGTCGCGCTGAACGCCGTGTTCCTGCACCACGCGTGGAAAATTTACCGTCACTACACCGACCTGATCGCCCGCAAGGCCTTCACCTGGTCGATCATCTACCTGTCGCTGCTGTTCCTGGCGCTGCTGGTGGATCACTACTTTAAATACTGACAATGAAAAAGCTGCTCGTCATCGGCCTGATGGCCCTGTCCGCATTACTGGCCGCCTGCGAGCGCCGCGCCACCGCCCCGCGCCCGGAGTTCACCAACACCGACCTGACCGGGCTGCCATACGCCAAGGACTTCGCGCTGACCGACCACAACGGCAAGCCGCGCACGCTGGCCGACTTCAAGGGCAAGGTCGTGCTGATGTTCTTCGGCTATACCCAGTGCCCGGACGTCTGCCCGACCACGATGGCCGAGATGTCGGCGGCGATGAAGGAGCTGGGTCCGCAGGCCGACCAGGTGCAGGTGCTGTTCGTCACCGTCGATCCCGAGCGCGACACCCAGCAGCTGCTGGCCGAGTACGTGCCGGCCTTCGACAAGCGCTTCCTCGGCCTGTACGGCAGCGCCGAACAGACCGCCGCCGTCGGCAAGGAATTCAAGGTGTTCTACGCCAAGGTGGCGGGCAAGACGCCGGGCAGCTACACGATGGACCACACCGCCGCCAGCTATGTGTTCGACAAGCAGGGCAAGATCCGCCTGCTGGTGCGCTCCGGCCAGGGGCCCGCGCCGATCGTGCACGACCTGAAGCTGCTGCTGGCCCAGCCTTGATGCAGCAACGCTTCCAACCCTACACCCGCCTCGCGGCCATCGTCCTGCTGGTGATCGGCTGTCTGACCGTGCTGCGGCCGTTCCTGGCCGCGATCCTGTTCGCCGCCGCCATCACCATCTCCAGCTGGCCGCTGTACCTGCGCCTGCTGGCGCGCTGCAAGCAGCGCCGCTGGCTGGCCGCCGCCATCATGAGCGTCTGCCTGACCGTGCTGATCATCGTGCCGCTGGCGCTGGTGACGTGGAACGTGGCCGACAACGCCAGCCAATTCTACGACCAGCTCAAAGCCAGCCTCGAAGGTGGCACCTTGGCGCCGCCGGCCTGGCTGAAGGAACTGCCGCTGGTGGGCGAAGCGGCCGACACCTATCTGCGCAAGTTGCTGGGCAGCCGCGAGGAATTGCTCAACGTCGCCAAGAACCTGCTGGAGCCGGCGCGCCGCTTTGTGCTGGGCGGCGGCATGGTGCTGGGCAGCGGCGTGGCCCAGGTCAGCCTGGCGGTGTTCGTCAGCTTCTTCCTGTACCGCGACGGCCAGACGCTGCTGGCGGCGCTGGCCTCCCTGATGAACAAGCTGATCGGCAAACAGAGCGCGGCCGTGACCGACACCGTCAGCCGCACGGTGCGCGGCGTCATGTACGGCTTGCTGGGCACGGCGCTGGCGCAGGCCGGCGTGGCCGCCATCGGCTTCCTGATCGCCGGCGTGCCGGCCGTGGCGCTGCTGTCGGTGGCGACCTTCCTGTTGTCGCTGATTCCGGTCGGCCCGCCCTTGATCTGGGGCGGCGCGGCGATCTGGCTGTTCAATCAAGGCAGCACCGGCTGGGGCGTGTTCATGCTGGTGTGGGGCATGTTCATCATCAGCGGCGTCGACAATGTCGTCAAGCCCATGCTGATCAGCCGCGGCAGCAGCCTGCCGTTCATCCTGGTGTTGCTGGGGGTGATGGGCGGCGTGCTGGCGTTCGGCTTTGTCGGCCTGTTCATCGGCCCGACGCTGCTGGCGGTGGCGCTGGGCCTGCTGCGCAACTGGACCGGCGACGAAGTTGTCTAGAAATTGATCATCTGCCCGGCGCGCTCGGCGTCGGTGTGGCGTTCGAAGATGCGGCGCAGCGTGCCGTCTTCGCGCATGGCGTGGATCGCCTGGCTGAAGCGGGCCACGGTGGCGGCGTCGACGTTCTGGCGCGACAGCACCAGTCCCGACACCATATTCTCGCGCGGCGCCCAGTCCATCACGCTGTAGGTGCCGGCCAGCTGTTCCTGCTTCACCAGCGGATACCAGGTGGTGGGCGTTGCCATCACCGCGTCCACGCGGCCCAGCTTGAACAATCGCATCATCGCCAGGTGGTCGGCCGTCTCGAACACACGGCCCTGCTCGCGCAGCTTGGCCAGCCAGACTTCGTAGGCGTGGCCATGCTTGTAGCTCTTGACCACGGCAATCTTATATTGGGGATCGGCCAGGAAGCTGTCCATGCTGTGCAGGCGCCCGCTGAGCTCCTTGTGCAGCAGGACGAAATTGCGGCCCGTCATATACGGCACGAAGCGGCCGATCTTCTCGCGTTCAGGGAGGGGAATCGCGGACACCGACATATCGATGCTGCCGCCGCCGAGGCCGGCCCAGATGCGCACGCGGGAATCGACGCTGGCGTCGATGGTGCAGCCGAGCCGGCGGGCCACTTCGTCGACCACGTCCTTGTCGATGCCGGTCCAGCCGCCGCCGGCGGCGTGGTAGAACAGCGCGCCATCCTCGTAGAAGGCGACGCGCAGATGCTGGCAGCCGCTGCGTGGCTCCGCCATGCCGGCGCCGGCGGCGCAGAGCAGGGTGCAGCTCACGGTACAGCTCAGGACAAGGCGACTGAGCACGTCTCCTCCCATCGGGTTAGTCCAGGTCGGCGTTATCCTCGGTGTCATCCTTGGGAATGACCTTGACCAGCAGGATGCGCGGACCGTTCATTTTCTTGGCGACGATGTCGAAACCGCGGAAACTGATGCGTTGGCCCTGTTTCGGGATATCGCCCAGTTTCAGCATGATCAGGCCGCCTACCGATTCTACCTCTTCCAGGCCCAGTTCCTCGTTTTCGATGTCTATGCCCAGTGTGCGCTCCAGCGAGAAGATAGGCAAGCTGGCCTTGCCCACCAGTGTGCCGTCCGGCTGCTTGAGCCAATCGTTCTCGTTGAGGCGGAATTCGTCATGGATTTCGCCCACCATCGCGCCCAGCAGGT
This sequence comes from Duganella rhizosphaerae, assembly GCF_040364205.1. Classification (NCBI taxonomy): domain Bacteria; kingdom Pseudomonadati; phylum Pseudomonadota; class Betaproteobacteria; order Burkholderiales; family Oxalobacteraceae; genus Duganella; species Duganella rhizosphaerae. The sequence goes on from NZ_BPWK01000002.1 coordinate 232,913, forward strand.
TGTCGAGCGTGATGAAGCCCAGCGGACGCTTGCCTTTTTCGCCGATCAGCGCGAAGTGGGGCGCGCCGTCGCGGAAACGGCGGAACTGCTCCAGCGCCGGGGTGCGGGCGGAAATCGTCTCCACCGGGCGCAGGAAAGGCACCAGGTCGGTCACCGGCTTGCCGGACTGCTGGGCGAAGAACAGGTCTTTCAGGTGCACCACGCCCAGCACGGTCTCGCCGTCCTTGTCGTAGTAGGGGTAGCGGCTGAAGCGGTTGCGCAACATGGTTTGCAGGTTGTCGTTCAGCGGACGGTTGGCGTACAGGCCGATCACCTCGTTAATCGGACGCATCAGGTCGGACACGGCCAGGTCGCTGAAATCGAGGGTATGGGCCAGGATGTTGCGTTCGTCTTCGTTGAATTTTTCGCCAGGCTGGCTGGTGCGCAGGATCAGCTTGAGTTCGTCGATCGAATAGTGGCTGTCGTGGCTGCCCTTGCCGGCCAGGCCCACCAGGCTCAGCACCATGTTGGCGCTGGCGTTGAGCACCCAGATAAACGGATACATGGCCCAGTAGAAGCCGTACAGCGGCAGCGCGCTCCACAGGCCGATCACTTCCGGCATGCGGATCGCCAGCGACTTCGGCGCCAGTTCGCCGACCACGATATGCAGGAAGGAGATCACGCAGAAGGCGAACACGAAGGCGATGCCGTGGACGATCTCCGGCGAGCTGACGCCGACCACGCGCAACAGCGGCTCCAGCAGGCTGGCGAAGGCCGGTTCGCCGACCCAGCCCAGGCCCAGCGAGGCCAGCGTGATGCCCAACTGGCAGGCGGACAGGTAGGCGTCCAGCTGGCCGTGGACCTTGCCGAGGATGCGGCCCTTGAGTCCCTGCGTCTTGGCGATGGCGCGCACGCGCGTCTTGCGCAGCGTGACGATGCCGAATTCGGCCGCCACGAAGAATCCATTGAGCGCGACCAGGAACACGGCGAGCACGACAAGCATAAGGTTTTGCATAGGGTCCGAGCGGTGGCTCAGGTAGTCAAAACATGCATCTTAGCCTATTCGGCGATGGCGAAGGGCCCGCTATGGACGGCCGACAGGATGGCTTCGATCGCCGGATGGGTGATTTTGCGGGCGTTGGAGATGGCGTAGAACTGTTCGCGCAGCTCGGGCGCGTCGCCCACCAGCACGGCGCCGAACTGCTCTTCGATGTCCTGCGCCAGCGCCGACGGCGCGAAGAACAGGCCCAGGCCGTTGCGGCCGAAAGTGTTCAGCATGGCGTTGTCCTCGAACTCGCCGACGATGTCCGGCCGCACCTTGTGCTGCACCAGCCAGGCGTCGATGCGGCCGCGCAGCGCGTTGTTGCGGGTCGGTAGCAGCAGCGGCGCGCCGTGCAGGCTGTGCGGGAAGTTGCGCCGGTATTTGCGCGCCAGCTTGTGCACGCCGTACAGCTTCATGTCGCTTTCGCCCAGCAAGTGACTGAACACCTTCAGGCTGCCGCCGGCGCGCACGGTGCGGTCGGTCAGCACCACGTCCAGTTTGCCCAGCGCCAGGTCGGCCAGCAGCGATTCGAATTCGTTCTCCATGCACACCAGCCGCACCTGCTGCTCCAGCTGCTGCGTCGCTTGCAGCAGGCGGTAGGCGATCAGCTTGGGCAGCGAATCGGAGATGCCGACCGTCAGCCGCATCTTGCTCGCTTCCGTCTCGTCCAGCGCATCCTGCAACTGGTCGCCGAGCAGGAAGATCTGTTCGCAGTAAGTGAGCGCCAGCTTGCCCGCCTCGGTCGGCACCAGCCTGCGGCCCTGCGGCTCCAGCAGCTGCTTGCCTATCGATTGTTCCAGCGACGCGAGTTGCATGCTGATGGTCTGTACGGCCAGCCCCAGGCGCTCGGCCGCGCGCGTCACGCCGCCTTCCTTGGCCACCATCCAGAAGAAGTAAAGATGCCGGAAATTGAGTCCGCTAGTTTTCATGATCTTCTATTTTTACGAAGTAATACTTCAATTATCTTCTATTTTTAAAAACCCCATTGTTCTCTACACTGCATCCCATCGATTTATAACCATGAGAGAAAAGAATGAAACACTTCAAAGTGTCATTCCTCGTCACGTTCCTCTGCCTTGCTGCAGCGGGCTGGTGGGGCTACGAATTGTCCGGGTGGAGCGGCGCCTTGTCCGCCGTGGGTATCGCCGCGATCCTGGCGGCGATGGAAGTGTCGCTGTCGTTCGATAACGCGGTGGTCAACGCCTCCGTGCTCAAGACCTGGGACGACTACTGGCAGAAGCTGTTCCTGGGCGTCGGCATCATCATCGCGGTGTTCGGCATGCGCTTGCTGTTCCCGCTGGTGATCGTGGCGGTGGCGGCGGACATCGGCATCATGGATGTGTGGACCCTGGCGCTGAACGATCCTAAGACGTATTCGATGCACCTGACGAATCACCACGCGGAAGTGGCGGCATTCGGCGGCATGTTCCTGCTGCTGGTGTTCCTGAACTTCCTGTTCGATGACGAGAAAGAAGTCCACTGGCTGGGCAACGTCGAGAAGAAACTCGGCTCGCTGGGCAAGGTCTCCTCGATCTCGGTAATGATTGCGCTGGCCGTCCTACTGGGCTCTATGGGCCTGGTAGGCGAAGCGCAAAAGCTGGTGGTGCTGGTGTCTGGCCTGTGGGGCATCCTGATCTACGTCGGCGTCGACGCGGTCAGCAACCTGCTGGAGAAGGAAGAAGAAGGCAGCAATGTCGGTGACCTGGTCAAGAAGGGCGGTATCGGTGGTTTCCTGTACCTGGAAGTGCTCGATGCTTCGTTCAGCTTCGACGGCGTGATCGGCGCGTTCGCCATCACCACCGACGTCGTGATCATCATGCTGGGCCTGGCGATTGGTGCGATGTTCGTCCGCTCGCTGACGGTGTACCTGGTGAAGAAGGGCACGCTCGACGAATTTGTCTTCCTGGAGCACGGTGCGCACTATGCGATCGGTATCCTGGCCGCGATCATGTTGGCGAGTATGAAGTTCCACATTCCGGAACTGTTCACCGGTCTGATTGGTGTGGCCTTCATCGGCGCCTCGCTGTGGTCTTCGGTGCGTCATCGCCGCAAGCAGGAAGCCGCCATCGCCATCGCAGCATAAAAGTATTCAAGAATTCGGCGGACCGTTAATTACGGACACGGTCCGCCGCCTGTAGTACGGAAGTAAGCAATAAAGTCCGGTTCTCTTTTTAGGAGCATCACATCATGGCAATCAGTCTGCAAAAAGGCGGCAACGTCAATCTGAGCAAAGAAGCACCAGGCCTGTCGAAAATCGTGGTCGGCCTGGGTTGGGATGTACGCAGCACCGACGGCAAGGACTTCGACCTGGACGGTTCGGCCTTCCTGTTGAAGGTGGACGGCAAGGTCCGCGCCGACAACGACTTCATCTTCTACAACAACCTGAAATCGTCGGACCAATCGGTGAGCCACTCGGGCGACAACCGCACCGGCGCCGGCGATGGCGACGACGAAACCGTCACCATCGACCTGACCAAGGTGCCGGCCGATGTGGAGCGCATCGCCATCTGCGCCACCATCCATGAGGGCGAAGAGCGCCGCCAGAACTTCGGCATGGTGCAGAAGGCCTTTATCCGCTGCGTCAACGGCGCCGGCAACGGCGAGATCGCCCGCTACGACTTGTCCGAAGACGGTTCGACCGAATCGGCGATGGTGTTCGGCGAGGTGTATCGCAACGGCGGCGATTGGAAGTTCAAGGCCGTAGGCCAGGGCTTCAAGGGCGGCCTCGGTCCGCTGGCCACGTCGTTCGGCGTACGCGTTTAACTTGAAATAGAAAGGACTCAGACATGCCTAAATTTTCGATCACCGGCGACATCGATCCCTTCCTGCACGTCTCGCTGGCTCACGGTGAAAAAATCTACTGCGAGTCGGATGCGATGGTGATGATGGAGGCGGCGCTCGATTTGAAGGGCAAGGTCACCGGCGGCATCGGCGCGGCCATCATGCGCCGCTTCGCCAACGGCGAGTCCTTCTTCCAGCAGCACATCGAGGCAGTGCGCGGCGAGGGCGATTGTTTGCTGGCGCCGCGCCTGCCCGGAGCGATGCAGGTGCTCGACGTCGGCCAGCAGCAGTACATGCTGAGCGACGGCGCCTTCGTCGCCGCCACCTCCGGCGTCGAGCTGAAGGTGCGTACCCAAAGCCTGGGCAATGCGCTGTTCGCGCAGAGCGGCGGCTTTTTCATCACCGAGACCGCGGGCGTCGGCCAGGTTGCGGTATCGGGCTTCGGCTCGATGTCGCAGCTGGACGTCACGCCGGGGCGCGATGTGATTATCGATAACTCGCATGTGGTGGCATGGGATAGCGCGCTGCGCTATGAAATCTCGGTCACCACCGGCGGCAACAGCGGCTTTCTGAGCAATCTGGTCAACAGCCAGACCAGTGGCGAAGGCATGGTGCTGCGCTTTTCCGGCCACGGAAAAATCCTGATCTGCTCGCGCAACGGCGCGGCATTCCAGGCCTGGGCGCAGCGCGGCGTTGCAACGTAATCGTCGAAATGTAATTCAAAGGAGTCAAACATGACTGTCAGTTTAAGCAAGGGCCAGAAGATCTCTCTGGCCAAGGAATCGGGCGGCGCATTGGGCCGCGTGACCATGGGCCTGGGTTGGGACGCGATCAAGACCAAGGGTTTCCTGGGTTTCGGCTCGAAGACCGAGGCGGTCGACCTGGACGCCTCGTGCGTGATGTTCAACGAGTCCGGCGCGCCGGTCGACGTGATCTGGTTCCGCCAGTTGAAGAGCAGGGATGGCAGCATCCAGCACACCGGCGACAACCGCACCGGCGCCGGCGATGGCGACGATGAGCAGATCAACGTCGACCTGAACGCCGTGCCGTCCACGGTCAAGAGCCTGGTGTTCACGGTGAACAGCTTCACCGGCCAGACGTTCGAGCAAGTGGAAAACGGCTACTGCCGCCTGCTGGACGCCAGCAGCGGCAAGGAAGTGGCGCGTTTCAACCTGTCCGTGCAGGGCCCGCACTCGGCGCAGATCATGGCCAAGTTGTATCGCCACAACGGTGAATGGAAGATGCACGCCATCGGCGAAAACGGCAAGGGCCGCACCTTCGACGAGCTGCTGCCGCAGATCGCCACCCACCTGTAACCCCCGGGGTCAGATCTGACATTCGGACACGAGCTCCGCCCTAGCGACCACTACGGCGGAGCTTGTGTCCGAATGTCAGACTTGACCCCAATTTTCCACGGTATAATATTGCCATGGAAAAACTAAAAGATTATGCCGAGATTGTTGCCCAAGCCTCCAAGGGTGAGCTGGTTTTTCCAACCAGCGTCAATGCCGCTTTGCGGCTGCAACTGGCGTTGGCCGATCCCGATTGCGATACCGAGGATGTGATCCGCAAGGTGCTGAGCGAGCCGCTGCTGGCCGCACGCACCGTGGCGCTGGCCAATGCGGTGGTGTTCAACCGTGGCGGTACGCCGATCACCGGCGTGCGCTCGGCGGTGCAGCGCGTCGGCTTCCGCAACCTGTACACGATGGCCGCCGCGATGGTGGTGCGCCAGTTCGGCAGCCGCATCCGCGACGCCGCCTTGCGCGCCCAGGCCGAACAGCTGTGGCGCCACACGGCCCACGTGGCCGCGCTGTCCCACGTGATCGCCCGCAAGCTGACCCGTACCGACGCCGATACCGCGCTGTTCGCCGGCATCGTGCACGAGGCGGGGGGCTTTTACCTGTTGTCGCGCGCCGACGACATTCCCGGCCTGCTCGACGCCCCCGAAGACTGGATGGGCGCGGCGCAGGAAATCATCACCCGCGAAATCATGAAGAAGATGGCGATCCCGGAGCCGGTCAGCCAGGCCATCGTTTCACTGCGCGGCGCCACGCTGACGCCGCCGCCGCTGGGTCTGCGCGACACCCTGCTGATCGCCAAGCACCTGGCCCCGGTGCGCTCGCCGCTGGCGCCGGAACGCGAACACGCCAGCCTGGTCGGTTTCTTCGACGACAACGCCGCGCTGGAGCAAATCCTGTTCGAATCGGCCGACGAAGCCGCCTCCATGAGCGCCGCGTTGTTGGCCTGAGTGTTGTTAAACGCACTAGTCCATATGCACTAATCGTGCCGAAAATAGTGTCTAAGGCACAATTGTTGCCCAAAGTCTGGCAATATGCGGATCGTGCGACACGCCAGAAGCGTGTATGCTAACAGTCGTCATACAACAGTAAAAAGACCATGAACCAGACCGCCGCCGCTCCCATGTCCGCTCCTACCGTCCTCGTGCCGAAGAAGAAGCATCGCAACCTCGCCCAGGGCGTGGTCGAGGCGTTCACCAACAGCATCCAGGCCGGCACCCTGAAGCCGGGCGAAAAGCTGCCGACCGAGTCGGTCATCATGGAGATGCACGGCGTCAGCCGCACCGTGGTGCGCGAGGCGATTTCGCACCTGCAGGCGGCGGGGCTGGTGCAGACCCGCCACGGCATCGGCACCTTCGTGCTGGAGCCGCAGCCGGCCAACCTGCGCATCTCGGCCGACACCATCCGCACCATCGGCGATGTGCTGGCCATCCTGGAGCTGCGCATCAGCCTGGAAACCGAGGCGGCCTGGCTGGCCGCCACCCGCCGCACCGAAGAACAGGTGCAGGAGATGGGCGCGGTGCTCAAGCGCATCCAGCATTCGCAGGGCCGTCCAGGTTCGGTCGAATCGGACGTGGCCTTCCACCTGCTGATCGCGCAAGCGACCGGCAACCGCTATTTCGTCGACATTCTCAGCGACCTGGGCAACGCCATCATCCCGCGCGCGCGCGTCAATTCGGCGCAGCTGGCGCACGACGACCCGGCCGTCTACCTGGAACGCCTCAACCGCGAGCACGACGACATCTACAACGCCATCCTGCGCAAGGACGCCGAGGCGGCCCGCGCCGCCATGCGCACCCACCTGAGCAACAGCCGCGAGCGCCTGCGCCGCGCGCAAGAAGGCATCGCCGCCGGCCAGACTGCATAAAAAGCAACGATAGCAGGGCGATTTGGCGGATTTTGCTAAATCGCTTGCTCACGAACGAAGATGGTTGTACGATGTCATACAACAGATGGCACAAAGCTGTCGAATTCCCCGTCCTGAGCTGTCGATTATTGGAGACCTTATGCAACCGAATGACCTTAAAAAAATTCTTTCCTCCGGCCTGCTGTCGTTCCCGGTCACCGACTTCGACGCTGAAGGCAACTTCCGCAAGTCGACCTATATCGAGCGCCTGGAGTGGCTGGCTCCCTACGGCGCCAGCGCGCTGTTCGCCGCCGGCGGCACGGGCGAGTTCTTCTCGCTGACCGCCAACGAATACACCGACATCATCAAGACCGCCGTCGACACCTGCGCCGGCCAAGTGCCTATCCTGGCCGGCGTCGGCGGCCCGACCCGCGTGGCCGCGGCCTACGCCAAGGAAGCCGAGCGCGTTGGCGCGCAAGGCCTGCTGCTGCTGCCGCACTACCTGACCGAAGCGAGCCAGGACGGCCTGATCGAACACGTGGCCGAAGTCTGCAAGGCGACCAACCTGGGCGTGGTGGTCTACAACCGCGCCAACTGCCGCCTGACGCCGGACTCGCTGGCCAAGCTGGCCGATCGTTGCCCTAACCTGATCGGCTTCAAGGACGGCGTCGGCGATATCGAGCTGATGGTGTCGATCTGGCGCAAGATGGGCGACCGCTTCAGCTACCTGGGCGGCCTGCCGACCGCCGAAGTTTACGCCGCCGCGTACAAGGCTTTGGGTACTCCGGTATACTCGTCGGCGGTATTCAACTTCATGCCGAAATTGGCGATGGACTTCTACCATGCCGTCGCGTCGGACAATCACGCCGAACAAAACCGCATGCTGGACGAGTTCTTCCTGCCATACCTGGAGATACGTAACCGCAAGGCCGGCTACGCAGTAAGTATCGTTAAAGCGGGTGCACGCCTGGTGGGCCACGATGCAGGCCCGGTGCGCGCGCCACTGACCGATCTGACTGCGGAAGAATGCGACATGCTGGATAAACTGATACGCAAGCAAGGCGCTCAGTAATCCCTGCGGCGGCGAAAAATATAAAACAAGCGCGGCTGGTCCGCGCTTTTCACACATTGAGGAGTCATTATGCAAGTTGCTGGTGAAATGGTTATCGGCCGCAGCGCGGTCCTGGGTAAAGAAGGCACGATGAAGGCGATCGATCCATCGCGTAACGTGGAAATCGAACCGGCCTTCGGCCTGGCCGGCGCCGCCGACCTGCAACGCGCCTGCGAACTGGCCGACCAGGCTTTCGACACCTACCGCGCCACCGGCCTGGAAGCGCGCGCCAAGTTCCTGGAAACCATCGCCGACCGCATCATGGACATCGGCCCCGCGCTGATCGAACGCGCGATGCAGGAAAGCGGCCTGCCGCAAGCCCGCCTGGAAGGTGAGCGTGGCCGTACCTGCAACCAGCTGCGTTTGTTCGCGAAAGTCGTGCGCGACGGCCGCTTCCAGTCGGCCACGCTGGACAGCGCGCTGCCGGAACGCACGCCGCCGCGCAGCGATCTGCGCCTGCGCAAGATCGGCCTGGGCCCGGTCGCCGTGTTCGGCGCATCGAACTTCCCGCTGGCGTTCTCGGTGGCCGGCGGCGATACCGCGTCGGCACTGGCGGCCGGCTGCCCGGTCGTGGTCAAGGCCCACTCGGCCCACCTGGGTACTTCTGAACTGGTCGGCAAGGCTGTGGCCAAGGCCGCCGCGGAATGCGGCATGCCGGAAGGCGTGTTCTCGATGCTGATCGGCTCCGGCCAGACCATCGGCCAGGAACTGGTCAGCCATCCGGCGATCAAGGCCGTGGGCTTCACCGGTTCGCGCTCGGGCGGCCTGGCGCTGATGCGCACCGCCGCCGCGCGCAAGGAGCCGATCCCGGTCTACGCTGAAATGAGCTCGATCAATCCGGTGTTCCTGCTGCCGGGCGCCTTGGACAACGCCAAGCTGCCGCAAGCCTTCGCCGATTCGCTGACGCTGGGTTCGGGCCAGTTCTGCACCAACCCGGGCATGCTGGTCGGCCTGAAGAGCGACAAGCTGCAAGCCTTCGTCGCCGCCGTGTCGGGCACCTTGGGCGCGAAAAACGCGACCACCATGCTGACCCCTGGCATCCACAAGGCCTACGTCACCGGCGTCAACGGCCTGGCCGCCATCGACGGCGTGCAGCAGGTCGCCGCCGGCCAGGGCACGGACGCACCGTGCGCGGCGCAAGCCTTCCTGTACCAGGTGGACGCCAAGTCCTTCCTGACCAACACCGCGCTGGAAGGCGAGATCTTCGGACCGACTTCGCTGCTGGTGGTCTGCGACGATGAGGCGCAGATGCTGGCCGTCGCCGAACACGTGGAAGGCCAGCTGACCGCAGCCGTCCACGCCACCGCCGACGACCGCGAACTGGCCGCGCGCCTGATGCCTACGCTGGAACGCAAAGTGGGCCGCATCCTGTTCAACGGCTTCGGCACCGGCGTGGAAGTGTCGCACGCGATGGTGCACGGCGGCCCGTTCCCGTCGACCTCGGACAGCCGCACGACCTCGGTCGGCGCTTCGGCCATCGACCGCTTCCTGCGTCCGGTGTGCTACCAGGATGTGCCTTCGTACCTGCTGCCCGAGTCGCTGGCCGACGCCAATCCGCAAAACATCCCGCGCGTCGTCAACGGCGACCTGGCATGGAACGGGTAAGCGACATACGCTGCACGGTGGGCGAAAGCCCAACGTGGAGCGCGGCGGAATCGGCCTGGTACTGGGTCGATATTCCCGCCAAGCGTGTCTGGCGCCTGGACGGCGCCAGCGGCGCGGCGCGCTTCTGGACCACCACCGAAATGGCTGCCTGTGTGGCGGCCAAGGCGGGCGGTGGCCTGATCGCCGGCATGGAGACGGGCATCTTCAGCCTGGAGCTGGGCGAGGCGGAAGCCGCAGTCCAGGCCAGGCTGGCGGCGCCCGCCGCCGGGCTGGGCGAGGGTATGCGCTTCAACGACGGCCGCTGCGACCGTCAGGGGCGCTTCTGGAGCGGCACCATGTTCATGGACATGTCGGCCGCGCGCGCGGTCGGTGAGCTGTATCGCTATGATGCGGCGCGCGGCATTTCGGCGCCGATCGTGTCGGAGCTGATCACGCAGAACGGCCTGGCGTTCTCGCCGGACGGCCGCACCATGTACCTGTCGGATTCGCATCCGGCGCGGCGCATGGTGTGGGCGTTTGATTACGACATCGACGACGGCGTACCATCCGGCCGCCGTGTGTTCGCGGACATGTCGACCTATGTGGGCCGTCCCGACGGCGCCGCCATCGACAGCGACGGCTGCTACTGGATCTGCGGTAACGACGGCGGTTGCGTGCTGCGCTTCACGCCGGACGGCAAGCTCGATCGCCGCATCGACGTGCCGATGTTGAAGCCTTCCATGTGCGCGTTCGGCGGCAAGGATCTGGATACGCTGATGGTGACCTCCATCGTCTCCGGCAAGCCGGAGGACGCGGAGTGGGGCGGCGCAGTGCTGCTGCTGTGGCCTGGCGTGCAAGGCGTGGCGGAAACGCCATTCGGACTGTAATGACGGGGCAGATGCTGAACAGGCTTCTGCCCTTGTTGTTTGCGGCCTTGCTGGCCGCATGTGGCGCCGCACCGGTGGCGCCGCCGTGGATGCCCGACCTGGGCAACGGCCAGTATCAAAACCCGGTGCTGCACGCCGACTATTCCGATCCCGACGCGATCCGTGTCGGCGACATGTACTACCTGACTTCCTCCAGCTTCAACAACGCGCCCGGCCTGCCGCTGCTGCAGTCGCCGGACATGGTGAACTGGACGCTGGTCGGCCACGCCTTGCCGCAGCAGGTGCCGTTGGATATCTTCACATCGCCGCAGCATGGCAAGGGTGTGTGGGCGCCGTGCCTGCGCTACCACGACGGCAAGTTCTGGATCTTCTATCCCGATCCCGATTTCGGTGTCTACGTCATGACGGCGGCGGCGTTCGCCGGACCTTGGAGTGCGCCGCGCCTTCTGCTGGCCGGCAAGGGCATCATCGACCCCGCGCCGTTGTGGGACGACGATGGCCAGGCCTACCTGCTGCACGCGTGGGCCAAGAGCCGCGCCGGCATCTCCAACCAGCTGACCTTGCGCCGCATGGCGCCGGACGCCAGCCGTATGCTGGACGACGCGGGCAAGACCGTCATCGACGGCAACCGGCTGCCCAACTACACCACGCTGGAAGGGCCCAAGCTGTACCGGCATGACGGCTACTACTACGTCTTCGCGCCGGCGGGCGGTGTGGAATTCGGCTGGCAATCGGTGTTCCGTTCGCGCAGCATCGATGGGCCTTACGAGGACAGGATCGTGATGACGCAGGGACGCACGCCGGTCAACGGTCCGCATCAAGGCGCTTGGGTGCGCACGCAGGCGGGGGAGGATTGGTTCCTTCACTTCCAGGACAAACGCGCCTACGGCCGCGTGGTGCATTTGCAGCCGATGCGGTGGCGCGATGGCTGGCCGGTGATCGGTGAGGACGTGGATGGCAAAGACATTGGGCAGCCGGTCCTGCAATATCGCAAGCCGGTGGCGGGGCGCGCCGCCACGGCGCCGGCCACCGGCGACGAATTCGATGGCGCGTCGCTCGGCCTTCAATGGCAGTGGAATGCGAACTGGAAGCCGGCGTGGTATTCGCTGTCTGCGCGCGCGGGTTATCTGCGACTGTACGGCCAACCGGCAGGGCGCAATCTGTGGGACACGCCGTCGCTGCTGCTGCAAAAGCTGCCCGCCGAATCGTTCACCGTTACGACGCGGATGGATGCGAGTGCGTTGGGCGAGGGCGGCAAGGCAGGCCTGATCATGTACGGCGCCGATTATGCCTGGCTGGGCGCACGCCGGGAAGGCGGCAAGACCACGCTGGCGCTGGTCAGCTGCTACAAAACCGAGGCCGCGTGCAGCGAACAGGAGGAGGCCGGAACCGAGCTGACCGGCCAGCAAGTCTGGCTGCGCATGCAGATACGGCCAGGCGGCGTAACGACCTTCTCATACAGCCGCGACGAGAGCAACTACACCGTCATCGGCAAGCCTTTCACCGCCCGCATGGGCCGTTGGGTAGGCGCGCAAATGGGTCTGTTCGCCACCAATGGCGGCCACGCCGACATTGACTATTTCCACGTCACGCCGTAGTTTACTGCTTCTTCAACACCAGCTTGAACTGCGTGACCCATTTATCCTTGATGTTCATTTCGCTGAAGGCCTCGTAGGCGTCGGCGCCGGAGGGCGTCCAGCGGACGCGGTAGGTGAGGGACTGGCCGTCGGCGACGTATTGCGTGGCTGGGAATTCCAGGCCGGTGGCGGTTGGCGTCATCGTGCCGCGGCTGTAGCCGCCGCCGTTTTCCACGTACAGGAAAGCCACCTGCCTGGCCGCCGAATCGTAGTAGTAGATCGTCTCGCCGACATAGTCCGGCTTGCCCGGCGTGCGCACCGTGTGCACGTCGCGCAGCACATTGCCGTCGTATTGCCACTGGAAGCAATGCTCGTCGCTCTGCTTACCTTCCGGGAAGTCGCCCTTCCAGCAATGCCCGGCCAGGAAGGCCATCGGTTTGAGCGCTTCAGCAGGTGCCGCCTGCGCGGCGGCGGAAGACAACAACAGCAGCATGAACAGTGGACGCATGGCGGACTCCGGACGTGTAAGTCACATCAGTATATGCGAATCCATGTCGCCGATGATGGGCCAGCCTAGTCCGTCAGGTAAATCTCGTGATAGGCGCCATCGGCAAAATAGATGATCTCGCAGCTGGCTTCGCCGAAGCACAATCCGATCGACTCGTTGGCGATGCTGAGCGGCGCGCAGCTGTTCCCGGTGTGGCATGCAGGCTGGTAGCTGCCTGGCTGGACCAGCGACAGGTGCGGTGGATTGGCCTTGATGTCCTTGAAGGTCTTGATGATGCTGGCCGTGCCGTCAGTCACTGCGCTCGGCACCACGGCCAATCCGTAGCTGCCGTCCTGGCCGTTTTGCACCACAAGCGCGGTGTCGACGTTCCCTTGCCGCTGGAATTTCCCCGACAGCGAGAGGCTGGCGTCCGGCACACTGGCGGAGGCGGCGAGCGGCGTCCATCCTGGCGGCAGTTTTTTAACGATGGCCTCGCTACCGTATGCATGGCCGGCGGACGACAAGACCAGCAGCAAGCCTGCTGCCAGTCTTGCGCGATGAAGTTGCTGCGTCAATGTGCACATGGGCTTCCTCGTTGGGTTCACTGCAATGAACCCATTCTATTTTTTGCCCTGTTCGTGGTCAATAAAACAATGATTACGAATTGGTAATGACGCGATTGAATTTCAGGCGGACAGCGTCTTGTTGTGGACCTTGCCGCCGATGGTGACGTTCTTCAGCGTCAGGCCCTGCACGTTGTACAGGTACCAGGGTTGCGCCATGTTGGCGGGCAGGCCGAAGTCGCAGTCGGTGATGGTGACGTCGGTGACGGGAACGACGGCCGGCATCGGCAGCGGGCCGTTGTAGTCCGACGCCACCGGGCCGAGGATCACGATGGCCTGGTAGCACGACACCACTTTGCCGTCCTTGGTCTTCACGTTGCCGACCTTGACGTTGGAGATGTGGACGTTGCTGACCACCGGCGGCCGCGTGCGGACGTTGTCGCTGAGCGGTGTGTAGTCGCAATCGAAGGTGACGATGGCGCCGGCCGCCGTGGCCACGGTCTTCGATTGAATCGGCGATCCCGGCAGCGATGCGTAGAACGAAGGGCTAGTCTGTACGCCGTTCGGTATCGAGATGTCGCGCACATGGAAGTTGCGCAGGTAGCCGCCGCGATTGAGGTTGGTCTTCAGGCGGATCGCCGTGTTGAGCGGATTGGTGGCCCAGTTGATGTTCTGGAAAACCAGCTTCTGCGCGAAGACGTTCTGGATGCCGCCCGCCATCTCGCTGCCCAGCGTGACGGCGCCGTGGCCGCTCTGCATGGTGCAGTTCTGGATCACGATGTTCTGCGACGGGCCATACTGCGTATCGAGATCCTTGCCGGCCTTGATGGCGATGCAGTCGTCGCCGGTGTCGAAGGTGCAGCCGTCGATCAGCACATGGTCGCAGGCTTCCGGATCGAAGCCGTCGCTGTTGGGACCCAGGCTTTCGCAGTGGACCTTGCGGATGACGATGTTGCGGCAGTGGACAGGGTGGTGTTGCCAGAACGGCGTGTGCGTGACGTGGTAGCCCTCCAGCAGCACGTTGGTGCAACCGATCAGCTGTATCATCGGCGGCCGCAGGAAGTGGCCCAGGCCGAACACGCGCCGCGACAGCGGCACGCCCGCTTCCGACAGCGCCGGCAGGTATTGCGCGTCGGCGCGCCAGCGGGCGCCTTCGCCTTGTATCAGCTGGCGCTCCGCTTCGGTCAGTTGCGGCGCGATGGTGGACAGCGACTCCGCGTTCAACGGGTTCTCGGTGTTCTCCGACATCTTCCCTTTGGTGAAATTGGGCGTCGAGCCTTGCGCCACCGCGTTCAGCGTCTTGAGTTTGCCTTTCCAGGTCCACCAGCAGTCGCCCTGTTCGTTGAACGGCACGCCGCCCTGGCCGTTCAGGGTGCTGGTCCAGTCGGCGCCGGTCAGGGCGATGTTGTCCTGGCCATAGGCGTAGATCATCGACGAGAAGTTCAGGCAGTCGTTGCTCTGCCAGCGCGAGATCGACAGCTTGCCCTGCTTGCCGCAATCGATGTCGCCGTACTTGGCGTAGTCGGCCGGGTTGTTGCTGAAGTAGATCTGCGCGCCGGCGCTCAGGTGGAGGTTCACGTTCGACAGCAGCACGATCGGGCCGGCGCAGTACCAGTTCCCGGCGGGGACCAGCACGCGGCCGCCGCCCGCTTCGTGGCAGGCTTTGATGGCGGCCTTGATGGCGGCGTAGCAGTCGCTCGATCCGGCGGCCGGGGTATCGACGATGTCCTGTTCCTCGAACGAGATCCAGGCTTTGACCTTGACCATCTTGCAGGTCTGCGCGCCGTAGGCGGTGATGACGAAGTCCTGCTTGCGGAAGGTGAGCGGCCGGGAGACGCGGTCGATGATGGCCTGTGCCTGCAGCCACGGATCGGGCGCGGTGGCGGCGCGCGCCGGCATGCCGAGCGACAGGCCGGCGGCGGCCGGCAGGGCTTTCATCAGGCTGCGGCGCTGGGTGTTGATAGTCATGCGGTGATCCTATTCATCCGAGTTGTTGAACTCACCGAGGAAGACTTCCGCCGGCGATGGTTTTGCGGTGTAGCCGAGATCCTTGACGGGATCGATGCCGGCTTTAATCAGGTTGTTCCAATGGTCGTCGGAGTTGTATTGGGCCGGGCGGTAGGCCAGCGTGCCTTTCTTGTTCCAGTCCGACCATGGCGATGCGCGGTTGATGTGCGGGCCGATGCGCGAATTCATGACGACCATTTTGCCAACCGCTTCCAGCGAGTTCCGGGCGATGGTGCCTTTTGGCGCCTGATAGCCGTTGACAGGGCCGAAGGTGCAGGCGTAGCCGTCGACGGCGACTTTGTCGTACGGCGTGCAGCGCGAGTTGTGGAACCATTGGCGCAGCAGGTAGAACGCGTTGGCGTTGGACGATGCGTCGTGGGTGAAGCGGCAGTTGTCGAAGACGAAGCCGTACCTGGTCTTGACGTGGGTATCCGGCGCGGCGGCGTAGGACAGGCCTCGGTCTCCCAACGATTTGATCTCGGTCTGGTGGAAGTAGGCGGTGCTGTCGCCGAAGATGAAATCGACGTCGCCTTCGATGTAGGATTTGTTGAAGAAGCTGCGCGAGGTGTTGGCTACCTGCGGGGCCTTCAGGTACAGCGTGTCCTGGAAGCCGATCAGGCGGATGTTTTCGAACTGCGCCTTGTCGGCGCCATCCACTTGCAGCGCCAGTGCCTGATGGTGGATGTTGTTGACGTTGGGGAGCGCCTCGGCGCGGGCGTTGCCGGTGTCTTTGTTGTAGGCGTTTTCGAACGTCAGGTTGCGGGCCTGGAAACCGTTGTCCTGCACCCAGACGGTGGCGGTGCCGAAGGTGCCGATCTGGGCGCGGTCCTTGATGGTCGCGTACATCGCCTGCACCGCCGGAGCGGCTTTGGCGAATTGCGCGTTGTATTGCTTGGCGTAGTCGGCGCCGGTGTTGGCGGCGTCCAGCCGAGCGGTAATTTTGGTGGTGCTTGCATCCTTGCCTTCGCCGTACATGGTGATCGGCGCGGCGGAAGCGGGGATGTAGACCAGCTCCTGATAGATGCCCGGTTTGAGCAGCAGATAGAGGCGTTTGGCAGGATGGGCCTTGCTGTCGGCGACCGCGCGGCTGACGGCCTCCTGCACGGTGTTGAACAGCTTCACCCCATCGGCCTTCGCGGATTTATCGACGATGTAGTCGGGTGTGAAGGCCGCGCCTTTGGCCAGTGGATCGGACAGCGGCTCCCACGGATCGATGGTTTCGCTGCCGGCGGTTCCGACGTATTTCAGCACCTCGGTGTAAGCGTATTGCCTGGATTGTTCGACGCTGAGTTGCGGTCGCGTGGATGCCGCTGTGATGGCGGGGAAGGCGTTGAATCGATCTGCGCATGCGGTTGCAGGCGTGTCGCCGAACTCGCCGGTGATACTGGCGAATTCAATCTTCCGGTCCGCCTTGCCGGCGATGCTCACGTCGCGCAGCGTGGCTTGCAGCGGGTGCCGCTCATCGTAGCCTTGCATGATGACGCGCCCCGGCGTGACGCCATGCACGCCGTCGAGGGCGATGTTGGTGTAGACCGGTATCTGCGCGCCTTCCGCACGCGGGTTGTAGTGGGTGCTGATGTCTATCGGCGTTTTGACGTCCCGCAGGCAGACGTTCCGGTAGCTGACCTGATCCACTGTGCCGCCGCGCGAGATGTCGCTCTTGATGCGCAGGCCGGAGGTGGTACCGTCCATGCTCAGGTCATCGACCAGCACGCGCCGCACGCCGCCATTGGTCTCGCTGCCGATGGACATGCCGTGACCGCTGTAGAAGTGGTTGTGCAGGATGGAGATGTTCTCCGTCGGTCCGTTGTTGCCGGCCTTGATGGCGACGTTGTCGTCGCCGGTGCGGATATGGCTGTAGGCGATGGTGATATTGCGCGACGAGATGGGATCGATGCCGTCGGTGTTGCGCGCGGTGGCAGGCGTGTCGATGCGCATGCCCCATGCGGTGAAGCCGTCCACGTTGTTCAGCGTAACGTGGAAGTTGGGCGAATTGCGCAGCGTGACTTTGTGCAGCGTGAAGTCCTGTGAGGCGGTGACTTCGATCAGGCGCGGCACGTTCTGGCGTGCGTCTTCCTTCTGTGCGCGGCGGGCCAGCTGCCACCAGGATTCGCCGGTGCCATCGACCACGTGGCCGCCCTGGCCGTCGATGCTGCCTTCCCCGTAGATGCCGCTGCCCTTGGTCTTGTCAGCCGTGATGAAGGGCTTGCAGCCTTTACCTAGCTTGTCGACAGTGCCGCAGGCGCCGGCGCCGCGATCGAACAGTTTGGGGTTGGTGCTGGCGTACAGCGTGGTCGCGGCATCGATCAGCAGGCTGACGCCGCTGCGCAGCGTGAGCGGGCCGGAGACGAAGCTGTGCTTCTCGTTTTGAGCGGACAACCGCACTGCCTCGCCTGGAGCGCATTGGTCGATGGCGTGCTGGATGCGGTCGGTGTCGTCCTTGCCGGGCGCGTCTCCGGTGGCCGTCAGCACTGCGCAGGGTGTCGGCGCGACGGGCTCGGCGACCTTGCGCATGTCCTGCGCATGGGCGGTGCTGACGCCGGAAGCGGCCAGCAGAAAGGCGATGCCCGCAGTGGACAGCTGTTTCGTCATTGCTCGCTCTCAGGCTTGAACTGGCCGGCCGTCTCCGGCAAGGCCCGTTTCATCTCTTCCATCACCATGCGCGAGAAGTAGGCCGCGCCCTTGGCGCCGACGTGGGTGCGGTCGAAGGCGGATTTGGCGGCGCCTGCCACTTCCACCATGCCGGCCGCCAGCGCGCCCTCGGTGATTTTTTCGGGACGGGGCGCCACGGCCAGCGTATCGGCTTCGTCTTCGCCCATCGCCTGTACTGCTGCGTAGCTGTCGGCGTTCAGGTCCAGCAGCGCGACGTGCTGCGCGGCGGCGGTGGCGCGGATCACGTCGGCCCACGGCAGCAGATTGTTTTCCAGGACCTTGTTGGTGAAGCTGCGGCGCGTCAGCGGCGTGACCAGCACCGGAATGCCACCCAGCGCCTTCACCTCCTGCACGTAGCGCGTCATGTTGACGGGGAATTCGGTTTTCAGGTCGGTCGAGCGGCCAGGCTTGCCCGGCTGGTCGTTATGGCCGAACTGGATCAGCACATAGGTGGCGCGGTAGGCTGCGGCGCCGCGCAGCAAGCCTTCCACTTCGTCCCAGCGGCCTTCTGCGCGGAAGCTGCCGGAGCTGCGGCCGCCCTTGGCCAGATTGAGGCAGGTGTTGGCGCGGTTGATGCGGGCGCAGAACGCGTCGCCGTAGCCGCTGCTGTTGGCCATCGTCGAATCGCCGACCAGGATGACGCGGATTGGTTTTGTGGCTGGTTCGGCGGCGTGCGGCACGGCGCTCGCCAGCATCAGGGCGGCGCCAAAGGAGAGACTCAGGAAATTCATGGGGATATCCGAAAAAAAGGCGCCGGCCGCATCGCGGTCCGGCGCCTGGACTCAGGCGGAGAAGCTTTGATTGACGGCCTTGCCGCCGATCTTGACGTTCTTCAGTTTTAGTCCCTTGACGTTGTAAAGGTACATGGGCTTGTCGGCATTGACCGGCGTGCCCAGATCGCAGTCGCTGACTTCGATGTCGGACACCGGCAGCACCACCGGCTTGCCCGGACCGTTGTAGTCCGACGCCACCGGCCCCAGGATCACGATGGCCTGGTAGCAGGAGTAGCTGCCTGCCTTGGTTTCGACGTTGGCGCAGGTGACGTTCGAGATCCGCACATGGCTGACGCTCGGCGGACGGATACGCACGTTGTCGTTGACCGGATCGTAGCCGCAGTCGATGGTGATGATGCCACCGGCCGACGTGGCCACCGATTTGGTCGGGATCAGCGAACCTGGCAACGTCGAATAGAACGCCGGCGTGGTGCGGATGCCATTCGGGATATGCACGTTACGCACATGCATATTGCGCAGGTAGCCGCCGCGGCTCATATTGGTCTTGAGGCGGATCGCGATGTTCAGCGGGTCGCTTTTCCAGTTGCTGTTCTCGAACACCAGGTTCTGCGCGTAGATGTTCTCGATCCCGCCGGACATGATGCTGCCCAGCGTGAGCGCGCCATGACCGCTCTGCATCTTGCAGTTCTGGATCACGATGTTCTTGGCGGGGCCGAACTGGATATCCGGACCCTTGCCCGAATCGATGGCGATGCAGTCGTCGCCGGTGTTGAAGTGGCAGTCTTCGATCAGCACATTGGTGCACGATTCAGGATCGAAGCCGTCGCTGTTCGGGCCCATGCTGTTGGCGTAGACCTTCTTCACATGCATATCGTGGCAGTTGACCGGATTGTGCTGCCAGAACGGCGTGTTGGTGGTCTGGTAGCCTTCGAACAGCACGTTGGTGCAGCTGATGAACTGCACCATGTGCGGCCGCAGGTAGTGGCCGATGCCGAACACGCGCTTGGCCACCGGGACGCGGGCTTCCGCCAGCGAACGCAGGTAGTAGGAGTCGGTGCGCCACTTGTCGTTCGGACCCTGGATGAACAGGGCTTCCGCTTCGCTCAGGTGGGGGGCGATCTCGCGCAGGGACGTCGGGTTGGCCGGGTTGACGTGCACTTCGGTCTTGCCCTTGGTGTGCTTGACGTAGTTGCCTGCGCCGGCGGCGATGTCGCCGGCCCAATTCGGTTTCTCGCGGCCCTTCCACGACCACCAGCAATCCGGATCGCCGTCGAAGGCGACGCCGGCCTGGCCATCCAGGATGCTGGTCCAGTCCTCGCCGGTCAGGGCGATGTTGTCCTGGCCGTGCGCGTACACCATCGACGAGTAGTTCAGAAGGTCGTTGCCTTCCCAGCGCGTGATCGACAGCTTGCCGTTCTTGCCGCAATCGTAGGCGCCGTACTTGGCGTAGTCGGCCGGGTTGTTGCTGAAGTAGACGTGGGCGCCGGCCTTCAGGTGCACGTTCACGTTCGACAGCAGCACGATAGGGCCGGCGCACAGCCAGTTCCCGGCCGGGATCACCACGCGGCCGCCGCCGGCCTTGTGGCAGGCCGCGATGGCCGCTGCGATCGCCGGGTAGCAGTCGTGCGAGCCGGCCACCGGGGTTTGCAGCGTGTCCGACTCGGTGAACGAAGTCCATGCCGTTACCGGTTTGGTCTCGCAGGTGGCGGCGCCGAAGGCCGTCACCACGAAGTCTTCGTCGCGGAATTTCAGCGGTTTCTTGAAGCGGTCGATGATGGCTTGCGCCTCCTTCCACGGATCGGCCGCCTTGGCGCTGGCGGCCAGCGCCGCCGGGCCGGCGCCACCTGCCAGGCCGGCCGCCGACAAGGCTTGCAGGAAGCGGCGGCGGCCGAGGCCACCGCCTTTCTGTTCGTCTTTATGCATCTGTGTTCTCATCAGAAGGTGTAGGTGGCGCGGACGTTGTAGGCGCGACCGATCGGGCTGGCGGCGCTGCTCAGATAACCGAAGCTATACAGGCTGCTGTTGGTGACAGGCGGATTCACGTTGAACAGGTTGTTGATGCCGGCGGTAACCTGGATGTTCTTGAAGCCGTTGTAGGTCGTGGTCCAGTTCCACACCTTGTACGAGTTGATGTTACGCCAGTACTGCTGCGCCACCAGGTTCTGGTCGGTGTATTTGGAGTTGTAGTTCTGGGTCAGCTGGGTGTTCCAGTTGCCGGCGGCCCAGTTCAGCTTCAGCGTGTGCTTCCAGCGGAAGGTGATGATAGGCAGGCTGCTGGTGGTGCCGTTGCTGGCCAGGCCGAACTGGCCGATGTTCGACACGTAAGGGCTGCCGCTATCGAGCTGGTTGTCGAACTGGGTCAGGTAGGTGCCGTCGAGCGAGACCTTGAAGTCGCCGTAGGAGGTGTGCGGGAAGGCATACGAACCCGATACGTCGATACCTGCGGCCTTCTGGCCGCCCAGGTTCATCGTGGTGTTCTTGATGTAGTTGATGGTGCCGTCGGCGTTACGCACGAAGAACGATGCGTACTTGACCGGATCGAGGAAGTAGACCTGCTCCGGCAAGTTCGCCAGCATATTGGTCATCTTGATGTTCCAGTAGTCGATCGATACCATCGACGACTTGGTCGGCTCGAACACGGTACCCAGCGTGAAGCCCTTCGACTTCTCCGGCACCAGATCGGCATTGGAGCCAGTCTGCTTGGGCAGCGTGGTGTTGCAGACTGCCGAGGCGACGTAGCCAGCCAGCGGCTTGCCGGTGCCGGCCACGCCAGGCGTGCCGCCTGGGCAGAGAACCGGGTCGTCCCACTTGGCCGAGGTCAGGCCGGTGGCGCCGGGCAGGCGGTAGCCGTAGCGGTCGAACAGCGTCGGTGCGCGGAAGCCGGTGTTGGCCGAGCCGCGGAACATCAGCTGCTTGGTCGCCTCGTAGCGGAAGCTGATCTTCGGATTGATGGTGTTGCCGAAATCGCTGAAATGGTCGTCGCGCACGGCGGCGTTCAGTTCCAGCTTTTGGGTGAGCGGCACATTCAACTCTGCGAACAGCGCTGCGACATTGCGCGCGCCTTCGCCGTGCGATGGCGAGGCACTGGCGTAGGTGACTTCGGCGCTGATCGGCAGCTTGGTGTCTTCGGTGGTGTCGCGATGGAAGTCCGCGCCCAGCGCCAGCGCCATCGAGCCGCCCGGCAGTTCCATCAGCGCGCGGCTGGCGGTCAGGTCGATGCCGGTGAAGGTCGACTTGGAGGTGCGGTTCTTGGCGCCGTCGACCTTGACGGTGTCGAGGTAGGCCTGGCCGGCGGAGTCCTGCAGGCCGAATGGATTGAGCGCGCCGCTCTTGAGGCCATCGAGCAGGCCCTGGCCTTTGGCGTAGCCGGACTGATAGTAGTTGTCGCGCTGCGAAATACCGACCACCAGGCCGGCCTTGTAGTCCCAGCCCGCCAGCGTGCCTTCATCCATGACGGAGAGGCGCTGGTTCAGCTGCACATCCTTGGTGGTGGCCAGGCCCAGGTCGGCCACGGCCCAGGTCAGGATCAGCGGTGCGTTGTTCAGGCCCGCCACCGCTGGCACGCCGCCGCTTTTACCTGGATACCATTTGCTGGTCGATGGCAGCGTGGCGCTGACGCCGTTGACGGCCAGCGCGTTGGTCGGGTTCTTGGTGCCGAGGATGAATTCCTCGCCGCGCGAGTAGTCGATGGTGACGACGTGGTCTTCGCTCAGCTTTTTGGCGGCGCGGGCGTAGAACGTGACCTGCTGGTTGGCGTACAGCGCGGTGCCGTATTCGTTGGCGTCGAGGACGCAGGTGCCCTTCTGGCCGACGATCGAGTAGGGCGCCAGGCAGCCGCTTGCGGCGTATGGGTTCTGCGCGGTCTTGTTGGTGGAGGTGGTGAAGTTGGCCGGCGTGGCGTTGCCGCCGCTGCCCAGCGTCGGCGCGCGGCCGATGCTGGTCAACAGGGCGGCGGAGCTCAGGTCGGCGCGGTCGCGCGCGGCCAGGCGGGTGCGCTGGTGGGCGTCGATGGTGCCGTAGATGCTCCAGCCGTCGCGTTCCAGGTTGCCCTTGCCCCAGGTGATGCTGGCGCGTTGTTCGTCGCCGCCGCCGTTCTTCTCCGGCTGGACTTCCTGGCCGGTCAGCGACAAGCCTTCGAACGAGGTCTTGGTGATGAAGTTGACCACGCCGCCGATGGCGTCGGAGCCGTAGATCGAGGAGGCGCCGTCGCGCAGGATCTCGACGCGCGCCAGTGCGCTCATCGGTATCACGTCCAGGTTGGCGTAGCCGTCGGCGATCGCCTCGTTGGCCATGCGGCGGCCGTTGAGCAGCACCAGGGTGCGGTTCACGCCCAGGCCGCGCAGGTTGATGTTGGTGCCCGAACCGGCGTTGGACGGCGCCAGCGATGCGGACTGCGGCAGCGACATCATGACGTCGGCCAGCGTGGTGATGCCTTGCTTGATGAAGTCTTCCGCCTTGACGGTGCTGACCGGCAGCGACGCCTCGGTGGCCAGGCGCTTGATGCTGGAGCCGGTCACCTCGACGCGGGTCATTGCCGCTTCTCCGCTCTGTTGCGCGGCCGCCTGGTTGGCCAGCGTCAGCACGGCCACGGTGATGGCCGACAGCAGCAGGCGGGGTTGGGCGGAACGGTTCTGGACCGAGTGATCGGACTTGTTCATGCGTGTCTCCTTCGTCTTTTTGAATAAAGTTATGCGCCGTGCTGGGAAAAGCACTGGACGGGATTGGAGCACCTCGCGTACTCCGTGCCGTTGAGACGAGGGCCGTCGTGGTGAACACGGGCCGAGGTCGCAAGACGGTCGATAACTTATTGCTTTGTTCGCGGACCGGCATCGAGGCCGGTCCTGCGCTACTGCCTTACTGCTTGCTACAACTTCTTATCCGCGCGAGAAGGTGCGGGTCACGCGTTCCAGGTGGGCGCGCATGGCTTTGCGCGCTGCCGCCGGATCGTGGGCGGCGATCGCCTCCAGGATGCGGCGGTGGTCCTTCAGCGTTTCCTGGCGCAGTTCCTCGGTCTGGAAGTGTTCTTTCAGCTTGTGCCACAGGCGGCCGCGCTGGTCCCACAGGTAGTCCAGCGATCCGACCAGCGCGCTGTTGCCGGTGGCGCGCGCTATCGCCAGGTGGAAGTTGCGGTCGGCGTTCTCGTTGCTCGAATAATTGTGGTGGTTCTGCTCCATCTCGACGACGGCCTTGAGGATGGCGTCGATGGCGCCGTCGGTGGCGACGCGGGCGGCGATGGCGGCGATCTCGGATTCGATCAGGCGGCGCGCCGACAGCACTTCGAACGGACCGGGGCCGGCTTCGGGCAGGTCGGCCGCCGAGGGTTCCGGCACTTCGCTGACGTAGACGCCGGAACCGCCGCGCACTTCGATCACGCCGCCTAGTTCCAGCGCGATCAGCGCTTCGCGCAGCGAGGCGCGGCTGACGCTCAACTTGGTGGCCAGGTCTCGCTCCGACGGCAGGCGCTCGCCGCCGGCGATCTTCTCTTCGCGTATCAGGTCCTGGATGCGGTCCGCCACCACGCGGTACAGACGCGGTTCGTGGGCGGTGCCATCGGCAGGGGCGGAAGTCTTTTTCAGCATCTGTGTCTCGTATTCGTAGGGTGGCTTGGATATCGCCATCTGGTCAGGCCATTCTAAGGTGGTCAGACCAAATATGCAATGTGGACTAGCCAAATTAATTTTTAGCTGTCATACTAAAATCGTCATGCAGCTGCGGGAAGGGCGAGTTTACAGGGCTGTAGCCCAGCAAACAAGCCGTTTTCGCCTGTGGTGCCAAGGCCACAAACGGCGCCGGTCCGGCCGGCTTTGAAGTGGCCTGACCACTTTTGCAGCGCACAAAACTACGCAAAAACAACGCGAAAAACAACGTTCGCCGGGACGCAGGGCCCGGAACAGGAAGACAAGGAATACACATGCCGACACCGACGATCACAGGTACGCCGCGCTACATCCTCATGCACGACAACGACAACGTCGCCATCGTCGTCAACGACGGCGGCCTGCCTGCCGGCGCGGTCTTCGCCGACGGCCTGGTGCTGCGGGAAGCCGTGCCGCAGGGGCACAAGGTGGCGCTGTGCGCCATCGCCAAGGGCGATCCGGTGCGGCGCTACAACGTCACCATCGGCTACGCCGCGCACGATATCGCCGCCGGCAGCTGGGTCGCCGAGCCGCAGGTGGAGATGCCGCCCGCGCGCGAACTGGTCAACCTGCCGATATCGACCAGGCTGCCGCCGCCGGCCGAACCGCTGGAGGGCTACACGTTCGAAGGCTTCCGCAATCCCGACGGCAGCGTCGGCACGCGCAACATCCTGGCCATCACCACCACCGTGCAGTGCGTGGCGGGGGTGGTCGAGTTCGCGGTCAAGCGCATCAAGGATGAACTGCTGCCGAAGTATCCCAACGTCGACGACGTGGTGGGGCTGGAGCACACCTACGGCTGCGGCGTGGCGATCGATGCGCCGGGCGCGATGGTGCCGATCCGCACGCTGCGCAATATCAGCCTGAATCCGAATTTCGGCGGGCAGGCGATGGTGGTCAGCCTGGGTTGCGAGAAGCTGCAACCGGCGCGCCTGTTCCCCAAGGGCTCGATCCCGATCCAGAACGGCGGCGGCGCCGATCCGGCGCTGGTGTGTTTGCAGGATGCGGCCCATGTGGGCTTCATGTCGATGATCGATTCGATCATGAAGCAGGCCGAGATCAACCTGGCGGCGCTGGACCAGCGCCGCCGCGAGACCGTGCCTGCCTCCGAGCTGGTGGTCGGTGTGCAGTGCGGCGGCAGCGACGCCTTCTCCGGCGTGACCGCCAATCCGGCCGTGGGCTATGCCACCGACCTGCTGGTGCGCGCCGGCGCCACGGTGATGTTCTCCGAAGTGACCGAGGTGCGCGACGGCATCGACCAGCTGACCTCACGCGCGGCCACGCCGGAAGTGGCGCAGGCCATGATCCGCGAGATGGAGTGGTACGACAATTATCTCAAGCGCGGCGGCGTGGACCGCAGCGCCAACACCACGCCCGGCAACAAGAAGGGCGGCTTGTCGAACATCGTCGAAAAGGCGATGGGCTCGATCGTCAAATCCGGCAGCAGCCCGATTTCCGGCGTGCTGTCGCCGGGCGAGAAGCTGACGCAAAAAGGCCTGATCTACGCCGCCACGCCGGCCAGCGATTTCATTTGCGGCACGCTGCAAGTGGCGGCCGGCATGAACGTGCATATCTTCACCACCGGCCGTGGCACGCCGTATGGACTGGCCGCAGTGCCGGTCATAAAAGTCGCCACCCGCAACGAGCTGGCGGCGCGCTGGCATGACCTGATGGACATCAACGCCGGCAGCATCGCCAGCGGCGAGGCCACGATCGCGGACGTCGGCTGGGAGATGTTCCAGCTGCTGCTCGATGTCGCCAGCGGACGGCGCACGTGGGCGGAAAAATGGAAGCTGCATAACGCACTGGTGCTGTTCAACCCGGCCCCGGTGACCTGATAACAAGAGACTGAATCATGACCAAACCATTCAAACGATTGCTGCTGACCGGCGCCGCCGGCGGCCTGGGTAAAATCCTGCGCGAGCGCATCAAGCCCTGGGCCGATGTGGTGCGCCTGTCCGATATCGGCGACATGGGCGGAGCCCGCGAGGGCGAGGAAATCGTCCAGTGCGACCTGGCCGACAAGGCCGCCGTGTTCAAGCTGCTGGAAGGCGTGGACGCGGTGCTGCACTTCGGCGGCATCTCGACCGAGAACACCTTCGAGAACATCATGGCGGCCAATATCGCCGGTACCTACAACCTGTATGAGGCGGTGCACAAGCACGGCGTCAAGCGGGTGGTGTTCGCCAGTTCCAACCACACCATCGGCTACTACAAGACCACCGACTACATCGATGCCGACAGCCCGATGCGGCCGGACAGCCTGTATGGCGTGAGCAAATGCTTCGGCGAGTCGCTGTCGCGCTACTACTATGACCGCGCCGGTATCGAGACGGTGTGCCTGCGCATCGGCTCATCGTTCCCGGAGCCGGTCAATCCGCGCATGCTGGTGACGTGGTTCAGCTACGACGATCTGGTGGAGTCGCTGCGGGTATCGCTGTTCACGCCGCGCGTGGGCCATACGATATTGTTTGGCGCGTCGGCCAATCCGGGCAGCTGGTGGGATAACAGCAAGGCGGCGCATCTGGGCTTCAATCCCAAGGATAGCTCGACGCGCTTTGCGGCGAACTTCCCGGACACCGGCGCCTATCCGCCCAAGGATGATGTGGCCACCATCTACCAGGGCGGCGGCTTCCTGATGTCCGGACCGCAGTACAAAGACTAGGCCGCAGCAGTGCTGCGGACTAGAACGCGATAGCGCCGTGGCCGGAGAACCGGCTGCGGTACTGGCTTGGGCTCACGCCCAGCTGGCGCTGGAACACGCGCCGCAGGTTCTGCTCTTCCACATAGCCGGTGTTGGCCGCGATGGTTTTCAGCGGCAGCATGGTCTTCTCCAATGCGCGGCAGGCGGCTTCCAGCCGCATCGCTTCCACCATCTTGGCCGGCGTGCGTCCCGATTGGCTGGCGTAGGTACGGGCGAAGGTGCGCGGCGTCATGCCGGCTTGTTCCGCCAGCCGGTCCACGGTCAGGTTTTCGTGCAGGTTGGCGGCGACCCAGGCGTGCAGGTCGTCGAAGCGTCCGCCTTCGTGCGCCTGCGCCGCCAGCGGCACGCTGAATTGCGACTGGCCGCCGGTGCGCTTGATGAACATCACCAGCTGGCGCGCCGTTTCGATGGCGACGTGATGGCCGTAATCCTCCTCGATCAGCGCCAGCGTCAGGTCGATGCCGGCGCTGACGCCGGCCGAGGTCCATACCGAACCGTCCTTGATGAAGATTTTGTCGGCGTCGATGGCGATGCCGGGGTGCTGTTTTTGCAGGCGGTCCACCCATTCCCAATGCGTGGCGGCGCGCTTGCCGTCCAGTAGGCCGGCGGCTGCCAGCAGGAAGGCGCCGGTGCAGACGGAACACAGGCGGCGCACCTGCGGCGCCCGGTGCACGATCCAGTTCACCAGCGCCGGCGGCGCGTAGTATTCCTGTCCCTTGCAGCCGCCCGGAGCGATCAGCGTGTCGATGGCCAGGCCGTCCAGCGTGGCGATGGCGACCGTCATCACCGGCAGGCCGGCGCTGGTGGTAATCAGGCCGCCGTCCGCGGAGGCGACGATGGTTTCGTACAGCGCAGGACCCTTGCCGGTGTGGCGCTTGCTGGCGGTGGTGAGCGCCTGCAAGGGGCCGCACAGGTCCAGCAGGTTCATGTCGTCGTAGGCGAGCAGTACGACGCGCAGGGTTTTCTTTGACGGCATGACGGTACTCGCGTGGCGGGCTTCAATGGTAGGAAGGATACTCGAATTCGAGCGCGACCAGCAGGGCGGTGCGGTGGCCGTAGCGCTGCTCCAATCCTTCCAGCGCGCGGTCGAGCGCCTGGGCGGGCATGGCCGCCGCGGCGGTGGCCGGCAGCAGCTCCGGCGCATCGGCCGCGCCCTGCACGCGATCCGGCACGATGGTCAGGCCGGAGCGCGATTGCAATGGTTCGGCGCTCGCGGCGACCGAATAGACCTTGCTGCGCTTGGAGCGCGACCAGGCGTCGGCGGTGAAGGCCAGCGTGATTTCATCCATGCCCGGCGTGACCTGAACGCCGATGTCGTCGCGGGAGTGGAACCACTGATTGGTGTAGCCGGCGATGTAAGCGGTGAGGTTGGTGCCCAGCCGTGGACGGAAGATGTCGCTGTCGTGGGTGGTGCTCCAGTCGGCGACACCGATCTGCTGCGCCACTTCGGTGGCGCGCGCGGTGCCGGCGATGGCTTCCACCAGTGCCAAAGCGGTCGGCATGGCGGCGCTGACGCCGGCGCTGGAGATGACTTTGCCGTCGGCGACGTAGCGGATATTGCTGACCCATTGCACGTCCTGGTAGTGCTCCTTGCGATAGGATTCGGTGGCCCAGTGCGCGGTGGCGCGCTTGCCCTTGAACAGGCCCGCATTGGCGACGATCAGCGCGCCGTCGCAGATGCTGACGACGGTGGCGCCTTTTGCGCCTTGGGCGGCGACCCAGGCCACCAGCGTGGTGTCGTCCGGCTTGACGACGGCCGGCACGATCACATAGTCGGCGCCTTGCGGGTAGCGCTGGTCGAATTCGGCGGTGGTGGCGTCGGGCTGGAGCTTCAGCGCCGGGCGCATGGACAGCGGACCGGTTTGCGTGGCGACGCTCATTAACTGCACCGCGCCCGAGCGGGCAAGTATGCCGTAGGGGATGACGAAATCGGTCAGCTCGGTGCCGCTGTTTTCGCCGACCACGGCGACCAGCGGCTTGGCGCGGCCGAAGCGGTCCTGATAAGCTGGAATATCGCCGGCGGTGGCCAGTCGGCCGATCAGCAGGAAGAGGTAGATCAGTTTGCGCATGGTGACGGCCCTGTGTGTGGTTTGACAGGGATTATCCGGCGCGCGGACCGTGGCAGGATGACATAAAACAGTCAATTCCTGCCACGGCGGTTTTGATTGCTACATCCAGAACTGCCAGGACAGGATGACGGCGTTGTACACCGCATGCACCAGCATCGGGCCGAGCAGGGTCTTGCTGCGCTCATAGGTCCAGGCGGTGCACAGGCCGAGCACGAACACCGGCAGCATCGAGACCGGCGGATGCACGACGGCGAAGATGGCTGCGCTCATCAGCATGGCCGGCGCCGCAGGCATCGAGCGGCGCAAGCCGCCGTAGATCAGCCCTCGGAAGATGAATTCTTCGAACAGCGGCGCCGCCAGCACGGCCAATGCCAGCAGCCAGCCGCGCGGGCCGGCCGATGCGGACATCTGCCTGGCGATCTCGGGCCACAGCGACGAGTGCTGCAGGCCGGCCATGTAGGCCAGGCCGGCGGCGCAGGCCACGGCGGCGGCCATGGCGCCGTAACCCAGCGTCAGCGCCGTGTCGCCGCCGCGCAGGATGGCCGGCACGCCGGTGGTCTTGCTGCGCCAGTAGACGAAGCGCATCAGCACATAGACCAGCAGGCCGGATGCCGCGAACGCGATGGTCACGGCTTTCAGCGTGGGCGTCGTCGCGCCCCGCATGAGCAACAGCGTGGCCAGGCCCTGCATGATGAAGAACGCGGTGGCGGCGATCAGGCCGTCCGAGGTGGAGACGCGCGGCGGCGGCGCGGCGGCCGGGTCCAGCAGGTAGGGCAGGGCGTCGCGCGCCTTCTGCCACAGCGCCAGCGCCATCGACGCGACCAGCACCATCACCACCAGTTTCTGCGACCACACGCTGCTGTAGATCGACCAGGTGTAGAAGCTGGCCAGCAGCATGTAGAGGTAGATGTAGGTCGGCCGCACGCGGGCGCGCGCATCGACCGCCTGCGGATCGCAGGCGAACACGCCGAGCGAGACGGCGATCAGCGAGTAGATCGGGATGCCGGCGAAGACCGTCAGCAGCAGCACCAGCATCGACCATTCGAAGTGCGTGGTGTACCAGGCGCTGATGCCGATGACGACCAGCGGGTAGAGCATCGTCAGCGTTCCCCACAGCTGGGCCTTTTCCTTCAACACGCTTTCGATAGAACGCGGCACGGTGTACAGCAGCCACAGGACCTGGCCTTCGTTGTTCAGCGTCTGGAAGGCCGACAGCATCAGCACGTAGACGCCGATGCCGAAGGCGATGGCGGCGGTGGTGGTGTGATGTTGGCCCAGTTCCGCGAAGCTGTTCAATTTGCCGTTGAAGATCATCTGGCTGACCACGATCACCACCGGCAGCACCAGCGTTTGCACCAGGAAGTTGCGGTCGCGGCTCAGCAGCCGCAGCTCGCGGCGCTTGATCGGCGACATGGCGCCGGACAGCCAGGCGCGCAGGCCGCCGCGTGCCGATGCGCCGGCCCCGCCGATGGCCGGCTGTTTGCGCCGCACGCTTTCCCGCGAGCCCGCGTTGACGACGCCGTTGCGCAGCTGGTAGCGCATCAGCGCCACGCCGGCCGATATCAGCACCACCGTCTGCACCAGCAGCAGGGCGACCGCTTGCGCGGCTTGCGCCATGCCGGGCGCCTGCATCGCTTGCAGCACCAGGCCTGGCGGCGTCCAGCCGGCCCACGCCGGGAAGGCGCGCGCCCAGTCCATCACGAAGCCGCTGGCGCCGGGCATGCCGAGCGCCATGACGAAGTAGATCAAGGGCATGCTGAACAAGCCGGTGACCGCTTGCAGATTGCGCAGCTGCGATGCCGGAAGCCACATGCGCAAGCCGGTGTCGGCCAGCGTGTGCAGCAACGCGGCCAGCGGCAGCAGCACGAGCAGCGCCGCCAACGCGGCCAGCGGTGCGAACCAGCCCAGGCCCGAGTACCACGCGATGATGCCGAGCGGCGGCAGCAGCGCGAACATGCCGCTGAAGTTGGCGGCGCTGCGTTCCAGCAGCCGTCCCCACAACAGCGTGGAGCGTTCGACCGGCATGGTGACCAGCCATTCCATGTCCCAGTCTGGTTGCGCCAGCTCCTTGCTGCCGAGGGGGAGCAGGACGGCGATCCCGAACAGCAGCGTGATGACCATCGTCAGGCCGTGCGCCAGCTCGGGTTGGAACGGCGCCTGATGCAGCTCGTCGGCGGTCAGTTCCATGTTGTCGCGGCGTTCGCCGTCTTTCTCTACCACGTGGCAGGCGCTGTCGGCGACCAGGTGGCAGCCCATGTTGAGCACCACGTTGCGCGACAGGCCGACGAAGGAGAAGGCCATGAACAACACCATCACCACGGTCAGCACCCACATGCTGCTCGTCTTGGCGATGCCGTCGCGCGCCTTCTTCTGCTTGTTCTTCCCCCTGAATTTGCGGAACAGGTTATTGGCCACCATGTTGCGCTGGCGGGTCAGGCGCATTTTGGTCATCAGCCAGATGGCGCGCGCCTGCGATAGCGGCTGGGCCGCCTGCTGCGTCATTCCGCCTGCTCCTCTGCGGCTTCGTCGGTGATCTTCAGGAACACGTCTTCCAGCGAGCCGCTGGCCGAGGCCTCGGCGCGGATTTCATCGAGCGTGCCGGTGGCGACCAACTGGCCGTGGTGGATGATGCCGACGCGGTCGCACAGCTTTTCCGCCATGTCCAGCAGATGGGTGGAGACGAAGATGGTGACGCCGCGCGCGGCCGCCGCCAGCAGGCGCTCCTGCACGTCGCGCGAGGCGCGCGGATCGAGGCCATTGATCGGTTCATCGAGGATCAGCACCGCCGGATCGTGGATCAGCGCGCAGGCCAGGCCGAGGCGCTTTTTCATGCCCAGCGAGTAGTTGACGGCGTAGTCTTCGGCCGCTTCTTCCAGGCCGAATTCGGCCAGCAGGCGCGCGCCGCGTTCGGTCGCCTCGGCGCGCGAGTAGCCGTGCATCTCGCCGACGAATTGCAGGATCTCGCGGCCGCGCAGGTAGTCGTAGAAGATGGGGGTGTCGGGCAGGTAGCCGACGCGCCGTTTGACTTCGGCCGGCTCGGCGTGGCAATCGAGGCCGTCGATCAGCACGTGGCCGGCGCTGGGCACCAGGATGCCCATCATCATGCGGATGGTGGTGGTCTTGCCGGCGCCGTTGGGGCCGAGGAAGCCGAATACCTCGCCGCGCCTGACGGTCAGGTTCAGGGGTTTGACGGCGTTGAAGCCGCCGTAGATTTTGGACAGTCCCTGGAATTCGATCATATGGTTCCCGACAATGTTATGAGATTTTCTACTGATCATAGCACTGCCGGGGGCCGGCGGGGAGGGGCTTACGGCGTCGGGTAGAGGCTCATGCCGAAGCGCTCGGTGCGGGGATGCCAGTTGCCGGTGATGTCGGCCGAGGCCAGCACGCGCTCGGCGCGGCCGATCAGCAGGGCGCGCGGCACCAGGCCGATGTAGCGCGAGTCCTCGCTGTTGTCGCGGTTATCGCCCAACATCATGTACTGGCCGGCGGGCACGGTGACGGGCGCGAAATCGCGCCGCGCCTGCACTTGCGGCATCAGCTGGATGGAGTGGGCGCGGGCGTCGGCGATGGCTTCGCCGACGTGCAGCGCGGCGATGTCGCCCAGGCCCTTGATGGATTCGGTGGCGTGGCCGAGCGCCGAGTAGCCGGCCTGCCGGCCGTTGATGATCAGCTGCTCGTTGCGCATCTCGACGCGGTCGCCCGGCAGCGCGATCAGGCGCTTGATCAGGCGGGTGCCGTCCTTGGGCGAGGAGAAGGTGACGATGTCGCCGCGCTGCGGTTCGCCGGTGGTGCCGATGACGACGTCGGTGAGCGGCAGCTTGACGTTGTAGGCCAGGCGGTTGACGAACACCACGTCGCCTTCCAGCAGGTTGGGATGCATGGAGGCGGACGGAATCGGATTCCAGTCGGCGACGGCGGTGCGGAAGATCCCGAACAGCATCAGGAAGAGTAAGAAGCCTTTGTTGGCGCGCGCCCAGTTTTTCATTGCGGTTCCCAGAGTGGTATCGGTGGCTTAGTTTGTTGGCGGATTCTTAAACATGGCTTAGCGGCGGGCTTACTTCGGCGCAGGCCTAACTATCGCGGCGAAAATGGTGGCATTCTGGTCACATGAATCCTACCTATCCCCAACATGCGCTCGCTGCGGTGACGCATGCCGACCCTTATCCATACTATGACGAATTGGCGGCGGTGCAAGGGCTGCGTTTCGACGCCGGCCTGGGCCTGTGGATCGCCGCCAGCGCCGCCGATGTGATGGCGGTGATGGAGCATCCCGATTGTCGCGTGCGGCCTCTGGCCGAGCCGGTGCCGGCGGCCATCGCCGGCGGCGCGGCGGGGCAGGTGTTCGGCGCGCTGGTGCGCATGAACGACGGCGAGCGGCATGCCGCGCCCAAGCTGGCCTTGCAGCGGGCGCTGGCCGGCGTGAGCGCGCAGGCCGCGCAACAGCGCGCGGCGCTGATCGGCCGGCGCTTGTGGCGCGACGACGGGTTGGCTTCGTGGATGTTCGAAGTGCCGGTGTCGGCGATGGCCAGCCTGTTGGGGTTTGCGGACCACCAGTTGCCGGCGGTGGCGGCGTGGATGGGCGAGTTCGTGGCCTGCCTGTCGCCGTACAGCGATGCGTCGCAGATCGAACGCGCGCATGCGGCGGCGCTGGCGCTGCTGGACAGCTTCAAGGAATTGCTGCGCGATGCGGCATCGACGGCAGCGGCGGACAGTCTGCTGTCGCAGGTGATCGCCGAGGCGCAGGCGGTGGGGTGGAGCGAGTCGCATGGCTTGCTGGCCAATCTGGTCGGCCTGCTGTCGCAAACTTACGAAGCCACGGCTGGGCTGATCGGCAACAGCGTGCTGGCGCTGGCGCGTCAATCGGCGGAGCAGCGCAGCGGCGCGCAGGATGCGGCCGCGCTGGTGCAGGCGGTCAGCCGCTTCGATCCGCCGATTCAGAACACGCGCCGTTTCGTGGCGAACGACTGCGAGATCGGCGGCGTGCCATTGCTGGCCGGGCAAACGATATTGCTGGTGCTGGCGGCGGCCAATCGCGATCCGCGGGGGCTGGGGCGTGAATTCGGTTTTGGACATGGCGTCCACGCGTGCCCGGGGCAGGCGCTGGCCTGTGCGTTGGCCGCCGGCGCGATGGCTGCGCTGATGGCCGAACTGGCGGGGCGGTCCGAATCGGATTGGCTGCGGACACTGAGCTGGACCTATCGCCGTTCGCCCAACGCCCGCCTGCCGGTCTTCGGCTAAATTGCTTGCATGGTTTCCAACTGGGACAATTTGTCTCGATGTATGGAAATTGCTTTTAAGTAGTATGCCTGCTTGGATAGTGTCAGGTCATAGCCTGGAAAGACTCAAAACGATGGAATGGATCCCTGTAGTCTTCGTTACGTTCAAGTTTCTCGTGCTCGGCACGGGCATGTTCTTCGCCATCAAGTGGCATTACGATCAAGGGAAGACGGCGAAGGAGACGCGCGCGGTGCTGCGCGCGGGCGGCAAGGTGGCCGCAGCCTTCTTGCTGTCGCTGCTGGGCCTGGGACTCGTCACCTTCGTCCTTATCCGGATGCTGGGTATGGACTTGACCCTGCCGTGACTTGAACCATCCCTAGTGCGCCGCCTTCTGCACCAGCGCGCTGCCGGCGCCGTGGCGGTGGCCTTCGCTGACGGCGGTGATGGTGCCGTCGGGGTTGAACACCAGCGCGTTGGCGGCGCCGATTTCTTCCGGCTTGTTCCAGTGCTGGCCGGTCTTCTCCAGCGCCTTGGCCTGCGCGCTGCCGGCGAAGCCCGGCTCGACGTCGGTGGCGCTGCCGTTGCGCTCGGACAGGCGCGGGGCGTTCAGCGCTTCCGGCATGCTCATGCCCAGGTCGACGTAGTTGAAGATGGTTTGCAGCACGGTGGTGATGATGGTGGCGCCGCCCGGACTGCCGATCGAGAACGCCGGCTTGCCGTTCTTGAAGGCCAGCGTCGGCGACATGCTGCTGCGCGGACGCTTGCCCGCTTCCGGCACGTTGGGCGCCGGGCCGGAGAAGTCGAAGTCGGTCATCTCGTTGTTCAGCAGGAAGCCGTAGCCCGGCACCACGATGCCGCTGCCGCCCCAGGATTCGATGGTGTAGGTGTAGGAGACGATGTTGCCATCCTTGTCCGACACGGTCAGGTGGGTGGTGTGCGCGCCTTCGGCCAGCAGCTTGTTGGCGTTGGGGCGCAGCGGCACGCTGATGTCGTTCTGGAACGGATACGGATCACCGGCCGGCGCCTGCACGCTGGCCTGGTTCGGGTTGATCAGCTCGCGGCGGCGCGCGGCGTAGTCCTTGCTCAGCAGGCCGGCCACCGGCGCCTCGACGAATTCGGGATCGGCCAGGTAGGCGTTGCGGTCGGCGAAGGCCAGGCGGCTCGCCTCCAGATACAGGTGTTCGGCCTTCTCCTTGGGCATGGTTTTGAGGTCGTAGCCTTCGAGGATGTTGAGCGCTTCGGCGATGGCGATGCCGCCGCTGCTCGGCAAGGGCATGCCGTACAAGTCGTAGCCGCGATAGGTGCTGTGCACCGGCTGGCGCAGGCGCGCTTCGTAGTTGGCCAGGTCGGCCATGGTCATCTGGCCGGCGCGCACCTGCACGCCGCTGGCGACCTTGGGCTGGTTCACGGCGTCGACCACGGCGCGGCCGATCTTGCCTTCATAAAACGCCTTGACGCCGCCGGCCGCCAGTTCGCGGTAGGCCTTGGCCAGGCCCGGGTTGCGCAGGGTGCTGCCGGGCTGGATGGCCTTGCCGTTCTTCAGGTACAGCGCGGCGGTGTCGGGGAACATGCGGAACTTGGCCTCGCTGTCTTCGACCAGGTGGGTGAAGTTGGCGTTGACGGCGAAGCCGTCGCTGGCCACGGCGATGGCCGGCGCCAGCACCTGCTTGAACGACATCGAGCCGTAGCGGTCCAGCGCTTCATGCCAGCCGCGCACGGTGCCGGGCACGCCGACCGACATGCCGCTGGCGACCACGGTGTCGAAGTCCATGATCTTGCCGTCGTGCTGGAACACGGTGGGCGTGAAGTTGGCGGGCGCCGTTTCGCGGTGGTCGATGGTGATCACGCGCTTGTCCCTGGCCAGGTAGATCACCATGAAGCCGCCGCCGCCGATGCCGCAGCTGAATGGATCGGTCACGCCCAGCGTGGCGGCCGCCGCGACGGCGGCGTCGATGGCGTTGCCGCCCTGGTTGAGGATGGCCAGCGCCGCCTTGGACGCCGGTTCGCTGATGGTGGCGACGGCGCCGCCGCTGCCGGTGGCGACCGGGGTCTTGGCCCAGGCCGCCGGCGGCAGGATCAACGTCAGGATGATGGAGGAAACGAGAACGGTGCGGGCGGGGCGGCGGGGCTGGGTCATGGGTGCGCTGGGTCCGGGTTAGGATGAGGGTGCGTTGCTCACCCTCAAGCTTACCCGATAATCCGGCGCGGCTTCATTTTTGGCAGGGACCGCCTGCGGCTCGACGCCGGTCAGCGTGAAGGTCAGGCCGTTTTGCGTGACGCTGGCGCTGGCGTTCGGCATGCTGTCGGACAGCACGAAGTTGCTGGTCGTGCCGTCGGGCGCGGTCAGCGCGAAGCTGTAGCTGATGTAGCCGGCCCAGACGCAGACGGCGCCGACGCGGCAGCGGCTGTCGTTGACGCGCTCCAGCTTGAGGCTGGGCGCGCCGGCGGTGGCGCCGCTGACGCCGGGCGTGGCGGCCGGCGCGATGGCCACGCTGGCGCCCTGGGTCAGCACGTAGGTCTGCGAGAACGCCTGCGGCGCGGCGGCGGCGCGGTTGACGGCGGACGCGGAACCGCAGGCATGCAGCAGGGCCATCACCGCCACCAGCAGCGGCAGGATGATCAACTGCCTTAACAATGTAGATTTCATAAATACCTCTTCCCTCGAAGTAGACGGCAAGCTTAGCAAAAAGATCATGCCGGCGGCGCACGAACCGCAGCTTTGCAGCGCTGGGTCAAACTATGTGCCGTAGAATAGGGGCCCTGAATCACATTGACTGAACAAAATGAAAAAGACTGGCATGGCGAAAAGCGACGCTAAAAAATTAATGGGCCAGATGTCCGCCCCTGGCGCCGCCAGCTTCGGCAAGGTGGCCGAGGTGGTCGACAAGCGCGAGCAGCGCAAGCGCGATCAGGCTTTGGGGCTGGTGCCGTTCGCGGTCAAGCTGAACGGCGACCTGGTGCAGCAGCTGCACGCCAGGGCGAAGGAACGTGACGTCGACCTGAACCAGCTGGTCGGCGAGCTGCTGGCGCAAAGCCTGGCAGCGTAAGACAGGAAAAGCCGCGCGGCGCGAACCGGGCGGCTTTTTTTACCCCGCACTGCCAACTGGGGTCGGACCCCGTTCGGGGTCCGACCCCCAGGCGGCGCAGCAAGCGTATCGCTCACTGCAGACGGGGTGGGTTCAGACGTAAGCGGCCAGCGAGCCCTTCATTTTTTTCAGCGCCGCCACTTCGATCTGGCGGATGCGCTCGGCCGAGACGCCGAATTCCTCCGCCAGCGTGTGCAGCGTGGCGCCGGAGCCGTCGTCGTTGGCCAGCCAGCGGCTTTCGACGATGCGGCGCGAACGGGCGTCGAGCTTGCCCAGCGCTTCTTCCAGGCCTTCCGATTGCAGGCGGGTCACCTGTTCGGCTTCCAGCACGCGGGTCGGCTCGCTGGCCTCCGACGACAGGTAGGCGATCGGCGCGAACTTGTCGTCTTCGTCGTCGTTCGGCGATTCCAGCGCGATGTCGCGGCCGCTCAGGCGGGTTTCCATCTCGATCACTTCTTCGCGCTTGACGTCCAGCAGCTTGGCCAGGCTGTCGATCTGGGTCGGCGTCATCGCGTCCAGGCCGGTCTTGTGGCTGCGCAGGTTGAAGAACAGCTTGCGCTGCGCTTTCGTGGTCGCCACCTTGACCAGACGCCAGTTTTTCAGGATGTACTCATGCATCTCGGCCTTGATCCAGTGCATCGCGTACGACACCAGGCGCACGCCCTGGTCCGGATCGAAGCGCTTGACCGCCTTCATCAGGCCGATATTGCCTTCCTGGATCAGGTCGGCGTGCGGCAGGCCGTAGCCCAAGTAGCCGCGGGCGATCGACACCACCAGGCGCAGGTGCGACAGCACCAGTTCCTGGGCGGCGCCGAGGTCGTTCTTTTCCTTGAGGCGCTTGGCCAGCGAAATTTCATCGTCGTGCGTCAGCATCGGCAGGCGATTGACGGCCGAAATGTAGGCGTCCAGGTTGCCCAGGTTGCCAGTGAACCCGAGTCCCAGGGCGCTATTGGTCGCAGGTACCAAGGCAGTCGGTGCGGACATCATAGTCATATTCATTCCTTCGCTCGATGATATTGCTTATTCTTAATGTTGCTTGATGCTGTAGAGAACTGTTTTGCTCTTCAGTCCACGTATATTAGCACTCTCCTTCGTTGAGTGCCAATCACCCGATATTAATTACTTCGATAGCAAAAGGCTATGAGGTTTTTCAGCATCATGGTGGTCTTTGATCAAGCATGCGCGCCGGAGCTTAGGCAGGACTTAATGCTAGGCGGCGGGGAGGGAGCCTTCCGTGCGCGCACGCACGGAAGGGCGGGGGATCAGTTCAGGCGGGACAGGTGGCGCTGCACCGACAGCAGCGCGCCGACCAGGCCCAGGCCGGCCGACAGGGCCAGCAGGCCGGCCATGGCCAGCGGCGGCAGCGGCGCCAGCTGGAATTCGGAAGCGTACAATCTTGCAAATTCGGCAATCGCGATGTTCAGCGGCCGCAGCGCCAGCGACACCGCGCCCAGCGCCACGCCGCCGGCGCACAGGCCCAGCAGGGCGCCGGTGTAATAGAAGGGACGGTGGATGAAGCTGTCGGTGGCGCCGATCAGCTTGGACACCAGGATTTCCTCGCGCTGGGTCATCACCTGCAGGCGGATGGTGTTGAAGATCACCGCGATCACCACCGTGCCCAGGGTGGCCGCCAGCAGCAGCAGCGCCAGGCGCAGCACGTTGAGCAGCGCCGCCAGCCGCTTGACCCAGGCCGAATCGACCTGCACCGTGTCGACGCCGGGCAGGGCGCGGATCTGCTCGGCCAGCTGGTCGACGTCGCCGCCGGCCTGGGCGTTGCGGAAGGCGTCCAGCTTGAGCACATAGCTGTCGGGCAGCGGGTTGTCGCCCAGCGTGGACAGCACGTCGGCCAGGCCGCTCTTGTCCTTCAGTTGGTCGAGCGCCTTTTCGCGCGGGGTGAAGATGATCTTGGCCTGCTTGTCGCGGACGGTCTGGCGCAGCGCCACGGCCAGCGCCTCGGCCTGCTCGCGCGGGGTGTCGAGCTTGAGGAACACGCTGATCTCGGGATCGACCGACAGCTGCTCGGACATCGGACGCACGTTGTCGAGCAGGGTGACGCCGGTGAACGGCAGCGCCAGCGCGATCGCCACCACTAATATGTTGAACAAAAAGCCGCCCGGCGAGCGGCGCAGGTGGACCAGCGCCGCGGCCAGCGCGTAGCGGTGTTGTCGGAACCACAGCGTCATGCCGGCACCTCCAGTTGACCTTGCTTGAGATGGATGACGCGCGCGGCCGCGTCCAGCATCTGCTCGTCGTGGCTGGAAATCAGGCAGGTGACGCCGACCGAATGGAAGGCCTTGAGCGCGTCGAGCACCTGGTTGGCGCTGGCGCGGTCCAGGTTGGCGGTCGGTTCGTCGGCCAGGATCACTTGCGGGCGGTTGACGATGGCGCGCGCGATCGACACCCGTTGCTGCTCGCCGCCGGACAGGGCCAGCGGCTGGGCGTGGGCGCGCTCCAGCAGGCCGACCTTGTCGAGCGCGGCGCGGGCGCGCTGCTCGGCCTGGGCGCGCGAGGCGCCCGTCACCAGCAGCGGCAGCATGACGTTGGCCAGGATGGAGCGGTCGGTGAGCAGCCGTTGCTGCTGGAAGATCAGGCCCAGGTTGCGCCGCAAAAACGGCACGGCGGCCGGCTTGATGCGGGCGATGTCCTGGCCGTTGACGATCACCTGGCCGGCGCTGGGGCGCTCGACGGCGGCGATCATTTTCAGCAGGGTGGACTTGCCGGCGCCCGAGGGGCCGGCCAGGAACACCAGCTCGCCCTTGGCCACCGTGAACGAGACGTCGCGCAGCGCCGTCGCGTCGGGGGAATATTGTTTCGAGACGTTGCGAAATTCGATCATGGAGGCTTATCGGTGGGGTTAGCCCAGCAGGGCTTCGACAAATTCGGCGGCGACGAAGGGCTGCAGGTCTTCGATCTTTTCGCCGATGCCGATGAAGTACACCGGCACCGGGCGCACGCGGGCGATGGCGGCCAGCACGCCGCCCTTGGCGGTGCCGTCGAGCTTGGTGATGACCAGGCCGGTCAGCTTGAGGGCGTCGTCGAAGGCCTTGACCTGGGCCAGCGCGTTCTGGCCGGTGTTGCCGTCGATCACCAGCAAGGTTTCGTGCGGCGCGCCCTCCATGCCCTTGCCGATGACGCGCTGGACTTTCTTGAGCTCTTCCATCAGGTGCAGCTGGGTCGGCAGGCGGCCGGCGGTGTCGATCATCACCACGTCCAGGCCCTTGGCCTTGCCGGACTGCACGGCGTCGAAGGAGACGGCGGCCGGGTCGC
Source organism: Duganella rhizosphaerae (assembly GCF_040364205.1). Classification (NCBI taxonomy): domain Bacteria; kingdom Pseudomonadati; phylum Pseudomonadota; class Betaproteobacteria; order Burkholderiales; family Oxalobacteraceae; genus Duganella; species Duganella rhizosphaerae. Next base: position 273,443 of record NZ_BPWK01000002.1, read on the forward strand.
CCGACGCTTGCGAGATCACGGTGATGTTGTTGCGCTGGCCCCAGACCATCAGCTGCTCGCGGGCGGCGGCGCGGAAGGTGTCGCCGGCGGCCAGCAGTACCGACTGGCCGTGGGTCTGCATGTGCTTGGCCAGCTTGCCGATGGTGGTGGTCTTGCCGGCGCCGTTGACGCCGGAAATCATCATCACGGTCGGCTGGTGGCGGCCCAGCTCGAACGGGCGTTGCAGCGGCGTCAAGAGCTCGATCAGCAGCTGCTTGAGCGCGGCCTTGACGGCGGCGGCGTCGAGCAGCTTGTCGTCCTTGACCTTTTGCCTGAGCGCGTCGAGCAGGTACTGGGTGGCGTCGACGCCGGCGTCGGACATCAGCAGCGCCGCTTCCAGTTCCTCGTACAGCGCGTCGTCGATCTTGGCGCCGACGAACAGGATGGACAGGTTGTTCGAGGTCTTGGACAGGCCGGCCTTCAGGCGCGACATCCACGACAGTTTCGGCGCCGGTTCCTCGATCGGCAGCAACTCTGGCAGCGGGTCGGGCAGCGGCGCGGCAAAGGCGGGCGTGGCGGCGGTTGGGGTGGGGGCCGGTGCCGGGGTTTTGACCTCAGGCACTTCCGGGGCGACGGGTTTTTTCTTGAAGAAACTAAACATGGACATGTGGTTGGGGGGCGCTTCAAGCTGATGGCCGGCAGCGCCGGACACGGGGAAATGCGGCTATTTTACCAGAGCGCGGCCCGTCCGCCCGACCATGCTACCGGAATGACAACGTTTCAGCCGGCCGCGGGGACGTTGCGCTGGCGCCATTCGGCGATGGCGACGCTGATGTCGGACAGCGCGTAGACCCGCACGTAAGGCGGGCGGCGCCGCTTGAAGGCGGCGTTGCCGCCGCCGGCCCACAGCTCGATGCCGCCGCCCAGGCGGGTATGCAGTTCGGCCAGGGCGTCGAGCGCCTGGCGCGGGTTCATGGCGACCGAGAACGACAGGGCGATGATGTCGACCCGCTGCACGCGCGCCGCCTCGACGATGTCGGGCAGCGGCGTCTGCACGCCCAGCGAGATGCAGTGCGCGCCTTCGGCCACGCACATCGCTTCGGCCATCAGCAGGCCCAGGCCGTGGCGCTCCTGCGGCAGGGTGGTCAGCATGATGCGCGGCGCGCCCAGGTTGCTGGCGTTGGCCTGCGGCATGGCGAAGATCGCGCTGCGCATGACCACCGTCAGCGACTCGGTATATAAGTGTTCTTCGAAGGTGGCCAGGGCGCCGCTGGCCCAGGCTTCGCCGATGAGCGCGGTCAGCGGCGCCACCAGCTCGATCACGAAGCTTTTCAGGCCCATCATCAGCAGCGCCTGCGACAGCTTGCGGCGCAGCGCTTCCATCTGGTGGCTCTTGCACAGGTCCAGGTAGCCCTGCAGCGCCGGCGGCGTGGCGCTGGCGGCCTGGCCGCCGGTGGCCTGGCCGCTCAGCGCCTGCAGCTCGGGGGTGGTGTACTGGATCACCTTGCCCGGGCGGTAGCCCAGGTCGATCAGCCGCTTGACCAGTCGCAGCTTGTGGACTTGCTCGACCGGATAGACCCGTTCGCCGTTCGGATCGCGCAGCGGCTGCGGGAAGTCGTAGCGCCGTTCCCACACGCGCAGGGTTTCCTTGGCGACGCCGGTGTCGCGCTCGACGTCGCTGATCGTGCTGGGAACTGTTTGTGAGGAAACTTTAATAGTCATCAGGCATAAGCGGCCGCCATTTATTTGACAGTCGCGAGGGTTGGCACGGGGTCCAGGTGCACAGTGCGCGAACAGGCCGGGCCTGGGTTGCGCGACCTGCATTTTACATTCGATTTGCGCCCGAAAGTATGGTGCGCGCTATCGGGTTTTGCCGGGTTTTCGCTATGAAAAAGTGCTTGTCCACGACACACAGTTGACATACAGAACTAATGAACTGAATAAGGGCTTTCCCCTTGTTTTGTCATGGACAAGATATTTTGCAACGATGTGAAAAATATCCTGATATCTGTTGCGGCCAGCGACATTTCGCTGGCGGACGGCGGCTGCGGGCCTTTTTTGTGCGCCAGATCAAGCCCGGCGGGGTGCCGCGCCACATGCATGGGATTCATGCAGATGCTGCGCGATTCACACAACATTCCATCGTTTTTTGCAAGACTTGTCGCTCAATCTGTCTCTAATTGGCAACACGTAGCAATTTCTTACAAATTGCTGATGCAGTGCAACACCTTGCGCGGCTGACAAAATTTCCTACACAAATAAAGGGCTAACACTATGAACAAAGTTGGCCGCGGGGCTATTTTGCCGACATAAACTGCCAAACAAAGTCCTGAGTTGTAAGCTTATTACCATTGAGTCGAGGCGAACGGCGGGGTGCTTCAGTATAAAATGGCGTCAGAAATAGCAAAGTGGCTATTTTTACTTGGTCCGACAACGATGTAGTCACGCATGCCTAGCGCTTGCATTTGTCACTCGGGCAGCCTGCACAACGGGATGCTGCAATGGATGCATCGGGCGGAATTACCGGGCTAGTTTTGGCTTACTCGGCAGGAAATATTGCGATGCGGTAAAATGCTGTTGTTTTGAAAACGGGCGGGGGTAAAGGCAGGCAAGATGAACGCTTTTACACTTGATCGACAAGCAAAGCATCAGTATAGTGCCGCCTCTGGCGCATTTTGCGCTGCGATAAAGCCGGCGTCGATTAAATCGGCCGCAACTTAAGTGAACGCGTCCCGCAGCCGGGACCGCATAGTGGCAGCTGGGGAGTTTGCCCTCACGCATAGACGGCGCTGCAGAAGGCGCCGATAAGCACCGAACACGCCGCAATACTAGCTTTACCTTTTTACAGCAACACAACTGAAGGAAACACGTAATGAAAAAATCCCTTATCGCCATGTCCGTCCTGGGCGCAATGAGCTCGGCAGCATTTGCACAATCGAACGTCACGATCTACGGTATCGTCGATGCCGGTATCGTCAGCGAGCGCGGCGGCGTTGCTAACACCACCAAAGTCACCAGCGGCGTAGGCTCGGCCTCCCGTCTGGGTTTCAAAGGTACGGAAGATCTGGGCGGTGGTCTGAGCGCTGTCTTCGTGCTGGAATCGGGCGTTAAAGTTGACACCGGTGAGTCCGATGTTGCTGGTTCGATCGCTAACCGTCAATCGTACGTTGGTCTGAAATCGACCACCGCCGGCCAGCTGACCCTGGGCCGTCAGTACACCCCTTACTACGAAACCGTGCGCGACGTGGCTGACCCGTTCGCAATGGGCTACGCTGGTACCGCCAAGAACCTGTTCGGCGTGGCTGGCAACAACACCCGCAACAGCAACGCTATCGTGTACCTGTCGCCATCGATCGAAGGCTTCCAGGGCGAAGTGTCCTACTCGGTAGGCGAGCAAGCTGGCGACGCATCGGCACAACGCCAAATCGGCGCATGGGCTGGCTACTCGAACGGTCCTCTGAACGTTCGCGTTGCTTACAATGCACGTAACAACGACACCGTTGCTCCTAAGCTGAGCACCGACATCGGCCGCAACACCCTGATCGCTGCCAACTACGACTTCGTCGTGGTTAAAGCTTTCGCTGCTTACAGCAAAGACAAGGGCACCAACAGCTCGGCTCTGGCTAACGGCAACAACCCATTCGGCTACGTTGTCGCTCCTACCGCTTCGAAAGACAGCAGCGTTGCTCTGATCGGTGCTACCGCTCCTATCGGTCCTAACGGCACCCTGATGGCTTCGTACACCCGCAAGAACGACAAAGAAGTCGCTAACCACGATGCAGATCAGTGGGCAGTTGGCTACTCGTACGCTCTGTCGAAGCGCACCAGCACCTACGTTGCTTACGCTAAGATCAAAAACAAAAACGGCGCTAGCTACACCGTTGGTAACAACACCGAAGCTGGTTCGGGCGACAAAGCCTTCAACATCGGCATGCGTCACTCGTTCTAATCTGATCTAATCAGTTAGAATCCACAACGGCTGCCTGGTGCAGCCGTTGTTCATTTCTGAAAGCCGTTACCATGACGACCTCCCGACGCGCCGTGCTAGCCGGCGCCATTTTGCTGGCTTCCTGCGCGGTGTGGGCCGCGCCCAAGCTGGCGCGCAAGCCGGCCGCGGCGGGCACCTTGCCGCGCTACGGCATGGTGGTGTACTCGGACCTGTGCATTCACATGGATAGCGGCGAGTTCGGCGGGCAGCGCATCACGCTGCAACGGTTTTCAGAAGTGGATACGGTGCTGTATGAATACACGGCCGGCGGCCTGAGCTGGCCGGTGGTGGCCAGCGACGTCACCATCGACCCGCGCGGCAAGCAGCTGTACTTCACCGTGCAACCGCCGGACGAGGACGAGCGCACCATCAGCGGCACGCTGGCCGACGGCGGCAAGACGCTGGTGCTGGACGGCGGCTATTGCGGCGACGCGGCGGTGCCGATGCGGCTGTCGCTGGTGACGGACTTCGGCCGCAAGGCCGGCGCCTGCCGCGCCTGCCCGGCGCCCAGGCAGAAGAAAGAATTGGAAGAAGAAGCGCCGGCCCCGGTCATCGAGGGCGGCAAGACCACCACCGCCGGCCTTTGAGCCGGCGGTTTTTATTGGGGGTCAGTTCCGGCATCGTGCCACGCGTGGCACGATGCCGGAACTGACCCCCTGTGCTTCTGTGCTTACTTCGCGGCCTTGGCGGCCTGCGCGTTCTTGCGGATGGTGTCCAGCGTGGCGCCCGGCGTGATCAGGTTGCCGTCGTAGCGCAGCTCGATCACGGCCGGCAGCTGCTCGCTGTTGGCGTAGGCCAGCGCGCGTTCCAGCGCCGGCGCGAAGTCCGCCGTCGCTTCGACCACCTCGCCGTGGCCGCCATAGGCCACCGCCAGCGCGGCGAAGTCCGGGTTGTGCAGCTGGGTGCCGGACACGCGGCCAGGGTAGTGCAGCTCCTGGTGCATGCGGATGGTGCCGAACATGCCGTTGTTGAACACGATGATGACCACGCCGGCGCGGTACTGCACGGCGGTGGCCAGCTCCTGGCCGTTCATCATGTACTCGCCGTCGCCGGCGAAGGTGATCACGGTGCGCGCCGGATCGATGATCTTGGCGGCGACGCCGGCCGGCACGCTGTAGCCCATGGCGCCGCTGGTGGGCGCCAGCTGCGTGCGCATGCCGCCGTAGCTGTGGAAGCGGTGCGCCCAGGTGGCGTAGTTGCCGGCGCCGTTGGTGATGATGGTGTCGTGCGGGGCGATCTTGTCGATCTGCTGCACCACCTGCCACAGGTCCAGCGGCGCGCTGCCGTCCTGGAAGATCGGCGGCTGGCGCTGCCAGGCGGCCAGCTCGGCGCGGGCTTCGGCCACCGTGCCTTGCCAGGCGCTGGAGTCGACCGGCGCCATCGCCGCCAGCATCGCCGTCATCTGCGGCATGCCGCTGTTGATCATCAGTTCAGCCTGGTAGACGCTGCCCAGTTCCTCGGCGTCGGCGTGCACGTGGATCAGGCGCTGGCTTGGCACCGGCGCGGCGATCAGCGCGTAGCCGCCGGTGGTCATCTCGCCCAGGCGCGGGCCGATGGCCAGGATCACGTCGGCCTCGCGCACGCGCGCGGCCAGCTTGGGATTGATGCCGATGCCGACGTCGCCGACGTAGTTCGGGTGGGCGTTGTCGAGCAGGTCCTGGAAGCGGAACGCGCACGAGACCGGCAGGTGGTTGGCTTCGGCGAAGGCTTGCAGGTCGGCGCAGGCCTGCGCGTTCCAGCCGCCGCCGCCCAGCAGCACCAGCGGCTTCTTGGCGCCGGCCAGCAGCGCGCGCACCTGGTCGATTTGCGCGGCCGACGGCGAGGCCTGCACCGGCTGGTAGCGGCGGGTGTCGGCCACGGCCGCGACGGCGGTCAGCATGTCTTCCGGCAGCGCCAGCACCACCGGGCCGGGACGGCCGCTGGTGGCGATCTGGAAGGCGCGGGCGATGTATTCGGGCACGCGGTCGGCGCGGTCGATCTGCGCCACCCACTTGGCCATCTGGCCGTACATGCGGCGGTAGTCGATCTCCTGGAAGGCTTCGCGGTCGACGAAGTCGTTGCCGACCTGACCGATGAACAAAATCATCGGGGTCGAGTCCTGGAAGGCGGTGTGCACGCCGATCGAGGCGTTGGTGGCGCCCGGGCCGCGGGTGACGAAGCAGATGCCGGGCTTGCCGGTCATCTTGCCGTAGGCGTCGGCCATGAAGGCGGCGCCGCCTTCCTGGCGGTTGATGATGAAGCGGATGTCGGAGTCGTGCAGCGCGTCGAGCACGTCCAGATAGCTTTCGCCGGGTACGCCGAAAGCGGTGTCGACGCCGTGGATCTTCAGGGCGTCGACCAGGATCTGGCCGCCGGTGCGGGATGGTTGCGTCATGTCTGGCCTTATCGGGGTCTGGGTATAAGTTCGGTATGCTGCATTCTACGGCTGGGCATAGCGGCCGGCTTTTCTAATGGCGACACCAAATTTCAGAATTAGGGGGGCGGGCTGTTACAATAGCGGCTGAAGCAAGCCAGACAGCCGCTGGCCAGCGCGTAATGCCTGGCGGGAGGAAGGTCCGGACTCCATAGAGCGGGGTGACGGTTAACGGCCGTCCGCTGAAAGCCGCAAGCGCAAGCCCAAGGTATAAGGCGAGGAATAGGGCCACAGAGACGAGCGTATTAAGTTACGGTGAAACGCGGTAACCTCCACCTGGTGCAATTCCAAATAGGCACGCGATGATGCTGCTCGCGGAGCGTGCGGGTAGGAAGCTTGAGCGCTGGAGTAATCCAGCGCCTAGAGGAATGGCTGTCATAGCGCAGGTTCGCCTGCGCCGTAACAAAATCCGGCCTATCGGCTTGCTTCAACTAATAACGATGTTCGCGGCTGCCGCGGGACCGACGCGCACGCCGCGGCGCTCCCGGGGACTTTGCCGATGAAAAAATACATACTGGCCTTGGATCAAGGCACCACCAGCTCGCGCGCCATCCTGTTCGACCATCAGGGCCATATCTGCGGCAGCGCGGCGCAGGAATTTCCGCAGCATTTCCCGCAGCCCGGCTGGGTCGAGCACGATCCCAACGAGATCTGGAACAGCCAGCTCACCGTGGCGCGCAAGGTTTTGCACGACAACCACGTCGACGGCAGCCAGATCCTGGCGATCGGCATCGCCAACCAGCGCGAGACCACCGTGGTGTGGGACCGCAAGAGCGGCGAGCCGATCGCGCCGGCCATCGTCTGGCAGGACCGCCGCACGGCCGACACCTGCGAAGTGCTGCGCGCCGACGGCAAGGCCAAGAAAATCACCGCCATCACCGGCCTGGAGCTGGACGCCTATTTTTCCGCCACCAAACTCAAATGGCTGCTCGACCACGTGCCGGGCGCGCGCGAGCGGGCGCGCCACGGCGCGCTGGCCTTCGGCACCATCGACAGCTGGCTGACCTACAAGCTGACCGGGCGCCATGTGACGGACGTCGGCAACGCCTCGCGCACCATGCTGTTCAACATACACCTGATGCGCTGGGATCACGACCTGCTGCACCTGTTCGACATTCCCGAGGAGATGCTGCCGCAGGTGGTGTCGTCCAGCGAGGAGGTGGGCCACACCAAGGCCGCGCTGTTCGGCGCCGAGATCCCGGTGGCCGGCATCGCCGGCGACCAGCAGGCCGCCACCTTCGGCCAGGCTTGCCACAAGCCCGGCATGGTCAAGAATACCTACGGCACCGGCTGCTTCATGCTGATGCACCTGGGGCGGCATGCGGTGGCCTCGCACAACCGGCTGCTGACCACGGTCGGCTGGCGGGTCGACGGCGCCACCGATTACCTGCTCGAGGGCAGCGTGTTCATGGGCGGCGCCACGGTGCAGTGGCTGCGCGACGGGTTGGGCATCATCCAGCAGTCCGGCGAGGTCGAGGCGCTGGCCGCCAGCGTGCCCGATAGCGGCGGCGTGTTCATGGTGCCGGCCTTTGTCGGCCTGGGAGCGCCGCACTGGGATCCGTATGCGCGCGGCGCGCTGGTCGGCCTGAGCCGGGGCAGCAACCGCGGCCACATCGCCCGCGCGGCGCTGGAGGCGATCGCCTATCAAAGCGCGGAGCTGATGGCGGCCATGCAGAAGGACGCCGCCATTCCATTGACCGAGGTGCGCGCCGACGGCGGCGCGGCCCGCAACGATCTGCTGATGCAGTTCCAGGCCGACCTGCTGGGCGTGCCGGTGGTGCGGCCCAAGGTGACCGAGACCACGGCGCTGGGCGCGGCTTATCTGGCCGGGCTGGCGGTGGGCTTCTGGGAGACGCAGGAAGAAATCGCCGCGCAATGGTCGTGCGAGCGCCGCTTCGAGCCGGCCATGTCGGCCGAGCGCCGCGCCGAGTTGCTGGCGCAGTGGGGCCGCGCGGTCGAGCGCTCGCGCGGCTGGGAAGCGGCGCGGTAGCAGTTTAGTGGGGAGGGAGGCATGCGCGCTCGTTGTAGCAACCATGCTGCTCTCCTTGCTGAAATCTGCTGATTTCTGCTTCGGGTTGCTGAGTCAGGCAGCAGCAGCCCAGGGAAGTCCAATTCAGTAGGATTCAGTAAAAAATTCAGTAGGTTTGCTAGAAGCAGACGGCGGGTACACCCGGTGTGTGTATTCTCACGGCATGGTTCCAGTGTGCGCAAGGATAAGGTAATATTGTTTGTCTTGTCACCTAAGCAACTGGAGCAGCGATGCAAAACGTCGAGTTGAATGCGATTGAAATCCTGTTCGATGAACTGAGCGATGTCGCCTTTTTCGTCAAGGACCGCGATGGCCGCTACCTGGCCGCCAACCGCACGCTGGTGCGCCGCTGCGGCCTGCGCACCAAGCAGGAAATCGTCGGCAAGACCGTGCTGGAAGTGCATCCGCGCCACCTGGCGCAGAACTACATGGCGCAGGACCGCGAAGTGATCGAGGCCGGCCACACCATCAGCAAGCACCTCGAACTGCACCTCTATCCCAACCGCCGCCACGGCTGGTGCCTGACCCACAAGACCCCGCTGCGCAACGACGCCGGCGCCATCGTCGGCCTGGTCGGCACCTCGCACGACCTCGGGCTGGCCGACGACCACCACCCGGTGTACCGCCAGATCGCCAGCATCGCCCAGCACATCCGCGACAACTACAAGGAACCCCTGTGCCTGAACCAGCTGGCGCAGGAAGCCGGCCTGCCGCTGGCGCGCGTGGAACGGCTGTTCCAGCGGGTGTTCCACTACAGCCCGCGCCAGCTGCTGCTGCAGTCGCGGCTCAACGGCGCGCTGGCGCTGATCGAGGCCGACCAGACCCGCAGCATCGCCGACATCGCCAACGATTGCGGCTATTCCGACCACAGCGCCTTCAGCCGCCAGTTCAAGGCGCTGACCGGCATGACGCCGGTGCAGTACCGCGCCCAGCACCACGGCGCGCGCGCGCAGGCGGCGCCGGCCGTCCCCTTGTGGCAGGAATTGGGCGCCTGACCCGGTCCTGGCTTCCAAAACTGTGGTTTTTCGGCGGCAGCGCTGTGCCGTTCCCGCACCCCCGGCTGTTTAAATAGACCGAACCGTCCGCGCGCCTTCGGTGCACGCGATGCCCTGCAATCTTGTCAAGCTAGTATTTCCTTACCGCGGAAAACCTGCGGCAAAGACCAATAACTATTCTTGAAGAAAAGAGGCAGACATGTCGTTATCGAGGAACATCCTGTATCTGGGCGGCCTATGCGTGGCCAGCCTGACCATTACCGCCCATGCCGACCAAAGCGCCAACCCGGCCGCCGACCAGCACGGCCGCCTGAAGCAGGCGCCCATGCCGCACGAGCGCCAAAGCTTGCCGCCGTCGGTGGAGCAGTCGAAGTACCAGCTGGCGCCGACCACCAAGCCGCGCTACGACCTGTTGCCGCGCCAGCAGCGCAACAGCCTGACGCCGCTCAGCGCCACGCCCGAATGCAAGGACATGAACAAGCTGGCCACCTACAGCGGCGCCGCGCTGGCCGACTACCTGGTCAACCTGCCGGACTACGAATGCACCTACGGCCTGTTCTCGCTGACGCCGGCGCAGGGCGCGACGGTCTACTCGGCCGCCAACTTCAACGCCATCGCCAGCCGTCTCACGCAGGAAGCGGCCAGCTACAACGCCAGCAATATGAAGCTGGTCAACCTGGTGCTGTACCTGCGCGCCGGCTACTACCTGGCCGAAGGCGGCACCATCGCCCAGCCGGCGCAGTCGCTGAAGAGCGCGCTGCGCACGCCGATCAAGCAGCTGGCCGAAGGCACGGCGCTGTACGTGCCCAACGCGGCGGCCACCAGCACCGCCGGCGAAACGCTGCGCCTGATCACCAATATGCACGACGAACCGTTCTACCTGCCCAGCATGAAGGCGCTGGTGCAGCGCTACACCAACAGCGCGGCCAACCCGAACGCGGTGCAGGCCCTGCGCAACGCCAGCACCAGCGGCGGCTTCACGTCGGCGCTGACGGTGCTGTTCTACGCCCACTTCCGTCCGGAGGGCACGCCGCTGCTGCAAAACGACCTGTCGTATGCGACCGCGCTGAACGCCTTCGTCACGTCCAACAAGGCGGCGCTGCTGGGCGACTACTACGGCTACCAGCTCAACGACGCCACCAACGAGGCGTTCCGCTTCATGCAGTACCCGGCGCTGAAGGCCGGCATCAAGCCGATGGTGCAAGCCATGCTGTCGAGCTCCAGCATGACCGGCGCCGACAGCGACCTGTGGCTGGCGGCCGCCACCGCCGTCAAGTACTACGACAACGACAATTGCGCCGAGTACGGCACCTGCGACTACGTCACCAAGCTGGCCAACGCCGTGCTCAAGTACAGCAAGGACTGCAGCCCGACGCTGCACATCCGCGCCCAGGACATGACGCCGGCGCAGATGCAGGACAGCTGCGACAAGCTGGCGGTGGAGGAGGGCTATGTGCATGAGATGTTGAAGACCAACCGCACGCCGGTGGCCAACGACAACAACACCTCGCTGGAACTGGTGGTGTTCGACGACTACACCAACTACAGCAAGTACGCCTCCATCATCTACGGCATCGACACCAACAACGGCGGCATGTACCTGGAAGGCGAACCTGACGTGCCGGGCAACCAAGCCCGCTTCATCGCCCACGAAGCCTCGTGGCTGCGTCCGACCTTCCAGGTGTGGAACCTGGAGCACGAGTTCGTCCACTACCTGGACGGTCGCTTCGACATGCTGGGTGACTTCACCATGGGCACCTCGGTGCCGACCGTGTGGTGGATCGAGGGCATCGCCGAATACATGTCGCTGAAGAATAACAACCAGGTGGCGATCGACATGGCGAAGACCGGCACCTACCGCCTGAGCCAGATCTTCGGCAACACCTACGGCATGAACGACTATGTGAACCGGGCTTATCGCTGGGGCTACATGGCGACCCGCTTCATGATCGAGAAGCACCGCGCCGACGTCGACGCCGTGCTGGGCAACTTCCGCGTCGGCGCCTACAGCACCTACCAGGACTTCATGGGCCGCATCGGCACCAGCTACGACGCCGAGTTCGCCGACTGGGTGAACAACGCCACCACCGCCGGCCAGCCGCCGCTGCCGGAGCCACAACTGCCGCGCTGCTCCTCGCTGACCTACCTGGGCAAGAACTGCGGCATCACCGGCCAGGCCTCGTCCAGCCAGGGCTATCTGTTCCTGATGGTGCCGGCCGGCGCCAAGAACGTCAAAGTGTACAGCCGCGGCGGCAGCGGCGACGTCGACCTGTACATGGCGCTGGACCGTTATCCGACCGTGGCCTCGTACGACATGGTGTCGGCCAGCGCCGGCAACGCGGAAAACCTGTACCTGCCCAATCCGGTGGCCGGCCACTGGTACTACATCATGCTGAAGGCTAAAACCAGCTACAGCGGCGTGACGGTGTACGCGACTTACGAATAATTCTTGATTAAGAAGCACTTAAAACGGCAGCCGCACGGCTGCCGTTTTTTGTTTTGCGCCGGCGGATTTCGTATAATACCGGTTGGCGGCGCAAGACCGATTTGTCTATACAAGTTGGACGGTGCCGCGGTAATGTCCAACCACGCATCCAGGTTTCCCCATCCGCTTAATTGCGCCACCGGCGCGACTTGCCGCAAGAAATCCCTTTCGTCTACACATTCCCGGCCCCGCCCAGACCTTGTCTATTCACTACTGCAATGTTGGTGTCTTGCAACTATATGCATTTAATTCAATTATTTTATTCGGCCATTTTCACCTTTTTAGTGCACTTAAACACATGTGCATAGATGAGGTAGCACATTCACACTGTGACATAAGTACTTAATTTCCCTGACTATTTTATTTCTACCCGGCTTCAAGGAATCGCGCTAAGTCCTTAATTTCATTACTAAAATCGCTGTTTCGTTTGCCTGAAAGCGCTTGACCACTATTCTTGCTTCCTCTAAAGTGGGCATCTGTGTGAAAAAGTGTCTTTTTGTGGGAGATTTCACCCGACTTAGCGGCGGGGGAAATCAAAACCGGAAAACGCCGATCATGCTCCGCTAACCCTACTGAGGTCAAAAGGTAATCCCGTGTTTCAAGGCGCGTCCGCAATCAATCTCGATGCCAAAGGCAGGATGTCTATCCCCGCCAAGCACCGTGACGCGCTCTCGATCCAGTGCGAAGGCCGCCTCACGCTGACCCGCCATCCCGATGGCTGCGTCATGCTGTTTCCCCGCCCCGTGTGGGAACAACACCGTCAACAGATCGCCCAATGGCCGATGCAGGCCCGCGCCTGGCAGCGCATCTTCCTCGGCTACGCCACCGACGTCGAGATGGACACGGCCGGCCGCATCCTGATCTCGCCCGAGCTGCGCAGCGCCGTCGGCCTCGAGCGCGAAGTCATGATGACCGGCATGGGTTCACATTTTGAAATCTGGGATGCCGCCAAGATGGCGGAAAAAGAGCAGCAGGCAATCGAAGCCGGCACCCCCGATGTACTCGCCAATTTCTCCTTCTAAGGCTCCGTGATGACAATTACATCGGTGCCGGAATTTCAGCATCGGACGGTGCTGCTAGACGAAGCGGTCGACGCGCTGGCGATCGACGGCGCGCGCGCCGACGGCGTCTACGTCGACGGTACGTTCGGCCGCGGCGGCCACTCGCGCCTGATCCTGTCCAAACTGGGCGCCAAGGCGCGCCTGATCGCCTTCGACAAAGACCTGCAGGCGATCGCCACCGCCGAACAGATCGACGACCCGCGCTTCACCATCGTCCACGACAGCTTCGCCACCATGCACGCGGCGCTGGCCGAGCGCGGCGTGGCGCAGGCCGACGGCATCCTGCTTGACCTGGGCATCTCGTCGCCGCAGGTGGACGACGCCGCGCGCGGCTTCAGCTTCCGCAACGACGGCCCGCTCGACATGCGCATGGACACCACGCGCGGCATGTCGGCGGCGGAGTGGCTCGCCACAGAAACCGAACAGACACTGGAAAAGGTGATCAAAGAATATGGGGAAGAACGGTTTGCTTTTCAGATTGCAAAGGCGATTGTTGCTCGCCGGGCAGTCGAACCAATTTCAAGCACACGACAGCTTGCCGGCATCGTGGCAGGCGCGGTCAAGACTCGGGAAAAGGGCAAGGACCCGGCCACCCGTACCTTTCAGGCTATCCGGATTTTCATCAATAAAGAGCTTGAAGACCTCGAGATCGGTCTGACCCAGGCCTGGAACAGCCTGGCGCCGGGCGGCATCATCGCCATCATCAGCTTCCACTCGCTGGAAGACCGCATGGTCAAGCGCTTCTTCGCCTCCAAGGCCAACGTCGAGCAACCGGACCGGCGCCTGCCGATCCGCGCGGTCGACCTGCCGCAGCCGGAGCTGAAGCTGCTGGCCAAGTTCAAGCCGTCCGACGCCGAGATAGCCGCCAACCCGCGCGCCCGTTCGGCCGTGATGCGCGTCGCGCGCCGCCTGCCGTTTTCGGCGAAGGGCGCGGCATGAGCGGCAAGATCAACCTGGTGCTGGCCGCGCTGCTGGTGGCCTGCGGGCTGTCGCTGGTGAACGCCCAATACCAGGCGCGCCATCTGTTCATCGAACTGGAACGCACGCAGTCGCAGGCGCGCCAGCTCGACATCGAATGGGCGCAGCTGCAGCTGGACCAGTCGACCCTGGGCAAGCACGCCCGCATCGAGGAAATCGCCCGCCGCGACCTGAACATGACGCCGCTGACCGCGGCGCGCACGCAGTACCTGACGCCGGAAGGATCGAAATGAGCCGCGGCAGCAATGTGAACACCTCGCGCGTGGCACGCTCCAAGGGCGTGCCGTTCTCGAAGAACCCGGTGCTGGCGGTGCGTTTGCCGGTATGGCGTTCGCGCGTCGTCTTGTTCGTATTGTTCGCCGCCTTCGCCGGCCTGGCCGCGCGCGCCCTGTGGCTGCAAGGCCTGTCGACCCAGTTCCTGCAAAAGCAGGGCGAGATCCGCTACGCCCGCACGCTCGACCTGCCGGCCACGCGCGGCAAGATCACCGACCGCGACGGCCAGGTGCTGGCCTCCTCGGTGCCGGTCAAGGCCATCTGGGCGATCCCGGACGACGTCCAGGACGCGCCGCCGGCCAAACTGAAAGAGCTGGCGCGCCTGCTCGAGATGAGCAACGCCGACCTGCAAAAGAAGCTCGACTCCGACCGCGGCTTCGTCTACCTGAAGCGCCAGGTCGAGCAGGAGGTGGCCGACCAGATCACCAAGCTCGGTATCGACGGCATCCAGACCCGCAAGGAATACAAGCGCTTCTACCCGCAGGGCGAAGTGACGACCCACGTGGTGGGCTTCACCAACGTCGAAGACGCGGGCCAGGAATCGATGGAGCTGGCGCAGCAGAAAACCCTGGTGGGCCAGCCGGGCAGCCGCCGCGTCATCAAGGACCGCCTGGGCCACATCGTCGAGGACATCGAGTCGGTGCGCGAGCCGCACGACGGCAAGGACCTGACGTTGTCGATCGACAGCAAGATCCAGTACATCGCCTTCATGCAGGTCAAGGAATCGGTGGAGAAGTTCCACGCCAAGGCCGGCGCCGCCGTGGTGCTGGACGTGCACACCGGCGAAGTGCTGGCGCTGGCCAACTGGCCGACCTACAACCCCAACGACCGCTCCAAGCTGACCGGCGAGCAGCTGCGCAACCGCGTCATGACCGACACCTTCGAGCCGGGTTCCTCGCTCAAGCCATTCACGGTGGGCCTGGCGCTGGATGAAAAACGCATCACGCCGCACACCATGTTCGATACCGGCGCCGGTTCGATGGTGATCGCCGACCACGTGATCCATGACACCCACCCGCACTACCTGATCGACGTCCAGACCATCATCCAGAAGTCGTCCAACATCGGCACCTCGAAGATCGCGCTGGCCATGCCGCCGCAGGAGATGTGGGAGATGTTCACCAAGGTCGGCTTCGGCCAGCAGCCCAAGTGGGGCTTCCCCGGCGCCGTGGCCGGCCGCGTGCGCCCATATAAATCCTGGCGTCCGATCGAGCAGGCCAACATGAGCTTCGGCCAGGGCATCTCGGTGTCGCTGATCCAGCTGGCGCGCGCCTACATGATCTACGCCCGCGACGGCGACATCATCCCGCTGTCGTTCCAGAAAGTGACGGAAGCGCCGCACGGCACCAAAGTGGTCAGCGCCAAGACCGCCGCCGAGATGCGCGAGATGCTGGAAATGGTCACCCAGCCGGGCGGCTCGGCCGTCAAGGCCCAGGTGCCGGGTTACCGCGTCGGCGGCAAGACCGGCACCGCGCAGAAGTTCATCAACGGCCACTACTCGCAAACCAAATACATCGGCAACTTCGTCGGCATGGCGCCGATGTCGAACCCGCGCTTCATCATCGCCGTCATGATCGACGAACCGGGCGGCCCGGTGCACGTCGGCGGCGACGTCGCCGGCCCGGTGTTCTCCGCGCTGGCCGCCAACGCGCTGCGCGCCAAGAACATCACGCCCGATTCCACCCTTACCCATATCATCATTCCTGATAATGCATCACAGGAGAACCAGTGACGACTTCCGACTTCGACCCGCTGGCAATTGCCGCCGCCATCCGCAAGCTTGCGCCGTCCGCGCAGCTGGCTTCGGATTCGCGCCGCATCAAGCTGGGCGATGTGTTTTTTGCCTACCCCGGCGACGCCGGCGACGGCCGCAGCTTCATCGACAGCGCCGTCGAGCAGGGCGCCGCGCTGGTGGTGTTCGACCCGGCCGGCTTCACCTGGAACGCCGCCTGGTCCGTGCCATATATCACCGTCGAAAAACTCAAGCAGCACGCCGGCGTGATCGCCCACGCCTTCTATGAACAGCCGGATGCGGCCATGTTCACCGTCGGCGTCACCGGCACCAACGGCAAGACCTCCAGCGCCGTGTGGCTGGGCCATGCGCTGTCGCGCGGCGCCGAACCGGCGGCGGTGGTCGGCACGCTGGGCGTGGGCCTGTTCCGCGCGCGCGGCGAAGTCGAATACGACGTCACCGGCTACACCACGCCGGACGCGGTACTGCTGGCGCGCACGCTGGCCGAGCTGCGCACGCAGGGCGCCGCCTCGCTGGCGATCGAAGTGTCGTCGATCGGGCTGGAACAAGGCCGCGTGGCCGGCATGCACTTCGACGTCGCGCTGTTCACCAACCTGACCCGCGACCACCTGGACTACCACGGCACCATGGAGGCCTACGAGGCTGCCAAGACCAAGTTGTTCGACTGGCCCGGCCTGAAAACGGCGGTGGTCAATCTGGACGACCCGATGGGCCTGCGCCTGATCGCGCACCTGAAGGCGAAGGCGCCGCTGGCTGCGCTGTCGGGTGACATCCCATTGATCGGCTACACGCTGCACGATATCGCCGCGCAGCCGGACATCGACGGCGTGTTGATGCTGCGCGCCAGCCAGTTCCGCAGCAGCCGCAACGCCGGCACCGAATTCCACCTGGAGTGCCCGCTCGGCGTGGCGCTGGTCAAGACCCACCTGGTCGGTAACTTCAACATCAGCAACGCGCTGGGCGTGATGGGCGCGATGCTGGCCAAGGGCCTGGGCCTGCGCGCCGCCATCGAAGCGGTCGAAGCGCTGCTGCCGGCGCCGGGCCGCATGCAGCAGGTCGGCGGCCAGGACGCGCCGATGATCGTCATCGACTACGCCCACACGCCGGACGCGCTGGAAAAGACCCTGGCCGCGCTGCGCCCTGTGGCCACCGATCGCGGCGGCCAGCTGTGGTGCGTGTTCGGCTGCGGCGGCGACCGCGATCCGGGCAAGCGCCCGCAGATGGGCAAGATCGCGCAGATGGCCGACCACGTGCTGGTCACCAGCGACAACCCGCGCAGCGAGGATCCGCACACCATCATCGAGCAGATCGTCGCCGGCATGGACCGCAACAACCCGGCATCGACCGTGCAGACGCTGGACGACCGCGCCGCCGCCATCCTGTCGGCCATCAAGCACGCCGGTAAGCCGGACGTGATCCTGCTGGCCGGTAAAGGCCACGAGCCGTACCAGGAAATCAAGGGCAAGAAACTGCCATTCTCCGACGCCGACCATGCGCAACTGGCGCTGTCGGCCCGCTTAACCATGATGAGGACGAATTGATGCGTGCAGCACTCGCACAGATTCTGCCTTCTGTGACCGGCGCCGAATTGATCGGCTCCGGTGAAACTGTATTCAACGGCGTCTCCACCGACAGCCGCAACGTCTTCGCAGGTTCGCTGTTCGTCGCCTTGCGCGGCGAGGTTTTCGACGCCCACGACTTCCTCGCCCAGGTGGCGGAGAAGGGCGCCGCCGCAGTCGTTGTTGAAGAACTGCCGGAAGGCTGGGATGCGGCCAAGGTCGCGGCCATCGTCGTGCCGGACACGCTGGTGGCCCTGGGCCAGATCGCCAACTACTGGCGCCGCCAGTTCGCCATGCCCGTCATCGGCGTCACCGGCAGCAACGGCAAGACCACCGTCAAGGAAATGATCGCCGCCATCCTGGCCGCCGCCCACGGCGAAGACGGCCGCCTGGCCACGCGCGGCAACCTGAATAACGAAATCGGCGTGCCGCTGACGCTGTTCCGCATGGAAGCGAAGCAGCAGTCGGCCGTGGTCGAACTGGGCATGAACCACCCCGGCGAGATCGGCCGCCTGAGCGCCATCGCCGCGCCGACCATCGCCATGGTCAACAACGCCCAGCGAGAACACCAGGAATTCATGCACACCGTGGAAGCGGTGGCGCGCGAAAACGGCGCCGTGCTGGCCAGCCTGCCGGCCGACGGCGTGGCCGTGTTCCCCCATGGCGACGAGTTCACGACCATCTGGGAAGAACTGTCGGCCGGCCGCCGCGTGCTGCGCTTCGGCCTGACCAAGGACGCCGAGGTGAGCTGCACCTTCCGCGCTGGAGATTTCGGCAGCGAGATGTTCGTCACCATCCGAAGCGGTGAGGATGAGCGCGATGCTGAACCCGAGCAGTTCTTCGTCAACCTGCTGGCGGCGGGCGAGCACAATGTGCGCAACGCGCTGGCCGCCGTGGCCTGCACCTACGCCGCCGGCATCGCGCTGGAACAAATCAAATTGGGCCTCGACACCTTCGCGCCGGTCAACGGCCGTTTGCAGAAGAAGGCCGCGGCCAACGGCGCCGTCGTTATCGACGACAGCTACAACGCCAACCCGGACTCGGTGCGCGCCGCCATCGACGTGCTGTCCAAGGCCGCCGCCCCGCGCGTGCTGGTGTTGGGCGACATGGGCGAAGTCGGCACCCAGGGCCGCGAGTTTCACGAAGAAATCGGCGCCTACGCGCAGAGCAAAGGCATCGAACAGGTGCTGGTAACGGGCGAGCTGGCGTCCCACATGAGTGGACCCGCCATCCGCCATTTTGAAAACTTCGGCGAATTGCTGGCTGCTGTCGAAGCAGCCGTCACGCCGGATGCAACCGTATTAATCAAGGGCTCCCGCTTCATGAAAATGGAACGGGTCGTGCAGCATTTGATTGGATCGCAACAAGCTAACAAGGAAAGTCACTAATCATGCTGCTCTGGCTCGCACAGTATTTTCAGCAGGACCTCGGACCACTCCGGGTCTTCAACTTCATCACCTTCCGCGCGGTGTTCGCCACCGCGACGGCGCTGCTGATCGGCCTGACGGCCGGTCCGGCCGTGATCCGCAAGCTGACCGCCATGAAGTACGGCCAGGCCGTGCGCACCGACGGTCCGCAGACCCATTTGAAAAAACACGGCACCCCGACCATGGGCGGCGTGCTGCTGTTGATCTCCATCGGCGTCTCGACGCTGCTGTGGTGCGACCTGTCGAACCGCTTTATCTGGCCGGTGCTGGTCGTCACGCTGGGCTTCGGCGCGGTCGGCTGGGTCGACGACTACCGCAAGGTGGTGCGCCAGGACCCCGAGGGCATGCGTTCGGCGGAAAAATACTTCTGGCAGTCGCTGGTCGGTATCGGCGCCGCGCTGTACCTGGCGTTCTCGGTGTCCGCGCCCAACGCCGGCAAGGTGTTCGAGCTGTTCTTCGCCTGGGTGCAGTCGGGCTTCTCGATGGACCTGCCGCCCAAGGCCGACTTGATCGTACCGTTCTTCAAGACCATCAGCTACCCGCTGGGCGTGTGGGGCTTCATCGCGCTGACCTACTGTGTCATCGTCGGCACCAGCAACGCCGTTAACTTCACCGACGGCCTGGATGGCCTGGCGATCATGCCGACGATTATGGTCGGCTCGGCGCTCGGCCTGTTCGCCTACCTGACCGGTCACGCCACGTATTCGAAGTACCTGTTCATCCCGCACATTCCCGGCGCGGGCGAACTGATCATCTTCTGCGGCGCGCTGGCAGGCGCCGGCCTGGCCTTCCTGTGGTTTAACACCCACCCGGCCCAGGTGTTCATGGGCGACGTCGGCGCGCTGGCGCTGGGCGGCGCGCTGGGTACCCTCGCTGTCATCGTGCGCCAGGAAATCGTCCTGTTCATCATGGGCGGCATCTTCGTCGCCGAGACGGTGTCGGTGATTATCCAGGTGGGCTGGTTCAAGATCACCAAGAAGCGCTACGGCGTCGGCCGCCGCGTGTTCCTGATGGCGCCATTGCACCACCACTTTGAACAAAAAGGCTGGAAAGAGACCCAGGTCGTCGTGCGCTTCTGGATTATCACGATGATGCTGGTGCTGATCGGTCTCTCTACTTTGAAACTGCGCTGATGATCTACGAAGGCAAAAACGCACTGGTACTGGGACTGGGTGAATCCGGTCTGGCGATGGCGCTGTGGCTCGCCCGCAGCGGCGCGCGCGTGCGCGTGGCCGATACCCGCGAGTCGCCGGAGCGCCTGCCGGCGTTGCGCGCGGCCGTGCCGGACGTGGACTTCGTCGCCGGCCCGTTCGCTTCGGGTTCATTCGATCCTTCGCTGCTGGAAGGCGTGGACTTCGTCGCCGTCAGCCCAGGCCTGGCGCCGTATCGCGAGCTGGCCGAGATCGGGCCCGCCGCCGCAGCGGCCGGCGTGCCGGTCTGGGGCGAGATCGAGCTGTTCGCGCAGGCGCTGGAGTCGCTGGAGCATGAACGCGGCTACACGCCCAAGATCATCGCCATCACCGGCACCAACGGCAAGACCACCGTCACCACCCTGGTCGGCCAGCTGTGCGAACGCGCCGGCAAGACCGTGCGCGTGGCCGGCAACATCAGCCCCGCCGCGCTGGACGTGCTGCGCGAAGTGATGGACGCCGCGTCGGGTACCAGCGCGCTGCCGGAAGTATGGGTATTGGAACTGTCGTCCTTCCAGCTGCAAACCACCTTCACGCTGGAGGCGGACGCCGCCACCGTATTGAACGTGACCCAGGACCACCTGGACTGGCATGGCGACATGCCGTCCTACGCCGCCGCCAAGCACCGCATCTTCGCGGCCGACACGGTGCGCGTGTTGAACCGCGACGACGCCACCGTGATGCGCATGGCCAGCGCCACCGGTCCCAACGTCACCTTCGGCACCGATGCGCCGACGCTGCGCGACGACCTGGGCCTGAACAGCGAACGCGGCGTGCTGTGGCTCGCCACCGCCGTGCCGTCGGAAGAAGAGGGCGAACCGAAGAAACGCAAGAAAAACGATCCACCGCCGCCACCGGTCGAATGCATGGTCAAGAACCTGATGCCGGCCGACGCGCTGCAAATCCGCGGCGTGCACAACGCCGCCAACGCGCTGGCCGCGCTGGCCCTGTGCCGCGCCATCGACCTGCCATTGGCGCCGCTGCTGCATGGACTGCGCGAGTATCGCGGCCAGCCGCACCGCGTGGAACTGGTCAGCGCCATCAACGAGGTCGAATACTACGACGACAGCAAGGGCACCAACGTCGGCGCCACCGTGGCCGCGTTGAATGGCTTGGGCAAGGCCTTCACCGGCGCCAACCAGCGCCTGGTGGTCATCATGGGCGGCGACGGCAAGGGTCAGGACTTCACGCCGCTGGCCGAACCGGTATCGCGCTACGTGCGCGCCGTGCTGCTGATCGGCCGCGACGCGCCGCAGATCCGCGCCGCGCTGGAAGCTTCGGCGGACCTGGGCTATGAGATCGAAGACTGCGGCACCGACCTGCCGCAAGCCGTCAAGCGCGCCAGCGAACTGGCGCAAGCCGGCGACGCCGTGCTGCTGTCGCCGGCTTGCGCGAGCATGGACATGTTCAAGAACTACGCGCATCGCGCCCAGGTGTTCATCGACACCGTGCGCGAGATCGCCCTCGATGCAGGACAGGAGCTCTGATGGCCTTCCAGATGCCGTTCCGCTTTGCTGACAAGTCGACGCCGCCGTCGATGGACAGCCGCGCGCGGCAATCGAAGATGATGGAATACGACCAGCCGCTGGTCTGGGTCACGCTATTGTTGATGCTGCTCGGGATGGTGATGGTGTATTCGGCCTCGATCTCGCTGCCGGATTCGCCGAAATTCGCCAACTACGTGCGCTGGCAGAATACCTACTTCCTGCAACGGCAGGCGATGTTCATCGTCGTCTCGCTGCTGGCCGGCCTGTTCGTGTTCCGCATCCGCATCTGCGACCTGCAGAAGGCCGCGCCGTATCTGTTCATCGGCACGCTGGTATTGCTGGTGATGGTGCTGATCCCCGGCCTCGGCGTGGTGGTCAACGGTGGCCGCCGCTGGCTGTCGCTCAAGGTCATCAACGTGCAGCCGTCGGAGCTGATGAAAGTGGTCGCCGTGCTGTACGCCGCCGACTACACGGTGCGCAAGCAGGAATACATGCACAAGCTGACCAAGGGCTTCCTGCCGATGGCGGCGGCGGTCGGCTTTGTCGGCCTGTTGCTGCTGCTCGAACCCGACCTGGGCGCTTTCGGCGTGATCGTCTGCATCGCCATGGGCATCCTGTTCCTGGGCGGGATCAACGCCATCTGGTTCGGCGGCATCGGCGCGGTGCTGGTGGTGATCTTCGGCTCCATCATCGCGCTGTCGAAATTCCGCCGCGAGCGCTACTTCGCCTACCTCAATCCGTGGGAAGAAGACAATGCCTTGAACAAGGCCTACCAGCTGACCCACTCGCTGATCGCTTTCGGGCGCGGCGAGATTTTTGGCGTTGGCCTGGGCGGCAGCGTGGAAAAGCTGCACTACCTGCCGGAAGCGCATACCGACTTCCTGCTGGCGGTGATCGGCGAAGAACTCGGCCTGGCCGGCGTGCTGGTGGTGATCGCCATGTTCTACTGGCTGATCAAGCGCGCCTTCGACATCGGCCGCCAGGCCATCGCCATCGACCAGACCTTTGCCGGCCTCACCGCCAAGGGCATCGGCATCTGGATCGGTGTGCAGACGTTTATCAATATGGGTGTCAACCTTGGCCTGCTGCCGACCAAGGGCTTGACCTTGCCGCTGATGAGCTATGGCGGCACGGGTGTGGTAATTAACTGCATCGGACTCGCGATCCTGCTCCGGATCGACTACGAGAACCGGGTCCTGATGCGCGGTGGCAGATTATGAAACGATTGATGATCATGGCGGCCGGCACCGGCGGCCACATTTTCCCCGGCCTGGCGATTGCGCAGACGCTGCGCGCGCGCGGCTGGGAAGTGACCTGGCTGGGCACCACCGCCGGCATGGAGCAGGACCTGGTGCCCAAGCACGGCATCGCGATGGACAGCATCGACTTCACCGGCATGCGCGGCAAGGGCTTGAAGCACTCGCTGGGCGGCGCGCTGAAGATGGTCAAGGCCTTCGCGGCATGCTTCGGCTATATCGGCAGCCGCAAGCCGGACGTGGTGCTGGGCATGGGCGGCTACGTCACCGTGCCGGGCGGCCTGATGGCGCGCCTGCGCGGCGTGCCGCTGGTGCTGGTCAACGCCGACGCCGCGCTGCTGCTGTCGAATAAAACGCTGGTGCCGTTTGCCGAGCGCGTGTGCTTCGGTTTCCCGGCCAACTTCGGCAAGGCCGCCGGCAAGGCTGTCGTCACCGGCAACCCGGTGCGCAAGGAAATCCTGGACATGTCCACGCCGGACCTGCGCTTCTTCGGCCGCGAAGGTCCGTTGCGCATCCTGGTGGTGGGCGGCAGCCTGGGTGCCAAGGCGCTGAACGACAACCTACCGGCTGCGCTGGCGCTGATCCCGGCCGCGCAGCGTCCGCAGGTGACGCACCAGTCGGGCAAGAAGAATATCGATGCGCTGCGCGCCGCGTATGCGCAGGCGGGCGTGGAAGCCAATGTGGTCGACTTCATCGACGACATGGCCGCCGCCTACAGCCACGCCGACGTGGTGATCTGCCGCGCAGGCGCGATCACCGTCTCGGAACTGACCGCCGCCGGCGTAGCCAGCGTGCTGGTGCCGCTGGTCGCATCGACCACCAGCCACCAGCGCGACAACGCGCAGTGGATGGCGAAACAAAACGCGGCGATTCATATGCCGCAATCGGAAATGAGCGCGCAGAGTGTAGCGACGCTGTTGGAAACGCTGACCCGCGGCGCCTGCCTGACCATGGCAACGGCGGCGCGCGGCGTCGGCAAACGCGATGCGAACGACGCTATCGCCGCCGTATTGGAACATCTAGCATGAGAATTAAATCGTGAAACATAAAGTACAGAATATTCACTTCGTCGGCATCGGCGGCAGCGGCATGAGCGGCATCGCCGAAGTGCTGCTGACGCTCGGCTACACCGTGTCCGGCTCGGACCTGGGCAGCAATGCCGTCACCCAGCGCCTGGCCGACATGGGCGCCACGGTCTATCAAGGCCACGCCGCCGAAAACATCGGCAACGCCGACGCCGTCGTCACTTCGACCGCCGTCCAGCAGGACAACCCGGAAGTGGTGACTGCGCGCAGCCGCAAGATCCCGATCGTTCCGCGCGCCGTGATGCTGGGCGAGTTGATGCGCCTGAAGCGCGGCATCGCCATCGCCGGCACGCACGGCAAGACCACCACCACCAGCCTGGTCGCATCGGTGCTGGCGCAGGGTGGCCTGGATCCGACCTTCGTCATCGGCGGCCGCCTGACCGCCGCCGGCGCCAACGCCAAACTGGGCACCGGCGACTACCTGGTGGCGGAAGCCGACGAATCGGATGCATCGTTCCTGAACCTGACGCCGATGATCGAAGTGATCACCAACATCGACGCCGACCACATGGAAACCTACGAGCACGATTTCGAAAAGCTCAAGCAGGCCTTCGTCAGCTTCACACACCGCCTGCCGTTCTACGGCCGCGCCATGCTGTGCATCGACGACCAGCACGTGCGCTCCATTCTGCCGCAGGTGACCAAGCCGGTGACCACCTACGGCTTCCACGAGGACGCCGAAGTGCGCGCCGTGAACGCCCGCGCGGTCGGCGTCGAGATGCACTTCACCGTGATCCAGGAAGGTTATCCCGACCTGGACGTGGTGCTGAACCAGCCCGGCCTGCACAACGTGCAGAACGCCTGCTCAGCCATCGCCATCGCGCGTGAAATCGGCATCGAAGACAAGGATACCCAGGCCGGCCTGGCCGCCTTCGCCGGCGTCGGCCGCCGCTTCACCAAATACGGCGACGTCGCCATCCCAGGCGGAGGCACGTTCACGCTGGTGGACGACTTCGGCCACCACCCGCTGGAAATGGAAGTGACCACCGCCGCCGCGCGCGCCGCCTATCCAGGTCGCCGCCTGGTGCTGGCCTTCCAGCCGCACCGCTACAGCCGCACGCGCGACCTGTTTGAGGAT
This sequence comes from Duganella rhizosphaerae, assembly GCF_040364205.1. Lineage (NCBI taxonomy): Bacteria > Pseudomonadati > Pseudomonadota > Betaproteobacteria > Burkholderiales > Oxalobacteraceae > Duganella > Duganella rhizosphaerae. Next base: position 298,479 of record NZ_BPWK01000002.1, read on the forward strand.
TTCGTCAAAGTGCTGGGCACCGTCGACGTGCTGGTGCTGGCCGAAGTCTACGCCGCCGGCGAAGCGCCGATCGTGGCCGCCGACGGCCGCGCGCTGGCGCATGCGCTGCGCGCACGCGGCAAAACCGAACCGATTTTTGTAGAGGCGATCGGCGATATGCCGGAAACCATCATGGGCGTGGTGCGCGACGGCGACGTCGTCATGACCATGGGCGCAGGCTCGATCAGCGGCGTCCCTGCCAAACTGACTAACTATCCAAAGGTCTGAAAGTGAATCACCTTACTCCTGTTGACGCAAAAGCTTTCGGCAAGGTCGGCGTGCTGTACGGCGGCCGCTCCGCCGAGCGCGACGTTTCCATCATGTCCGGCAACGGCGTGCTGGCGGCCCTGCAAAGCAAGGGCATCGACGCCCACCTGTTCGACACCGGCGTGCGTACGCTGGCCGAACTGGCCGCCGAAAAATTCGACCGCGTGTTCATCGCGCTGCACGGCCGCTTCGGCGAAGACGGCAGCCTGCAAGGCGCGCTGGAACTGCTGGGCATCCCATACACCGGCAGCGGCGTGATGGCCAGCTCGGTGGGCATGGACAAGATCACCACCAAGATCGTCTGGCTGGCCGCCGGCCTGCCGACGCCGCGCTACGCTGTACTCAACGCAGGCTCCGACCTGGCCGCCGTGTGCGCCGACCTGGGCCTGCCGCTGATCGTCAAGCCGCCGCACGAAGGTTCGACCATCGGCATCACCAAGGTCAGCGCCGCCGGAGAATTCAAGGCCGCCTTCGACATCGCCGCCGCGCTGGACGACTCGGTGCTGGCCGAGGAATTCGTCACCGGCCGCGAGTTCACCGTCGCCATGCTCGGTTCCGGCGCCAGCGCGCGTCCGCTGCCGGTGGTGGAAATCGTCGCCCCGCAAGGCAATTACGATTACCAGAACAAGTACTTCACCGACGACACCAAGTATTTCTGCCCGGCCGTGCTGCCGGAAGCGCTGACGCAGGAGATGCAGCGCCTGGCCGTACTGGCCTACCGCGCCATCGGCTGCGAGGGTTGGGGCCGGGTCGACTTCCTGCTGCGCGAGAGCGACCAGAAACCGTTCCTGCTTGAGGTGAACACCTCGCCCGGCATGACCGGCCACTCGCTGGTGCCGATGGCGGCGCGCGCGGAAGGCATCAGCTATGAAGACTTGTGCGTGGAAATCCTGCGCACGGCGCGCTTGAAGTTAGCTCAACCTCAAATGAAGGGTTAGGTAACACGATGTGGCAAGACGCTAAAGCCTTGAATGCGACCGCCAGCGGCATTTTCGTCCTGACGCTGTTGGCATGCATCGCGGCAGGCGTGTGGTGGGTGGCGCAGCGGCCGATGTTCACGCTGCGCACCATCCGTATCGAGACGATAGGGCAGGAAGAGTTAAAGCATGTGAATCACCTGACGCTGCGCAGCAACGCGTTGGGCCGCATCAAGGGTAACTTCTTCACGACGAATCTGGATGCGGTGCGCCAGGCGTTCGAATCGGTGCCCTGGGTGCGCCGCGCAACGGTGCGGCGCGAATGGCCTGACCAGCTGATCGTGGCGCTGGAAGAGCATGAGGCGCTGGGCACGTGGGGGGAGGACGGCAAGCTGCTGTCAACCAAGGGCGAGTCGTTCACCGCCAACCTGGCCGAGGCGGAAGAGGACCATGTGCTGCCGGAGTTCGACGGGCCGGAAGGCAGCGAGAAGGAAGTGCTGTCGCGTTACGACGAGCTGCGCACCTGGTTCGCGCCGCTCAAGCTGGTGCCGGAGTCGCTGTCGCTGTCGGGGCGCTATGCATGGACGGTGAAGCTGAATAACGGCATGAGCGTGGCGCTGGGACGGGAACAGACCAGCACCACGTTGAAGGAAAGGGTGGACCGCCTGATGGGAATTTATCCGCAGCTGGTGGAGCACTTGCAGAACATCGAGACCATCGATATGCGTTACCAGAATGGGCTGGCACTGAGTGCGACGGGATTGAAGATTCCGGCCGAGGGAGCCAAGCCAAAACCGATCGTGAAGAAAAAAATACAGTAGGCAGAGATAAATGACTAAAGACGCTAAAAACCTGATCGTTGGCCTCGACATCGGCACCTCGAAAGTGGTGGCCGTGGTGGCCGAGGTGATGGGCGATGGACGCCACGAGGTGATCGGGCTGGGCCAGCACGAATCGAAGGGCCTGAAGAAGGGCGTGGTGGTCAACATCGAAGCGACCGTCGAATCGATCCAGCGCGCGCTGGAAGAAGCGGAGCTGATGGCCGACTGCAAGATCCGCAATGTCTACGCCGGCATCGCGGGCAGCCATATCCGCAGCTTCAATTCCAGCGGCATGGTGGCCATCAAGGACAAGGAAGTGACGGCCACCGACGTAGCGCGCGTCATCGAAACGGCAAAGGCGGTTAACATTCCGACCGACCAGCAGCTGCTGCACACGGTACCGCAGGAATTCATCGTCGACAGCCAGGAAGACGTGCGCGAACCGATCGGCATGAGCGGCATCCGCCTGGAAGTCAAAGTCCACATCGTCACCGGCGCCGTGTCGGCGGTGCAGAACATCGTCAAGTGCGTGCGCCGTTGCGGCCTCGAAGTGTCCGACCTGATTTTGCAGCCGATGGCTTCGGCCGACGCCGTGCTGACACCGGATGAAAAAGAACTGGGCGTGGTGCTGATCGACATCGGCGGCGGCACCACCGACGTCGCGGTGTTCTCGGACGGCGCGATCCGCCACACGGCCGTGATCCCGATCGCCGGCGACCAGATCACCAACGATATCGCGATGGCGCTGCGCACCCCGACCTCGGAAGCGGAAGAGATCAAGATCCGCTACGGCGTGGCCAAGCAGGTGCTGGCCGATCCGGGCGAATCGCTGGAAGTGCCGGGCCTGGGCGACCGCGGTCCGCGCAACCTGTCGCGCCAGGCGCTGGCCGCCGTGATCGAGCCGCGCGTCGAAGAGTTGTTCGCCATGGTGCACCAGGTGGTGCGCGAGTCGGGCTACGAAGGCGTGCTGTCGTCGGGCATCGTGCTCACCGGCGGCACCGCGATCATGCCGGGCATGGTCGAGATGGCGGAAGACATATTCCTCAAACCGGCGCGCCTCGGCACGCCGGACTACCGTGGCCAGCTGGCCGACGTGGTGCGCAGCCCGCGCTACGCGACCGTGCTTGGCCTGTTGTTGGAAGCGAAAAAGCAGTACCTGCGTGGCCATATCGTTACGCGTCAGGATGGTTCGGTGAAAGCAGTATGGCAGCGCATGAAAGAATGGTTCCTCGGGAATTTTTAAACGCTTTTGTAGTACGAAACACACTAAACTTTTTATATTAAAACCGCAGTTTTCAATCCCCAGTTCTTCTAACGATATGAGGACTGGCGCTTGAAAACCGCATTCTGATAGGAGTCACATCATGGAGTTTGATATGGTCGATAACGCAGCTTTGGGCACCGTCATCAAGGTCGTCGGAGTCGGCGGCGCAGGTGGCAATGCAGTTCAACACATGATCAACAAGGGCATGTCCGGCGTCGAATTCATCGCCGCCAATACCGATGCCCAGGCGCTGGCGACCTCCAAGGCCGACAACGTCATTCAGATCGGCGAGACCGGCCTGGGCGCCGGCATGAAGCCTGACGTCGGCCGCCGTCTGGCCGAGGAATCGCGCCAGCGCATCGAAGACTCGCTGCGCGGCGCGCACATGGTGTTCATCGCCGCCGGCATGGGCGGCGGCACCGGCACCGGCGCCGCACCGATCGTGGCGGAAATCGCCAAGTCGCTCGGCGCGCTGACCGTGGCCGTGGTGTCCAAGCCGTTCTCGCACGAAGGCCAGAAGTGCATGGACATCGCCGACGAAGGCCTGGAGCAGCTGTCGGCCCACGTCGACTCGCTGATCGTGATCCTGAACGAGAAGCTGGAAGAGATCTACGAAGACGAATCGCTGATCGAATGGCTGCAGCACGCCGACGATGTGCTCAACAACGCCGTCGCCGGTATCGCCGAGATCATCAACGTGCCGGGCCACATCAACGTCGACTTCAACGACGTCAAGACCATCATGGGCGAGCAGGGCAAGGCCATGATGGGCACCGCGACCGCCAACGGCATCGACCGCGCGCGCATCGCCGCCGAGCAGGCCGTGGCCTCGCCGCTGCTGGACGGCGTCGACCTGTCGGGCGCCCGTGGCGTGCTGGTCAACGTGACCGCCTCGCGCGGCCTGAAAGGTAAGGAGATCAAGGAAGTCATGGCCGCCGTGCGCGCCTTCGCCGCGCCGGACGCGTCGATCGCCCAGGGTATCGCCTACGACGACAGCATGGGCGACGACATCCGCGTTACCGTGGTCGCCACCGGTCTGGGCAAGGCCAAGAAACACGTGCAGCTGGTTCCTCAGCAAATGCTGCGTACCGGCACCCACAACAGCCCGATGATGCCATCGGCTGCACTGGGCGGCGCGGCTTCGTCGTCGGTCTCGATGGGCGCCACCAGCGGCATGGGCGGCGGCGCATCGCCGGCCTTCGACGGCATGAAGGCGCCGGCCGTGTGGCGTCGCGAATCGGCTTCCGAGCAGGTGCGCGCGATGGAAAAGAATGGCATGGAAACCTACGACATTCCTGCCTTCCTGCGCAAGCAGGCGGATTAAGGCATACTGCTGGCTCTAAGCCGGTGAAAGCCGCGCCTGGGCGCGGCTTTTTTACGTTCAACATTTATAAAAGGAGTCATCCATGACCATCAAGATTGGCGACACCCTGCCAGAAGGCACCCTGTCCGAATTCATCGAAACCGAAACCGAAGGCTGCTCGCTGGGCCCGAACACGTTCAACGTACAAGACCTGGTCAAGGGCAAGAAGATCGCGATCTTCGGCCTGCCGGGCGCCTACACCCCGACCTGCTCGGCGCAGCACGTGCCAGGCTACGTCAAGCACGCCGCCGACCTGAAAGCCAAGGGCGTCGACGAAATCTGGTGCATCTCGGTCAATGACGCCTTCGTCATGGGCGCGTGGGGCCGCGACCAGAAAGCCACCGGCACCGTCCGCATGATGGCCGACGGCAACGCCGCCTACTCCAAGGCCCTGGGCCTGGACGCCGACTTCAGCAAGTTCGGCATGGGCACCCGCTCGCAGCGCTACTCGATGCTGGTCGAGAACGGCGTCGTGACCCAGCTCAACATCGAACAGGGCGGCAAGTTCGAAGTATCGAACGCTGAAACCCTGCTGGCCCAGGCGTAATCGCCGGACTGGTTGGATGCGGTAAAAAAACGGCGCCGCGGCGCCGTTTTTGTATTAATCTCACAATATGACTCAAGCCTTGATTAATCCAGCTTTGATGACATGGTCCCGCCGCAGGGCCGGACTCACTCAAGCTGAACTCGCTGCAAGCATTCCCGTCAAAGAGGAAAAGGTGCTGGCTTGGGAAACGGGCGAGAGCAGGCCTACATTCCGCCAAGCGCAACAATGGGCTGACCGCGCTCATATTCCTTTCGGCTTCCTGTTCCTGAAGGCGCCGCCGCAGGAGGTGTTGCCGCTTCCCGACTTGAGAACGGTCGGTAGCGATACACCAGAAAGTCCAAGTGTCGATTTGCTCGATATGGTACGCGACGTGCTGCGCAAGCAAGCGTGGTATCTCGATTATCTGGCCGAGCAGGAGCGTGAAGCGCTTCCTTTTGTTGGCGGGTTTAGTAGCGCTGATGCGATCGACGATGTCGTTGCAGACATCCGTCGGGTGCTAGGCGTTCAGGCTCCGCTTAAGAAAGGCGGAGATGAATATATGCGGCAGCTGGTGGCCGGTGCCGACGCTGCCGGCATACTCGTCATGCGCAGCGGAATTGTGGGTTCGAATACCCATCGAAAACTGGATGTCGGCGAGTTCCGGGGCTTTGCCATCAGCGATAGATACGCTCCTGTCGTTTTCATTAACCTCGCGGATGCACCGGCGGCGAGGCTGTTCACATTGATCCATGAACTGGCGCATATCTGGATTGGAAGTAGCGGGATTTCCAGTGTGTCGCCGGCGGACAACCGGAAAATAGAGACTTTCTGCAATGCCGTGGCAGGCGAGTTTCTGGTTCCGGAGTTGCTATTCCGCGAGCGCTGGAAGCATGCTGTTGATTGGATAGCGCAGTTGCCGGAGTTGGCCGCTGGCTTCCATGTCAGTAAGCTTGTCATCGCTCGCAGAGCCTGTGATTTGGGATTCATTTCCCGCGACGCCTACGTTGCATTCTATCTGGCGGAATTAAAGGCATATCGGGACCAGAAGGGCGGGGGCGGGAATTTCTACCAAAGCGCGGAGGGCAAGAACAGCAAGCGATTCAGCCGGGCGGTCTTGTCGGAAGCATTGAGTGGACGCTTGCTGTTGCGCGAAGCCGGAAAGCTGCTGGGTGTCCAGCCGGCCAAAGTCCGTACTTATGCTGAAAAGACGGACGAATGAGGTATCTGCTCGACGCCAATACGTTTGTCGAAGCTAAGAATCGTTACTACAACATGACGGTCTGTCCGGCGTACTGGGAGTGGATACTTCAGAAATACGACACCAACGATGTGGCAAGCGTCTCAATGATAGGCGACGAATTAAAGCGAGGTGACGATGAGCTTGCCTTGTGGGTTAGAAGCCATCCGGCGTTGTTCGAGGCCGTTGACGATGAGAGCACGCAAGCCTGCTTCATCAAGGTTGTCGAGTTTGTCGCTTCAGAAGCTCATCGGATGAAGGATGGCGCGGTTGAAGACTTTCTTTCCGGCGCGGACCCGTGGCTGATAGCCAAAGCGATGGCGACCGGCGCCACTGTGGTGACTCACGAACGTCATCATGCCGACGTCGTCAAGAAATTCCTTATTCCGAATGTGTGCGACGTCTTTGGTGTCGCATGGATGAATACTTTTGACTTGCTCTACAAGTTAGAAGCACGTTTTGTTTTGCCGGGTGGATGATGCGAGTTCTAGCTATTTCCGGCAGCTTGCGGGCCGCCTCCATTAACTCGATGCTGCTGCGCGTGATGGCTGATGTGGCGCCGTCCGGCATTGAGGTGCGGCTGTACCAAGGACTGGGGCAGCTACCGTTGTTTAATCCCGATATCATTGAACCGCCGCCGCTGGTCGCCGCGCTGCGTGAAGCTTTGCTGGCGGCCGACGCGGTGGTGATCGCCAGCCCTGAATATGCTCACGGCGTGACCGGCGCCATCAAGAACGGCCTCGACTGGATGGTCGGCAACGAGTCCTTTATCGACAAGCCGGTGGCGCTGCTGAACGCCTCGCCGCGCGCCACCCATGCTTACGCTTCGCTGCGTGAAACCATCACCGTGATGTCGGCCCGCGTGGTCGAAGCGGCGTCGATCACCCTGCCGCTGCTGGGCGCCAACCTGAGCGAAGAGGCGATGCGCGCCGATCCGCAAATCTGCGGCATGCTGCGCGCGGCCTTGCTGGCGTTGAAGGCCGATCAGTAATCCTGCACGCGCAGGCAGACGGCCAGTTCATCGGCGAGTCGACGCCGCTGGGCCGCGCCAAGGAAGCGGCCGACTTCAATCTGCTCGCCGCGGTCTCGCAGTTCGATCAGATCGCTGTCGCGCCGTGGAGGCAGCAAGCGGGTGGTGCCGGGGTGCAGTCGAAGCTCGCTACGTTTGCGGCCCCGGCGTTGCTCCACCACGATGACGCCGGGAGAAATATCGATACGGTCGTAGTCGTCGCGATGACGCGCACAATGGCGCAGGCAAGCCGCCAGCGCCGCCTGTTCCAGCGTGGCATACACCAGCACATACCAGTAACCCTGCCACAGGAACGCCAACGCCACCAGCGCCGACGGCACGCACAGCGACGCAAACACCAGCACCAACTGGCGCTGGGTCAATGCGCAGCGGCGTTCCAACAGCCAGCTGCGCGGTTCCGATGGCACATCGCGCGGCATCGCATTCTCCCTGGACGTCCTTAAAGTATATCCCGGTTCGTCAGCGCGCTGCCGAGGCGGACGTCAATAGATATCGCCGAAATCGTGCTTGGCCTTGAACAAGGTCGAGTCGATCGAGAACGAGCAGTCGGCCTGCACGGCGAAGTATTGCAGCGTCTCCTCCGGCGCGGTCGCGAACAGGCTGCGGATCGCCGTCACGCGCTCGGCCGGCGTGCGCATGCGGGCCGTCCACTCGTCGAATTTCATTTCCAGCTTCCAGTCGCCGGCGCGCTCGCAGGCGAAGCCGGCGTCCGCCAGCATCGCCAGCCATTCGGACGGCCGGTAGTCGCGCACATGCGAACCGTCGCGCAGCAGTTCGACCGCCTGCAAGGTGGTGTCGTGCAGCGGGCTCTCCGGCGCGGTGATGTCGATCACGACCAGCACGCCGCCTTTCTTCAACACCCGCTTCACTTCGCGCAGCGCCGCCGGCACATCCAGCCAGTGATGCGCCGAGAAGCGCGTGACCACCATGCAGAACGAAGCGTCCGCAAACGGCAGGCTGGCCACGTTGCCCTGCTGCGTGATGACGTTGTCCAGCCCCCGTTCGGCGGCGGCGCCGCGCACCACGGCCAGCATCTGCTCCGACAGGTCGAATGCCGTTACCGATTTCGCCACCGGCGCCACGGCGAAGCTGGCGTGGCCGGCGCCGCAACCCAGGTCCAGCACCGTCGGATGCGGCCCCAGCAGGCGGGCGATCTCACGCAGCGCGGCCAGGTCGGCGCCCTGCGAATGGACCGTGCTGGTCAGGTAGGCGCTGGCGGTATTGCCGAACTGCTGGGCGACGACGGCTTGCTGTTTCATGTTTTTCTCCAAAAATGGGCGAGTCAGGGCAGAATAGGCGTGTTTTTATCCTGTAACAAGACAAGTACTTATCCTGGTATAAGAACTACCATGCATAACAAACTCGGTGAATTCATCCGCGCCCATCGCGAGCGCACCCTGCCCGGCAGCGTAGGCTTGCCCGGCGGCGGACGGCGCCGCACGCCCGGCCTGCGGCGCGAAGAGCTGGCGCAATTGTGCGACGTCAGCCCGACTTGGCTGACGTGGCTGGAGCAGGGCAGGGAAGTGCAGGCATCCGGCAAGATGCTGGCGCGGCTGGCGGAAGTGCTGCGTCTGTCAGCCGCCGAACGCGCCTATCTGTTCAGCCTGGCCGACCGGCTGGACCCGCATCACGACGACGACGGCGGCAGCGCGGAGGAAGCGTTGGACGCGATCGTCGCGGCCATCGGCGCACCGGCGTACATCCTCGACCGGCAATGGGATGCGGTGGCCTGGAACCCGCAGGCGGCGCAGTTGTTTGCCGGCTGGTTGCCGCCGCTCCCGCAATCGCATGCCAGGCCGAACCTGCTGCGCTATATGTTTCTCAGCGTGGCCGCGCGCGAGCTGATCGTCGACTGGCCGGAGCGCGCCCGGCGGCTGGTGGCCGAATTCCGCGCCGACATCGGCCGCCATGCCAGTGAACAGACGCTGGCCGGCCTGATTGCCGAACTGTCCGACGCCAGCGCGACCTTCGCCGAGCTGTGGAATTTGCAGGACGTGGTCGGCAGGGAAGGCGGCTTGCGCCGCTTCCGCCATCCGCAACAAGGCGATCTGGACTTCAACCAAGTAACGCTGCACCTGGCCAAGCGCCACGACTTGAAGCTGGTGATGCTGCTGTCGCAGACTTGATCAAGGACGCAGCAAGGTCGGCAAGATCAAGCTGGTCAACAGTTTTTCGCTCAGCGGATGGGCGCCGCCTACCTGGAAGTTGGTGGTCGTGATGACGACCACCGCATCCTGTTCCGGCAGCACGAAAACCTTGTTGCCGCCTGATCCAGACATGCCGAAGGCTGGCACGGCGCGGCCGTCCACCTTGAACTTCTGCAGCCACCACAGGTAGCCATAGTCGTAACCGTCACTGGCGTTTGCGTGCGGTGCGATGGAGCGGCGCACCCACTCGGATGAAATGACTTGCTTGCCTTCCCAGCGGCCGCCGTTGAGGTAAAGCTGGCCGAGCTTGGCCAGGTCCACGCTGCGCAGCTGCAGGCCGCCGCCGGTCATGGCCGATCCCTTGGGCTGGAACTGCCACTTCACCTGGTCGATGCCCAGCGGCTTGAACAGATTGGCGGCGGCGAAGTCCGGCACGCTCTGCCCGCTCACACGTTCAAGCAACGGGCCCAGCATGGTGACGCCCGCCGTGCAGTAACTCCAGGCGCGGCCGTAGGGCGATTTTTCGGGCCGCGGCTGCCAATCGGGGAATCCCCGTATCGGCAGGTCGGCGGTAAAGCGGCTCCAGTCTTCGATCAGGTACATGCGTTCCTCGTTGCCGCGGGAATGCTGGTTGCCGTCGTCGCATTCGAGCAGCGAGCTCATGGTCAAGAAGTCTTCGACGGTGATGTTGTCTTTGCGCGGATCGGGGTAGGCCAGGGGCTGGAGTTCCGGGAAGTAGGGCAGCACTTTCGACTCCACGCGCAGCAGCTTGCGCTCGACCGCCACGCCAACCAGCATGCCCGTAACGGTCTTGGTGGCCGAGCGCGTGTTGCGCAAACCCTCGGCGCCTTCCTTGTCGAAGTAGTGCTCGTAAATCAGCTTGCCGTGCTGCGACACGACAACGCTGGTGATCTGTTTGAACTGCCCCGCATCGATGGCGGCAGTCACTGCATCCAATGGTTGTGCATGGACGCAGCTATTTATCAGCAACAGGAACGGCAAGGATAGGTGTCGCAACATCGTGGTCTCCAATCATTGAAAAAGTGTCGGCGTGATCAGCCAGGTATTCTAGGGACGACCGATGTGCTGCGCGAGCCCCGGCCGACGAACCAAGCCAGGAGCAGCATGAATGGTAGGAATCGCATGACGAGTGGTTAGCGGCCATGGCGCAACGCGTTCCGCATTTGATGTTATAGTTCAAGCATCATTCTGGCGTTTAGACGCAGGATGGGGACGTCCCTTCGGGCGTCAGATTTCAAGAGTGCTCACGTGCCGATCGAACTCAACTTTGCAACACCGGTTGCGCTACCCGCGCAGTCCAGCATCACCCACCTCTACTCGTCGGTCAACCTGGCCGACGCATTTGCAATCGGGCTGCCGTCCGACGCCTCCAGTGATCCGGATGTGCTGGCCCGGTTCATCTTCGCGCACCAGCCTGCATGGATCGGGAAACTCCTCAATCTTCGCGATCTGATCGTTGCCGGCTTTGGTCTGAAGACTGCCAGGCAGCTGGCAACCCTGGCCCATGATGCGAAGGCTGAACGGCTAGGCATCTTCAAGGTTTACCGCACCAGCCCAACCGAGGTCGTGGTGGGGGAGGACGACGCGCATCTTGATTTCCGCTTATCGATCCTGTGCAGCGGTGGGCCGGAGGCCGACGGCGGACGCGAACTGACCCTTTCGACGGTGGTCCATTGCCATAATCTGCTTGGACGGGTCTACATATTTTTCATAGCCCCGTTTCACCGCATGGTGGTCAAGGCCAGCTTGCGCCGCGCTGCGCGCATCGGCTGGCCTGTGAGCGGAGCGCGGCCATGACGGTGCGAACAATAGCAGCACTGTGCATGGGAGTTCTGATGACGGTTGGTCAGAGCAACGCAGCCGCCGCCGAACCCGCGGGGCACATCACCGGCGTAGGCGGCGTGTTCTTCAAGGCCAAGGACCCGAAGGCGCTGGCGGCCTGGTATCGCGATGTGCTGGGCATGTCGCTGGAAGTGTGGGGCGGCGCGAAACTGCGCTACGACGCGCCCCAGCATCCGCCGGCGCTGATCTGGAGCGCGTTCCCGGCCTCGACGAAATACTTCGCGCCATCGACCAGCGAGTTCATGATCAACTACGCGGTCGACGACATGGACGCTTTGCTCGCGCGGCTTGAAGCGAAGGGCGTCGTCATCCTGAAGCGCACCGACGACGACCCGAACGGCCGCTTCGCATGGATACTCGATCCGGAAGGGAACAAGCTCGAACTCTGGGAGCCGAAACGTGCGCCGCCTCCCTGATTGGTTTGGTAAAGGCTCAGACAAATGACGGAGTTTGATTATGCGGTTGCTATTGTTGTGGTTTGTACTGGCTATTACGAATATCGCGTCGGCGAATACTCCTTACGAAACGAGAGGAGTCGTTCTGCTACAGCCTGAGTCCGTTCTGAATGAACGTATCCAGACGAATTCGCTAGCGTCGTATATCCGTTCGGTTAATGCAGCTGCCACCGATGTTTTTGCTTCCCAGACGCACGGGCCGGCGGCCGGGTTTCTGGTCCTTGCCATCAGGCCAGGCAATCAATCCGCTGCATGGCTCGATGTTAGCCCCGCGTTGCCACCTGATCTCGCAAGCGATCTGGTTGCAAGGCTGCGTGCCCTGCCTGTACCAGAAGTTCAGCTTGGCCCCGTCGTGTTTGCTGTACGCGCCGTGTTGTGGGGAGGAGAGCCTTTGGATCAAAATCTGCCTGAGCCTGAGGAGTGGAGGCGAGCGGCACATGAGGCAGGGCAACCCCTTGAGATCGGTGAGTTGGTTGGTCGCATTTGGCCGCGCTAACCTGAGGCGAAAACTGCTTGTGGGGGCGGCATTTTATAATGCCAAGCATGAAACCACTCATCGTAATATTGCTGACCGCCTTCTCCAGTTCGGCATTGGCCTGTCAGACGCCGCCCCCGGAAAGCCTGCGCGCAGCCTGGACCACCTGGCGCGCGGCCACGCTGAAGGACGAACCGGGTGTCTCGGCCCGGCTCTACAAATTCCCCTTCCTGCTGCTGTCCCCATATGATGGCGACCGGCCCTTGCGCGTCACCAGGGCGGCCTTCAGCGACAACTATCAGAACCTGTTCGCGTCCTTCTCCGCCAACGACGAGAACCAATTCCGCCAGGACCTGAGAAAAACCAAGGACAGCGAATATATAGCGAAGTTCGAGTTCAACGAGAAAACCTGCCAGCTCACCCGGCCGGTGCGTATCCACGACACCAACTTCATCTACGACCAGAAGGCCGGATGGCTGGTCCAGTCGATCTACATGCCGGAAGCCTACGGACTTTTCAAGGACGGCGTCACCGACGGCATACGCTGAGCCGGCGCAGCATTCTGCAAGGAAAATTTCCCCTTGCTATAATCGGCACGTCCGGGCACTACCCGGTCCTGGCTCCCAACGTCGCCATGATGACGTTCCCAGTGGTCCGCACGGACCTGCCGCAAGGAGCTTCCCCTGTCCACCGCCACCCGCTCGGAAAACCTGCGCAGCATCTACGCGATGCTGGCCGCGGTCGCCATGTTCTCGTTCATGGACACCACCATGAAGGTGCTGTCCTCCCACTATCCCGCCACGCAAGTGACCGCCATGCGCGCGCTCAGCTCGCTGCCGCTGCTGTGCGGCTACATGCTGTATCGCGGCGCCTTCCGCGGCATCTTCCAGGTGCGCTGGGGCATGCACGTCTTCCGCAGCCTGCTCGGCATCGCGATGCTGACCTCGTTCGCCTACGGCCTCAAGGCGCTGTCGCTGGCCGAGGCGTATTCGATCTTCTTCATCGCGCCGTCGTTGATCACGGCGCTGTCGGTGTTCGTGTTGAAAGAGAAGGTCGGCACCGGTCAGTGGGTCGCCATCGTGGTCGGCCTGCTCGGCGTGCTGGTGGTGCTGCGTCCCGAAGGCACGGGCTTCCTGACCTTGGGCGGGCTGGCCTTGCTGGGCTCGGCCGCCTGCTATGCAATGGCCGCGATCACCAGCCGCGTGCTGGCCCGCACCGACAGCAATGAATCGATGATGTTCTGGTACCTGCTGCTGATGGCGGCCGGCGGCTTGGCGATGTCGGCCAGCCACTGGGTGCCGGTGCGCGCCGAGGACGGCTGGGTGCTGCTGGCGCTGGCGCTGAGCGGCTTCCTCGGCCAGCTGGCGATCACGCGCGCCTTCAGCTCCGGCAAGGCCTCGGTGGTGGCGCCGTTCGAATACTCGGCGCTGGCCTGGGGCGTGGCGATCGACTGGCTGCTGTGGCACACGCTGCCCGACGGCTACACGCTGCTCGGCGCCGGCATCATCATCGCCAGCGGCATCTACCTGGTGCGGCGCGAATCGGTCCACGCCGAGGCCGAACATCCTTGACGATGGGAAACTCCGCCGACAGCGCAGCGGACCCAACTTCGCTATAATCGTCGGATGTTAAAACAACGCACTATCAAAGAACTGGTCCGCACCACGGGTGTCGGACTGCACTCCGGCACCAAGGTCGAGCTGACCCTGCGCCCGGCCGCGCCGGACACCGGCATCGTGTTCCGCCGCGTCGACCTGACCCCGGTGGTGGAGTTCCCCGCCAGCGCGATGGCGGTCGGCGACACTCGCATGGCCTCGGTGCTGGTCAAGGACGGCGCCCGCGTGTCGACCGTCGAGCACCTGATGTCGGCCTGCGCCGGCCTCGGCCTGGACAACCTGTACATCGAAGTCAGCGCCGAAGAAATCCCCATCATGGATGGCTCGGCCTCGTCGTTCGTATATTTATTGCAACAGGCCGGCGTGCAGGAGCAGCCGGTCGCGAAGAAATTCATCCGCGTGCTGAAACCGGTGGAAATCCGCGAAGGCACGGGCGACAAGGAAAAATGGGCCCGTTTGACGCCGTACAACGGCTTCAAGCTGGACTTTTTCATTGAATTCAACCATCCGGCGGTCGACGGCACCCAGCAGCGCGCCCATGTGGACTTCGGCGACGTCTCCTACGTGCACGACGTGGCCCGCGCCCGCACCTTCGGCTTCATGCAGGACGTGGAAATGCTGCGCGGCATAGGCCTGGCGCGCGGCGGCTCGCTGGAAAACGCGATTGTGATGGACGAGTACCGCATCCTCAATTCGGACGGCCTGCGCTATGACGACGAGTTCGTGCGCCACAAGATCCTGGACGCCATCGGCGACCTGTACCTGGTCGGCCATCCGCTGCTGGCCAGCTACGAGGCGCACAAGTCCGGCCACGCGCTGAACAACCAGCTGCTGCTGGAACTGCTCAAGCATCCGGATGCCTATGAAATCGTCTCGTTCGAGACCAATGAAGTCGCGCCGCCGTCGTATCTGCGCCAGATGGCGCGCGAGTGGGCGCTAACTTAACCCGCTAAGGCAGGGGTCTGACCCCGCAGGGTCAGACCCCGAGCGGATCGTCGTGCGGGGTTCAGGTGGGACGTCGCTTGGCCACCATCGCCTTCAGCGCCGCGATCAGCGTGGCGTTCTGCGGGGTGTCCTCCAGCGTATCGCCGAGCTCGTCGAAGGCCGTCACGGCCGCTTCCGTCAGCCACAGCGAGCGCATCTGCTCCTTGATCTCGGCCGGCTTGGTCATCAGCACCTTCAATTTCACGCCGTGCACCTGCCAGCCGCGCTGCGCCAGCGTGTCCTGCAGCTTGGGCAGCTGTTGCTTGAGCTTGGCCGCCAGCGCCGCGTTCGGCAGCGACAGGATCAATTGCCCATCCTCGAACGCCAGGATTTCGCAGTACTTGAACATGGCCGGCAGGGCCGCCGCGCAGTCTTTTTGCAGCGAGGCCATGCGTTGGATGGCCGGCAGCAGGGCGGCCATTTTGTCGTCGCGGCGCAGGAAATCGGTCGCCCCGACGGGAGTGTGGCGTTTGATGGAGACGTTGGAAGAGTTGAAGCGCATGTGACGCAACATATCACAGCGGCAAAAAAACGTCACCACCGGTTAAAATAGCTTAATTTTGTGACATTGTTCACTCTTGGGCTATTGTTAAACAGGTCAATAACCCAATGTAGGCGCGGACGCATGATAAAATCACCGTCTTTTGCCATAGTCGAACTCCGTGCGGTAAGGCGTTTTTCCCCTACAGAGCTTTTTTTAACGGCGTTTTTTCAAGAATTCAAGCATGTCATTACTGACCCAGATTTTCGGTAGCCGCAACCAGCGGCTGCTCAAGCAATACCAAAAAACGGTACGCGAGATCAATGCGCTCGAGCCGGCGATGGAAAAACTGTCCGACGCCGAGTTGCAAGCGAAGACGCCTGCATTCAAGGAACGCATCGCCAATGGCGAAGCGCTCGACGCGCTGCTGCCCGAGGCGTTTGCCGTCTGCCGCGAAGCGTCCAAGCGCGTCTTCAAGATGCGCCACTTCGACGTGCAGCTGATCGGCGGCATGGTTCTGCACTACGGCAAGATCGCCGAAATGGGCACCGGCGAGGGCAAAACCCTGACCGCGACCCTGCCGGCCTATCTGAACGCGCTGTCGGGCAAGGGCGTGCACATCGTCACCGTCAATGACTACCTGGCGCAGCGCGACGCGGAAACCATGGCCAAGCTGTACGGCTGGCTGGGTCTGTCGACCGGTATCAACCTGTCGCAGATGGAGCATGCCACCAAGCAGGCGGCCTACGCGTCCGACATCACCTACGGCACCAACAACGAATTCGGTTTCGACTACCTGCGCGACAACATGGTGTTCGAAGCCCGCGACCGCGTGCAGCGCGTGCTGAACTTCGGCATCGTCGATGAAGTCGACTCGATCCTGATCGACGAAGCCCGCACCCCGCTGATCATCTCCGGCCAGGCCGAGAACCACACCGACCTGTACTACAAGATCAACGAGCTGCCACGCCTGCTGACCTTGCAGATCGGCGAAGAAACGCCGGACGGCAAGGGCAAGGTTGAAGTCCCTGGCGACTACACCAAGGACGAAAAAGCCCACCAGGTGCTGCTGACCGAAGCCGGTCACGAAAAAGCCGAAGCGATCCTGACCAAGATGGGTCTGCTGCCGGAAGGCGCCTCGCTGTACGACTCGGCCAACATCACGCTGGTGCACCACCTGTACGCGGCGCTGCGCGCGCACGCGCTGTACTTCAAGGATCAGCACTACGTGGTGCAGAACAATGAAGTGGTGATCGTCGATGAATTCACCGGCCGTCTGATGACGGGCCGCCGCTGGTCCGACGGCCTGCACCAGGCTGTCGAAGCGAAAGAGGGCGTGAAGATCCAGAACGAGAACCAGACCCTGGCCTCGATCACCTTCCAGAACTACTTCCGCATGTATTCGAAGCTGGCCGGCATGACCGGTACCGCCGATACCGAAGCCTACGAATTCCAGGAAATCTACGGCCTCGAAACCGTGGTGATCCCGCCTAACCGTCCTTCGCAGCGCAAGGACCGTCAGGACCAGGTCTACAAATCGTCGGCCGAGAAGTACAACGCCATGATGCTGGAAATCCGCGAATGCTACGACCGCGGCCAACCGGTGCTGGTGGGTACCACCTCGATCGAAAACTCGGAACTGCTGTCGGGCATCCTGACCAAGGGCGGCCTGCCGCACAACGTCCTGAACGCGAAACAGCACGCCCGTGAAGCGGAAATCATCGCCCAGGCGGGTAGCCCGAAAGCGATCACCATCGCCACCAACATGGCCGGTCGCGGTACCGACATCGTCCTGGGGGGTAACGTCGAGAAGCAGATCCAGTTCGTTGAAGCCAACGCTGAACTGAGCGACGCCGACAAGGCTGCGCAATCGAAGGCACTGCGCGACGGCTGGCAGGCATTGCACGAGCAGGTGGTTGCCGCCGGCGGCCTGCATATCGTCGGCACCGAGCGTCACGAATCGCGCCGCGTCGACAATCAGCTGCGCGGCCGCGCCGCACGTCAGGGCGACCCTGGCATGTCGCGCTTCTTCCTGTCGCTGGACGACCAGCTGCTGCGCATCTTCGCGGGCGACCGCGTGCGCGCCATCATGGACCGCCTGAAGATGCCGGAAGGCGAACCTATCGAAGCGGGCATCGTCTCGCGTTCGATCGAGTCCGCGCAGCGCAAGGTCGAGGCACGCAACTTCGACATCCGCAAGCAGCTGCTGGAATACGACGACGTCGCCAACGACCAGCGCAAAGTGATCTACCAGCAGCGTAACGAGCTGCTGGAAGCGACCGACATCTCGGAACTGATCCAGTCCCTGCGCCACGGCGCCTTCACCGACCTGGTACGCGAATACGTGCCGGCGGAATCGGTCGAAGAGCAGTGGAACATCAAGGGCCTGGAAGCGGCGCTGGCGGCGGAATGGCAGATCGACCTGCCGTTGCGCGCGATGCTGGAAAAAGAACAGAACCTGAACGACGAAGACATCGTGGAGCGCGTGATCGCTGCGGCCGATGCGCTGTACCAGTCGAAGATCGACATCGTCGGCAAGGAATCGTTCGGCGGCTTCGAACGCAACGTCATGCTGCAAAGCGTGGACAGCCACTGGCGCGAACACCTGGCGGCGCTGGATCACCTGCGCCAGGGTATCCACCTGCGTGGCTACGCACAGAAGAACCCCAAGCAGGAATACAAGCGCGAGGCGTTCGAACTGTTCGGCCAGATGCTCGATATGATCAAGAACGAAGTGGTCAAGCTGATCATGACGGTCCGTATCCAGTCACGCGAAGAGATCGATGCGGCCGAAGCGGCGATGCAGCAGTCGCACGTTGAAAACGTCAGCTACCAGCACGCCGACTTCAACCCGAACGCGGCGCCGGAAGACCTGCTGGCGCCAGCGCCTTCGATGGGCGGCCTGCCACCGGAGCTGCAAGGCCTGAGCGGCGAGCAGCTGATGGAGATGGGCCTGAAAGTCGGACGCAACGACCCATGCCCATGCGGCAGCGGCAAGAAGTACAAAGCCTGCCACGGCAAACTGGCATAAACAAAAAAACCGGAGCTAGCCTCCGGTTTTTTTATTTCATCTCGTGACAAATGTCAGTGCTACTTCATGACACACTGGACTGTCGACCCCAGCATCCCTGTTCCATAATGATCATCCAATAGAACAGAGAAATCCCATGAAATCGACAGTGTGTTCCGCTTTGACCGCTCTGGCCATGACACTTGCCAGCACTTGTGTGCATGCCGCAGGATTCCAGTTCGGATCTGCCGCCGATGCCAACGGCAAGCCGCTGGCGATCGGCATCTGGTATCCGAGCCAGGCAACGCCGCAGTCGATGTCGGTGGGGCCGGCTGCGTTGTCGGTTGCCCTCAACGGCCCGCTGCAAGGACGCGCATTGCCGTTGGTGGTGATGTCGCACGGCGCCGGAGGCTCTTTCATGGAGCACTACGATACAGCCATTGCCTTGGCTGACGCGGGCTATGTCGTTGCTGCCGTTACCCACGCCGGCGACAACTATGCCGACCAGAGTCGCAGCATCTACATCATGGATCGCCCCAGACAAATGAGCCGTGTGATCGACCATATGTTGTCGAGCTGGGGCGGGCATGCCGCCATCGATCCAGCGCGTATCGGGATGTTCGGATTTTCTTCAGGTGGCTTTACAACGCTGGTAAGCATAGGCGGGTTGGCGGATTTCTCCAAGGTGGGCCCGATGTGCCGCGAACATCCGGAAGATTTTGCCTGCAAGGTGATGGCGAAGAGCGGCCAGACTGAGATCGCGCCGCCCGATTCAAGCCCTATGCAGGATCATCGCGTCAAGGCCGCGGTTGTGGTGGCCCCGGCTCTGGGGTTCACGTTCTCGCCGGATGGATTGAAAAACGTCGGGACACCAGTGCAGCTCTGGCGTCCCGAGGACGACGTCATCCTGCCGCATCCGCGTTTCGCCGAAGCGGTTCGGTTGGCTCTTCCGCAAGCACCGGACTACCAGGTGGTGCCCAACGCCGGCCATTTCGACTTCCTGGCGCCTTGCAGCGTCGCATTTGCGAACATGGTCCCTGCTATTTGTACGAGCGCCGCAGGGTTTGATCGCGTGGCTTTTCATCAAACCTTCAATAAGTCGGTGGTCGACTTTTTCGGGAAAAACTTGACACGTCACTGAGTCGCCTCGCGTTCAAAGCTGGTGCTCGTAGACTGCGCGGATGCCGGCGCGGGTGGGCGTGCCGGACGTGCGCGCGGTGCTGTAGCCGCCGTCGGCGTAGAACTGGCCGAGCAGTTGATCCTGATGCAGCACGTTCAGCAGCGACAGGCGCAAGCGCGATCTGCCGTCGAACTTCCATAGCGCGTAGCCGTCCACTGTACGCGTTACGCCGGTGTAGCTGGCCAGGTTGCCGCTGATCCTGACCATGCCGCCGGTCTGCAGGCCGGCGTTGAAGCCCAGCGTCAACGCGCCGGCGGGGTGGTAATCCAGCCCGACGTTGGCGCTGAAGGGAATTTGCGCGCTGAGGCGATTGTCCGGGCCAGGCACCGCATCCAGCCGCGACCAGTTGCGCGACGCATTGGCGCGTACGTCGACCGGCCATGCACGCAGCGGGAACTTGGCGTCGAACTCGATGCCCGCCACCTTGGCCTTGCCGCCGTTGAACGGCGTCGTCACCCACGAACCGTTTTGTTCGAACAGGCGCTGCACCGTCACGTCGCGGATGCGCCGCGCGTAGGCGGAAACGCTCACAGAGCCTTCCTTGCCGAAGTACGATTCATATGCCGCGTCCAGTCCCCACGCCAGCTCCGGCCGCAGATCGGGATTGCCCTGCACGTCCGGGTTGGTGGGGCCGTTGTCGTTGTTGATGGTGTAGCGGCGCGGCAGCAGGTCGCGGGTTGGCGGCGCCTTGTAGGTGCGGGCGAGGGCCAGCCGCACCTGATCGCGCTCCTGGTTCGGCAGCTTCCACATCATCTGCACCACCGGACTGAAAACGCTGGAGCGGTTTTGCACCGCCGCCAGCAGGGCGCCGTCGGTGCGGGTGTCCAGCCCCTCCCAGCGCAGGCCGAGATAGACTTGCAGGCGCGGCGTGACATCCCATTCGTCCTGGGCGAAGAGGGCGATGCGGCGCACACGCGCCGCGTACTCTTGCAGCAGCTGGCCCAGCGCCGCGCCGCTGGCCGAGCTGTCGTCCTGGCGCCGCATCTCGCTGCGGCGCGTGTCGGCGCCGTCCCAGCCGATGGCGAGACTGTGTGCTTCACGCAGGCGTGTCAGGTATTTGCCGCTGGTGGTGATGCTGTCGTCGTCGGCGTTCGACGCGACCGCGCGCGTGAACAGCGGCGTGCCGCCCGCACTGGCCCCGTGGAAGGCGTAGTCGGTGTTGCGGTGGTTGTAGTCGTAACCCAGCTTGACGCTTAGCTTGCCGTCGGCGCCGACCGCATGTGTCCACGTTACGCCGCTGCGCAGGAAGGCCGTATGCGACAGTGCGTGCCAGTCGTTGTTCGGGTAGGCGGTCGATGCGCCGTAGATGCTGGTTTCACGGGAATCCCCGTGGCTGCTGGTGCGGTACAGGTCCAGCAGGTTTTGCCAAGCCAGCGTATCGCCGTTTGCCAGCGTCCAGTTCAGGCGCGGCGCCAGATTCAGTTTGGTCTGGTGCGATGCGTTCAGTTCCGCAAAGGTGCGCAGCGCCGCCGGTCCTTCCACGCGCTCGGTGGTGGCGGGCGTGTTGCGGAAGCCGGTATCGCTCAGCGTGCCGGCCAGGCCATACGATAGCGTGCCATCGCGGTCCGCGATCTGCATCGTGGCGGATGGGCCGGTCACGCCTTGCAGGTTCTCGATGCCCAGCTTCATATCGCGCTGCGCGCGACTGCCTTTGCGCAGGATCACGTTGATGCTGCCCGCCATGGCCTGTGCGCTGTATTCGGCCGATGCGGTGCGCAGTATCTCGATGCGCTCTATCAGTTCGGGCGAGATGGCTTCGATGGACATGCCCTGCGGCGCCGGCTCGCCGTTGATCAGCAGCTGCGTGTAGCCTGAGCCCAGGCCGCGCATGCGCACCTCGCCGCCGGCCACGGAGATGCCGGGCTGGCGCTTGAGCAGGGCGGACAGCGTGGTGTCGCCGTATTGTTCGATGTCCGCGCGGCCGACGATGATTTTGGCCGCCGTGTCATTGCGGCGCAGGGCCTGTGCCGCGGAACCGGTGATGTCAACCCGCTGTATGTCGGCGGCTTCCTGTGCGTTCGCGCTCGCCGCAAGGCAGAGCAGTAAAAGAGGTTTCATGAGGTGGGTGTAAGTTAATCCGGCGCAGAGTATCGCTCCGGACCAGCCGCGTCAAACCACCTTTGTGACGAGCGCCCGGATTGCCGTGACGATGTCACGCCGCGGCGCATTTTGGCGGCCCATGCCACTGATATACTCGCCGTCATGGATCAATTCACCCTCACATGGCGCGAAGTGCGCAACACCTTGCTGGTCAATTTGCTGGTGTGGGGGCTGCTGTGCGCGGTCGGCGCGGCCAGCGTCTACAGCGACGTGCTGCGCGAAGGCGGCAGCCGCAGCTACGGCCGCGTGATGCTGAATTGGGATCTGAACCACGCGCTGATGATGACGCTCAGCGTCGGCCAGTACCTGGCTTTCCGGCGCTGGCCCGGGCTGACCGCCAGTGCGCGCGCCATCGCGCGGTGCTACGCGGTGGTGGTGTTCATCTTCCTGCCGCTACAGCTGATCTACATGGCGATGCTGGATGCGGTGCGCGCCGACGGTGTGCTGGACCTGGCCCATGCCTTGCGCCTGTTCCTGTCGCCGCACGGTTTTGACGTGTTCCTCGAATTCGCCTGGGCGACCGGAACCTACACGGCGGTCACCGCCATTTGCATCTGGCGCCGCAGCCAGGCGCGGGACAAGGCATGGCAGCAGGCGCTGACCGACAACCTGCATCTGAACCTGGAGCTGGAACGCCAGCGCATGCTGGCCCTGCGCGCGCAGCTGGAGCCGCATTTCATCTTCAACGCCTTGAATGCGATCAGCGCACTGGTGCGCACCAGCGACGGCGACCTGGCGCTGAACGGCATCAACCGCCTGAGCGATCTGCTGCGCTACGCGCTGACGGCCAGCGGCCGCGATTGGGTCAGCGTCGGCGAGGAGCTGGCTTTCGTCGGCGACTACCTCGCCTTGCAGCGCCTGCGCTACCGGGCGCGCTTGCAAGTGCAGATGGATATCGGCGACGTCGAGGGCGGCGAATGTCCGCCGCTGCTGCTGCAACCGTTGATCGAAAACGCCTTGCGCCATGACCTGGACTGCCACGAAGGGGACAGCGATATCCGCGTCCACCTGCACCTCGAGGGCGCGCAACTGCACATCCGCATCAGCAATCCCGTCACGGCGGACGCATCGCCGAATCCGGGACTCGGGCTGGGGTTGGCCAACACGCGGGCGCGCTTGCAGCTGGCCTATCGCGGCGAGGCGTCGCTGGACAGCGCCTTGCGCGACGGCCGCTTCGAAGTGGCGATCCGCATGCCTTTGTACCCGAAGGAGTGACGACGATGCGTGTCTTGCTGGTCGATGACGAAGAACCGGGGCGCATCAACTTGCGTTATGCGCTGGCGCGGCACCCGCAGTGGCAGGTGGCCGGCGACTGCGCCAGCGCTGCCGCCGCCCGCGATCTGCTGGCGCGGGAGGAGGTGGACCTGGTGTTCCTGGACGTGCAGATGCCGAAGGAATCCGGCATCGACCTCGCGCGCAGCTTGAGCGCGATGGCGGAGCCGCCGTTGATCGTGTTCGTCACCGCCTACAACGCTTACGCGATCGAAGCTTTCGAAGTGCATGCGCTGGACTACCTGCTCAAGCCATTCGACGACGCCCGCCTGGCGCAGACGCTGGAACGCGCGGCGGCGATGCTGGCGCAGCGCCAGCTGGCGGGCTTCGCGCCGGCCCTGCGTGCCTACGTCGCCGCCCAGCCGGCGGCCGCTGCGGCGGGCTACTGGCACCAGGTCAGCGTGCGGTCGATCGGCCGCATCGAGCGCATACGGCTTGAAGATGTGCAGTGGCTGGAGGCGGATGGCAACTACGTCAAGCTGCATCTGGAGCAGCGTTGCGTGTTGTACCGCATGCCGCTCAGCCGGCTTGAAGAACACCTGGACCCGGCGCGTTTCGTCCGCGTGCACCGCCGCGCCATCGTCGGCGCGGAGCAGTTCTCCTCGATGTCCGTGGTGGGTGACGGCAGCTACCTGCTGGCGCTGCGCTGCGGCGATACGGTGGCCGTCAGCGAGCGCCACGTGGACGCGGCGCGCGCCCGTCTCGCGGCAGGCTAGCGCGAAGGATCGCGCTGCGGCGCGGAGTACGGCAGCAGCATGCGCACCGCCGTGCCCACATTGGGCGCGGAATCGATGGTGATGCGTCCACCCAGTACGCCGGTGACGATGTTGTAGACGATGTTCATCCCCAGTCCTGTCCCGCCCTGGCCCATCTTGGTGGTGAAGAAGGGATCGAACACGCGGCGCAGCACATCTTCCGGCATGCCGACGCCGTCGTCGCTGAACATCAGCTCGACGACGTCGTCGTCCACCGCTTCCGCGCGCACGGTGATGGTGCCGCCCTTGCGCTGGTCGAAGGCGTGGTTGAGCGCATTGTTGACGAGGTTATTGAGCACCTGGTACAAGGCGCCGGGATAGGAGTCGAAGCTCAGACGCTCCGGTATCTGCAAGACCACCTCGCACTCGGCGCGGCGCAGGCGCGGCATGTAGGTGGCCATGGTGTCGTGCACCGCCGACAGCAGGTCGAAGCGGCGGCGCTGGTCGTTGGTCTGGTCGACGGCGATCTGCTTGAACGACGAGATCAACTCGGCCGCCTTGTGCAGCGAACCGGAAATCAGCTGGCTGGCCAGGCGCACCTCCTCCAGGTGCGCTGTCAGCTCCGAGCGCCGCAGCGCGCCGGCCGCCACATGCAGGTCAAATTCCACCACGCGGTCGCGCAGCGCGGTCGATGCCAGCAGGCTGTTGCCGATCGGCGTATTGAGTTCGTGCGCGATGCCCGCCACCAGCGATCCGAGCGAGGCCATTTTCTCGGCCGCCAGCAGTTCGTCCTGGGTGTGCTGCAAAGTCTCCAGCGCCGTGCTCAGGTCCGCGTTGGCGCGTTCCAGCGCGGCCGAGCGCTCGCGCACGCGCGACTCCAGCGACACGTTCAAGTCCTTTAGTTCGCGCTTGGCGTTGAGTTCCTCGGTCAGGTCCAGCAGCGCCCAGATGATGGACTCGTTGCCATCCAAGGTCAGCGACGACGACCAGATCGCCACGCTGCCCACGCTGCCGTCGGGCAGCAGCACGCCGGCGATGGCGCCGTGCACCGCGCCGTCGGTCTGGTACATTTTCCAGATGCGGTCGCGCTCCAGCGTGCTGGCCCAGAACGGCACCTCGTCGCTGCGCTTGCCGATCAGTTTTGCGGCGCCGGCGCCGAAGGTATGCGTGACCGCGCGGTTGGCGGCGACGATGCGGCCGTCGCGGTCCGACACCGTCAGCGGCAGCGGCGCCATGTCGAACAGCGTCTTGAAGCGCGCCTCCGATTCCGACAGCCGCTGCTGCGATTGTTCCAGCTGTGCGATGCGCTCGCGCAGCGCCGCGCTCATGGCGTTGAGCGTGCGCGTGAAGACGGCGATTTCATCGTCGCCCTCGACCGGCAGCGCCTTGGTGTAGTCGCCCAGCGCCATTTGCTGCGACTGGTCCGTCAGCGCGTGCAGGCGGCGCCCGATGCCGTGGGTGAAGGCGTAGAACAGCACCACGCCCAGCGCCAGCCCGACCAGCGAGATCACGCCGCCTTGCAGCAGCACCTCGTCGCGCGCCTGCTTCAGGTCCTTGGTGGACAGGCCGAAATTGATGGAGCCGACGCGGTTGTCGCGCAACAGCAGCGGCGAGCGCGCGTGCAGCATGGTGCCGTCGAGCAGGGTGCGTACGCCTTTGAAGCTGGTGCCGCCGCCTTGCCGCAGCAGGTCCGGCAACGGGCCTTTGCGCTTGCCGGCGTCGATGATGGGTTTTTCGTTTTCGTCGAGGATGACGAGGTAGCGCACGAAACTGTCGTCCGGATCGGACAGCATTTCGGTCAGGTAGTTGGACAGTTCGGGCAGGCGGCCGCGCGTGGCGTAGGGGCTGAGGGAGAGATTGAGCGTGACCGCGTATTCGCGGGCGACGCGTTCGGCATTGGTGCTGACGGCTTGGTTCATCAGGCGCAGGCTGTTCCAGATCAGCAGGCCAACCACCAGCGCCTGGATGACGGCGCTCAGCAGCAGAAATTTCGCGCGCAGCGATAGACTCAAGACGTACACTCCTTGTGGCGATGCCAGGAGCGCACGTCCCTGCCGTCCACGCGGGACGGCAGGGGGCAGGGCTACCTGGAGGTTATGGCAGGGTCAGGATCACTTTGACGGTGTCGTCCACTGCCGACTTGTCAATATAACCGATCGCCTTGGGATCGGCAGCAACTGCTTTTTTCACCTCGGCGTTGTTCGGATATTCCTTCGGCGGCGTGGCTTTGCCGGTGAACACCAGCTTGGACCACAGGGCCTTGACCTGCGCCGGGTCTTTTTCCGCGACCTTCTGGTAGAAGTCGGCGCGGATGTGCGAACCTTCGGCCTGGTCGACCGGCGTGAACAGGTTGGATTTACCGAGGAAGAATTGCGATGCCTGTTCCGAGAACATGCGGGTCGCCGGGTTCTTCTGGCTGACGATGACAACGGTTTCCGCCGAGGCGCCGGCTGCGGCGAACGACGACAGCAACGCAGCGATGATCAATTTTTTCATGTTGTGGACTCCCGATTAGAAGACGAAATCGATCGCCGCGGCGACCACGGTGACGTTGTTGTTGAAGCCAGGCTTGACGAAGATCAGCGAGCCGCCCTTGGTCTTGGGCTTGGCGCGGTCGACCTGCACTTTCAGCGCCATCGATTTGGCGAAGTCCCAACGCACGCCGATCAGGTCGGACGATTGTTCCGTCGCAGGCAGCAGGCCATACACGGCGGCGCCCAGCGGATTGTTCTTCGGCAGTGTCGCAGGCGGGGTCACCGAGCTGCCGGCGTCGCGCACGGCGGCGTGGGCGTAGTAAGGCAGGACCTTGCCGACGCGGTAGCCGACCATGGTGTACCAGGCGTTGGTGTCGGGGATGTACACCGCTTCCTTGGCGCGGCGCTGCGCGTATTCGGTCTGGACCACGATGTTGTGCCAGTCCATGGTGGCGCCGAGCGAGGTGAAGGCGATCTTTTTGCCGTCGGTCAGGCCGAGGTCATTGGCCAGCTGCTTGAAGCCGAACTGGGACAACTTCGCGGTCAGGTCGTTGATCGGGCCCAGGTCGTTGGTCTTCAGGTCGGCGCGTGCGTGGCCGACGCGCACCAGGAAGGGGCCGTATTCGCCGATGAAGGTGACGCCGGCGGCTGGCGCGCGGTAGGTGGCGACGGCGCCGGCGGCGGTCGGCACGAACAGCTTGCCGCGGCTGACGCCCGCGAAGGCCTGGGCGGTGAAGTTGAAGTCGCCGAAGGCACGCTGGAAATTGACGTCCGCGCCGTCGACGTTTTCGATCGGCGCCTGGCCGTACATTTCAATCGGAGGACGCATCATGGTGTTGGCGTAGCCGACGTTCTGGTAGTCCGAGATCAGGAAGGTCGGCACCACCACGCGGCCGACGCGCACGCTCGTTTCGTCGTTGACGCGGGCTTTCAGGAAGGCCCAGGTCAGGTCGGTGGTGAAGGTCGGGCTGGTGTTCTTGCGGGTCAGGATCTGCGCGGTGCCGGACAGCCAGTCGTTGATGCGGTAGGTCGCTTGCAGGCCCAGGTTGGTGTCGAGGCCGATCTTGGCCTTGTCGGCCACGCCTTCGGCCTGGTTGTAGCGGGCAAATTGCGCCTGGTCGGTATTGCTCTTGGCCACGCCCAGCGTGCCGAAGGCGCTGATGGTCAGGTTGTCGTCGCCCAGGGAGCCGGCCTGTGCTTGCATGGCGGCGGTGGCGGTCAATACGGCAGCTACTAGAAGTTGCTTTTTCATGTGGTCTGTATCCTTTGATTTGTTGTCAGTTGTTTCTTGCTATGGACGATCGTGTCGCCTTGTTTGTCTCGTGACATGCGGGGATGGGGCACTCGGGCTAGACCTTAAACTAATTTCCGTACGGCATGAAATCATTTTATTTAATTTAGAACGAACGTACTAATTTGTTGTGGCTTTTAGGTTGAAAATAATGATTTCTTCAATGAATTCATGGTGTTGTATGACATCCTTCTAGTGTTTTTTGAGCAAACTTGCGGATGAATCATGCAAACCGTCAGTGACATTGATGCGATGCGCCATTTTGTCCGTCAGGTATTACAATAGCGGCTCCCACTTTCCACTCACGAGAACACTCATATGGCCGTCAATTCCCCTCTGCCCGTCGCCTCCGCACTGAAGCCTGTAGCCGGCATCGAAATCGGTTTTGCCGAAGCCGGCATCAAGAAGCCGAACCGCAAGGACGTGCTGGTGATGAAAGTGGCGCCGACCGCCACCGTGTCCGGCGTGTTCACGCTGAACCGCTTCTGCGCCGCGCCGGTGCAGATCGCCAAGGCCCACCTGGCGGCCGCCAAGGAAAGCGGCAAGCCGATCGCCGCGCTGCTGATCAACACCGGCAACGCCAACGCCGGCACCGGCGAGCTGGGTCTGGCGCTGGCCAATGAAACCTGCGCCGCGCTGGCCGCGCAGCTGGGCTGCGACGCGTCGCAGATCCTGCCGTTCTCCACCGGCGTGATCCTGGAGCCGCTGCCGGCCGCCAAAGTGATCGCCGGCCTGCCGCAGGCGGTTGCCGGCCTGAAGGCCGACAACTGGTACAACGCCGCCGAAGCCATCATGACCACCGACACGCAGCCGAAAGCCGGCTCGCGCAGCGTCACCATCGGCGGCCACAGCGTCACCATGAGCGGCATCAGCAAGGGCGCCGGCATGATTAAGCCGAACATGGCGACCATGCTGGGCTACCTGGCGCTGGACGCCAAGGTGGCGCAGCCGGTGCTCGACGTGCTGGTCAAGCAGGTGGCCGACAAGTCGTTCAACTGCATCACCATCGACGGCGACACCTCGACCAACGACTCCTTCATGCTGATCGCCACCGGCGCCGGTACGCTGGAAGTCAACTCGGTGGACTCGCCGGAATACGCCCAACTGGCGGCCGCCGTCACCGAACTGTCGCTGTTCCTGGCGCAGGCCATCGTGCGCGACGGCGAGGGCGCGACCAAGTTCATCACCATCACCGTGGAAGACGGCGCCAGCGTCGAGGAGTGCCGCAAGATCGCCTACTCGATCGGCCACTCGCCGCTGGTCAAGACCGCGTTCTTCGCGTCCGACCCTAACCTGGGCCGCATCCTGGCCGCCATTGGCTACGCCGGCGTCGACGACCTCGATGTCAGCAAACTCAATCTGTACCTGGACGATGTGTGGGTGGCCAAGAACGGCGGCCGCAATCCGGACTACAAGGAAGAAGACGGCCAGCGCGTGATGAAGCAGAGCGAGATCCTGGTGCGCGTCAAGCTGGCGCGCGGCGCGGCTGCCGCCACCGTCTACACCTGCGACCTGTCGCACGACTACGTGAGCATCAACGCCGACTATCGTTCCTGATATGGCGACGCCTCTCGAACAATTCCTGGTGCGCGCCGAGGCCTTGCTGGCGCGCGTGGAGGCGGTGCTGCCGCAGGCGCCGCGCGAGCCGGACTGGAAGCTGGGCTTCGCTTTCCGCTGGAGGAAACGCAACAGCGGCGCAACTGGCGGCGGCGCCAGTTACCTGCAGGCGGTGGCCCACGTGTCGCCGATCGCGCTGGACGACTTGCAGCACATCGGCCCGCAGAAAGAGCAGATCGAGCAGAACACCCGCCAGTTCGTGCAAGGCAAGCCGGCCAACAACGTGCTGCTGACCGGCGCGCGCGGCACCGGCAAGTCCTCGCTGATCAAGGCTTGCCTGAACCAGTTCGGCAAGGATGGCCTGCGCCTGATCGAAGTCGACAAGGCCGACTTGGCCGAGCTGCCGGACATCGTCGACATCGTGGCCGGCCGGCCGGAGCGCTTCATCATCTTCTGCGACGACCTGTCGTTCGAGGAAGGCGAGAGCGGCTACAAGGCGCTGAAGGTGGCGCTGGACGGCAGCATCTCGGCGCAGTCGGACAATGTGCTGATCTACGCCACCTCCAACCGCCGCCACCTGATGCCGGAGCGTATGTCCGACAATATGAGCTACAAGCACGACGAGGATGGCGACCTGCATCCCGGCGAGACGGTGGAAGAGAAGATCTCGCTGTCCGAACGCTTCGGCCTGTGGCTGACCTTTTACCCGTTCAAGCAGGACGACTACCTGGCCATCGTCGGCCACTGGCTGTCGTCGCTGGGTTGCAGCGAGGCGCAGATCGAAGCCTCGCGCGCCGATGCCTTGCGCTGGGCCTTGCAGCGCGGTTCGCGTTCGGGCCGCGTGGCCTGGCAGTTCGCCAAGGACTACGCCGGGAAGCTGGCATGAGCGGCGCGGAGGTGAAGGTCAAGCCGGTCGATGTCGCCGTCGGCATCCTGATGAAGCCCAACGGCGACGTGCTGCTGGGCCAGCGCCCGGCGGGCAAACCGTACGAAGGCTATTGGGAATTCCCCGGCGGTAAAGTCGATCCGGGCGAGACGGTGCTGCAGGCGCTCAAGCGCGAATTCGTCGAGGAACTGGGCCTGTCCATCAACAGCGCCGAAGAGTGGTGCGGCATCGAGCACGTGTACGAACACGCGCATGTGCGGCTGCACTTCTTCATCAGCCGCGACTGGAGCGGCGAGCCGCAGAGCCTGGAAGGCCAGGCCTTCGCCTGGCAAGGCGCGGTCGGCGTCGAGCCGCTGCTGCCGGCCACCATTCCGCTGCTGGAGTGGCTGGACCAGGTGCGCTACGGATCGTGATGGCGCGCTGGTGGAATAGTGTGGGCGTTTGGCGCGGGCTGGCCGGCGCCGCGCTGGCGGCCTGCGTGGCGTTGGGCGCGCTGCTGGCGCTGCGTCCTGAACCGCCAGGGCCTGCCTGGATGGCGGTGCTGTCGGCGCCGCAGGACCGCAATGCGGGCTGGATCGCGTCCGTGAGTGTGGACCGCCAACTGACCTTGACGCCGCTGCACGACACCATCGTCGCCAACCGCAAGGCGTTGCAACTATGGATATCCGCACCGGGCTGGACTGCGCCGGTGTCGTTGGGTTTGCTGGAGCAGGACCGTCAACTGAAACTGTCGCTGGAGCAGCTGCCGCCGCTGAGCGCGGAGCCGACATTCGAGATCACGCTGGAGCCGCAAAGCGGTTCGCCAGCGCCAGGCGGACCGGTGCTCTACACCGGCCAGGCTGTCAAGCCGAGATAGGGCTTACTCTTCTTCGAGCGGATCTTTGGGAGGCGCTGCGGGGATGGCGTACTTTTCCTCGGCCCAGGCGCCGAGATCGATTTGTTTGCAGCGTTCCGAGCAGAACGGGCGGAATTTATTCTCTTCCTTCCACTCCACTTTGGCGGAGCAGGTAGGGCAGTCAACTACGGTGGCCATGATAATTCTTTAGAAGTTACAGAGTGTGAGCTCGAATGGTACATCATCTTCCAGCGGCTTGGGTTTCAGGTCGCCGCCCTGCGAGGTGAAACGCACCCACAACATGTACTTGTTGGCCGAGATTTCCGGGATCGCGCCCAGCGATTCGTCCAGCGTCAAACGCAGCATCTGGTAGACCTTGCCCTGCAACATTTGCTGATAGCTACCGGCGACGGCGATCATCTTGACCGGTCCGCCGGAATCGCGCAGCAGGCGCAGCACCAAGCCCAGCGCGTCGAACAGCGGCGCCAGCGGCGCGAACCAGGTGGCGATGTCGTTGAAGCGCTGCTCGGCCGGACGCTTTTGCCAGGCGTAGTAGGACGGCAGGTCGAATTCGCAGGCGCCGCCGGGAATGATGGTGCGGCCGCGGATGCTCATCAGCCACTCGTTGTCGCGCACGTTCTGGCCGGTCTTGCCCTGGGCCGCGACCAGCGCGCTGCTCACGCCGTCCAGCTCGGCCAGGATGGCGTCCAGCGTTTCCGCTTGCACATTGGGGTTCATGCGGTAACCCAGCAGCGATTGGCGCTGGCGTTCCAGTTCTTGCAACAGGTCGGATTTCAGGTCGGCGCGGCCGGCCACCTCCAACATGTCGAAGATGGTCGCCAAGGCGACGTGGTGCTGCATAGGGTGTTCTTGATGCACAAAGAACTTGAATTTCTCGTACAGATCCTCTAATCGCAACAACGTGCGGATGCGCTCGTTGAAAGGATATTCGTAGACAATCAAAATAACATCCCTCAGTAGTTGGACTTGCGATTAATTCCCGTGATTTTGAAGCAAGCCAAGCAAAATTACAAACGTTGCGAAGGTATTGTTGCCGTTCTTTTCGAAAATGCCAGATATAAATCGTGAAGACGGGCGATTTGGGGCTCCAAAGCCTCGATTCCGTTGCCGTTTTCGATAATGTCGTCCGCCGCGTCCAGCCTTTGCTGCCGGCTGGCCTGCGCCGCCATGATGGCGCGGACCTGGGTTTCCGGCAGATTGTTACGCGCCATCACGCGGGCAATTTGCACTTCTTCCGGACAGTCTACCGCGAGTACGCGCGTAACCCGCGCACGCCAAGTGCCCGATTCGACCAGCAGCGGCACGGCGAAGATCACATAGTCGCCGGTGGCGGCCTCGGCTGCGGCCAGCGCGGCGTCGCGGATGCGCGGGTGCAGGATGGCTTCGAGGCGGGCTTTGGCGCCGGCGTCGGCAAACACCAGGCTGCGCATGCGGGCGCGGTCGAGCGCGCCGTTGGCGTCGGCGAATTCGGCGCCGAACTCGGCGACGATGGCCGGCATCGCCGCGCCGCCGGGCGCGGTCAGGCTGTGGGCGATCTGGTCGGTGTCGACGATGCTGGCGCCGCGCGCGGCGAACATGTCGGCCACCGTGCTCTTGCCGCTGCCGATGCCGCCGGTCAGGCCGATGGAGAAGGGCAGTGTGCTCATCGTCGGCTTACAGGTAGGGATAGAAGTTGCGGGTGAACGCCATGATCGGATCGCGGTACAGGAAGATGATCAGGCCGGCCGTTGCAAGGTAAGGGCCGAACGGGATCTGGTAATCGAAGCCGCGGCGGTTGACCACCATCAGCGCGATGCCGACCACCGAGCCCACCAGCGACGACATCAGCACGATGGCCGGCAGCGTCGCCCAGCCCATCCACGCGCCCAGCGCGGCCAGCAGCTTGAAGTCGCCATAGCCCATGCCGTCGCGGTGACGCACCAGTTTATACGCCCAATTGACGGACCACAGCGCCAGATAGCCGGCCGCCGCGCCGATGACGGCGTCGTGCAGCGTGGCGAAGCTGCCGTTGATGTTGATCAGCAGGCCGGCCCAGATCAGCGGATAGGTCAGGTCGTCCGGCAGCAGCTGGGTGTCGAAGTCGATGAAGGTCATGGCGATCAGCAGGTACAGGAACAGCAGGCCGGCCAGGCCGGCCCAGCCGCTGCCGAAGTGCCACACCATCACCGCCGACAGCACGCCGGTCAGCGTTTCGATGGCCGGGTAGCGCGCCGAGATCGGCGCCTTGCAGTTGCTGCATTTGCCGCGCAGGACCAGGTAGCTAACCACGGGGATGTTTTCCAGCGCGGTGATCTGGTGCTGGCAGTGCGGGCAGGCCGAGCGCGGCACCATCAGGTTGTAGCGCGTGGTGTGCGGCTCGTCCTTGCCGGCCTCGACGGCGCAATAGTTGTCCGATTCGCGCTGCATCATTTTCGGCAGGCGGTGGATGACCACGTTCAGGAAACTGCCGAACAGCAGGCCGAACAGGCCGGCGATCAGGCTGATGGCGAGCTCGCCGGCGGGGGCAAACAACAAGGTTGGTTCAGGCATAGGTCGGGCCGCATGGGTAAGTACAGTGGCTCATATTAAAGCATTACGGCAACATTGCGGAACGGTTTTTCAACGCGCGCCGGCCAGCGCAAGCCCCTCCTTGGGGATATGGAAATGAAGTTGGAATTCAGGCAAGGTGGAGAGCCTGCCACCACCTATCGTGGAGTCCGCCTTTGTTCCCGCTTACCCTCTTGCTTTTGGGCGTGCTGCTGGCCTGCCTGCTCGCCATCGTGCGCCGTCATCGGCGCCGGCTGGCGCGGCTGGCGGAGCGCGAACGCGCCACGGCGGCGGTGCAGGATACGCTGCTGCAAAACATGCAGGGCTTGATCCTGCGCTTTCAAAGCGTCAGCCATCGCCTGCCGGAAGGCTGCAGCGAGCGCGCCGCCATCGAAGCCATACTCGACCAGGCCGACGAGGCGCTGGCCGAGGCGCGCAACCGCATGGCGGCGCTGCGCGACACTAGACCACCGAACCGAGCTTGAAGATCGGCAGGTACATGGCCACCACCAGGCCGCCGATCAGCACGCCCAGGATCACCATGATGGCCGGTTCCATCAGGCTCGACAGCGCGGCGACGGCCTCGTCCACCTCCTCCTCGTAGAAGTCGGCCACCTTGCCCAGCATGGCGTCCAGCGAGCCGGACTCTTCGCCGATGGCGACCATCTGCGTCACCATATTCGGGAACACGTCGGCGTTCTGCATCGCCACCGTCAGGCTGGTGCCGGTGCTGACCTCGTTCTGGATCTTGCGGGTGGCGTCCAGGTAGACCGCGTTGCCGGCCGCGCCGCCCACCGAATCGAGCGACTCCACCAGCGGCACACCGGCGGCGAACATGGTGGCCAGGGTGCGGGTCCAGCGGGCGATGGTGGCCTTGCGGATCACGTCGCCGAACACCGGCAGGCGCAGCAGCAGGCGGTCCATGAAGCGCTGCATCTGCAGCGAGCGCTGCCACGCTCGGAAGAAGAAGTAGATGGCGCCGAAGATGCCGCCGAAAATCAGATACCACCAGGCCACGAAGAATTCCGACAGCGCCATCACGAACAGCGTCGGCGCCGGCAGGTTGGCGCCGAAGCTCTTGAACACTTCCTTGAACGCCGGCACCACCCAGATCATGATCACCGCCGTGACGATGAAGGCGATCGCCAGGATAGACACCGGATACATCAGCGCCGACTTGATCTTGGCCTTCATGGCCAGCGTTTTTTCCTTGTAGATCGCCAGCCGCGTCAACAGGTCCTCCAGGATGCCGGCCTGTTCGCCGGCGCCCACCAGGTTGCAGAACAGCGGATCGAAGTACAGCGGGAACTTGCGGAACGCCTGGTTCAGGCTGGTGCCGGTCTCGATATCGGCGCGCAAGTCCATCACCAGCTTGGACACCGAGGGATTGGAGTGGCCCTTGCCGACGATGTCGAACGATTGCAGCAGCGGCACGCCGGCCTTCATCATCGTCGCCAACTGGCGCGTGAACAGCGAGATATCCTTGTCGGTGATTTTCTTGCCGCTGCGGTAGGCCTTTTTCTTGACCTTGGTGACCATGATGCCCTGGCGGCGCAGGGTGACGTTGACCACGGCCTCGCCGCCGGCGCGCAGCTCGCCGCGCACCGTCTTGCCGCTCTTGTCCTTGCCTTCCCAGGAGAAGATCGATTCCTTGACCTGGTGGCCCGCGTTGCCCGATGTCGCCATGGAGAGTTGTCCTATTCGTTGGTACAGCCGAGCACTTCTTCGAGGCTGGTCAGGCCGTTCTTGACCTTCACCAGGCCGGATCCGCGCAGCGACTTCACGCCTTCCGCTTCCGACTGGGCGGCGATTTCCATCGCGTTGCCGTTGGCCAGGATGATGCTTTCGATGGCGGGCGAGATCGGCATGATCTGGTAGATGCCGACCCGGCCCTTGTAGCCGCCGCCGTTGCAGCGCTCGCAGCCGACCGGGCCGTAGGGCTTCCAGCTGCCGTCCAGCTCATGCTGCTTGAAACCGGCCTTGAGCAGCAGGTCGTTGGAAATCTCCACCGGCTGCTTGCAGGTGCACAGCCGGCGCGCCAGCCGCTGCGCGGTGATCAGGATCACCGACGAGGCGATGTTGAACGGCGCCACGCCCATGTTCATCAGCCGCGTCAGCGTCGACGGCGCGTCGTTGGTGTGCAGCGTGGAGAACACCATGTGGCCGGTCTGCGCCGCCTTGATGGCGATGTCGGCCGTTTCCAGGTCGCGGATCTCGCCGACCATGATGATGTCCGGATCCTGGCGCAGGAAGGATTTCAATGCGACCGGGAAGGTCAGGCCGGCCTTGTCGTTGACGTTGACCTGGTTCACGCCGGGCAGGTTGATCTCGGCCGGGTCTTCGGCGGTCGAGATATTGATGCCCGGCTTGTTGATCACGTTCAGGCAGGTGTACAGCGACACCGTCTTGCCCGAGCCGGTCGGCCCGGTCACCAGCACCATGCCGTAGGGGCGCTGGATGGCGTCGAGCAGCAGTTCCTTCTGGTCCGGGTCGTAGCCCAGCGCGTCGATGCCCATCTGCGCCTGGGTGGCGTCGAGGATACGCATCACGGTCTTTTCGCCGAACAAGGTCGGCAGCGTCGAGATACGCAGGTCGATGGTCTTGGTCGGCGACACGATCAGGCGCATGCGGCCGTCCTGCGGGATGCGCTTTTCAGAGATGTCCAGCTTGGCCAGCACCTTGATGCGCGAGACCAGTTTTTCCTTGATCGAGATCGGCGGCTGGGCATGCTCCATCAGCACGCCGTCGACGCGGAAGCGCACGCGGTAGAATTTTTCGAACGGTTCGAAATGCAAGTCCGAGGCGCCCATGTTGACCGCGTCCATCAGCATCTTGTTGAGGAAGCGCACCACCGGCGCGTCCTCGACGTCGTTGGCGCCGGCATCGGCGGCGGCGTCGGCGGCCGCGGCTTCCTCCTCGGCGAACTGGATGTCGGACTCGTCGCCGCCCAGGTCGCTGATGGCTTGTTCGCTGTCCTTGTTCAGGCGCGCCAGCAGTTGCAACAGCGCGTCGTGGGCGACGATGACGGGTTCGACCGTGGACTCGGTCTGGAACTTGATCTGGTCGAGCGCCTGGATATTGGTCGGATCGGAAATCGCCACCGACATCTTGTTGCCGCGCTTGGCCAGCGCGATCACGCGCTGCGCCTGCATCAGCTTGTTGTCGATGATCTTGCCCGGCAGCGCCTCGATATTGAGCGCCTGCACATCCATCAGCGGATAGGCGAAGGTTTCGGAACAGAACATGGCCAGCGCGCGGGCGTCGATGGCGCCGCTGCCCAGCAGCACGTCAATGAAGGCGTGCTTGTCGGCGACGGCTTTTTTTTGCAGCATGTCGGCTTGGGCTGCGGAGAGGCGCCCGGCTTGCATCAATGCCCGAGCCAGCCCCGGCATCGGGGCGCCTGGCGCGGCGTTGGGTAGGACTGCTGCCATAGATGCGTCTACTGGATGGTGGGGGCGGGATCACGGAATGATGCTCTCAGGCATCATATTTGTAAAGCCGTTTGTCGCCCCGAGGAAACGATTGTACTCCCCAGTGTTGCGTTTGCCGCACGAGTGCGCGGATTAGTGCGCGCGCTTTCCGGACGGGCGTATCAATTTGACGACTTTGATGGCCTGGTCGTGCACCTGCACCACTTCGATGATGCAGTTGGCGACTTTGATGCTGATCGGCGCGTCTGGAATTTCTTGCAACAGTTCCAGCAGCAGGCCGTTCAGGGTCTTGGGGCCGTCCAGCGGGAAGTTCAGGCCGAGGCGCTTGTTGATGTCGCGCAGCGCGGTCGCGCCTTCCAGCAGGCATTCGCCTTGCTCGGTCCAGCCAAAGCTGTCGGCGCGGGCCGCGCCCGGCATCGATGTCGTAAATTCACCGATCATTTCCTCGATGATATCGTCCAAGGTGACCAGGCCCTGCACCTCGCCGTACTCGTCGACGATGATGCCGAGGCGTTCCTTGTTCTCCTGGAAGTACTGCAGCTGGGTGAAGACGCCGGTGTCCTGCGGGATGAAGTAGGGCGTGCTCAGCAGTTCGCGGAAATGCTCGACCGTCAGCTCGTCTTCCTGGTTCAGCAGCGCCACCGCCTTGCGCACGTGCAGGATGCCGATGATGCGGTTGATCTCGCCTTCGTAGACGGGCAGCTTGTTGTGGTAGCAGGTGGTCAGCTCGCGCTTGATTTCGTCGACCGTCAGTTCCAGGTTCAGCGCCTCGATCTGCGAGCGCGGCGTCATGATGTCCTCTACCGAGATGGTTTCCAGGTCGAACAGGTTGAGCAGGATGCTCTTGTGCTTTTGCGGAATGAAGTTGCCGCCTTCCAGCACGATCGAGCGCAGCTCTTCCGGCGACAGGCGCGCTTCGTGCGCGTGGGCGCCGGCCTTGATGCGGAACAGTTTGAGCACCAGCGAGACGAACAGGTTGACGAACCAGATCACCGGCTTGGCCAGCGTCATCAGCGGCTTGAGCACCATGCTGGTGGGCAGGGCGATGCGTTCCGGGAAGGTGGCGCCGATGACTTTGGGCGAAATCTCGGCGAACACGATCAGCAGGAAGGCCACCACGCCGGTGGAGATGGTGATGACGTTGTCGTCATGGCCGAAGGACTGGATGGCGATGGCGGTGACCAGCGCGGTGGCCATGGCGTTGATCAGCGTATTGGCGATCAACACCAGCGACAGCAGCTTGTCGGTGCGGTCGAGCAGCCACAGGGTGGTGATGGCGCTGCGGCTGCCGCGCTTGGCCATATGGCGCAGGCGATAGCGGTT
This sequence comes from Duganella rhizosphaerae, assembly GCF_040364205.1. Classification (NCBI taxonomy): domain Bacteria; kingdom Pseudomonadati; phylum Pseudomonadota; class Betaproteobacteria; order Burkholderiales; family Oxalobacteraceae; genus Duganella; species Duganella rhizosphaerae. Next base: position 336,565 of record NZ_BPWK01000002.1, read on the forward strand.
GGCCGCCATCAGCGCGGTTTCGGCCATGGCGAAGAAGGCCGAGCACAGTATCAGGAGGGCGAGCGCAAGAAATTGCACCCAAAACGGCACGGTATCCAAGGGTCACCGTAAAGAATCTTGCGTGGGAAACTGGTCGGCCTGATCACTGCACCGGCCCAGACGGCATGGCCCAAAACGCGGCCACAGAGCTACGGATTCTAAGGCAAGCCCGGCTTACATGCAAGTTTGCCTATCTTAGCCGGGGGTCAAGTCTGACATTCGGACACGTGCCCAGCCGTACGCAGCTGCAACGGCTGAGCACGTGTCCGAATGTCAGACTTGACCCCGGGGTTTTTGCAACATGATGGCGAGGGCGGCGGTGGGGGCGCCGTTTTCCTGGCGGGCGGTCAGCGCTTCGGCGGACTTCTGCTGGAAGCCGGTCGCGGCGGCCAGGCGCTCGATATAGGCCTGCGTGTGGGCGTAGCGGTTCGAGGGGCGCAGCACGAAGTCGGCGCCGTCGCCCGCTTCGACCGTGAAGCAGAAGTGGCCGCCTCCGCGCAACGCGCGTCGCACGCCGGCGAAGACCGGGGCCAGGTCGCCGATGTAGACGAAGACGTCGGCCGCCACCGCCAGGTCCCAGGCGTCGCGCTGGCCATCGAGGTAGGTCACCAGGTCGGCGCGGGCGAGGTTGTCGTACAGCTGGCGCTCGGCCGCCTTGTCCAGCATCTGCTGCGACAGGTCGACGCCGGCCAGGCTGCGCGAGTAGGCCTTCAGGTATGGCCCGCACAGGCCGGTGCCGCAGCCCAGGTCCAGTGTATCCAATTGATCGATGCCGACGGTGCGGCGGATCAGTCCATCCAGATAGGACGGCGTCTGGTAGTCCAGCACTTCCACCAGATGCTGGTCGAAGTGGTTGGCGTACTGGTCGAACAGCGAGCGCACGTAGTCGGGCGGCAGCACGGCGGGCGTGTCGCCCACGCCCAGCGAGGCCAGCGCGAAGGCGATGGTTTCGGGATTGTCGCCATGCGCCAGCGCGGCGCGGTAGGCGGCGATGGCCTCGTCATTGCGCTGCATCGAGCGCAGCGTGTTGCCGCGCGCGTAGTGGGCCAGCGCGTAGTCCGGCTTGAGCGCCAGCGCCTGGTCGTAGCTGTCCAGCGCCGCGTCGAAGATGCCTAGCCGCTGCAAGGCCGCGCCCTGGCCGTTGTAAGCCTCGGCCCATTGCGGCCGCAGATGGATGGCGCGGTCGAAGCTTTCCACCGCCTCCGGCAGCAGGCGCAGGCAGTTCAGCGCGTTGCCGCGCGCGAACCACGCTTCGGCGTTGCGGTCTTTAATATGCAGCGCATCTTCCGCCGCGCCCAGCGCGTCGAGGTAGCGGCCCTGGTCGTGCAGCACGATGGCGCGGTTGCAATGGGCTTCGGTGTAGGAGGGCTGGATCGCCAGCGCGCGCTGGTAGCTCAGCAGGGCTTCGTCGAGCCGCCCCAGCCGGCGCAGCGCGTTGCCGCGATTGCTCCAGGCCATCGCGTAGTCGGCTTGCAGGGCGATGGCGCGGTCGTGGCTGGCCAGCGCCGCGTCGGCGCGGCCGGCGTCGAGCAGCGCCACGCCGAGATTGCAGTGGGCCTTGGCTTGCATGCCATCGACTTCGATCGCTTGCGAGATCAGCGCGATGGCCGCCTGCGCGTCGCCCTGCTGGCGCGCGATCACGCCCAGCAGGTGCAGTGCGTCGAATTGGCGCGGGTCGAGTTCCAGCACCTGGCGGTACAGCGCCTGCGCCGGTTCAAGCCGTCCCTGCTGGTGCAGTTCCACGGCTTGTTGCAGAAAGGACGCAGTCAGCGCCGAATTGGTTCCATTCATAGTGCACGCATCTTAGCCGATGCGGCACCGGCACGGCTAAAATCCTGCTGGGAAGATCAGCTGCCGCGATAGGTCGAATACGCCCACGGCGAGACGACCAGCGGCACGTGATAGTTCTGGTCGGCGCTGGCGATGCCGAAGGCCAGCGTCACCTCGTCGATGAAGCGCGGCTCGGGCAGGTCCACGCCCTGGGCCGCGAAGTAGGCGCCGGCGCCGAACACCAGCTCATACTTCCCCGGCTTCATGGTCGCGCCTTCCAGCAGCGGCACGGCGCAACGGCCGTCGGCGTTGGTGACGTCGGTTTTCAGCAACTCGCGGCCCTGCGCCGTGACGGCGTACAAGGCCACCTTGACGCCGACGCCTGGTTTGCCGACGGTGATATCGAGAACGTGTGTACTAAGCTTGCCCATGGTAAGTCCTATATCGGTAGGTAATAAGTATCTATTGCACAAATCATATACCGATGCTGTTCTACGCATATATGATTGTAGATATATTCCTCATAGACTAAGCAGCCTGCGCCCATGACCACCTACAACAACTACCCACGCGACCTGATCGGCTACGGCCCGAAACCACCTCACGCCCAGTGGCCCAACCGCGCCCGCGTCGCCCTGCAATTCGTGCTGAACTACGAAGAGGGCGGCGAGAACAACGTGCTGCACGGCGATGCCGGATCGGAGACCTTCCTGTCCGAGATCATCGGCGCCGCCTCCTTCAGCAACCGCCACCTGAGCATGGAATCGATCTACGAGTACGGCTCGCGCGCCGGCTTGTGGCGCCTGCTGCGCATGTTCGAGGAGCGCAAGCTGCCGCTGACCATCTTCGGCGTGGCGATGGCGCTCAAGCGCCACCCGGAGGCGGTATCCGCCTTCCAGGAACTGGGCCACGAAATCGCCTGCCACGGCCTGCGCTGGATCTCCTATCAAAACATGGACGAAGCCACCGAGCGCGCCCACATGAAGGAAGCGGTGCAGATCATTCGCGAGTTGACCGGCAGCGCGCCGCAGGGCTGGTACACCGGCCGCGATTCGCCGCAGACCAAGCGCCTGGTGGTGGAGCATGGCGGCTTCCGCTACGACGCCGATAACTACAGCGACGACCTGCCATTCTGGCAAAAGGTCGACTACACTGATGCGGAGGGCAAGGCCGCCGTCGCGCCGCAGCTGATCGTGCCGTACACGCTGGACACCAACGACATGCGCTTCGCCGCCGCGCAAGGCTTCAACTCCGGCACGCAGTTCTTCGACTACCTGAAGGACGCCTTCGACGTGTTGTACGCCGAGGGCGACCCGGACGGCCTGAATCAGCCGAAGATGCTGTCGATCGGTCTGCACTGCCGCATCGTCGGCCGCCCGGCGCGCGCCGCGGCGTTGGCGCGCTTCCTCGACTACGTGCAAAAGCACGATAATGTGTGGATCACCCGTCGCATCGATATTGCCGAACATTGGCGCAAAACCCATCCATTCGCAGCTTGAGGCCAGGATGTCAGAACCGATACGCTTTTACTACCGTGGCGCAGTCCAGGAAATCTCCGGCGCCGCACCAACGCGCACCGTGCTCCAGCACCTGCGCGAGGACCTGCATTGCACCGGCACCAAGGAGGGCTGCGCCGAAGGCGATTGCGGCGCCTGCACCGTGGTGGTCGGCAGCCTGAATGCCGCCGGCCAGCTGGAAATGAAAGCGGTGAACTCCTGCATCCAGTTCGCGCCCACGCTGGACGGCAAGGCGCTGTTCACCGTGGAGGATTTGCAGCAGCCGGACGGCGCGCTGCATCCGGTGCAGCAGGCCATGGTGGAATGCCATGGTTCCCAGTGCGGTTTCTGCACGCCCGGTTTCGTCATGTCCCTGTGGGGCATGTACCTCGACAAGGACGGCCAGCCCGCGCAGCGCAAGGAGATCGACGACTGCCTGTCCGGTAACCTGTGCCGCTGCACCGGCTACCGTCCGATCATCGAGGCCGCGCACCGCATGACCGAATTGCCGAAAGTCGGCTTCGACCGCGCGGCCTTGACCGAACAGCTGCGCGCCCTGCAGCGCAACGCCGGCGCCAGCTACACCGCTCGCGGCCAGACCTTCCACGCACCGCGCACCCTGGATGAACTGGTCGCCCTGCGCGCCGCGCATCCAAAAGCCACGCTGCTGTCGGGTTCCACCGACGTCGGCCTGTGGGTCACCAAGCAGATGCGCGAGCTTGGCGACATCATTTATCTTGGCCACGTGAGCGCGCTGCAAACCGTCAGCGAGTCGGAAGGCATGCTGCACATCGGCGCCGGCGTATCGCTCAACGATGCGTACCAGGCCTTGTGCCGCCTGTATCCGTCGCAATTGGGCGAGATGTGGCAGCGCTTCGCGTCGCTGCCGATCCGTAACGCCGGCACCCTCGGCGGCAACGTCGCCAACGGCTCGCCGATCGGCGATTCGATGCCGTGGATGATAGCCGTCGGCAGCGAAGTGGTGCTGCGCGGCCCGGCCGGCGAGCGCGTGATGCCGCTGGAAGCGTTCTATCTCGACTACCAGAAAAAAGACATGCGGCCAGACGAATTCGTGGCCGCCGTGCGCGTGCCGCTGCCGCGTGAGGGTGTGCAGTTCCGCACCTACAAACTGGCCAAGCGCTTCGACCAGGACATCTCGGCCGTTTGCGCCGCGTTCGCGTTCAAGCTCGATGGCGATCATATCGTCGAGGCCCGCATCGCCTTCGGCGGCATGGCCGCCACGCCGCGCCGCGCCGCACGCGCCGAAGCCGCGTTGACGGGCCTGACCTGGAGCGAAGCCAATCTGCGCGTGGCGATGGACATGCTGGCGCAGGACTTCGCGCCGCTGTCGGACATGCGCGCCTCCAGCACCTACCGCATGCAGACGGCGCAGAACCTGCTGCGCCGCTTCTGGTTCGAAACCCGCGCCGACGCGCCATTGGCGGCCGATGCCGTCAACGCCTTCGCCTACCGCGCCTGAAAGGAGCCATCATGAATCAACCCGTCGCTCCCTCGCTGCTTGCCGCGCAAGCGTGGAAGGCGGTCGGCGTCGCCCGTCCGCACGAATCGGCCGAGCTGCACGTGCTCGGGCAGGCCACCTACACCGACGATATCCCCGAGCTGCAAGGCACGCTGCATGCGGCGCTGGGCTTGTCGTCCAAGGCCCATGCGCGCATCAACGCGATGGACCTGGCGCCGGTGCGCAATTCGCCCGGTGTGATGGCGGTCTACACCGCCGAAGATATCGTCGGCACCAACGATTGCGGTCCCATCATCCACGACGATCCCATCCTGTGCGCGGGCGAAGTGATGTATGTCGGCCAACCGATCTTCATCGTCGTCGCCGACACGCATGACAACGCGCGCCGAGCCGCGCGCCGCGCCGTGATCGGCTACGACGAGCTGCCGGCCATCTTCACGCCGCAGGAAGCCAAGGCCGCGCAGTCGTATGTGCTGCCGCCGATGCATCTGAAGCGCGGCGATTACCAGGCCGCGTTCGAGCAGGCGCCCAACGTGGTCAAGGGCCAGTTGTTTGTCGGCGGCCAGGAGCAGTTCTACCTGGAAGGCCAGATCGCCTACGCGATCCCGAAAGAAGACCACGGCATGCTGGTGCAGTGCTCGACGCAGCATCCGAGCGAGATGCAGCACGTGGTGGCGCATGCGCTGGGCGTACATTCGCACAAGGTGCTGGTCGAGTGCCGCCGCATGGGCGGAGGCTTCGGCGGCAAGGAATCGCAATCGGCCTTGTGGGCGGCTTCGGCCAGCATCGCGGCGGCCAAGCTGCGCCGCCCGGTCAAGCTGCGCGCCGACCGCGACGACGACATGCTCGTCACCGGCAAGCGCCACTGCTTCTTCTACGAATATGAAGTCGGCTACGACGACAGCGGCAAGATCCTCGCCGCCAAGGTCGACATGACCTTGCGCTCCGGCTTCTCGGCGGATCTGTCCGGCCCCGTGGCCACGCGCGCGGTCTGCCACTTCGATAACACCTACTACCTGTCGGACGTGGATATCCGCGCCGGCTGCGGCAAGACCAACACCCAGTCGAATACCGCCTTCCGCGGCTTCGGCGGTCCGCAGGGCGCGATCGCCATCGAGTACATCGTCGACGAAATCGCCCGTAATCTGGGCCGCGACGCGCTGGATATCCGCCGCCTGAACTTCTACGGCAAGACCGAGCGCAATGTCACGCCGTACGGCCAGGAGATCGTCGACAACGTGATCGAGGCGCTGACGGCGGAGCTGGAGCAGACCAGCGAGTACCGCGCCCGCCGCGCCGCCGTCGAAGCCTACAACGCCGCCAGCCCGGTGCTGAAGAAAGGCCTGGCGCTGACGCCGCTGAAGTTCGGCATCGCCTTCAACGTCACGCACCTGAACCAGGCCGGCGCGCTGGTGCATGTGTATGTGGACGGCTCGGTGCTGGTCAATCACGGCGGTACGGAGATGGGGCAGGGCATCAACACCAAGGTGATGCAGGTGGTGGCGCATGAACTGGGCCTCGACCTGGACCACGTGCGCGCCACCGCCACCGACACCAGCAAGGTCGCCAACACCTCGGCGACGGCCGCCTCCACCGGCGCGGACTTGAATGGCAAGGCGGCGCAGGATGCCGCGCGGCAGATCCGCGACCGCCTGACCGCCTTCGCTATCAAACTGTATGGCGACGAGGACGGTGTGCCGGTGCAGTTCTTTAACAACGCCGTGCATGTGAACGGTCACGTGGTGCCGTTCGCGGAGCTGGTGCAGAAGGCTTACCTGGCGCGTGTGCAGCTGTGGTCCGACGGCTTCTACGCCACGCCCGGCCTGCACTGGGATCCGAAGACGATGAACGGCCATCCGTTCTCGTACTATGCCTACGGCGCAGCCGTCTCCGAAGTGGTGGTCGATACGCTCACCGGCGAGTGGAAGCTGCTGCGCGCTGACGCCTTGTACGACGCCGGCCGCTCGCTCAATCCCGCCATCGATCTCGGGCAGGTGGAAGGCGCCTTCATACAGGGCATGGGCTGGCTGACCACCGAGCAGCTGTGGTGGAACCCGGCCGGCAAGCTGATGACGCATGCGCCGTCGACGTACAAGATCCCCGGCGTGTCCGACTGCCCGGAGGACTTCCGTGTGCGGCTGTTCGACAACGGCAACGTCGAGGACAGCATCCACCGATCCAAGGCCGTCGGCGAGCCGCCGTTGCTGCTGCCGTTCTCGGTGTTCTTCGCGATCCGCGATGCGATTTCCGCTGTCGGCGGGCACCGCGTGAATCCGCCGCTGAACGCTCCGGCGACCAGCGAGGAGATCCTGCGCGCCGTCGCTGCCGTGGAAATGGCGGCCTGAGGATGTCGACATGAACGAGTGGCTGACAACTGCGATGACGGAGCCGGCGGTGCTGGTGACGGTGGCGATCGTCGAGGGCTCCGGCCCGCGCGAACCCGGCGCCCGCATGCTGGTCACGGCTGGCGGCCAGGTCGATACCATCGGCGGCGGGCATCTGGAAATGTGCGCGGTCGATGTCGGCCGCAGCATGTTGAACGGCGCCGCCAAGGCAGGCGAGGGCGCGCATACGCCAGCACGGCTGGAGCGGTACGCGCTCGGTCCCACGCTGGGCCAGTGCTGCGGCGGCGTGGTGCACCTTGCGTTTGAACTGATCGATGCCACATTGGCCGACGTCATGGCCAGCCTGCGCAAGCGCTGGCGCGAAGACAGCTGGCGTATCAGCGCCATCGACGGCACGCCGGTCTCGCTGCTGCTCGATGCCGATGGCGCGGTCGTCGCCGGCGCGGGCGATGCCGGCGTCGCTGGCGCTGCGGCTTTCGGTCCGGCGTTCCCCGCCATCGACCACCAGCGCGGCACCCACATCCTGCGCGACACCGCCGGCCGCCGCTGGCTGGCCGATCCCTGCCTCGCTCCGCGCGCGCATCTGCTGCTGTTCGGCGCGGGCCATGTCGGCGCCGCCATCGTCCGCATGCTGGGCGAGCTGCCGTGCACCGTCAGCTGGATCGACGAGCGCGAGGACATGTTCCCCGCGTCGATACCGGCCAACGTCACCATCGAAGCCACCGACGCCCCGGAAGCGCTGGTGGCCGCGGCGCCCGCCGGTGCAAGCTATCTGGTGATGACCCACAGCCACGCGCTGGACCAGCGCCTCAGCGAAGCGATCCTGGCCCGCGCCGACGTCGGCTGGTTCGGCCTGATCGGCTCCAAAACCAAGCGCGTGCAATTCGAGCGTCGCATGGCCGCGCGCGGCCTGCCGGAAGAACGCATCGCCGCCATGGTCTGCCCGATCGGCATCGCCGGCATCACCAACAAGCTGCCCGCCGCGATTGCCGCCTCCGTCTGCGCGCAACTGTTGACGGTATGGGAAGCGCAGCAAATCGCCGCCCTCGAAACTGACGCCGCGTTAATCGTGTCTATGCGCCTGGTCGCATCGCGCTAGAATCAGCATTCCTCTTCAGGACATTGCCATGCCTAACAACTTGCAAGCCTACCGCGGCAGCTTGCTGCACTTTGTCGCCGATCCGGCGTTCAGCGCGCAGTCCCACGAATGGCATGAAGACGGCCTGCTGATCGTCGCCGACGGCAAGGTGCAGGCGGCCGGCGACTACGCCGCGCTGCGCGCCACGCTGCCGCCAGGGACCGAGCTGCACGACTACAGCGGCAAGCTGCTGATGCCCGGCTTTATCGACACCCACGTCCACTATCCGCAGACCGACATGATCGCCTCGCCGTCGGAAGGCCTGCTGCCCTGGCTGGAAACCTACACCTTCCCGACCGAGCGCCGGTTCGAAGACCCGGCTCATGCCGCCGGCGTGGCCGACTTTTTCCTCGACGAGCTGCTACGCTGCGGCACCACCACCGCCATGGTCTACTGCACCGTGCACCCGCAGTCGGTGGACGCCTTCTTCGCCGCCAGCGAGCAGCGCGGCCTGCGCATGGTGGCGGGGAAGGTGATGATGGACCGGAACTGCCCCGAGTTCCTGCGCGATACCGCCGAATCCAGCGCCCGCGACACCGAGGCGCTGATCCAGCGCTGGCACAAGCGCGGCCGGGCGCTTTACGCGATCACGCCGCGCTTCGCGCCCACCTCCACCGAAGAACAGCTGCGATTGGCGGGCGAGCTGGCGCGCGCCTATCCCGACACCTACATCCAGACCCACGTGTCCGAGAACGAGGCCGAATGTGCGTGGGTGCGCGAGCTGTTCCCCGCATCGCGCAGCTACATCGACGTCTACGACAGCTACGGCATGCTGCGGCCGCGCGCCATCTACGGCCACTGCATCTGGCTCAATGAACAGGACCGCGTCCGCATGGCGCAAACGCAGTCGGCCGCCGCCATCTGCCCCACCTCCAACCTGTTCCTCGGCAGCGGCCTGTTCGACTTCGAACGCGCCGACCAGGCGGGCGTGCTGCTGTCGCTGGCGACCGACGTGGGCGGCGGCACTTCGTTCTCGATGTTGCAAACGATGAATGAAGCCTATAAAGTAGCGCGACTGAAGGGCAGTTACCTGTCGGCCTTGCGGATGTTTTACCTGGCCACCCTGGGCGCCGCCCGCAGCATGCAACTGGAAGGCACGATCGGCAATTTCGCCGTCGGCGCCGAGGCGGATTTCATTGTGCTCGATCCGCAGGCCACGCCGCTGCTGCAACGGCGGACCGCGCGCGGCGAGAGCCTGGAAGAGCTGCTGTTCGCATTGGCCCTGCTGGGCGACGACCGTGCGGTGGCGGCGACCTATTCGGCCGGCCGCCAGGTGCATGCCCGCGTAATGACTTAATTCACATTGGAAGACTCATGCAAAATAAAATCGCCAGCCTGAAGGCCGCCGCCATTGCCGCCGCCCTGTTCTGCGCCTTGCCGCACGGCGCGCAAGCGGCCAGCAACGAAGAGATCACCAAGCGCCAGTTCGCCGCGCTGGTCTCGGGCCCGGAGCCGAAGACGGCCGAGCTGACGATGTTCCTGACCATGATGCCCAAGGGCGGCGATCTGCACCATCACTATTCGGGCGCGATCTACGCGGAGCAGTATCTGGAGTGGGTGGACAAGGAAGGATTTTGCGTCAACAAGGTCACCTACCAGATCGATACCAACAAAGCCGACACCACCGCCGAGCAGGCCAAGCCGCTGGCGGACCGCGTCTGCCTGTCCGGCCAGGACGTGATGAACAATAACACCGTGCTGGCCAACCTGTTGCAGCGCTGGTCCGACAAGGACTTCTACAACCACGGCGCGCTGCAGTCGCCGCCGGACCGCCAGTTCTTCGACACCTTCGGCTATTTCAACGCGGTGGCCTCGACCAATGCAGCGGACGGCCTGCATCGCCTGAAGCAGCGCGCCATCCAGGAAAACCTCAGCTACATCGAGACCATCTATGAAATCGCGCCGATGGCGCAAGACGCCGCGTTCGACCAGAAGGCAGCTGCCGGCGGCATCACCGACGCCGACCTATCCGCCTACGCCGCCGCGCTGGACACCAACGGCGCCTTCCAGGGCTGGATCAGCGCCTACCTGCAAAACGTCGACACCGCCGGCGCCGGCATCGACGACGCCAACTTCACGCTGCGCTACCAGCCGTTCGCGCTGCGCTTCCTGACGCCGTCGCAGGTGTTTTCGCAGATGGTGTCGAGCTTCAAGCTGGCGCTGTCGAATCCGAAGATCGTCGGCGTCAACATCGTCGGCCAGGAGAGCGTCTACGTCTCGATGCACGACTATGCGCTGCACATGCAGATGTACAAATTCCTGAAAGCCAGGCATCCGGGCGTGAAACTGGCGCTGCATGCGGGCGAGCTGGCGCTGGGCGTGGTGCCGCCGGAAGGCCTGACCTTCCACATCAAGGAAGCCATCGACGTCGCCGGCGCCAGCCGCATCGGCCACGGCATCGACATCGCCCACGAGACCGATTCGCTGGCGATCATGAAAAAAATGCACGACAAGCAGATCGCCGTCGAGGTCAACCTGACCAGCAACCAGTTCATCCTGGGCGTCAAGGGCGAGGCCCACCCGGTCACCCTGTATCGCAAATATGGCGTGCCGTTCGTACTGTCGACCGACGACGCCGGCGTGTCGCGCAACAACCTGTCCGGCGAATACGTGCTGTACGCCGCCCGCTACAAGCCGGACTACGCCGAGATCAAGAAACTGTCCTACGACAGCATCCGCTATTCCTTCCTGGCTGATGCTGATAAACAACGTTTATTGAAGGCATTGGACGGCAAGTTCGCCAAATTCGAAGCCGCGATCGCCGCCGCGCCGGTCGCCAAGGGCCGCTGAGCATCTCCCCACGGTCGCTCCCAAGCGGCCGTGGATGTTGCGCTGCCGCGACGAGAGTATTAGTGTTACTTATCTAAATTTCCCTTTAGGCCGCCTGCCGGGCGGCTTGTCATCTTTGTCATACTTTGCCGAGGTGTGGCAACATTGCGACAAAATCAGGCTGCTGCGCACCAGTTTTGCGCATTTCCCGAGTGAAAATATTTCAAGTGGTGCAGGGGCCACTATAATGCTCCCCTTAAAGATGCCGCTCCGCTTACAGAGTGGAACCTGCGCGGTTCAGCGCCCCATTTATATCGCTATCGTATAAATTCCTAAAGTAAATCGTATTTGTCACACATTTTTTGCTGATGCATAGTTGTTTGAGATGCTTCAATGCTGTCAACTTTGTTGGCGTTTTGAGGGTGTTGCATGCAAATGTCAGTCAGGCAAGATCATGACATTCTGATCAACTGACCACTTGTCATGTTGATGAAATATTTACTGGTTACAATTTTGTGATGTCATGGGCACATTGTGTCAAGAATGTGACCGCAGGCCATAAGCCCGCCCGGTCCAGAGGCATCGTAGAACACAATAAATTTTTTTACATAAACTGGGAGTTCCCTTAATGCAATCCGCCGTTAAACACAATCCGACGCTACGTCTGAGCCTGGTCGCTCTGGCCTGCCAGATGGTCTGCATGGGTGCCGCGTTCGCACAGTCCGACGCCGCCCCTGCCGCCAAGCCAGCCACCGAAACCGTGACCATCACCGGCCGTAAAGTCGGTATGGGCCTGATGGTGCAGGAAGATGTGCCAAAAGCACGTTCGACCGTTACCGCCGAGGAACTGGCGAAACAGCGTCCTACCGGCAATGCCTACGACGCCCTGGCCCTGCTGCCGGCAGTGAACACCTACAGCTACGACGCGACCGGCCTGTTCGGCGGCGGTCTGACCCTGCGCGGCTTCAACAGCGACCAGATCGGCGCGACCATTAACGGCGTTCCAGTGAATGACTCGGGTAACTTCGCCGTGTTCCCACAAGAATACGTCGACCAGGAAAACACCTGCACCACCTTCGTGACCCAGGGTTCGACCGACGTCGACTCCCCGCAAGTTGGCGCCACCGGCGGTAACTTCGGTATCACCACCTGCGAACCAGAAGACCAGAAGCGCTTCCGCATCGCCCAGACCCTGGGTACGCTGAGCATGTTCAAAACCTATATGCGCTACGACACCGGCCGCTTCTGGGACAACAAGGCCAAGGTCTTCGTCTCGGTCTCGCAGGCCAAGTCGGACAAGTGGAAAGGCGCCGGCGAAGCCAATCGCAAGCACATGGACATCGGCTTCAACTACGACTGGGATCGCTTCAACTACATCCACGGTACCGTGTTGTATAACCGCGCCGTCAACAACAACTTCAGCACCTTCAACCTGGCTGACCTGGCGAAGAACGGTTACCACTACGACTACAGCACCACCTTCATCGGCCACGCTGCGCCTAGCCCAGGCAAGGCAGTGAGCGATCCGGCACAGAACAACGCCGACTCCTTCTACAAGCTGTCGCTGAACCCGTTCGAGAACGTGATTGCTTCGGCAACCGCCAAGTTCCGCATCGGCGAAAACACCGACATCAAGATCCTGCCTTACTTCTGGTACGGCTACGGCACCGGCGGCGTGCAGCAGAAACTGCAACAGGAAAATGCATTCCTGAACCCGGCCACCGGCAAATTCGTCGGCCAGGATTTGAACGGCGACGGCGACACCCTGGACAAAGTCTGGGTGTACAGCGGTTCGATCACCCGTACCCAGCGTCCGGGTATTTCGTTCTCCGTGACCCACAACTGGGAAAACCACCAGATCCTGGGTGGCTTCTGGTATGAGCGCGCTAGCCACAAGCAAACCGGTCCGATGGAAAAAATCGGCGCCAACGGCGAGCCTACCGACATCTGGCTGCGTGATGGCCTGGTGACCCGTCCTGACGGTTCGCTGTACGAATCGCGCAACTGGAAGAGCATCTCGACCGCCTTCCAGGCGTTCATCCAGGACACCGCCACCTTCATGGACGACAAGTTGACCGTCAACGTAGGCCTGCGTACCCCGCACGTCAAGCGCGACTTCACCAACTACGCCAACGAAGGCAACAGCCAGACCACGTCGAACTCGGGCATCACCTACAACTACAACAAGACCTACTCGACCTTGTTGCCGCAGTTGGGCCTGCGTTACCGCATCACCAACGACGACCAGCTGTTCGCCAGCCTGGCCAAGAACATGAAGGCGCCACCTAACTTCGTGTACTCGACCACCAACGGCAACCTGTCGCTGATCAACAATATCCCGACCCTGCTGGGCGACGTGCGTCAAGAAACCTCGATGAACCTGGACATGGGCTACCGTCACCAGACGACCGCCATCACCACCCAGGCCACCATCTTCTTCAGCGACTTCAAGGATCGCCAGGCAACCGCCTTCGACCCGAACTCGCAGACCTCCACGCTGACCAACGTCGGCAAGGTGAAGAACAAGGGCTTCGAAGTTGAAGCGGGTAACACCCCGGTCAACGGCTGGTCGTTCTACGCTTCGCTGGGTTACAGCAGCAGCGAGATCCAGGAAAACCTGCAGTCGGGCAAAGGCATCTACCTGCCAACCAAGGGCAACCAGTTCCCACTGACCCCTAAGTGGAAAGGCGGCCTGTCGGCTTCGTATGAGACCAACAGCTGGTACACCCGTCTGAAAGCCAAAGTCACCAGCACCCAGCAGGCGACCCTGGCCAACGACGAACTGGTTCCTGGCTACACCACCGTCGACTTCGACGCTGGCTACCAGTTCCCAAGCGGCCAGTTCTTCAAGAATCCGAAGCTGACCCTGAACGTGTCGAACCTGCTGGATCGCGAATATCGCAATCCATCGTCGCAGTCGGTGACCAACGCCACCGCCTACCCAGGCATCACTGCGAAGGGCGTGTTCTACTACCTGGGCGCTCCGCGCGCTGTGTCGGCTACGCTGCGCGTCGACTTCTAAGTTAAGATGCCGGTCTGGCGCACGCACTCTTGTGTATGTGCCAGACCTGATCTGACCGGCAGGCCTTCGGGCCTGTTGTCGTTTTCGGGCCGGATTGTTCGTCGATCCGGCCATATGCGAGCGCCGCGCGCGACGTTCGCATATGGCCGCCGCCATCAGGGCGGCTGCCGAATTCGGAGTAACGTTAGATGATCAAGTTTTCCCTGCCGGCGCGCGCGCGGCGGCCCGTGCTGGCCCTGCCTGTCTGCGCGGCGCTGCTGCTGTCTTCCTGCGCCTGGTTCCAGCCGCTGCCGCCAGGCGTGGCGCAAGTTGAACTGGTCACGCTGAACGATTTCCACGGCAATATCGAGGCGAGCAAATACGTGCTCGACAGCGCCTATGGTGCCGGCGAACGCACCGTCGTCGCCGGCGGCATCGACACGTTGGGTGCGGCGCTGCAAGCGTGGCGCAAGCAGGATTCCGAGCTGCTGCTGGTCGGCGCCGGCGACCTGATCGGCGCCAGCCCGGCGATCTCGTCGATGTGGGCCGACGAGCCCACCATCGGCGCGATGGACTTGCTGGGCCTGCGCGCCAGCTCGGTCGGCAACCATGAGTTCGACGCCGGACGCGTTGAGCTGCTGCGCCAGCAGCAGGGCGGCTGCAAATCGCCGCGCGCAGACAAGGCCTGTAAATTCGACAACCCCTACGGCGGTGCGCGGTTCCAGTACCTGGCCGCCAACGTCATCGACATGGTGACCAGGAAGCCGCTGCTGCCGGCCTACAAGATCGAGCAGGCGCACGGCGTCAAGATCGGCTTCATCGGCGCGGTGCTGCGCGAGGCCACCGAGAAGGCGCCGGCCTCCGGCATCGCCGGCCTGGACTTCGTCGACGAGGCGGACGCCATCAACCGCCAGCTGCCCGAGCTGCGCAAGCAGGGCGTGGGCGTGTTCGTCGTGCTGATCCACCAGGGCGGCCGCACCACCGACAAATTCGACCAGCAGGAATGCAGCAATTTAAAGGGACCGATCGTCGATGTGGTCAAGCGCCTCGATCCGGCGATCCGGCTGGTCATCAGCGGCCATTCGCATCGCGGCTACCTGTGCCGCGTGGACGGCCGCCTGGTGACGCAGTCCGACATGGGCGGCCACGTGATGTCGCGCATCCGCCTCACCGTCGATACCGCCAGCAATACGCTGCGCGATGTCAGCGCCAAACAGGAAGTGATGATCCCCGGTACCTGGCCGGCCAATCCGGCGCTGGACGCCTACCTGAAAAAAGTCCGCGACCGCAGCGCCAGCGCGCTGGCGCGTCCGGTGGCGGCGCTGGCCGTGCCGAGCGTGCCGCGCGAGAAGCAGGACGACGGCGAATCGGCATTGGGCGACCTGGTCACCGACGCCACGCTGGCGGCTGGCCGCCCTTATGGCGCGCAGATCGCCTTCGTCAACAACGGCTCGTTGCGGCATGACCTCGACACCAGCGCCGGCAACCGCGTCAACGTCGGCCAGCTGCTAGCGGCGCTGCCGTACACGAATTCGCTGGTGGTGATGAACCTGCGCGGATCGCAGATCCGCGAACTGCTGGAGCAGCAATGGAGCGGCGGCCGCGATATCACGCGCGGCCTGCTGCAGGTGTCGGACGGCTTCACCTACACCTGGGATCCGCGCCGCGGCGAAGGCGGCAAAGTGGTGCCCGACAGCTTGATGCTGAACGGCGTGCCGATCGAGAACGGCACTGCCTACCGCGTGGTGGTCAACAACTTCCTGGCCGAGGGCGGCGACGCCTTCCCGGCGTTCACCCAGGGCAGCAACCGCGCCGAGACCAACATCCGCGACATCGACGCCCTGACCGATTACCTGACCCAGCGCGAGCAGTTCGGCAAGCCGGCCGGTCGCAGCGAAACACAGGGCCGCATCAAGCGCCTGCAACAACACTAGGAGTGACCATGCGTCGCGTTTTACTTTCCGTTTTGCTGCCAGCCCTGCTGGCGTCGGCCGTCCCTGCGCGCGCCGAGTTTTCGATACCCGGCTTTGAACTGGTGCAGACCGCGCCGGTGGAAACGCCGCTTCACAGCAGCGACCTGCGCGACCCCGCCACCGTCTGGAGCGAGTTGTTCGACGGCGCCAAGAGCGAGATCGTGCTGGGCCAGTTTTATGTGGTCGGCCATGAGGGCAGCGTTTTCAACAAAGTGGTGGAGCGCCTGGCCGCTGCCGGCAAGCGAGGCGTCAAGATCCGCTTCCTGCTGGACCAGAAGGGCGTGGGCCTGTCGGACAAGGGCACCATCGAGCAGCTCAAGGCGATACCCAACCTGGAACTGCGCATCATCGATTTCAACAAGCTGACCGGCAACGGCATCCTGCACGCCAAGTACATGGTGGTCGACGGCGCCATCGCCTACATCGGCAGCCAGAATTTCGACTGGCGCTCGTTCGAGCATATCCACGAGACCGGCCTGCGCATCACCGATGCGAAGATCGTCGGCCAGGTGCTGGCGGTGTTCAACCAGGACTGGCGCGCGCAGGCGATCGCCGCGCAGGGCCTGGTGGCGCCGGCGCTGAACGTCAAGGCGACCTCGCCGGACATTCACCAGGGCGCCTTCCTGCTGTCCAGTCCTAACCAGTTCAACCCGGCCGGCGTCGGCGATTCCGAGGCGGGCCTGCCGGCGCTGCTGGCCGAAGCCAAGAGCGAGGTGCGGGTGCAGTTGCTGGACTACGCGCCGCTGAGCTACGGCCCTAAAGGCACCCGTCCTTACTACGCCGTGATCGACAACGCGGTGCGCGCCGCCGCCAACCGCGGCGTCAAGATCAAGCTGATGGTGTCGAACTGGAATCTGGAAGAGCTGCCGCTGGTCTATCTGAAAAGCCTGGCCGTGCTGCCCAACGTGGAGATCCGTGTGGTCACGCTGCCGACCGCCAGCAGCGGCTTTATTCCGTTCGCGCGCGTCATCCACAGCAAGACCATGGTGATCGACAACCAGGTGGCCTGGGTCGGCACCAGCAACTGGAGCGGCGGCTACTTCGATTTGTCGCGCAACCTGGAAGTGGTGATGCGCAACGAGAAGATGGCGCAGCGCCTGGCCGCGCTGCATGAACAGACCTGGAGCTCGCCGTATGCGCAGCCGCTGGACATCAACAAAAAATACGCCAAACCGGCGAAGGGCAGTCCTGAATGAAGAAGCTTGTTTTGACCGTGGCGCTGAGCGGCGCCTTCATCTCTCTCAACGCCCACGCATGGGGCAATGACGGCCACCGCGCCGTCGGCGCCATCGCCGACCAGCTGATCCAGGGCAGCAACGCCGAGCAGCGCGTGAAGGCCTTGCTGCTGCCGGGCGAGAGTCTGGAAAAAGTCTCCATCTGGGCCGACTGCGTCAAGGGCACGTATTGCGGCCCGCAGAGCGACGAGATGGTGGCCTACGTGACCGCCAATCCGCAGCACGCCGAGTACCACTACACCGACGTGCCGTTCCAGAACCCGCACTACCACGACCACGACGCCGGCACCGCCGACAACGATATCGTGCAGACGCTCAAGCAGTGCATCGCCACCCTGCAGGGCAAGGGCGACAAGATCAGCAACCCGCACAATTTCACGCCGCGCCAGGCGCTGCTGATCCTGACCCATTTGGCCGGCGATGTGGTACAGCCGCTGCACGTGGGCGCGGCCTTCGTGGACAAGAACGGCGCCTTCGTGGTGCCGCAGAAGCAGGCGCAGGTCGACGCGGTCAATATGTTCGACGCGCGCGGCGGCAACAACCTGCTGCTGGACGATATCAAGTTGAGCGCCAGCAGCGCCCAGCTGATCCCGGCCGCGCCGCCGGAAACCAAGGTGGCCGCGCAGGCCGCGCAAGCCACCGCGCCAGGCACGCCGCCGCGCGCGCCGCAGACCACGCGGCCGTTCCATTCGTATTGGGATACCACGGTGGTCAACTATGTCTTCCGCCGCATCGGCGCGCGCTCGCCTCAGGCGTTTGCGCAACTGGCCATCGCCGGCAAACCGGCGGTGAACGTCTACAGCGGCGATGCTATCAGCTGGCCGTATGCCTGGGCCGACCAGTCGCTGGCCGTGGCCAAGCTGGCGCATGCCGGCGTGACGGCCGGCGCCATCGGCCAGCAGACCAGCAAGACCGGCGAAGTCTATAACGTGTGGGCGCTGACGGTGCCGGACGACTATCCGGTCCCCAGTTCGGCCGTCGCCAAGGCGCAGCTGATCCAGGGCGGCTACAACCTGGCCGCCGTGCTCAAGGCGATCTGGCCGTAACGGTTGCTACTTGCCGGTGAGGGGATTGAACCATAGCTCGCCGCGCGTCAATGGCGTCTGCGGCGTCAGCTTCGGATTGGTCAGGTAGATCACGCGGCGCTTGTGCATGGCGGTGTTCTTGATCAACTCGCCCTTGTAGCGCTGGAACAGCGTGTTCAGCGTACCGTCCTTGATCATCATCTCCATGCCGGTCTCGATGCGCTTGGCCAGCAGCCTGCCCTCGGCATCGCGGCGCAGGAAGAAGTAGCGCGGCAGCGGATAGTGCAGCAGCAGTGTTTGTTCCACCGCCATCTGCGGATGCGAGGCGCTGCGTTCCTGGAATTCACGCAGCGCTTCATCGGCGGAGCGCGAATAGAAATCGAAGCGGTCCGCTTCCAGCATGGCGAACAGGCCGTCGTAGCTGCTGCCTTCCACCACCGGCACGCCGGCTTTTTCGAAGATGGGAATATCGGCCCAGCCCTGGCCCAAACCGGCGCGCAGCTGGCGCAGGTCGGCGACGGTCTTGACGCCGGCGAAGCGCTGTTGGTCGGCGCCGCGTATCAGCAGCAGGCGGTAGCCCAGCAGGCCGCGGTCGACGGGCAGGCGCACCGGCAGGAACTCGCGCTCCAGTTCAGGTGAAGTGGCGCGCACGAAGATGTTGATGCGTCCCGACGGCGACGACATCTCCTGCACCACGCGCGGCGGCGACATCGCCACCCTCGATTGATGCTGTTCGAATACGCCGTAGCGCGGCGTGGTCTTTTCCAGCGCCGCCCGCAGTACCGCCCAATCGTAGTCGTAGCGGCTGTCGACGCCGTCGCTGGTGAGCGGATAGGTGAGGTGGGTCGCTGCCTGGCACGAGGCCGCAATCATGCAGGACGCCAGCAACAACGCGCGCCACGCTCGCCGCAATTCATAGCCTATGCTCCGCTTCATACTGCTTGTACTCTGTGAAAAGGCTAGTGTGCCACGCCCGATGACGCGGCACCAAATTTTTCGGTGCGGCGGGGTGGTAAAGGTTCGCCAACTGAGCGCTTTGGTACTGCCCACAGGGACTCGCCAGCATGCGCCGGCCTCTGTGCAGAATAGCTGATACATTTGCAAAATTATAAATGTTCGGAGATCCCATGAAGCGCTTTCTTATTGCCTCGCTGTCCTTGGTGCTGATGTCGGCGGCGTCGGCGCAGCAGCGCGACACCGACCCCTTGGCGCCGCTGACGAAGTGCTTCAACGGCACGTGGTTCCGCGTTGACTCCACGGACCGGTTGCCTGCAACGACGAAGTGGCGCATGGTGGAAGTCCGTGACGGCAAGGCCAAGGTGTCGATGGACGACGGCTACCGCCTGATGCTTTACACGGATGGCCCCAATCCGGTGGTGAACCTGAAGATCGAACGTGCGGCGCCAGGCCGCATCGTCGAGGACCGCGCTGCCATCGTCGCCCAGATGCAGTACCTGGTGGAGCACAATCCCAAGGGCTCCGCGATACTCGATATGGCGGAGCAGGGCAGCATTGAGCACCTGACGGTGCGCAAGAACGCATTGGACGGCCACGGCATCGCCAATATCGAGACGCTGATCCAGCAGCGCACCGGCACCGTCGCCACCGCCTACCTGATCGACACCAACCCCACCGGCTTCGATGCCTTGCGCAGGGACTTCCTTGCGATGCTGTCAGCCTGCATGGAGAAGCAGGAGGTAGATCAGGGCGCCAGCACCATCTCGATGCCCAGCTCGCGGTAAGGCGCCAGCAGCCGCGCCGATACGCCGGCATTCACCACGATCGCGCCGATGCGCTCCAGCGGCGCGATCTGGAATGGCGATGCGGTGTCGAGTTTTTCCGGCGACGCCAGCACCACGGTCTTCATCGACGCCGCCACGATGGCGCGCTTGATGCCGGCTTCCTCGTAGTCGCCGGTGCTGATGCCTTGCAGCGGATGCAGGCTGCACACGCCCATGAAGAAGATGTCGGTGCGGATTTGCGCAATCGCCTCCAGCGCGGACGGTCCCATTGCCACGATGGAGTGCTTGAACAGGCGGCCGCCGATCAGAATCACTTCGATCAAAGGATGCTCGGCCAGCTCCACCGCCACGCTCGGGCTGTGCGTGACGACGGTGCAGCGCAGCTCCGGCGGCAGCGCGCGCGCCAGCTGGACGGCGGTGGTGCCGCCGTCGATGAACACCACTTGGCCGGGCGCGATCATGGCCGCCGCAGCGCGCGCGATGGCGGGCTTGGCGTCGCTGGAAAGCTGCTGGCGCTGGGCGAAGTTGGCCATCGCCGGCGAGGGGGGAAGGTCGAGCGGCAGCGCGCCGCCGTGCACGCGTTGCAGCAGCCCTTCGGCGGCCAGCTCGCGCAGGTCGCGGCGGATGGTGTCTTCCGATAGCCCCAGCTCCTCGCTGAGCGATTTGGCGACGATCTGGCCGTCCTGTTTCAGGCGGGCGATCAGCAGTTCTTTGCGTTGGCGTGTCAGCATATGCATGAATTTTCTTGATATTGCACGATATTGCATGATATCGTAAAAAAACGCAACCTTGATCAAGGAGATCGACATGCCCGAAGACCGTATTCGCATCCACCAGGTGGAGACCCTTTCCGACGACTGGTTCCTGCTGCAAAAGACCACCTTCGACTACCGCCGCAACGACGGCAGCTGGCAGCGCCAGACGCGCGAGACCTATGACCGGGGCCACGGTGCCACCATCCTGCTGTACAACCGCGAGCGGCGCACGGTGGTGCTGGTGCGGCAGTTCCGCTTCCCGACCTACGGCAACGGCCATGACGGCTTCCTGATCGAAGCCGCAGCCGGCTTGCTGGACCAGGCCAGCCCGGAGGACCGCATCAAGGCCGAGGTGGAAGAGGAAACCGGCTATCGCGTGGGCGAGGTGCGCAAGGTGTTCGAGGCCTTCATGAGCCCCGGCTCGGTGACGGAGCGCCTGTACTTCTTCGTCGCCGAATACGATCCGAGTTCGCGCATCGGCGATGGCGGCGGCATCGAGGAAGAGGGCGAGGACATCGAAGTGCTGGAGTTGGCGATGGACGAGGCCATGCAGATGATGGCCGACGGCCGCATCGCCGACGGCAAGACCATCATGCTGCTCCAATACGCCGCGCTGCACCTGCTATGCGTATCCTGAACCGAGCTGGGCTGCAAATTTCCGCAGTCCCAACCGCACTCTTTGTGTGCGCTCAATCGGCAAAGGGGCTACAGTCATACAGTGGCGTATGCGCCTGATTGCCACCAATCTGATCGACGAGTTTTGCTTGCTGCACCCGAATGCGCGAGCTCCTGTCGCTCATTGGCGGCAGGTGATGTCAGGAACCAAGTTCCCTGACTATGTCCATCTTCGGCAAATTTTTCGTCACGCGGACTATGCCGCACCGTTCACGATATTCAATGTTGGTGGCAATAAATATCGAATCATTTCAAGAATTGAATATAGTACGGACATTGTGCAAATCCGCTGGGTGTTGACGCATTCCGAATACGATAAATGGACTCGCCAGTTTCTCAAGGGGCAAATTAAATCATGAACAATCCGACCGGTCCAGGTTCTGCCAAGCTCGACCTCGTTGCACTGCAGGCTGCATGGGTATCTTTCGAACGGATAACGGGTTTGCGGCCATTGCGCACCGACGCAGACCATCGAGATGCGTTGAATTTGTTGGATGCGATATGGGATGCTGTTTACGAAAAGCCCTCGCATCCCTTATCAAGTTTCTTTGACCTGCTTTCGGAAATGATCAGTGAATATGAAAAGAAACGTTACCCGATGCCGGAAAGTGAACCTCATGAAATGCTGGCGTTTCTAATCGAGCAGGGCGCGCGGACTGCGGACGATTTTCACGGGATACTGGATCAGGTCGAACTGGATGCGGTACTAGCCGGGCAACGCAAGATCGACGCGGAATTGGCAGCGAAATTGGCCGGCTTGCTTGGCGTGCCGGCCACGCTGTTTTTGAAAAGCGATAACATCTCCGCATGAGAGCCTATTTTTTTGTAGTGCTGCTGGCGGCAGGCCAGGTCGCGGCAGTGGGCGACGCCAAGGTCGGCGAGGCGCTGTTCAAGCGCTGCGCCTCCTGCCATCAGGTCGGGCCGTATGCGCAGGGCGGTTTCGGGCCGCAGCTGAATGGCATCATCGGCCGGAGCGCGGCGTCGACCAAGGACTACAAATACTCGGAAGCGATGAAGAAGTCGGGACTGGTGTGGGACGAGAAAACACTGGCCGCATATCTGCGCGCGCCGCACGATGTGGTGCCGGGGACCAGCATGCGTTTTTGGGGAATCAAGGATGAACAGCAGGTCGCCGACCTGCTGTCCTTTATGCGGACGCTGAAGTAATCAGCGGGACTTCACGAACGGCGTACCCAGCGCTTTCGGCGCCACCGACTTGGCCATCAGGCCGGCCAGCACGATCACCGTAACCACGTAAGGCACCATCTGGATCAGTGAGCCTGGCAGGCGACCGACCAGCGGCAGGTCCACGCCTTCGATCTGGATCTGTACCGCGCCGAAGAAGCCGAACATCAGGCAGCCGAGGAAGGTGTACACCGGACGCCAGTTACCGAACACCATCGCCGTCAACGCCAGGTAACCTGCACCAGCCGACATGTCGCGCAGGAAGAAGCCGCTCTGCACGATAGCCAGGTAAGCGCCCGAGAACGAGCACAGGATGCCGGCGATCAGCATCGCCATGTAGCGCTGGCGCTCGACGCTGACACCGGCCGCATCGGCCGCATGCGGGTTCTCGCCGCAGGCGCGCAAACGCAGGCCGAAGCGCGTGTGATACAGCACCCAGTGCACCAGCGGCACCAGCGCGAACGCCAGGTAGACCAGCACCGAATGGCCGCCGATCAGATGCGCGTACAGCCAGCCGATGAACGGTATGCCTTCCACGGCGGCGCTGCCCGGCAGCACCACGTCGAACAGGCGCGCCTGGCCCAGGTCCGGCGTGCGTCCGCCCTGCTGGAAGAAGAATTGCGCGACCACGAAGGTCAGGCCGCTCATGGCGATGTTGATCGCGATGCCGGCCACCAGCTGGTTGCCCTTTTGCGTGATCGCGACGTAGGCCTGTAGCGTCGCCAGCAGCACCGACACCAGCATGCCCGCAGCCACGCCGTACCAAGGGTTCTGCGTGGCGAAGGCGACGGCCGCCGAGACGAAGGCCGACGCAAGGATCTTGCCTTCGAGGCCGATGTCGATCACGCCCGAACGTTCGGCGAACAGGCCGGCCATGCCGGCGAAAATCAGCACCGGCGCATTGCGCACGGTGGACACCAGGATGCTGCCGATTTGGAGGTCTTCAAAAGTCATGACAGTCTCACTTGGTCCGTTTGATCAGGGCCGCAATGGCGGGGGCGTAGAAGTTTTCCATCGCGCCGCAGAACAGGATGATCAAGCCCTGGATGAAGATAAAGGTCTCAGGCGGGATGTTCTGCTTTTCCAGCGACAGGTCGAAACCGCCCTGTATCAGCGCGCCGAACAACACGGCCGACAGGAAGATACCGACCGGATGCTGGCGGCCCATCAGCGCGATCGCGATGCCGACGAAGCCCGCGCCGCCGACGAAGTTCAGCGACAGGTAGTGGGTCGAGCCCATGATGGAGTTGACCGAACCCAGGCCCGCCAGCGCGCCGGAGATCAGCATCACGGTGATGATCATCTTGCTGATGCGGACGCCCGCATAGTGCGCCGCATGCTTGTTCAAGCCGGTGGCGCGCAGCTTGAAGCCCCACGAGGAACGCGACACCATCACGCCGTAGATCACCAGCGCGATGATCGCCAGGAAGAAGCTGATGTTGAGCGGCGTTTCGCCCAGCACCGGGAACCACTGGTTCAGGCGCGGCATTTCGGCGGCGGCGCTGAAGGCGCGGCTGGCCGGATTTTGCTCGCCGGCCGGCACCAGGTATTTGACGATCACGGTGTTCATCAACGCGCCGGCGATGTAGTTGAACATGATGGTGGTCACCACCACATGGCTGCCGCGCTTCGCCTGCAGGTAGCCGGGCAGGAAAGCCCACAGCGCGCCGAACAGCGCAGCGCCCAGCATGCCGATCGGGATCAACACCCACATCGGCAGCGAGCTGTCGAAGGTCAGCATGGCCAGGGTCAGGCCCAGGCCGGCGAAGTACATCTGGCCTTCGGCGCCGATGTTGAACAGGCCGGCCTGCATGGCGATCGAAACCGCCAGGCCGGTGAAGATGAAGGTCGAGGCGTAGAACAGCGTGTAGCTCAAGCCTTCCGGATTGATGACGGCGCTGTTGATCAGGATGCCCATCGATTCGACCGGGCTCTCGCCCAGCAGGTAGATCACCAGCGCGGCCACCAGCAGGGCCGACAACAGGTTCAGGACGGGCATTACAAACGCGGTAGCCCAGCGTGGCAGGTCGTGGTTATTCATGATTTGTGCATCCCGCCCATCAGCAAGCCGATACGGGTCGTGTCGAATTCTTCAATTTTCAGTTCGCCGGTGATGCGGCCGCCGCACATGACCAAAATTCGGTCCGCCAGCGCGCGCACTTCTTCCAGCTCCACGGAGACCAGCAGGATCGCCACGCCTTCGTCGCGCAGCTTGAGCAGCTGCGTGTGGATGCTTTCGATGGTGCCGATGTCGACGCCGCGCGTCGGCTGGCCGACCAGCATCAGCTTCGGCTGCGCCAGCACTTCGCGGGCGATCACCACCTTCTGCTGGTTGCCGCCGGAGAGCAGGCCGATACGCAGGTCGTGGTTGTTGGGGCGGACGTCGAAATTCTTCATCAGCTCCGCGCAGCGCGCGGCGATGGCCTTGAAGTCGAACAGGCCCCAGCGGTTTTTCAGCTTGTCCTGGTAGCCGAGGATGGTGTTGTGCATGACCGAGAAGGCCTTCACCACGCCGTCGCGCAGGCGGTCTTCCGGGATGTGGGCGATGCCCAGGTCGCGGAAGGTGCGCGGCAGGCCGTCGGCGTCGGAACGGCCGGCGAACGGCAGCGCCTTGCCCAGGAAGTCCAGCTTGCCGGAAGTCGGCAGGCGCATGCCCGACAGGATTTCCATCAACTCGCTCTGGCCGTTGCCGGACACGCCGGCAATCGCGACGATCTCGCCGGCGCGCAGCGTGAAGCCGATATCGGCCAACAGCTTGACCTGCTGCTCGTCCTGCAATTGCAGGTTCTCGATGTGCAGCACCGGCGCGCCCGGATTGTACGGTTTGCGCGGCAGGTTGTTTTCGATCGGACGGCCGACCATCATATTGGCCAGGTCTTCCTTGGTGGTGCCGGCGGTCGGCACGGCGCCGATCACGCGGCCGCCGCGCATCACGGTGACGGTGTCGGTGATGTCGAGGATCTCCTGCAGCTTGTGCGTGATCAGGATGATGGTCTTGCCCTGTTCCTTGAACAATCGCAGGATCTCGAACAGCGACTCGGTCTCCTGCGCGGTCAGCACGGCGGTCGGCTCGTCCAGGATCAGGATGTTGGCGCTGCGGTAGATCTGCTTGAGGATCTCCACGCGCTGCTGCGCGCCCACCGACAGATCGTGGATGGTGGCCAGCGGATCGACGTCGAGACGGTAGCGGGTGCAGATCTCGCGCAGCTGCGCCTCGACGGCGGCGCGCTTGGACTTGAGCTGGAAGCCGCCTTCGCTGCCCAGCATCACGTTATCGAGCACGGTCATGTTCTCGACCAGCATGAAGTGCTGGTGCACCATGCCGATGCCCAGCGTGATCGCTTCCTGGCTGTTGCGGATGTTGCGCGCCTGGCCATCGAGCAGGATCTCCCCGCCGTCGGCGCGGTAGTATCCGTACAGGATGCTCATCAGGGTCGATTTGCCGGCGCCGTTCTCGCCCACCAGGCCGTGGATCGAACCCTTGGCGATGGTGAAGTTGACGTCCGTGTTCGCTTTGACGGCTCCAAAATGCTTGGAGATGCCGCGAAATTCTACTGCTGGCTGCATAGGATCGTTTTCGGTGCGGTTAAGTAAAAAGTTAAACGCGCCGCATGAGGAATATCCTCCGGCGGCGCGCTCAATGTTCAAACAGGTGTCAGGCCGGGCAGGCAGCGCCCGAACGGATGTCGATGACTTTTACTTTGCCGTCGATGATGTCCTTGCGGGCACCAATGACGCGCTTTTCGATTTCCGGCGTGATCAGCTTGCGGTTGTTGGCGTCCAGCGCCCAATCGACGCCGTCTTCCTTCAGGCCCTTGGCGGTGACTCCGGCCTTCCAGGTGCCGTTCTTCATTTGCATGAAGGACTCGTAGACCGCGTTGTCCACGCGCTTGACCATGGAGGTCAGGATGGTGCCCGGGTACAGGCTGTTCTGGTTGGAGTCGACGCCGATCGCCAGCTTGCCTTTTTCCTTGGCGGTTTGCAGCGTGCCCAGGCCCGAACCGCCGGCCACGGCAAACACCACGTCGACGCCGCGGTCGAATTGCGAGCGCGCCAGTTCGCCGCCCTTGGCCGGATTGTTCCACGAGTCGGAGGTGGTGCCGACCATGTTGTTGCTGACTTCAATTTTCGGATTGACCGCCTTGGCGCCCTGGGCGTAGCCGCAGGCGAAGGTGCGGATCAGCGGGATGTCGACGCCGCCGATGAAGCCCAGCTTCTTGGACTTGGAAGCCATGGCCGCGGCCACGCCCACCAGGTAGGAGCCTTCTTCTTCCTTGAAGGTAATGGAGTTGACGTTGGCGCCTTGCGCCACGCCGTCGATCAGCACGAAATGGACTTTCGGGAATTCCTTGGCGACCTTCTGCACGGCGGCCTGCTGGGCGAAGCCGATCGAGGCGATCAGGTCCAGGTTCTTGCGGGCCAGGCCGCGCAGCACCTGTTCAGCCTGGGTGTCGCTGGAGGCTTGCACCTCGATGAAATTGATGTTGGTTTCCTTCTTGAAGCGCGAGGCGCCTTCAAAAGCGGACTGGTTGAACGACTTGTCGAACTTGCCGCCTGCGTCATACACGATACCCAGTTTTGGGTCGGCCGCGGACGCGCTGGCAGCGATAAACAGTGCTGCAACCGTCAAACTAAGTTGTGAAAGTTTCATGAATAGGCTCCTGGAAGATCGATATTGTATATTTTTATTGGACGAAACATGTAATTTGACGCCGCTATATCGCTGCAAACCCCTGATTTTTAGAGGTTTGCCTCGGGGTTTGCGGGCCGTTTACGCCGTCAGCGCCAGTAGTTTGTCAAAAGCTTGTTCAAATTGCAGCAAGCCGGCGGCCAGCAACTGCTGGCCCACCGTTTCCAGATCGATGCCGTGGCGCGCCAGTTGCGCCATCACGGCGCGGTCGGCGTCGATGTCGGTGTCGAGCAGCGTGGCCACCGCCTCGCCGTGGTCGCGGAAGGCGGCCAGGGTGGCGTCGGGCACGGTGTTGATGGTGTGCGGGCCGATCAGGCCTTCGACGTAGCGCACGTCGCGCTGGTCCGGGTGCTTGGTGGCAGTGCTGGCCCACAGCAGCCACTGCGGCGTGGCGCCGAAGGCGGCGAACACCGAGAAGCCGCCGTCGTTCTTCCAGTCGTGATAGGCGATGCGGGCGGCGGTCATGGCGGCGCGGCCGCGCAGGGCCACGGCGCTGCTGTCGGCCGAGTTTTCCAGCAGGGCATCGACGGCGACGTCGATGCGGCTGATGAAGACGCTGGCGACGCTGGCGATGCGCTGCACCGAGGCGGTGTCCTGCAGGCGGCGCGCCAGGCCGCGGCGGTGGGCGGCGCGCACTGCGTGGATCTGGCTGGCGGTGAAGATTAGCGTCATGTTGACGTTGATGCCGGCGTAGATCACGTCCTCCAGCGCGGCGATGCCGGCCGGCGTGGCCGGGATCTTGATCATCACATTGGGCCGGGCGATGGCGGCCCACAGGCGCTTGGCGGCGGCGATGGTGCCCTCGACGTCGTGGCTCAGGCGCGGCGACACTTCGAAGCTGACAAAGCCGGCGCGGCCGTCGGAATCGCGGTACAGCGGCGCGAACAGGTCGCAGGCGCGCTGCACGTCCGGCAGCACCAGCGCTTCGAAGCGCGCCTCCGGCGTCGCCAGCGCGCTGCGCAGCTGCGGCAGCGCGGCCTGGTAGGCGGGGTCGTGCTGGATGGCGTGGTAGAAGATGGCCGGGTTGGATGTCAGGCCCTGGATGCCGTCGCCGGCGATCAGGTCCGCCAGCTGGCCGGAGGCCAGCAGGTTGCGGCTCAGGTTGTCGAGCCAGATTTGTTGTCCCAGGTCGCTGACCGCGCGCAGGCGGCTGGGTTCGAGCATGTTATTCATCTACATCTTCCGTCCAAGATTGTGTCCCGGCGACCAGTGCTGGGGACAGTGCTGGGATGCATGTCGCACTGCCGCAACAGTTAGTGCCGAATTTAATATTTTTGTGCTGTTGCTTTTTTGTCCGTTTGGAAAAATTTCCTACTTGTTGGATAAATAATTTTCCGCATGGATCGGGGCTTTCAGGGCATCCGGCCTTGCCTTGGAAATCAACAATTTACCTGCAAGCAGGGTGGTTTCCCCATGTTCAGCGGCCTGTTTTGGAGGCCGTCCACTACTATGCATCAGCGTCGATATGTACGGCAAATTCGATTTTATTTAGCTATTTATATAAAATTGATATGAATCGAATCACTCAGAAAGTGAGTTTCTGTCATTTTTTTCCATGCTAGCATGGTTGGTAGTTTGCATATTCTTATGCGAAACATAGTAGTTTCGATACATTTTTACCAACAAAAAACAAAGACATCGCCCGCTGCAATCCGCAGTGAGGGCGGGATTTTGGATTGATATTTCAACCTTGCCTACACAATAGGGAGCAGGACTCATGAGCAAAAAAAGTAGTGGTTACGCAGTGCGATCGCTGATCGCGCTGGCAGTTGCAAGCGCATTCCCTCTGCACGCGGCGATGGCCGCCGAAGCGGCCGCCGTTGCAGCAGGCCAGCCAGCCGCCGACGCCCCGGATACCGCCACCAAAGGCCAACTGGAAACCGTGATCGTGACCGCGCAGCGCCGCGCGGAAAACATCAAGGACGTGCCGATGTCGATCGCCACGCTGAAAGGCGACAAGCTCGACGTGCTGACCTCGGGCGCCGCCGACATCCGTTTCCTGGCCGGCCGCTCGCCGTCGGTCAACGTGGAATCGGACTACGGCCGCACCTTCCCGCGCTTCTACATTCGCGGCCTGGGCAACACCGACTTCGACCTGAACGCTTCCCAGCCTGTGGGCCTGGTGATGGACGACATCGTCCAGGAAAACGCCATGCTGAAGGGCTTCCCAGTGTTCGACGTGGACCAGGTTGAGGTGCTGCGCGGCCCGCAGGGCACGCTGTTCGGCCGCAACTCGCCGGCCGGCGTGATCAAGTTCGACTCGGCCAAGCCGGTCTTCAAGCAAGAGGGCTACCTGACCCTGGGCGTGGGCAACTACTCGTCCAAGACCGCCGAAGGCATGTTCAACATCCCGGTCAGCGACACCGTTGCGCTGCGCTTCTCGGGCACCAGCCAGCACCGCGGCGACCGCGTGCACAACACCAATCCAACCCCGAACAAGGGCACCCAGGACTTCGAAGGCTACGGCGACAACGCCTTCCGCCTGCAGGCGCTGGTCAAGCCGAGCAAGGACTTCAGCGCGCTGTTCAACTACCACGAGCGCGACTATCACGGCAGCGCCACGCTGTTCCGCGCCAACATCATCAAGAAGGGCACCAACGACCTGGTCGACGGCTTCGACTACGGCTCCTACCCGAGCGACGGCATCAACTACCAGAAGCTGACCACCAAGGGCGGCAACATCCGCCTGAAGTACAACCTGGACGACATCACGCTGCACTCGATCACCGGCTACGAGACGCTGAAGTTCAACAGCCGCGCCGATGTGGACGGCGGCTACGGCGCGTCGTACGCGCCGCCGTACGGTCCTGGCTACATCCCGTTCGCGGTTGAAACGGCCGACCTGCTGCCTAACCACAAGCAGTTCTCGCAAGAGTTCCGCGCCGAGTCGAACTACAAGGGCCCGTTGCAGTGGATCGGCGGCCTGTTCTTCTTCAACGAAGACATCCAGATCGACTCGATCAGCTTTAACACCTTCGCTCCTGGCAATCCGCAGAACGCCGCGTACGCGCAGCAGTTCCAGCACGCCAAGTCGTGGGCGGCCTTCGGCTCGCTGAACTACACCGTCAGCGACAAGCTGAAGGTACGTGGCGGCCTGCGCTACACCACCGACAAGAAGGACTTCTCGGCCGTGCGCTACGAACCGCCGAAGATGTCCGGTCCGTTCGAGATCGACAACACCTCGCATAACCTGAGCTGGGATATGAGCGGCACCTATGAGCTGAACAAGACCACCAATCTGTTCGCCCGCGTGGCCACCGGCTACCGCGCGCCGTCGATGCAGGGCCGTTTGAACGGCTTGGGCGACAAGCCATCGTTCGCCGGCGCCGAAAAAGCGCTGTCGTACGAAGCCGGTATCAAGCAGGACCTGTTCGACAAGCGCGCGCGCCTGAGCGCCTCGGTGTTCCAGTACCGCGTCAAGGACAAGCAGCTGACCGCCGGTAGCGGCACGATCAACATGAATCAGCTGATCAACGCTGAAAAAGTGACCGGTCAGGGCGTTGAAGTGGACTTCCAGGCCAATCTGAGCGACGAGTTCAGCATGACCCTGGGCGGCAGCTACAACGATACCGAGATCAAGGACAAGAACCTGTTCGTGCAGTACTGCGGCAACCTGCCGAACACCGCGCCGAACCCGTACGGCTG
Source organism: Duganella rhizosphaerae (assembly GCF_040364205.1). Lineage (NCBI taxonomy): Bacteria > Pseudomonadati > Pseudomonadota > Betaproteobacteria > Burkholderiales > Oxalobacteraceae > Duganella > Duganella rhizosphaerae. The sequence continues at coordinate 367,528 of NZ_BPWK01000002.1, forward strand.
CACGCCGACCAACGCGGCCGGCCCGTTCCCTGGCACCTCCAAGATCGACGGCAACCCGCTGCCACGCGCGCCGAAGACCCAGCTGAACTTCACGCTGAAGTACAGCAAGGACATCGGCAACGGCGAGTTCTACGCCTACACCGACTGGACCTACCGTACCAGCTACAACTTCTTCCTGTACGAAGCGCCTGAGTACAAGGCCAAGTCGCTGGTTGAAGGCGGCGTACGCACCGGTTACAAGTGGGGCAACGGCAAGTATGAAGTGGCGCTGTTCGGCCGCAACATCACCGACAAGCGCGTGATCCTCGGCGCCATCGACTTCGACAACCTGACCGGTATGTTGAACGAGCCGCGCACCTGGGGCGGCACCTTCAAAGTCAACTTCTAAATTGACCGCTATCTGAAAATCCCCGCGCATCGTAAGATGTGCGGGGATTTTTTTATGATTGAGCGCGACCCCCGCAACCCGGATGCCGGGGTCGGACCCCTCGGGGTCCGACCCCTTTCGGCCGCATTGCGGGGTAGGGCGCGGCGATACTACCGTCGTGGAGATAGAATGAATCACACTGTCGTCAATCTGTGGCCGCTGCTCGGCGTGGCCGTCATCATCCTGGGCTTCGCCCTGCGCGCGCATCCGGTGCTGGTGGTGATCGCCGCCTGCGCCGTCACCGGCATCGCCGCCGCCATGCCGGTCGAGAAGCTGCTCGCCACCCTGGGCACGGCCTTCATCAAGACCCGCAACCTGCCATTGATCCTGCTGCTGCCGCTGGCGGCCATCGGCCTGCTGGAGCGCTTCGGGCTGAAGGAGCATGCGCAGGCGTCGATCGCCCGCATCAAGTCCGCCACCACCGGCCGCCTGCTGATCGTCTACCTGGCGATCCGCGAGATCAGCGCCGCCTTCGGCCTGACCAGCATCGGCGGCCATCCGAACATGGTGCGCCCGCTGATCGCGCCGATGGCGGAGGGCGCCGCCGAGGTGCGCTACCCGGCGCTGACCGAGGAGCTGCGGCACCGCATCCGCGCCATGTCCGCCGCCACCGACAACGTTGGCCTGTTCTTCGGCGAGGACGTGTTCGTGGCCTTCGGCGCCATCCTGCTGATGCAGACCATCCTGCGCGGCGAAGGGCTGGAGGTCGATCCGCTGCACATGGCGCTGTGGGGCATACCGACCGCGGTGACGGCCTTCATCATCCATTCGTGGCGCCTGCACCGGCTGGACGTGCAGATCGCCCGCGCCATGCTGGCGGTGAAGGAGCCGGCATGATACTCAAGCTCGATTATTTCTACTACGTGCTGGGCGCGATGCTGCTGCTGGTCGCGTACATGTCGCTGACCGACCGGCACAATCCCAAGCGCTATTCCAGCGCCTTGTTCTGGGCCTTGTACGCTGTGGTCTACCTGGCCGGCGAGCAGTTGCCGCCGGTGGCTGCCGGCGTGCTGATGGTGGTGATGGCGCTGATCGCCGGCTTCGGCGGCGTAGCGCTGGGCCGCTACGGCGAGCGCACGCAGGAGGAGCGCAAGAGCAGCGCGCAGCGGCTCGGCCATCGCCTGCTGATCCCGGCGCTGATCATCCCGGCGACGACGGTGATCGGTTCGACCCTGCTCAAGGAGGTGCACCTGGGCGGCCTGCTGCTGCTCGACCCGAAAAACGCCACGCTGGTCAGCCTGGGCTGCGGCTCGCTGTTCGCGGTGGCCACCGCCTGCTGGCTGACGCGCTCCACGCCGATGCAGGCGATGCGCGAATCGCGCCGGCTGATCGATCACCTGGGCTGGGCGGTGGTGCTGCCGCACATGCTGGCGGTGCTTGGCCTGCTGTTCACCGAGGCCGGCATGGGCAAGGCGGTGGCGCACGTGGTCACGTCCTACATCAACCTCGATGTGCGGCTGGTGGCGGTGGCGGTGTACTGCATCGGCATGGCGCTGTTCACCGTCATCATGGGCAACGGCTTCGCGGCGTTTCCGGTGATCGCGGGCGGCGTCGGCATCCCGGTGCTGGTCGGCGTGTACCACGCCAATCCGGCGGTGATGGCGGCGATCGGCATGTTCAGCGCCTACTGCGGCACGCTGATGACGCCCATGGCCGCCAACTTCAACATCGTGCCCGCCGCGTTGCTGGAACTACCCGACAAGAACGCCGTCGTGAAGATTCAAGTGGGCACCGCATTGCCGCTCTTGCTTGCTAATATTGCACTTCTTTATTTTCTAATGAACATGTGACGTGCACGTGAGTTGGAGTAGAGTAGCGCACAAACAGCGCAGCAATCGGAGTACACGTAGATGAAAAAGATAATATTGTTGACCGGTTTCGAACCGTTTAACAAGGAGACCATCAACCCCTCGTGGGAAGCTGTGCGCACACTTCAGGGCTGGCACGAAGGCGACTTCGTGGTCCATTCGCGCCAGTTGCCGTGCGTGTTCGGGCAGGCCAGCAAGGTGCTGCATCAGGCGGTGGAAGAGCTCCAGCCCAGCATCGTGATCGCGGTGGGGCAGGCGGGCGGCCGGGTCGATTTGTCGGTGGAGCGCATCGCCATCAATATCGACGACGCGCCTATCGCCGACAACCAGAAGCGGCAGATCGTCGACCAGCCCATCGTCACCAACGGCCCGGCGGCCTACTTTGCCACGCTGCCGATCAAGGCCATCGTCCATGCGCTGCGCGAGGCGGGCTTGCCGTCGTCGGTGTCGCAGACGGCGGGCACGTATGTGTGCAACCACGTGTTCTATAGCCTGATGCATCAGGCGCACGAGTGGGGCACGACCATGCGGGCCGGTTTCATACACATTCCGTATTTGCCGCAGCAGGCGGCCGCGCATCCGGGTTCGGCCAGCATGAAACTGGAGGACATGGTCGAAGGCCTGCGCATCGCCATCCGCACCACGCTGGCCCACGATGTGGACATGCGCGAGGCGGGCGGGGTGACCCACTAACCCCAAACCGAAGGGGTCTGACCCCGAGGGGTCAGACCCCAGGCTTTACGGGGTTAAGAATGTTGAGGAAAGCCCGCACCACCGGCGCGTCGTCCAGTGTGGTGTAGGTGATGTACAGGTTCGCCGACGGCGGATTGGTACGAATCGGCAGGAACACCACGCCCGGCCAGCCGATGCGGCTGGTGGTCTCCGGCAGCAGCGCCACACCCAGGCCCGCACCCACCATCGCCAGCAGCGTCTGCGGTTCGGACGCCTCCTGGAATATGGTCGGCTGGAAGCCGGCCTTCACACAGCATTGAATCAGGTAACGCGGGAAGGACGACTTGTCCAACGCCAGCGTCAGCATCGGCTCGTCGGCGATGTCGGTCAGCTCGATCGCTTCCTGCTTGGCCAGCGGGTGATGCTCGTTGATGGCCACGCAGACGTCTTCGCGGAAGCACAGCTCCTGGCGCAGGTTGTCGTTTTTCAGATCATCCTCGTCCAGCTTGGGCTCGCGCCAGAAACCGACGTCGATCTGCTTGGCGCGCAGCGCGTCGTATTGCAGCGTCGGGCCCAGTTCGTGCAGGGTCCAGCTCACGCGCGGGAACTTGGTCTGGAACTCTTCCAGCAAACTCGGTATCGGTCCCCACATCGCCGAGCCGACGATGCCCACCCGCAGCCGGCCCACTTCGCCGCGGTCAATCTGGCGGATGGTATCGATGGTCATGCGCATCTTGCCCAGCAGGTCGGCCGCTTCGCCCATCAGCGCCTTGCCCGCCACCGTCAGCTCGAAAGTGCGGGTGGTGCGGGCGAACAGCTTCACACCCAGTTCATTTTCCAGCTTCATGATCTGCTGGCTCAAAGGCGGCTGCGAAATGTGCAGGCGCTCGGCGGCGCGGCTGAAACTCTTTTCTTCTGCGACGGCGAGGAAGTACTTTAGTTGTTTCAGATCGATGGACATGGCGTTCTTTGGGCGATGTGGGACGATGTCAGTGTGCGTGCATGGCCACGGCCAGGGCGGCGCCGCAGCGGGCGTTGTTCTTCACCAGTGCGATGTTGGTCGCCAGGCTGCGGCCCTCGGTCAGCTGCTTGATGCGACTGAGCAGGAAGGGGGTGACGTTCTTGCCGGTCACGTCCTGCGCATCGGCTTCCTGCAAGGCCTGCGCGGTGATGGCGTCGATCTCCGCCTTCGGCATCGCTTCGGCGGCCGGCACCGGATTGCTGACCACCACGCCGCCCTTGAGGCCCAGCTGCCACTTGGTGTGGATGAAGGCCGCCTGTTCGGCCGGCGTGTCGAGCTGGAAGTCGGCATTGAAGCCGCTCTCGCGGGTGAAGAAGGCGGGGAAGCCGCGCTGGCCCACGCTGACCACCGGCACGCCGTGCGTCTCCAGGTATTCGAGCGTCAGGCCGATGTCGAGGATGGACTTGACGCCGGCGCACACCACCGCCACCGAGGTCTGCGCCAGTTCCTGCAGGTCGGCCGAGATGTCGAAGCTGGTCTCGGCGCCGCGGTGCACGCCGCCGATGCCGCCGGTGACGAACACCGAGATGCCGGCCAGCTCGGCGCAGATCATGGTGGCTGCCACGGTGGTGGCGCCCAGTTTCGATTGTGCCAGCACGTAGGGCAGGTCGCGGCGGCTGACCTTCATGGCGTCGGGCGAAGTGCCCAGCAGTTCCAGCTGTTCTTCCGACAGGCCGATGCAGATCTTGCCGCCGATGATGGCGATGGTGGCCGGCACGGCGCCGCCGTCGCGGATGATCTGTTCCACTTCACGCGCCATCTGCACGTTCTGCGGATACGGCATGCCGTGCGAGATGATGGTCGATTCCAGCGCGACGACAGGTTTGCCGGCGGCGCGGGCGGCCGCCACTTCGGGCGAAAACAGCAGATAGTGATGGACAGCTTGCATGGTGGGATTCCTTATGCCTTGTTGGGGAAGAGCGGCGGGTTGTATTCCGCCGACAGGTCGAAGTCGTGGATCTCGTCGAGGACATCGGCGGCCAGCATCGGCGACACGGTCTCCTGGGATTCGAGCGTCATCGCGGCCACCTTCAGGCCGCGGCGGCAGGCCAGCGTCAGATCCTGGCTGCCCTGGTACAGCGACCAGCAGACGGCGGCCGAGAAGGCGTCGCCGGCGCCGGTGACGTCGACCACCTCCACCTGGTGCGCGGCCAGCCATACCAGCTCGCCGTCGCGGGTGTGGAACACGCCCTGGCTGCCGCAGGTGACGATGACGTCCTGCGCGCCCTGGGCTTGCACGTCGCGGCAGGCGGCGCGCACGTCGGCTTCGGTCGGCAGCGCGCGGCCGGCGCGGGTTTCCAGCTCGCCGCGATTGAGGATCAGCAGGCGCAGGCCTTTCAGCTCGGCCGGCAGGCGCGCCATCTTCGGCTGCGATACGGCGACGATCACCAGCGGCACATTGTCGGCGCGGGCGCTGTCGAGCAGCAGGGCGATGCTGTCGGCCGGCAGGTTCAGGTCGACCACCGTCATCGCGGCGGCGGAGCGCTGCGGCTGGCGGCTGGTCAGATAGTCCGGCGTGATGCGGTCGTACAGCGCCATGTCGGCCAGCGCCACCACCAGTTCACCGGCGTCGTCGAGGATGGCGGTGTAGGTGCCGGTCGGCGTCTCCGGCAGTTTCAGGCTGCCGCGCGTGTCGATGCCGGCGCCTTCCGCATGGTCTTGCAGGCTGCGGCCGGCGACGTCGTCGCCCAGGGCGGTCAGCAGCGCGGTCGGCAGGTTCAGACGCGTCAGGTTCTCGGCGATGTTGCGGGCCACGCCGCCGTAGACTTCCTCGGCGGTGGCGGGATTGGAGGTGCCCAGCTGCATGGCGGCGATGGTGCGCAGCTTGCGGTCCAGGTTGGCGGCGCCTATGCACATCACCGGACGCTTGTCCGGTAGCACGTAGGCGCGGCCCAGCAGGCGCCGTTCGCGTATCAAACCAGCGATGTGGCCGGCCACGGCGGAGCGCGACAGGCGCAGTTCCACGGCCAGGTCCTGCTGGGAGATGAAGGGATTGGCGCGGATCAGCTGGTAGAGCTGGTCCTTCTTGGAGGAATCGGTCACGGGCTACTCGCTAAAACATTTGTCCATCATGGTAAACATTTGTTCAAATCAAGTCAATCGCGCACTGCGGCTAAGTTTGGCTTCATTTATAATACCCCTGATTTATATCGCTTTAGTATAAATGCTGAAGAAAAATGGTATTTGCCATACATATGGACGATGATGCATAGTGTCAGCTTCCCCAGCCACAACAGAAAAACAGAGGATAACCATGTCTAATAATTCCCCATTCCAGGCAGCTGACATCATTCGCGCCCGTGTCCCTGCGGGTTTCAAGCCGCGCATCGCCATGATTCTGGGTTCCGGCCTGGGCGTGCTGGCGGAACAAATGACCGACGCGGTCACCATCAGTTTCAACGAGCTGCCAGGCTTCCCGATCAGCACCGTGCACGGCCACGCCGGCGAACTGGTGATCGGCACTCTGTCGGGCGTGTCGGTGGTGTGCATGAAGGGCCGCGGCCACGTCTACGAAGGCTACGGCCTGGGCGTGATGACCAGCGCCGTGCGCACCATGAAGCTGCTCGGCTGCGAGATGCTGTTCGTGACCAACGCCGCAGGTTCGCTGCGCACCGAAGTCGACGCCGGCTCGCTGGTGGCGCTGACCGACCATATCAACTACCTGCCGGGCACCCCGATGATGGGCCCGAACGACGAGCGTTTCGGTCCGCGCTTCTTCAGCATGGCCAACGCCTACGACGCCGACCTGCGCGCGTTGCTGCACTCCTCGGCCAAAGAGAAGAACGTCACCCTGCACGACGGCGTGTACATCGCCTACGCCGGTCCTAACTTCGAGACCCCTGCCGAAATCCGCGCCTTCAAGACGCTGGGCGCAGACATGGTCGGCATGTCGGTGGTGCCGGAAGTGGTGTCGGCCCGTCACTGCGGTTTGAAAGTGGTCGGCGTATCGGCCATCACCAACCTGGCTGAAGGCCTGTCGCCGTTCCCGCTGTCGCACGAGCAGACGCTGAAATACGCGGCTGTCGCAGCGACCTCGCTGATTGAAGTGATCCTGGGCTTCCTGGCCAACGTGGCCAAAACGCCGCAGGCGTAAGATTCCCGAGGGGCGGCCGAATGTCCGCCCCTTCTGCTTTATAGGAGTTCGAAATTATGAAACGCGCATTTATCCTCTTGCTCGATTCGTTTGGTTTGGGCGCCACGCCCGATGCCGCGAAGTACAACGACGTCGGCGCCAACACCTTCGGCCACATCGCCGAGTGGGCCGCCAAGAGCGGCAAGCCGATGTCGCTGCCGACCATGGAAAAACTGGGCCTGGCCGCGGCCGCCCATACCGCCAGCGGCCAGTGGGCCGCCGGCTTCGCACAGCGCGAAGGCTTCACCGCCGCCTACGGCGCTGCGCGCGAACGCTCGACCGGCAAGGACACCCAGTCCGGCCACTGGGAAATCGCCGGCGTGCCGGTGGAATTCGACTGGGGCTACTTCCCGAAAACCGTGCCGTCGTTCCCGGCCGAGTTGACCGCCAAATTGCAGGCGCTGGCCGGCGTGCCGGGCTTCCTGGGCGACTGCCACGCATCGGGTACGGAGATCATCAACAAGCACGGTGACGAGCATGTCGCCAGCGGCAAGCCCATCATCTACACCTCCGCCGACTCGGTGCTGCAGATCGCCGCGCACGAAGAATCGTTCGGCCTGGAGCGCCTGTATGAAATCTGCGAGATCGCCTTCAAGCTGGTCGAGCCATACAACATCGGCCGCGTGATCGCGCGTCCGTTCACCGGCGCGGACGGCAACTACACCCGCACCACCAATCGTCACGACTACGCGGTCGCACCGCCGGCGCCTACGCTGCTGGACCACGTGAAGAACGACGGCGGCGAAGTCATCGCCCTCGGCAAGATCAGCGACATCTTCGCGACCCAGGGCGTATCGCGCATGGTCAAGGGCAAGGACAACATGGCGCTGTTCGACGCGTTGATGAAGGTGGAAGAAGAAGCTGGCGACAAGTCGCTGACGTTCGTGAACTTCGTCGACTTCGACCAGGCCTTCGGCCACCGCCGCGACGTCACTGGCTACTCCAACGCGCTGCACGAGATGGATGCGCGCCTGCCTGAGTTCATCGCCAAGCTGAAAGAGGGCGACCTGGTGGTGATCACCGCCGACCATGGCTGCGATCCGACCTGGCCTGGCTCCGACCACACCCGTGAACATATCCCGATGATCTTCTTCGGTCCGGGCGTGAAGGCGCAACAGCTGCCTATCTCCGAAACCTTCTCCGACATCGGCCAGACGTTGGCCCATCACCTCGGCGTCAAACCACTTTCTCACGGAAGCAACCTGTTATGACCTTCAAACGTAACGAAGCGGTCCCACTGGACCTGGGCTGGATCAATCACATCCACATCAACAAGAGCGCCGCCGACCGCCGCGCCGCCAGTCTGGCGAACCGCCGCACGGTGAAGAAGGAATACCAGGCCGCCTGGCTGGTCAAGGCCATCGGCCTGATCGACCTGACCACGTTGTCCGGCGACGACACGCCGGGCCGCGTCGAGCGCCTGTGCATGAAGGCCATGCGTCCGCTGCGTTCGGACCTGGTCGAGGCACTGGGTCTGCAAGACTACAAACTGACCACCGGCGCCGTCTGCGTGTACCACGAGATGATCAAGCCTGCGACCCAGGTGCTGCAAGGCCGCCTGCCTATCGCCGCCGTGTCGACCGGCTTCCCGGCCGGCTTGACCAGCATGGAAACCAAGGTTCGCGAGATCGAATTGTCGGTGGCCGCAGGTGCGACCGAGATCGATATCGTCATCACCCGCCAGCACGTTTTGACGGGCAACTGGCAAGCGCTGTACGACGAGATGCTGGCTTACCGCAAGGCTTGCGGCGAAGCGCACGTCAAGGCGATTCTGGCGACCGGTGAACTGGTCACGTTGGAAAACGTGGCCAAGGCTTCGTGGGTCTGCATGATGGCTGGTGCGGACTTCATCAAGACCTCGACCGGCAAGGAGCCGGTCAACGCGACGATCCCGGTATCGCTGACGATGGTGCGCGCGATCCGCGACTACCACGAGCAGACCGGCTTCAAGATCGGCTACAAGCCGGCGGGTGGCGTGGGCACGGCCAAGGCCGCGCTGCAGTACCTGTCGCTGATGAAGGAAGAACTGGGCAACGAGTGGCTGGAGCCACACCTGTTCCGCATCGGCGCATCCAGCCTGCTGACCGACATCGAACGCCAGCTTGAGCACTATGTGACCGGCAACTACTCCGCCGCACATCGCCACGCGCAACCATAAAGAATACGGACACGTTATGCCAACCATCAAAGAGATCCTGAACACCATGGAATACGGCCCAGCACCGGAAAGCACGAAAGAAGCGCAAGCGTGGCTGGAGCAGCACGGCCGCACCTTTGGCCTGTTCATCGACAACCAGTGGAGTGAGCCAGGCGAGTTGTTCGCCTCGACCAATCCAGCTGATGCGGCCAAGCTGGCCGACCTGACCCAGGCCACCGGCAGCGACGTCGATCGCGCCGTGGCAGCCGCGCGCGCAGCGCAGCCGGGCTGGCAGGCGCTGGGCGGCCATGGCCGCGCCAAGGTCATGTACTCGCTGGCCCGCCTGATGCAGAAGCACGCGCGCCTGTTCGCCGTGCTGGAAACGCTGGACAACGGCAAGACCATCCGCGAAACCCGCGATGTCGACCTGCCGCTGGTGGCGCGTCACTTCTACTACCACGCTGGCTGGGCGCAGCTGCAAGCCGAAGAATTCGCGGACTACCGCGCCGTCGGCGTGGTTGGCCAGATCGTGCCTTGGAATTTCCCGCTGCTGATGCTGTCGTGGAAAATCGCACCGGCCATGGCTGCTGGTAACACCATCGTCTTCAAACCGGCTGAATTCACTTCGCTGACCGCGATGCTGTTCGCCGAGATCTGCGTACAAGCCGGCGTGCCTGCCGGTGTGGTCAACATCGTCACCGGCGATGGCCGCGTGGGCGAAGCCATCGTCAACCATCCAGGCATCGACAAGCTGGCCTTCACCGGTTCGACCGAAGTAGGGCGCTTGATCCGCGTTGCCACCGCAGGCAGCGGCAAGAAGCTGTCGCTGGAATTGGGCGGCAAGTCGCCGTTCATCGTGTTCGACGATGCAGACCTGGATGCCGCCGTTGAAGGCCTGGTTGATTCGATCTGGTTCAATCAGGGCCAGGTATGCTGCGCGGGTTCGCGTCTGCTGGTGCAGGAATCGGTGCAGGATAAATTCCTGGCCAAGCTGCGCGCCCGCATGGACAAGCTGACCCTCGGCTCGCCGCTGGACAAGTCGATGGACATCGGCGCCCTGGTCGATCCGGTGCAGCAGCAGCGCATCGCCGGCCTGGTGGAATCGGCCCGCGCCGAAGGTTGCGAGGTTTATCAGCCTAAGTGCGAAATCCCTGCCAACGGCTCGTGGTTCCCTCCAACGCTGATCACCGGCGCATCGACTTCCGCCGCCGTGGCGCAAGCCGAGATCTTCGGCCCAGTGCTGGTGGCGATGAGCTTCCGCACTCCGCCGGAAGCCGTGCAACTGGCGAACAACACCGTCTACGGCCTGGCCGCCTGCGTCTGGACCGAGAACATCTCGCTGGCGCTGGACGTCGCGCCGCAGATCAAGGCCGGCGTGGTGTGGATTAACACCGCCAACCAGTTCGACGCCGCTTGCGGCTTCGGCGGCTACCGCGAATCCGGCTTCGGTCGTGAAGGCGGCCGCGAAGGTATGTACGAATACCTGACCGCCAAATCGGAAGATGCGCGTCCTGCGACGCCTGTGGTTGAAGCCAAGGCCAAGGCAAAAGCCACCGGTTCTTCAGCTTTAACTTCGGCAGCGGGTGGCGCGTTCGCCATCGACCGCACCGCCAAGCTGTACATCGGCGGCAAGCAAGCCCGCCCCGACGGCGCCTACAGCCGCGCGATCCACGGAGCTGACGGCGCCTTCATCGGCGAAGTCGGCGAAGGCAATCGCAAGGACATCCGCAACGCGGTGGAAGCGGCGCACAAGGCCGGCGGCTGGGCGAAAGCCACGTCGCACAACCGCGCACAGGTTCTGTACTACATCGCGGAAAACCTGGCCGCGCGCGGCGAGGAGTTCGCAGCCCGCATCGCCGCGATGACCGGCTCCAAGAACGCGGAAAAAGAAGTGCAGGCTTCGATCGAGCGCCTGTTCTACTACGCAGCGTGGGCCGACAAGTACGACGGCCTGGCGCACCAGCCGCCTATGCACGGCATCACCGTGGCGCTGAACGAGCCGGTCGGCGTGATCGGCATCGTCTGCCCGAACGAGTCGCCGCTGCTGGGCTTCATCTCGCTGGTGGCGCCGGCTATCGCGCTGGGCAACCGCGTGGTGGTGGTGCCGTCGGAAGCGCATCCGCTGTCGGCCACCGATCTGTATCAGGTGTTCGATACGTCGGACCTGCCGGACGGCGTGGTCAACATCGTCACCGGTTCGGCCGATGAACTGGCGCGCACGCTGGCGACGCACTCGGACATCGACGCGGTATGGCGTCATGACGGTTCGGCCGAAGGCTGTGCGGAAGTGGAGCGCCTGTCGGCTGCTTCGCTCAAGCGCACCTGGGTCGGCGGCGCGAAGGGCCGTGACTGGTACAGCACCGCGCAATCGGGCGGCCGCGCAGTACTGGCGCACGCGTCGCAAGTTAAAAACGTCTGGATTCCATACGGCGTTTAACCCCCAAACAGAAGGGGTCGGACCCCGTGCGGGGTCCGACCCCGAGCGCCGCCGCAGTGCGGGGTTCGCGGGTGCCGCGAACTTTGCTGCGGCGTTATCAATTTACCTAAGCGGAGAATTCCATGTTCTTACCTCAAGAGATCATTCGCAAAAAGCGCGACGGCGGCGTCCTGAGCGCCGAAGAGATCCAGTTCTTCGTTGGCGGCATCACCTCGAACCGCGTCACCGAAGGCCAGATCGCCGCGCTGGCGATGGCGGTCTACTTCAACGACATGACCATGGACGAACGCGTCGCCTTCACACTGGCGATGCGCGATTCCGGCGAAGTGCTGGACTGGCGCTCGCTGGACCTGCCAGGTCCGGTGGTCGACAAGCACTCGACCGGCGGCGTCGGCGACGTGGTCTCGCTGCTGCTCGGCCCCATGGTCGCGGCCTGCGGCGGTTTCGTGCCGATGATCTCCGGCCGTGGCCTGGGCCACACCGGCGGCACGCTGGACAAGTTCGATTCCATCCCCGGCTACACCACCGTGCCGACCAATGAACTGTTCCGCAAAGTAGTCAAGGAAGTCGGCGTCGCCATCATAGGCCAGACCGCGTCGCTGGCGCCGTCGGACAAGATCTTCTATGGCGTGCGTGACGTGACCGCCACCGTGGAATCGGTCGCCATGATTACCGGCTCCATCCTGTCGAAGAAGCTGTCGGCAGGCTTGGACGCGCTGGTGATGGACGTTAAAGTAGGCAGCGGCGCCTTCATGCCGACCTACGACAAATCGGTGGAGCTGGCGGACAGCATCGTCAAGGTCGGCAACGGGGCCGGCATGATGACGTCGGCCATCCTGACCGACATGAACGAATCGCTGGCGCCATACGCCGGCAACGCGCTGGAAGTACGCGGCGCGATGGATTACCTGAGCGGCAAATCGCGTCCTGCGCGCCTGCACGAAGTGACGATGGCGCTGTGCGCCGAGATGCTGGTGCTGGGCAAACTGGCCGCCACCGAAGAAGAGGCGCGCGCCAAGCTGCAAGCGTCGCTGGACAGCGGCGAAGCCGCCGAGCGCTTCTCGCGCATGGTGGTGGCGCTGGGCGGCCCGGCGGACCTGATGGACAATCCGGACAAGTACCTGGAGCGTTCGCCTATCATCGTGCCGGCGCCTGCGCTGGTTTCCGGTTATGCCTTGACTGCCAACTGCCGCGAAATCGGCCTGGCCGTGGTGTCGCTGGGCGGCGGCCGTCGCCGCGCTGCTGATCCGATCGACTTCGCTGTCGGCCTGACCGGGCTAGTTGGCCTGGGCGACAAGATCGAAGCCGGCCAGCCGCTGGCGATGGTGCACGCCCGTACGCAGGAAGCTGCCGAGCAGGCGATCCGCGAAATCCAGGCGGCCTACCAGATCGCGGGTGCTGCGCCGGCCGCGAACCCGGTCATCTACCGCACGATCCGTCCATAAGAGAGTCGCACATGAACAAACAAGAACTGATCGTCGAAGCCGCCGCCGCGCGCCTGAAGGCTTACACGCCGTACTCCAACTTCAAAGTCGGCGCGGCGCTGCTGACCAACGACGGCAAGGTTTTCCACGGCTGTAACGTGGAAAACGCGTCCTACGGCCTGTGCAACTGCGCCGAGCGCACCGCCTTGTTCAGCGCTTTCGCGCATGGCTACAAGCCGGGCGATTTCGCGCAGTTGGTCGTCATCGGTGAGACTGACGGCCCTATCGCACCGTGTGGCGCTTGCCGCCAGGTGATCCTGGAGTTAGGCGGTAACGAGCTGCCGGTGCTGCTGACCAACCTCAAAGGCGACATCTACGAAACCACCGCAGCCGAACAACTGCCGAACGCCTTTGGCGGCGCTGACCTGAAGAAGAAGTAATTTGGCCTTCAAGAAGACAATCGATGTGCAGGCTGCCGTCGCGATCGCGGCGTCGGAGGCTATTGCCGCCAAAACGCAGGGCACCTTTGGTGTCGGCGGTTTGATGCTCGACCAGCACGGCAACGTGCTGCAGTCGCTGCACAACAACGTTATCAAGCAGGGACTGATCTTCGACCCGACCGCGCACGGCGAGCGCCAGTTGATCGACTGGTACTACGCCGAACGCGCCAAGGGCCGCGAGCTGCCGGAGCCGCAGGACATCACCATCGTCACCTCGCTCGATCCCTGCTGCATGTGCAGCGGCGCGATCCTTGCTGGTGGCTTCAATGTGGTGGTGGCAGCGCCGGACAAAAGCGCTGGCGTCAACTACGACGCCAGCGCCACCTTCAGCGTGCTGCCGGAATCTCTGCGGCCGCAGGCCGAAGCGACGTTCAGCTACCCGGCCATTCTCGGCTCCTCGCTGTACACGCGCGCGAGTTCGGGCGCCGCGCCGAAGTCCTTCTTCATCGGCAAAACCATCTCCGAACCGACGCAGGCCTTATGCTCATTGGTGTTTGAGGCCACGGCCAATGAGGTGATGGAGCTGTTCAACACCGATCTGCCGCAACAACAATTGAAATGCCCAATGACGCTGGCGTCCGACCACGCCATCGTGCACGCGCTCCGGCAGCTGTATCCGGACGCGCTGGCCTACCGCTGCACACCGCAGCAGCCGGACGCCGGCCTGGCGCCGTTCCTGCTGCAAGCGATGGCGCGCGACCGCGAACATGGCGGGGCAGGGGAGGCCGTTGCCTTGCTGGATTCGTTCGGCAATCTGCTGCTGTGCATGCCGGGTCGGATGTCGCAGTCGGGCATCCGCAGCGCCTTCATGGAAACCACGCGCGCCTACGCGCAACTGCGCTACAAGCTGATGGCCGGCGCCACGCCGGCGCAGCAGGAAGAGATACGCCAGTATCTCGGCCATCCAAAAGACGGCACCTTCGTCTTCGCCAAAGGACCTGACAGCGGCGCGATCAGCTTCATGAACCTGGGCGCCTACGGTTCGACGATGGAAGGCCCGCTGCCGCTGAAAAATCCAACGCAGTTCCAGTACGTACTGCCGGGCATGCCGGAAGCCGAACTGGCAGCGCTGTGCGCCGCCATGCCGCCGCTGTACCGCAACATCATCCGCATCCGCCCCACCCAAGTCGCCGACCACGGCCTGATCGCCGCGCTGGCCTGATGTGCTACGCCGCCTTGGCGTCGGCTTGCAGCATGCCGAAGATGTTGCCGTCGAGGTCCTTGGCGTAGGCCAGCCAGCCGATGCCGGGAATGGGCATCTTCGGCACCACCACTTCCGCCTTCAGCGCCGCCACTTTCGCCAGCATATCGTCGAGCTGCTCGACATCGACCGTGCAGACGAAGGCGTTCACGCTCTGCATTGCCGCGGGCGCTGAACCCTGGCGCGGCAACAGGCCGCCGTTGATGCCGCGCTGGGCCGGATCGCCTGTGTCGATCAGCCAGTATTCGCCACCTTCCCATTTGCTGAAATTCCAGCCGAACAGCTCGCTGTAAAAATCGATCAGCACTTGCGGTTGGCTGGCCTGGATTTCAAAATGTACTGGACGTCCCATGGTCTGCTCCTTAATCCGCCGGATCGTAAGTGCCGATGCTCCAGATGTGGCCCTCGGGATCACGGCAGGTGAAGCCGCGTCCGCCGTAGTCCTCATCCTTGATTTCGAGCAGGATCTCGCCGCCGGCCTGCTTGACGTTGTCGTACACCTTGTCGGCGTCGTTGACGACCAGGTAGGAACTCTGCGTGTTGAACTGGCCGATCTCGGAAGGCTGCTTCATCAGGCGGCCGAACTCGGTGTCGAACACCGAACCGAGCATGATCATGCCGTTGCCGAAACTGAGTTGCGCGTGAGCGATGCTGCCGTCTTCGTTCGGCACCACCAGCGTCGCTTCAAAGCCGAACGTGGTGCACAGCCAGTCGATGGCGGCTGGCGCGTCGCGGTAGCGCATGCATGGAATGACGTTGCTGCGGGTCTGCTTGGGTATGCTGGACATTGTTTTCTCCCTGTCGTGGTCTGGAACAGATTCGATCAATATTTACCCCCATCCGTTCGGCGGCCTGGAGCGGCTGAACGATGCAGGAAAGTATATATTGATAACGATCAGACGGAGATTACATTTGCTGGAATAAGTGGGCGTTACCACGGCTGACTTCCAGCTGTTCGTCGAAGTTGCGGATCTTCACCATCTGCCGTCCGCGCAAGTCGCGCGTGACTTCTTCGATGGCATCGACCCGCACCAGTGTCGAGCGGTGGATGCGCCAGAATTCGTCCGGGTCCAGTTCGTCCGCCAGCTCCTTCAGCGTTTTGCGTATCAACACTTCCGCCTGCGCGGTCTGTACGCGTGTGTACTTTTCGTCGGCGCGGAAGAACAGCACTTCGCGTGTGCTGATCATGCGCAGGTTGTTGCCGACCACCGCCTGGATCCACCGCAGGTAATCCGGCCTGGCGCTCGGCTTGCTCTGGCTGGACAGCAGTTGGCTCAGTTGCCGCTCGATGTTGGACGGCTGCTGGCCGATCAGCGATTGCAGGCGCGTGCAGGTGGTCTTCAGGCGTTCGCCGCCGGCCGGTTTCAACAGATAATCCAGCGCACCCTGCTCGAAGGCTTCGATCGCATATTGATCGTAGGCCGTCACGAACACCAGGTGGCAGCGGTTGAACAGCATGCGCGCCGCCTCGATGCCGGACAGGCCGGGCATGCGGATGTCGAGGAATACGATGTCTGGCTGGTACTGGCCGGCCAGCGCCACGGCCTCGATGCCGTTGGCCGCCTCGGCGACGATCTCCAGTCCCGGCCACGCTTCCAGCAGGCGCGCGCGCAGCTGGCGGCGCATCGGTTCCTCGTCGTCGGCGATCAGCGCGGTGGCGCGGCGCTGGCCGCCCGGTGTGACGATATTCATTTCGAACCTCCGGCAAAAATATCCGGCGCATACGGGATGCGAACGCTGGCGCGCGTGCCGCCCGTCAGCGGCGCTTCGATCACCAGCTGCGCGCGGTTGCCGTACAGGATGCGCAGCCGTTCGCGCACATTGGCCAGGCCGATGCCATCGCCGGCGTGGACGTTGAAACCGATGCCGTCGTCCAGCACGTCCACCTGCAGCATGGCGCCGTCGACGCTGGCGCGGATGTCGATGCGGCCGCCCTCGATCTTCGGCTCCAGGCCGTGCTTGATGGCGTTCTCGATCAGGATCTGCAGCATCATCACGGGGAAGGTGGCGCTCAGCATTTCCGGCGGCACGTCGACCGACACCGCCAGCCGCGCGCCCATGCGCGCCTGCATGATCGCCAGGTAGGCGCGCGACATCTCGATCTGCCGGCCCAGCGTGCCGCTGCCTTTGGCCCGCATCTGCGGCAAAGTGGCGCGCAGGTAGTCGATCAAATTCTGGTGGATGCGCGCGGCCTGCGGCGGATCGGTCTCGATCAGCTGGCCGATCAGCGCGAGCGTGTTGAACAGGAAGTGCGGCTCGACCTGCGCCTGCAAGGCCGCCATGCGCGCCTCGATCACGCGCCGCTCCATGCCTTCCTCGTCGGCGTGGCTGGTGGCGTCGCGCGCTTCGATCTCGGCCTTGCGCTTGCCGCCGGCCAGCACCTTCAGGCCGAGCGACAGCGCGATGAAGGCAGCGGTCTGCTTGGGCAGGCCGAACGGCGTCAGGCCGAACAGCAGCAACAGCAGCCACACCATCATCAGCTTGCGCCATTCCACCTGCGCCAGCCAGTCGAAGAAACGCCACCACATGCTGGTGGCCGTTTCGCCGATCTCGCGGATGATGTCGAGCAGGCTTTTGGCGTTGTCGTAGCCGGCCTTGGCCAGCCCTCGTTTTTTCATTGCTGCTGCTCCTGGCGGCGGCGCTGGCGGCGGCCGCCGACCACGCAGGCGCCGACGGCGATCTTCAGCACCAGGAAGAAGGCGAACAGCACCATCGCCAGCGGCAGGATGGTGAGGATGAAGGCCAGGATCAGCGCGGCGCCCAGCAGCGCGGGCGGCGACATGCGCTGCACCAGTCGCACGCCGTAGCGCACGGTCTGTGCGAAGGCGCGGAAGATTTCTTCCATCAAATCCATCACGGCCTGGCTGTTCAATTTACTCATTTGTGACTCCATCAAAATCGTTGCGATGGAATCACTGTAGCAAAGCCCTCAGGCGCGCTGTTGCGGATTCCGATCAACTGCGGTTTGAGCGGGATGGCCGGTTATTCCAGAGGATAAGCGGCGGGAAAATCAGTGCTGCTGCGTAATGACCGTTGCACGCTCCCAGTCGCTGCGCAGCAGGCCGTAGATCACGCTGTCCGAGATCTCTCCGCTGACGAACCAGCGCTCGCGCAGCAAGCCTTCGCGCCGGAAGTGCAGGCCTTCCAGGATGCGGCCCGAGGCAATATTGTCGGGATGGATATCTGCTTCGATGCGATGCAGTTCCAGCGGGCCGAAGCCATAGGCGATCAGCGCGACCAAGGCTTCCTGCATATAGCGCTTGCCCCAGTGCGGCCGCGCCAGCATGTAGCCGATGTCGCAGCGGTGGTTGCGGCGGTCGAAGGCATACAGCGTGACGGTGCCGATCAACTCACCATCCGGCAGCACCACCGCCAGGCGCAGCGAGCTGCCGTCCTGGTAGCCCTTGAGGGTTTGTTCGATGTTGTCGACGGCCTGGTCCGCGTGCAGCCAGGGGCCGCTGCTCCAATAGCGCAGCGCGACGGGATCGGAGAACAGGCGGAACATGGCGCCGGCGTCGCCGTGGTCGACGAAGCGCAGGGTCAGGCGGGCGGTCTGCAGCTGGAAGGGGGCGAAGCTGGGCATGCGCGTTCTTTTTTTGGGGATGGCCTGTCAGCTTAGCGGATTTCATACGCCTGTTGGTGATTTTCATAACACTGACGGAAGGAAATAATGATATGCTAAATACAATATATATTATTCTTCTAATATCTCCTCCAAGGACCGCTCCATGATCGCTCGCACCTGCATCGCCATAGCCGCCGCAACCCTTCTGTCTGGAACCGCCTGCGCAGCGCCGCTGACCGCCAACCAGATGCTGCAACAGTTCAACGTTGTCGTCAGCGGCAACCTGACCTCGACCTCGCACGTGGACGGCCGCGCCTATGTGGGCCTGAACGCCAATGGCGGCGATTACGTGCAGCACGCCGGCGATACGCCGGCCTCGGCCTATGCCGGCCTGACCGTGGGCGGCACGCTCAGCGGCAACGTGCATGTGAACGCGCTGGGCCTGGTGACCGGCGGCGACGCCAACGGCATCAACGTCAACAATGGTTCCTCGTACGTGGCCGGCTCCGCGAGCGGCTCCAGCTTCAACGGCGACGCCTGGGTGGCCGGCACCGCCAGCAGTGTCAACTTCAATGGCGGCGCCCACGCGGGCAGCTACGTCAACACCAATCACAACAACGTGCTGGCCGCGCCGACCGGCGTGATGAACAGCACGCTGGCGGCTTCGACCTCGACCAATTTCGGCGCGCTGATGACCGGCTTGTCGAGCCAACTGTCGGCGCTGCACGCGACGGCCGGCACCTCGGTCGCCTACAGCAACAACGACAGCAACGTGCTGCTGAGCGGCACCGCCGTCAATGGCGTGCTGGTGTTCGACCTGACGCATGAAGACAGCAAGATTTTCTCGAGCAAGGTGACCGACATTTCGTTCAACCTGGGCGGCGCCACCACGGTGATCTTCAACACCGACGACAGCAACCTGAGCCTGAACGCCAATTTCAACCAGGCGCAGGCGCTGGGCAGCAAGCTGATCTGGAATTTCGCCGGCCACGACACCAGCGTCACCGTCGGCCGCACCTTTGGCGGCCAGGTGCTGGTGGCCGATGGCAGCTTCAGCAACGTCGGCGGCGCCAATGTCGAAGGCGGGGTGTTCGCCAAGACGTTGAACCAGTTCGGCGAGATCCACCTGCAGAGTTTCACCGGTTCGGTGCCGACCACGCCGGTGCCGGAACCGGAAACCTATGCCATGTTGCTGGCCGGCCTGGGCTTGATGGGGGCTGTGCTGCGCCGCCGCAAACAGCAAGGATAAAGTGCTTCGTGGCAACGGAACGTGATATACTTGAAGTAATTTAATTTGCTATCAAGGAACTATTCATGGTCGCTGTCACGAAAACCGCTGTTTCTGCTGTCGTTCTTGCAATGGCTACCCTGGGTGGCGCGCAGGCTG
This sequence comes from Duganella rhizosphaerae, assembly GCF_040364205.1. NCBI lineage: Bacteria > Pseudomonadati > Pseudomonadota > Betaproteobacteria > Burkholderiales > Oxalobacteraceae > Duganella > Duganella rhizosphaerae. The sequence goes on from NZ_BPWK01000002.1 coordinate 387,240, forward strand.
CCGTGCTCGATCTGGGGCTGCATGGCGCCAATGTATTCTCCTTCACCGATTTCAAGGCGCCCAGCGCCGACGTCGAAGGCGCCATCATGGCCGGCCGCGATGTCCAGCTGGCCAACTACTCGGTCAACGCCAACAATGTCGACGCTTTCGGCAGCTATTCGCTGATCGCCGGCCGCGACCTGAAATTCACCAGCGGTTCGATCAAGAACGGCGATACCTTTGTCGGCGGCAAGGCCAGCCTGACCCAGAGCGTCGACGTGTACTCGAAAATCAAGACCGGCACTGCGCCCGTCAATATGGCTGCGCTGGCCGGCCAGCTGACGTCCGCTTCGACTTCGCTGTCCAAGCTGTCGACCACCGGCACCGCCACCGAGCAGTGGGGCGGCCTGAATATCGCCGGCAGCAAGAAGGGTGTGGAAGTAATCGACATCGACGCCAAGACGCTGTTGAAAGTCACCTACTTCAACTTTAGCAACCTGTCCGCCGGCTCCACGCTGATCCTGAACGTCAGCGGCGACAAGGGCAGCTTCAACGGCGGCTACCAGGGCTTCGAGAACTACAACGTGCTGTTCAACTTCTACCAGGCGACCGACCTGGGCATCCACACCGGCCTGACCGCAAACATCCTGGCGCCACTGGCCAGCGTCAACGGCGGCAGCGGCGTCATCAACGGCAATGTGATCGTCGATTCGTGGAGCTCGTCGGTGCAGATCAATGCCAACCACTTCTTCAAGTCGACCGACGTGCGGGGCTACACCATTGCCGCCGTGCCGGAACCTGAAACCTACGCCATGCTGCTGGCAGGCCTGGGCCTGGTGGGCTTCATGGCGCGCCGTCGCAAGCAGGCTGCGGCACGCTGATCGCCGACAGCACCATATCGACGATGACCTTCTCGGCATCGTCGAAGTCCTTCCTGGTGAGCTGCTTGCGGTTCAACACCAGCGCCATCTGCGCCGAAAAGTCCGCATAGGACTGCGTCATCGCCCAGATGGCGAACAGCAGGTGCGTCGCATTGATCGGCGCAATCTTGCCCTCGCTGATCCACTTCTCGAACACCTCGATATCCTTGCGCACCAGCGGCACCACGCGGCTCTGGATCTGCGCGCCGTACATCTGCGCGCCGCTGATCACCTCCATCGCATACACGCGCGAGGCCCACGGCTGCTCGCGCGAAAATTTCAGCTTGGCCTGCACGTAGGTGCGCAGCACGTCGCGCGGATCCTGGTCGCCGGCGGCCAGGTTTTCCATCCGCTCCAGCCACTCGTCGAGCACCTCGTCCAGCACGCGTTGATACAGCGCCTGCTTGGTGGGGAAGTAGTACATCAGGTTCTGCTTCGACAGGCCGGCGTTCTCCGCCACGGTGGCGATCGAGGTGCCTTCATAGCCGCATTCGGCGAACACCCGCACCGCCTCGGCGGCGATGTCGGCTTCCAGTTTGTCGCGATTGAGAACGCGCCGTTTGATCTTCGGCGCTGGCTCGGCATTCAGTTTTGCTGTCGGCATGTGAGTCTCAGGAAGGTCAGGAGTTGAGGGTGGTCGGTGTAGGCTACGTTGAAGCGGAACCAGATCGATTCCGGCGCGCGCAGCATGAAGAAATCGCACGGCGACAGCAGGATGCCGGACTTGAGCGCCAGGTCGGCGATGACCTTGCCGTTCCAGTCGGCGCTGGGCGCCTCGCTCCAGCCGGCGCTGACGAACATGCCGCCGCGCGGCCTGGCCAGCGGTTCCATGCCGACGCTGCGCAGGCTGTCGATGGCGCGTTCGCGGCCGGCTTCCAGCTGGGTGGAGAGCTTGTCGACCATGCGTTTGTAGGGTCGCGCGGTGATGGCGTGGTAGACGGCGCGCTCGTTGATCTCGGAGGTGGTCAGCCCGGCCAGCATCTTCACCCGCAGCAGCTCGGGAATCAACGAGGCCGAGGCGCAGATCGAACCCACGCGCAGCACCGGCGACAGGGTCTTGGAGAAGCTGCCGACGCGGATCACGCGCCGCAAGCCGTCCATCGCCGCCAGCGAGGCTTCGCCGCGCGGCGCCAGTTCGCGGTAGATGTCGTCCTCCACCAGCCAGAAATCGAACTGCTCGGCCAGGCCAAGCAGGCGGTGCGCCTGCGCCACGCTGAGCGAGGTGCCGAGCGGGTTTTGCAGCACCGTGTTGACGAACATGAGTTTGGGCTGGGTCTGCGCGGCCTGTTTGGCCAGCACGTCGAAATCGAGGCCATGCTCGCCGCGCGGAATGCCGACCGGCACGCAGCCGTGGTGGCGTATCAGCGACAGCAGGTTGCTGTAGCCGGGATCTTCGACGAACACGGTGTCGCCAGGCTTGGTCAACGTGCGCAGGATCAGGTCGAAGGCGTGGGTGGCGCCGTGGGTCAGCAGCACCTGCTCCGGTTCGACCGGGAACAGCTCGTCGCTCAAGGTGGACGATAGCTGTTGGCGCAGCGACGGGAAACCCAGCGGATGGCCGTAGCCGCGCAGCCTGTTGGCCGGTATGCGCATCGCGTGGCGCACGGCGTCGAGGATGGTGTCCTCGCCATACCACTCGGGCGGCAGCCAGCCGGCGCCCACGGCCAATGCGTCAGAAGTGCCGGAATACAGGTCGGGGGTGAGGGCGTCGATCGCGGTCGGCGTGGCTTGCAAGGTCGAAGGCAGCAGCGTCGCCGGGACGTCCTGGCGGGCCACAAAATAGCCGGAACCGCGGCGCGATGACAACAGTCCCAAGGTCACCAGGCGGTCATAGGATTCGACAACTGTAAAGGTACTGATGCCATTACACTTCGCAAATTGCCGCACCGACGGCATTTTCGTTCCTATGCGCAACTCCCTGCGGCCCACCATGGCGCTGATGGCCGAGACGATCTGGTCGACCAGGCTGCCCTTCTTGCTGCGCTCTATGGCGAGCACGGGCCAGCCCACCGCTCCGGGCGGGCAGTCGGCTTGATCGATCGCAGGATTCGCTAGCTCCATCCTTGACTCCACTTAAAGCGTAAAGCAAAACTGTAGTGTTTTTGTTGCCAGTACGGTTGGGCAGTTTTGATATTTGTGTATCTGTGCCATAGTTGTTGCGCTGTCTATTATTGCATCATCATTTTGCCAACTGGTAAATTTTTTTACGGTTCGTCAAAAAAATCCACACGATTGTGAGCAAACTGCGAGCAGACTGTTATCCCAGGAGATGAGCATGAACGAATCCAGACCTGAATCGATGGCGTCCTTCTGGATGCCCTTCACGAACAACCGCGATTTCAAAGCACATCCGCGCCTGCTGGTGTCGGCCAACGGCATGTACTACAAGGACGTCGATGGCAACAGCATCCTGGACGGCACCGCCGGCCTGTGGTGCGTGCCATGCGGTCACGCGCAGCCGAAGATCGTCGCCGCCGTGCGCGAGATGGTGGGCCAGCTCGATTTCGCGCCGACCTTCCAGATGGGCCACCCGGCCGCCTTCGACCTGGCCGAAAAGCTGATGGAGTACACCAACCACAAATTCGGCCATGTGTTCTACACCAACTCCGGTTCGGAGGCGGTGGATACGGCGCTGAAGATCGCGCTGGCGTATCACAAGGCGCGCGGTGAAGCGAGCCGCACTCGATTGATCGGCCGCGAGCGCGGCTACCACGGCGTCGGTTTCGGCGGCATCTCGGTGGGCGGCATCGCCGGCAACCGCAAGCCTTACGGCGTCATGCTGCCCGGCGTGGACCACCTGCCGCACACCCACAATCTGGAGAAGAATGCCTACACCCGTGGCGAGCCGGAATACGGCACCGAGCTGGCCGACGAACTGGAACGCATCGTCGCGCTGCATGACGCATCGACCATCGCCGCCGTCATCGTCGAACCGGTGGCTGGTTCCACCGGCGTGCTGATACCGCCGAAGGGCTACCTGAAGCGCTTGCGCGAGCTGTGCACCAAGCACGGCATCCTGCTGATCTTCGATGAAGTCATCACGGGCTTCGGCCGTTTGACGACACCATTCGCCGCCGACTACTTCGACGTCGAGCCGGACATGATGACCACCGCCAAAGGCCTGACCAACGGCGTGATTCCGATGGGCGCGGTGTTCAGCAAAAAATTCATTCACGACGCCTTCATGGAAGCGCCGGCCGGCATTGAGCTGTTCCACGGTTACACCTACTCGGGCCACCCGGTCGCCTGCGCCGCCTCGCTGGCGACGCTGGAAGTATTCAAGGAACAGAAGATTCTCGAACACGCCGCCGGCATGGCCGAATACTGGGCCGATGCGGTGCATTCGCTCAAGGGCCTGCCGCACGTGATCGACATCCGCACCATCGGCCTGATCGCCGGCATCGAACTGGCGCCTATCGCCGGCAAGCCGGGCGCGCGCGCCTTCGCCGCCTTCAAGCAGGCCTTTGCCGACGGCCTCCTGATACGCACCACCGGCGACATCATCGCCCTGTCTCCACCGCTGGTGCTGGAGAAGAAGCACATCGACGAACTTTTTGGAAAGCTGACGACGGTACTTAAAAACTTAAACTAACGAGGAGAACACCATGCTGGTAGGCGTCCCAAAAGAGATCAAAAACCAGGAGTCCCGCGTTGGCCTTACCCCGGCCAGCGTCAAGGAACTCGTTTTGCGTGGACATCAAGTACTTGTGCAAAAAAACGCCGGTGTCGCCATCGGCTTGAGCGATGCGATGTATGAAGGCGCCGGCGCCACCATCATCGAAGCGGCGGCCGAAATCTTCGCCCGCGCCGAGATGATCGTCAAAGTGAAGGAACCGCAGCCGGAAGAATGCGCGATGCTGCGCAAGGGCCAGATCCTGTACACCTACCTGCACCTGGCGCCGGACCCGGAGCAAACCAAGGCGCTGGTGGAATCGGGCGCGGTCTGCATCGCCTACGAAACCATCACCGGCGCCAACGGCGGCTTGCCGCTGCTGGCGCCGATGAGCGAAGTGGCGGGGCGCATGTCGATCCAGGCAGGCGCCGCGCACCTGGAGAAATCCAAGGGCGGCATGGGCCTTCTCCTGGGTGGCGTGCCGGGCGTGGCTCCGGGCCATATCGCCATCATCGGCGCCGGCGTGGTCGGCACCAATGCCTTGCAGATGGCGGTCGGCATCGGCGCGCGCGTGACGATTTTGGACAAGAACATCGACCGCCTGCGCCAGCTGGATCTGATCTACGGCAACCGCATCTCGACCATGTATTCGAACGCGCACTCGATCGAAGAAGCGGTGCTCGATGCGGACCTGGTGATCGGCGGCGTGCTGGTGCCCGGCGCGGCGGCGCCCAAGCTGGTGACCAAGGACATGATCGCGCGCATGAAGCCGGGCGCGGTGGTGGTGGACGTCGCCATCGACCAGGGCGGCTGCTTCGAAACCTCGTACGCCACCACGCACGAAAAGCCGACCTACGTGGTCGACGGCGTGGTGCACTACTGCGTGGCCAACATGCCGGGCGCCGTCGCCCGCACGTCGACCTTCGCACTGAACAACGCAACCATCGGCCACGCGGTAGCGCTGGCCGACAAGGGCTGGCAGAAAGCGCTGAAAGCCAATCCGCATTTGAAGAACGGTTTGAATGTCTGTCTCGGTCACGTCACCTACGAAGCGGTGGCGCACGGCCTTGGCTATACCTATGTAGACCCGGACAGCCTGCTGGGCTGAAGCCGAAATTAGAAAGAACATCATGAGCAACCTGGATACCATCACCCATTTCATCAACGGCGTTAAAGTCGATACGCAAAGCGGCCGCTATGCGGACGTGTTCAATCCCGCGCTGGGCGAACCGGTGGCCAGGGTCGCCCTGGGTACGACGGAAGAAGTCGATGCCGCCGTGCGCGCCGCGGAAAAAGCGTTTCCGGCGTGGGCCGCCACGCCGCCGCTGACGCGCGCCCGTGTTCTGTTCAAATACCTGCAACTGTGCCAGCAGCACACCGACGAATTCGCAGCGATGCTGACGCGTGAACACGGCAAGACCTTTGCCGATGCGCAAGGCGAAGTGGCGCGCGGCATCGAGATGGTGGAATTCGCGGTCGGCATTCCGCAGCTGCTGAAGGGCGAATTCACCGACCAGATCTCGCGCGGCATCGACGCCTGGTCGATGCGCCAGGCGCTGGGCGTGGTGGCCGGCATCACGCCGTTCAACTTCCCGGTGATGGTGCCGATGTGGATGTTCCCTGTTGCCATCGCATGCGGGAACACCTTTATTCTCAAGCCTTCCGAGCGCGATCCGTCGCCGTCGCTGCTGCATGCGCGGCTGCTGAAGGAAGCCGGTTTGCCGGACGGCGTGTTCAACGTCATCCAGGGCGACAAGGTCACAGTCGATGCGCTGCTTGATCATCCGGTGGTGCAGGCGGTGAGCTTCGTCGGCTCGACACCGATCGCCGAATACATCTACTCGCGCGGCTGCGCTGCGGGCAAGCGCGTGCAGGCACTGGGCGGCGCGAAGAACCACATGGTCGTCATGCCGGATGCCGACATGGAGATGACCGTCGATGCGCTGATGGGCGCGGCCTACGGTTCGGCCGGTGAGCGCTGCATGGCGATCTCCGTGGTGGTGGCGGTTGGCGATGCGGGCGACAAGATCGTCGACGCACTGGCAAAGCGCACCGCCGCACTGAAAGTGCGCGACGGTATGGCGTCGGACGCCGAAATGGGGCCTGTCGTTTCCAGCGCGGCCAAGCAGCGCATAGAGCGCTTGATCGGCGAAGGCGTGGAGCAGGGCGCGAAACTGGTGGTCGATGGACGCAACCACGTTGTGGCGGGACGCGAGAACGGCTTCTTCATCGGCGGTACTTTGTTCGATCACGTCACGCCGGATATGACGATCTACAAGGAAGAGATTTTCGGCCCCGTGCTGTGCATGCTGCGCTCGCCGGACGTGGGCAGCGCGGTGGAGCTGATCAACCGTAACGAGTACGGCAACGGCGTGGCGATCTACACGCGCGATGGCGGCGTGGCGCGCGAGTTCGTACGGCAGATCCAGGTCGGCATGGTGGGCGTGAACGTGCCGCTGCCGGTGCCGATGGCCTTCAACAGTTTCGGCGGATGGAAGCGCAGCCTGTTCGGCGACCATCACGCGTACGGCCCGGAGGGCGTGCGTTTCTACACGCGCCACAAGGCGGTGATGCAGCGCTGGCCGAACACCGCAAGCGCTGGCGCAGAATTTGCATTCCCTCAGATGAAGTAAATAACAAAATCTCAGCCAGGAAATCGTATGATGATCGAATCTCTCAAATACATGCCCCAGCCGAAGGAAGCCAATGCCACACTGGCGGAACACTTCACTGACCTGGCACCCGCGCTGAACGCGCGCCAGGCCGCGATCGAAAGCTCGCGTTGCCTGTATTGCTACGACGCGCCGTGCACGCGCATCTGCCCATCCGAAATCGACGTCGCCAGTTTCATCCGCAATATCCACGACGAGAACATCAACGGTGCGGCCGTCGGCATCCTCAAGCAGAACATCCTGGGCGGCAGCTGCGCGCGCGTCTGCCCGACCGAGATCCTGTGCGAGGACGCTTGCGTGCGCAATCACGATGCCGAAGGCCAGCCGGTGAAGATCGGTCTGTTGCAGCGCTACGCCATCGACAACATGACGATCACCGAGCACCCATTCACACGCGCCGCATCGACCGGCAAGAAGATCGCCGTGGTCGGCGCCGGCCCCGCCGGCCTGTCGTGCGCGCACCGCCTTGCGATGCTGGGCAACGACGTGGTGATCTACGAAGCGAAAGAAAAATCCGGCGGCCTGAATGAATACGGCATCGCCAAGTACAAGCTGACCGATAACTTCGCGCAGAAGGAAGTGGACTTCCTGCTGCAAATCGGCGGCATCGAAATCAAGCATGGCCAGACGCTGGGCGGCAACGTGCAGCTGAAGGAACTGCACGCGCAGTACGACGCGGTGTTCCTCGGCCTGGGCCTGGGCGCCAGCAAGCAGCTGGGCCTGACCGGCGAAGATGCTCCCGGTCTGCTGGCCGCCGTCGACTACATCGCCGCGCTGCGCCAGGCCGATGACCTGAGCAAGCTGCCGCTGCCTGCGCGCGCCATCGTCATCGGCGCCGGCAATACCGCGATCGATATGGCGGTGCAGATTCAACGCCTCGGCGCGGAAGAGGTCACGCTGGTGTACCGCCGCGGCTTCGACGCGATGAGCGCCACCGAACACGAACAACACATTGCGAAAGAAAACCAGGTCCGCATGCGCACCTGGGCCCAGCCGCAGCAAGTGCTGCTGGACGAAGCGGGCCGCGTGCGCGGCATGCGCTTCGAGAAAACCGCAATCACCAACGGCCGTCTGGCTGGCACCGGTGAGACTTTCGAGATCGCGGCCGACGCGATCTTCAAAGCCATCGGCCAGAGCATGGACGAAAAGAGCATCAGTGATCCACTGGCGAAAACGCTGAAACGCGACGGTGACAAAATCCACGTCGATGATCAGTTCCGCACAGTCCTGCCGCGTATCTACGCCGGCGGCGACTGTGTGGCGCCCGGACAGGACCTGACCGTGCAGGCGGTACAGCACGGAAAACTGGCGGCACACGCCATTCACCAAGACATCAACGGTATGAAGGAGGCTGCATAATGGCTGACCTGAGCATAGAATTCTGCGGCATCAAGTCCATCAATCCGTTCTGGCTAGCCTCCGCGCCGCCGACCGACAAGGCCTACAACGTGGTGCGCGCATTCGAGGCGGGTTGGGGCGGCGTGGTGTGGAAAACGCTGGGCGAAGATCCCGCCGCCGTCAACGTGTCGTCGCGCTACTCGGCGCACTACGGCAAGAACCGTGAAGTCCTCGGCTTCAATAACATCGAACTGATTACCGACCGTTCGCTGGAAATCAACCTGCAAGAGATCACGCAGGTGAAAAAGGACTGGCCGGACCGCGTCATCATCGTCTCGCTGATGCTGCCGTGCGAAGAGAAGCTGTGGGCCGATATTCTGCCGCTGGTCGAAGCCACCGGTGCCGACGGCATCGAGCTTAACTTCGGCTGCCCGCACGGCATGCCGGAGCGCGGCATGGGCGCGGCAGTGGGCCAGGTTCCAGAATATGTGGAGATGGTCACACGCTGGTGCAAGACGCACTCCAAGCTGCCGGTCATCGTCAAGCTGACACCGAACATCACCGACGTGCGCGCCCCGGCGCGCGCCGCCAAGGCCGGTGGCGCCGATGCGGTCTCACTGATCAATACCATCAACTCGATCACCCACCTGGACCTGGACCAGATGGTGGCCTTCCCGATCGTCGGTGGCGCCAGCACCCACGGCGGCTACTGCGGTTCGGCCGTCAAGCCGATCGCGCTGAACATGGTCGCCGAGATCGCGCGCGATCCGCAGACCAAGGGCTTGCCGATCTCCGGCATCGGCGGCATTGGCAACTGGCGCGACGCGGCGGAGTTCATGGCGCTGGGTTCGGGCTGCGTGCAGGTCTGCACCGCCGCCATGCTGCACGGCTTCCGCATCGTCGAGGAGATGAAGGACGGCCTGTCGCGTTGGATGGACGAGAAGGGCTACAAGAGCATCAGTGAATTCGTCGGCAAGGCCGTGCCGAATACGACGGACTGGAAATACCTGGACATGAACTACCAGGTGATTGCGCAGATCAACCAGGACGACTGCATCAAGTGCGGCCGCTGCTACGTGGCGTGCGAAGACACGTCGCACCAGTCGATCGCGCAACTCATCGACGCGGCCAGCGGCGTGCGCACGTATGAAGTGATCAAGGAAGAATGCGTGGGCTGCAACCTGTGCGAAATCACCTGCCCGGTGCAAGGCTGCATCACGATGGTGCCGCAGAATACAGGCAAGCCATACATGAACTGGACGCAGGACCCGCGCAACCCGCGCGCGGAGAACATCAAGGTGACGGAGACGGCGTAGCAACCCCACACCGATGGGGTCTGACCCCATGGGTCAGACCCCTTGCGCCGCAGTGCGGGTTGGGTACGGAACTTGCAGCGATAGAAGGATACATCAACCTTTGGAGAAAGCCCCGTGAGCAAAGAACTCTCTGGCAGCACGCAACTCTGGAACGAAGACCTGGCCCCGACAACGGCGGCGCAACGCACCTGGCGCTGGTATCACTTCGCCGCACTGTGGGTCGGCATGGTGATGTGCATACCGGCCTACACGCTGTCCGCCAGTTTGATTGAAGGCGGCATGTCCGGCTACCAGGCCGTGCTGACGGTGTTCCTTGCGAACGCTATCGTTTTGCTGCCGATGCTGTTGATCGGCCATGCCGGCACCAAGTACGGCATTCCGTATGCGGTGCTGGCCCGTTCGTCGTTCGGCACCGCCGGCGCGCGCTTGCCGGCGCTGATGCGCGCCATCGTCGCCTGCGGCTGGTACGGCATCCAGACCTGGTTCGGCGGGCAGATGATCTACACGCTGCTCGGCGTGATGATGGGCGGCGATATCGGCGGCGAGAAGATCGCAGGCCTGGGCATCAACGGCGGGCAGCTGCTGTGCTTCCTGGCTTTCTGGGGCATCCAGTTCTGGTACATCGTGCACGGCATGGACGCGATCCGCAAGCTGGAAACCTATACCGCGCCGCTGAAGATCCTGATCTGCTTTGTGCTGCTTGGCTGGGTCTACAACAAGGCCGGCGGCTTCGGCGACTTGCTGTCGGCACCTTCGCAGTTTGTCGCGGGCGGCAAGAAGGCCGGTCAGTTCTGGTCCGTGTTCTGGCCTTCGCTGACGGCGATGGTCGGCTTCTGGGCCACGCTGGCGTTGAACATTCCCGACTTCACCCGCTTCGCCAAATCGCAGCGCGACCAGGTGCTAGGCCAGTCGGTCGGCCTGCCTGTACCTATGGGCTTGCTGGCAATGATGGCGGTGATCGTCACCTCCGCCACCGTGGTCTTGTACGGCAAGGCGATCTGGGATCCGGTCGACCTGGCCAGCCGCATGACCGGCGCCGCAGTGCTGATCGCGCTGTTGATACTGTTGATCGATACGGTGTCCGTCAACCTGGCGGCGAATCTGGTCGGTCCGGCTTACGATTTCTCGTCGCTGGCGCCGAAGCAGATCTCGTACAAGGTCGGTGGCTACATCACGGCCGGCATCGCGATCCTGATGATGCCATGGAAGATACTCGAATCCACGCAAGGCTATGTCTTCACCTGGCTGATCGGCTACTCGGCGCTGCTGGGCCCTATCGCCGGCATCCTGATCGTCGATTACTACATGGTGCGCAAGACCGAATTGAATGTCGGCGAACTGTATCGCGAAGACGGCCAGTACTCATATGGCAATGGCTGGAACACGGCCGCGCTGGTGGCGTTTGTGGTCGGCGTTCTGCCGAATATCCCCGGTTTCCTCAATGCCGCTTTCCCGGCGTCCTTCCCCGATGTGGCGTCCGGTTTTAAAACGATCTATACCTATGCCTGGTTTGTGGGAATCGCTATTTCCGCGCTGGTGTATGGGGTTATGATGAAGGGCAAAGCGGTGCCCGCGATCCGGGCAGCTCACCCCTAAGAGATTCAGGAGATGTCCATGACAACTATCATCCGTGGCGGCACTGTCGTCAATGCCGACCGGGCTTTTCGTGCCGATGTGCTCTGCTACGGCGACAAGATCGTCGCCGTCGGCGATAACCTGGATGCACCGGCGTCGGCCAAGGTGATCGACGCCAGCGGCCAGTACGTCATGCCGGGCGGGATAGATACCCACACCCATATGAACCTGCCCTTCATGGGCACCGTGACGCAGGATGACTTCTACACCGGCACGGCGGCCGGCCTGGCTGGCGGCACCACCACCATCATGGACTTCGTGATCCCGGCGCCAAAGCAGAACCTGATCGAGGCCTACCACCAGTGGCGCGGCTGGGCGCAGAAGGCCGCCGGCGACTACACCTTCCACGTGGCGATCACCTGGTGGGACGAGACGGTGCACCGCGACATGGGCATCCTGGTGCGCGAGCATGGCGTCAACAGCTTCAAGCACTTCATGGCGTACAAGAACGCCATCATGGCCGACGACGAAACGCTGGTGAAAAGCTTCCGCCGCTCGCTGGAGCTGGGCGCGATTCCGACCGTGCACGCGGAGAACGGCGAACTGGTTTATCAGTTGCAGCAGGACCTGCTGAAGAAGGGCATGACCGGACCGAGTGCGCATCCGCTGTCGCGTCCACCGGCAGTGGAGGCGGAAGCGGCCAACCGCGCCATCGCGATCGCCAATGTGCTCAACACGCCGGTGTACATCGTGCACGTCTCCTGTGCCGAATCGCTGGATGCCATCACCCGCGCCCGCGCCAACGGGCAGCGCGTGTACGGCGAGGCGCTGGCCGGCCACCTGGTCATCGACGACAGCGTGTACCAGAGCGAGGACCTGGATTTCGCGGCGGGCCATGTGATGAGTCCTCCGTTCCGCAGCAAGCACCACCAGGCCGCGCTGTGGCATGGTCTGCAAGGCGGCAACCTGCACACCACAGCGACCGATCACTGCACCTTCTGCGCCGAGCAGAAGGCGGCCGGCAAGGACGACTTCACCAAGATCCCGAACGGCTGCGGCGGCGTCGAAGACCGCATGTCCGTGGTGTGGGACGCTGGCGTCAACAGCGGTATGCTGACGCCGTCGGAGTTCGTCAAGGTGACGTCGACCAACGCCGCGCAGATTTTCAATATGTATCCACGCAAGGGCGTGATCGCCGTCGGCGCCGATGCCGACATCGTGGTCTGGGATCCGGAAGGCAGCCGTACCATTTCGTCGCTGACGCAGTTCGCCAAGGGCGGGTTCAATGTATTCGAAGGCCGCACCGTGCGCGGCATCCCGAGCACCACGCTGGCCGCCGGTAACGTCGTGTTCCATCGCGGCGTGCTGATGGCGGTGGAGGGCGCGGGCCGTCATATCGACCGTCCGTCGTTCAAGCCGACGTCGGCGCGTTAATCGAAGAGGAGTAGAAGAATGAGTGAAATGCGCATCAATGGCGACCGCCTGTGGGCGGCGCTGATGGAACTGGCCCAAATCGGCGCCACCGCCAAGGGCGGCGTCAAGCGCCTGGCCCTGACGGACCTGGACAAACAGGGCCGCGACCTGGTGGTAGGTTGGGGCAAGCAGGCTGGCATGTCCGTCACGGTGGACCAGATCGGCAATGTCTTCATGCGCCGCGACGGCACCAACAACGCGCTGCCGCCGGTGATGACCGGCAGCCATATCGACACTCAACCGACCGGCGGTAAGTTCGACGGCAACTACGGCGTGCTGGCAGGCCTGGAGGTGGTGCGCACGCTGAACGATTTGAAGATCAAGACCGAGGCGCCGATCGAAGTCGCCTTCTGGACCAACGAGGAAGGTTCGCGCTTCGTACCCGTGATGATGGGATCCGGCGTATTCTGCGGCGCCTTCAGCCTGGAAACAGCCTACGCCGCCAAGGACACCGAAGGCAAGACCGTCGGCGACGAACTGGCGCGCATCGGCTACAAGGGCGATCAGGTGCCGGGCGACCATCCGATCGGCGCCTACTTCGAAACCCATATCGAACAAGGTCCGGTGCTGGAAGACGCCGACAAGGTGATCGGCGTGGTGCCGGCGGTGATGGGCCTGTCCTGGTACGACTGCGTGGTGACCGGCATGGAAGCCCACGCCGGCCCGACGCCGATGGGCCTGCGCAAGGACGCGCTGCAAGTGTCGACCCGGATCATGCAGGAAGTGGTCGCCATCGCCAACCGCTACCCGCCGTATGGACGCGGCACGGTAGGCATGGTGCAGGTATTCCCGAACAGCCGCAACGTGATACCCGGAGAGGTCAAGTTCAGCATCGACCTGCGCAACGTGAACGATGAGCTGCTCAACACCATGCACGAAGAGATGCTGGCCTTTATCGACAAGACCCGCAGCGAAACCGGCTTGAAGATTTCGATCGAGCGTGTGTCCTACTACCCGCCATGCCCGTTCCACCCGGAGTGCGTGGACGCGGTGCGCAACGCCACGGCCAAGCTGGGATATTCGACAATGGACGTGGTCTCCGGGGCCGGCCACGATGCGATCTACGCCGCGCGGCTGGCGCCTGCGGGCATGATCTTCGTCCCTTGCAAGGATGGCATCAGCCACAATGAAATCGAGGACGCCAAGTCCGAACACCTGGAAGCAGGCTGCAACGTTCTGTTGCATGCGATGCTGGAGCGCGCCCGTATCGTTTGACCGCTGCCCGGCCGGAGGGCATACTGACTCGTGGTGGCCTACCCAGGCCACAAGAACGGATCAGGGCTCTCCTGGCTTTCAACATGCAAGAACCACCACTATCCCACGCGGCGGCGCTGGAAACAGCCTGCCTGACGGCCACGCTGGAAAGCATCTCCGATGCGGTCCTGATGCTGGACCGTAGTTGGAATATCCGCTACATGAACGGCAATGCGGAACGGCTGTTGCAAGTGCAACGCCTGGCGGTGATGGGCAAGAACGTATGGTCGGTCTTCCCCGAGGCGGTCGACGGCCCGTACTACCGGGCCTACCACCAGGCGCTGGAGACCAACAGCCTGGTGGCGTTCGAGGAGCATTACGCTCCGCTCAATCTGTGGACCGAGATCCGCGCCTATCCATCGCAAGAGGGCGTGACGATCTACTTCCGCGACATCAGCGAGCGCAAGGCCATCGAGGCGCAGATCCACAGCATGGCCTTTTACGACAAGCTCACCGGCCTGCCCAACCGCCAGCTGCTGCTGGACCGCGCCGGTCATGCGCTGTCGCTGGGCCACTTGGGAGCCATGCTGTTCATCGACCTGGATAATTTCAAGACCATCAACGACACGCGTGGCCACGACAAGGGCGACAAGCTGTTGCAGCTGGTCGCTGCCCGTCTTAGCGCCGAAGTGCGCGAATGCGATACGGTGGCCCGTTTCGGCGGCGATGAGTTCATTGTACTGCTGGAGGATTTGGGCACCACCGAGAACGACGTTGCCCGGGCGGCGCAGGACATGGCGCTCAAGATCGTGCATGCCTTCGCCGAGCCGTTCGATATCGAGGGAATGGAACAATACAGCACACCCAGCATCGGCATCACGGTTTTCAGCGGCGCCTGCAGTGGCGTGGACGATGTGCTGAAACGCGCCGACCTGGCCATGTACCAGTCCAAGGCGGCGGGCCGCAACACCGTCTCGTTCTTCGATCCGGCGATGCAGGCGCGCGTCAGCGCGCGGGCCGCGCTGGAAGCGGACATGCGGCGTGCACTGGGCAATGATGAATTCGTGCTGTACTACCAGCCGCTGATGGGCATGGACGGAACCATGGCCGGCGCCGAGGCGCTGGTGCGCTGGAATCATCCGCAGCGCGGCCTGGTGCCGCCAGCCGAATTCATTCCGGTGGCGGAGGACTCGAACCTGATCCTGCCGTTGGGGCGCTGGGTGATGCGCGAGGCGTGCAGCCGGCTGGCGCAATGGGCCGGCGATGCACGCACGGCCGGGATGGAAATTGCGGTCAATGTCAGCGCTTCGCAATTCCACCGGCCGGATTTCGTCGAACACGTGTTGGAGGTGCTGGCGCAGACCGGCGCCCGCGCCGACAGGCTACGGCTGGAGCTGACGGAAAGCCTGCTGTTAAAGGATGTCGAAGGAACGGTAGGGAAGATGCAGCAGCTGCGCGCCGCCGGCGTCAGCTTCGCGCTGGACGATTTCGGCACCGGCTATTCGTCGCTCTCCTATCTTCATCGGCTGCCGCTGGACCAGCTGAAGATCGATCGTTCCTTCATTTGGAGCGCAGTCAAGGAAGACAGCGGCGCTGCGATCGTCCGCATCATCGTCTCGCTGGGCAAGGCGTTGAATATGTCGGTGCTGGCCGAGGGCGTGGAGACGCCGGAGCAGCTCAACTTTGTCATCGCAGAAGGCTGTCAATACTATCAAGGTTATTTATTCAGCAAGCCTCTGCCGGAGTCAGAGCTGTTGGCACTCATCGCAGGCCTATAGACTGATGCATTCGGATCCGCAGCAAGCCTACCTCGATGGAAATCACCACATGGCCGCCGGCGATTTCGCCGCAGCGGAGGACTGTTTTTTACAGGCCCTGATGCTGGAACCCATGCACGGCGCCGCGCGCGCCAATCTCGGTTATCTGAAGGAGCAGCAAGGCGCGCTGGCGGAGGCGGAATTCCACTATCTCCAGGCCATCGCGCTGATGCCCGACCATGCGCAGCTTTACCAGAATCTTGGTGTGCTGCTGCTGAAGGCGAAGCGCTTCGAAGAATCCGAGGCGGCGGCACGCATGGCGTTGGAGCTGGCGCCGGAATCTCCGTCCGCGTGGAGCCAGCTGGGCGTGCTGCTGGCGTGCGTAAAGCGTGAAGAGGAGGCCGAGCAATGCTACCGCCGAGCGCTGGCGCTGGAACCGGAACACGCGCGGGCGCGCTTCAATCTGGCTTACGTGCTGTTGCGGCAAGGGCGCTTTGAGGAAGGCTGGCCGCTGCTGGAGGCGCGCTGGCAGTTTGACTCGCTGGCGCATACCTTCGCCTGTCCCCGCTGGGACGGCGAGCCGTTGCATGGCAAGTCGGTGATCATCGTGCTGGAGGCGGGGCAGGGCGACATGATCCACTTCTGTCGCTACGCCGTGCAGCTGAAGGCGCGGGGAGCGTCGCGTGTCGCCGTGATTTGCCATGCTCCGTTGAAGCGCCTGTTCGCCACGCTGTGGGGCGTCGATCAGGTGTATGCTCTGGGTGATCCGGTCCCCAGCGAGCACTGGGACTACTGGACCCACCCGATGCGCCTGGCCGCCACGCTCGGCATAAGCCTGTCCGCGATGCCGGCGGCGACTCCCTACCTGGCTGCGGAGCCTGAACTGGTGAGGCTTTGGGCCGGCCGCCTGCCCGGGCAAGGCTTGCGCGTCGGACTGGCATGGAAGGGCAACCCGGATTTCGAGAACGACGCCGATCGTTCGCTACCGTCGTTGGGGATGTTGTCGTCGCTGGCCACCTCCGGATCGGTGCATTTCGTCAGCCTGCAAAAAGGCCGAGGCGAGGATGAGGCGTTGAATCCGCCCGATGGCATGTCGCTGTTCGCGGCCGGCCCGCGGCTGCGCGACTTCGCCGACACCGCAGCCGTCATCGCCAATCTCGATCTGGTGATCAGCGTGGACACGGCGGTAGCCCATCTGGCGGGCGCCTTGGGCAAACCGTGCTGGGTGCTGCTGCCCGACTATCGCTGCGACTGGCGCTGGCTGGCCGAACGTAGCGATACGCCGTGGTATCCGTCGATGCGCCTGTTCAGGCAATCCAGCGCCGGCGACTGGACCCCTGTGATCGACGCCGTCCGGCGCGAACTGGCCCTGTTGCACGGCGATTCACGGTAGCGGCGCCCCGTTGAAAGATGTTGACTCGTCTCTCGCTCTCTGGTCAACTAGGTTACTCGAAAAAGAAGAAACGCTTGACCTGACTCACTGGAGGTTACAAGATGAATGGGGACATTTCACGCCGCGGTTTCTTGAAGGCCAGCGTGGTCGCTGGCGTTTCGGTCTACATCGCGCCCTTGGGCGGCAAGGCGCTTGCCGCCCTGTTCGAGGAAAAAATCCTCACGCCAGTCGCCTGGGACGGCAAGGCCGGACTGGCAAAATTCCGTATCGATGGGCTGTCCAAGGTCACCGGCGCCAAAGTCTTCGCCCGCGACATTCGCTCGCGCGACATGCCGCATTGGCCGCAACAACAAGCCCACGCCCTGATGCTGCGCACCACCCGTACCGACGCGCTGTTTGACGGCGTCGACCTCTCCCTGCTGGGGGAGGACCTGAAGCCGGACCGCGTCGTGACGGCGGAGGATCTGGTGCGCGACGGCGTCGCCTTCCCCGGTTTTTATGGCGCAGACATGCTGCTGCCGGCCGGGAAGCAGCCGGCCTATCTGGGACATGCGGTGGCGGTCCTGATCTTCAACGACTTCGCCCGCTTCCGCGCGGCCAAGGATGCCTTGCAGTTCAAGGAGGGCGTGGTGCGCTACGGCGCCGCCGCGCCGCCGATGGAGCGCGACCCGTGGGGCACCTTCCGCTTTGTGCGGGTGGGCGGCGCCACGTCGGCCGATATGGACGTTTTCTCCAGCCTGAAAAACGCTCCGGTGTTCCCCAGCGCGATGCGCAAGCAGCAGCCGGTCTGGCCGGACGGCATAGAGCACGGCAAGCTGGGCGAGCAGGGCATGTACTACGCCAACCAGATCAAGGAAGAACTGGATCGCCCGCCGGCCGACTGGCTGGTGCTGGAGCGCGACTACAACACGCAGTCGGTGGACACGGCCGCAATGGAGCCGGACAACGCCAACTGCTGGTACGACGCCGCCGCGCAAACAATGCACATGGTGGTGCCGACGCAGTCGCCGCAGGAGGTCATCGACAGCGCGATAGAAATGCTCAAGAAGAGCAAGTTCCCGCTCAAGAAGTTGTTCCTGCATCCTTGCTACACGGTGGGCTACGGCTCCAAGGACCACTACAATTTTCCGTTCTACGGCCTGATGACGGCGCTCTACGCGAACGGCGTTCCGGTGCGGCTGGCCAACGACCGCTACGAGCAGTTCCAGTCCTCGATCAAACGCCATGCGTTCAAGATGAAGTACCGCATCGCGGTCGACCGCAAGAGCGCGATGCTGCAGTCGTTCCAGGGATATTTCGAAGCCAACGGCGGCGGGCGTTGTAACTTCTCGCCGTCGGTGGCGATGGTGTCGGCCACGGCCGCGCAGTCGATCTATTATTTTCCGAAGAACGATTTCGCCGCCGTCGCCATCGCCTCGCGCGCCGTCGACGCAGGGTCGGCGCGCGGCTACGGCACCTTGCAGAGCATGTCCGCAACCGAAATGATGATCGATGAATTCGCGGAAAAGCTGGGGCTGGACGCGATCGATTTCAGGTTGAAAAATGCGCTGCGGTCGGGGATGAAAAACACCCAGGGCGCGATTCCTGCCGGCGCGGTGCGGGTGGACGAAGTGCTGCAAAAGGCCAAGGTGCATCCGCTGTGGACCGGCCGCGCCGGCGCCAAGCGCGCGTTCGAGGCGGCGCATCCCGGCCACCGCTACGGCGTGGGATTCGCCTGCGTGCAGAAGGACTTCGGCACCGGCGCCGAGAGCTCCTTCGCCAAGGTGCAGATCAACGCAGACGGCGCGATAGAGCTGTCGCACAGCGGCACCGAGATCGGCACCGGCATGTCGACATCGCAGGCGGTGGCTTGCGCCAAGTGGCTTGGCAAGCCGGCCGGCATCGTGCATACCGCCGTCACCGAATGGGAGGACCTGCCGGTGGTCAGCAGCGGCGATCCCTACATCATGAGCCAGGCCGACCAGGACAAGCTGTCGGCCAATCCGCGCTGGTCGCCGACCTACTGTTCTCCCGCCAGCGCCACCAATTCCGCCTACTACTTCACGCACAGCACGCGCGAAGCGGCGCGCGTGGTCTTCATGCACGGTCTGTGGCCGGCCGCGATGGCCATCTGGAGCGAGGGCTATGCCGGCGGCCAGGCGGCGTCGCTGGTGATACGGGTGGAGGACGCGCGCTGGGTCGACGGCAAGCTGTCCGCCGGCGGCCTGCAGGCGCTGTCGTACGAGCAGCTGGCGAGCAAGGCACACGAACTGGGACTGGTGACCGGCGCCACCGTGCACGTGTTCAACCGCTGGCAGTGGACGGAGGCGGAGTTCGATGTCAACGGCGCCGGCGTGCGCCTGCCGATAGACGGCCTGTCGCTGCGCTATGGTGACGGCGCGGATCAGGGAAAGAAAACCAGCATGAGCTCCACCGGCGGCTACCACGTGCTAAACCGCAAGCGCGTGTTCATCCCGCCGGTGCAGCGCAATAACGCCACCGTCACCTACTACAGCGCGGTGGGGACGCTGGTCGAGTTGTCGGTGCATGAAGCCAGCGGCAAGGTCGAACTGCTCAGTCATCATTCCATCATGGAGTGCGGCAGCATGCTGTCGCCGCAGCTGGTATCGAGCCAGCTGCAGGGCGGGCTGGCGATGGGCATAGGCCATGCGCTGTACGAGTACCTGCCGCTGTACGAGGATGGCCCGGGCAACGGCAGCTGGAACTTCAACCGCTACCAGCTGCCGCGCGCGCGCGATGTCGCGGTGTGGAAGCAGACGGCGGATATCCTGCCGCCGTTGACGGAGACCGATACGCCCAAGGGCATCGCCGAGGTGGTGATGATTCCCGTGGTCGGCGCCATCGTCAACGGCATCGCGCACGCCATCGGCCACCGCTTCACCGACTTGCCGGTCACGCCGGAACATATCCAGGAGGTGCTGGCATGAGCATCGCGACCAAACCGATTACGCTGACCATCAACGGCAAGACCGTCGGCCCGATACCGGCGCCGGAAGGCGTGATGATGATCGACTTCCTGCACGAGTACCTCGACCTGACCGGCTCCCGTCTGGGCTGTGGCCAAGGCGTTTGCCATGCCTGCGTGGTGATACTGGATAAAGCCGACGGCACCAGCGAAGAAGTCCGCTCCTGCATCACCGGCGCGCATTTCTTCGACGGTAAAAAAGTGCGCACGGTGGAGGGACACGCCAAGTTAAACGACAAGGGCGAGGTGGTGGCGCTGTCGCCGGTGCAGCAAAAATTCCTCGAACATTTCAGCTTCCAGTGCGGCTACTGCACCCCGGGGTTTGTGAACGCGGCCACGGTGCTGCTGGAGCGCTTGAAACGCACGCCGGTCAGCCGCGACCAGATCGACGAGACCATCACCGAAAGCCTGAATGCCCACATCTGCCGCTGCACCGGTTATGTGCGCTACTTTGAAGCGGTCAAGGATGTCGTGCTCAATACGCCCGGACTGGTGAAGGAGGGGAAATGATGAGCCGCCATCTTGCTCTTCTCGCCGCCGCAGCGCTGGCCGCGACGATGCTGCCGGTTGCCGCAGCCAACGATGCCGTCACGCGCGGACGCTACCTGGTCAAGGCGGCCGATTGCGCCGCCTGCCACACGTCGGCCACCGGTGCGCCGTTTGCCGGCGGCGTGGAATTGAAATCGGACTTCGGCACTTTTTACGGCACCAACATCACGCCGGACAAGGAGCACGGCATTGGCAAATGGACCGCCGAGGAGTTCTACGCGGCCTTGCGCGACGGCGTGGCGCCGGACCGCCACCTGTATCCGGCCATGCCCTACACCTCCTACCGCTCGATGAGCCGCGCCGACAGCGACGCCATTTACGCCTACCTCATGCAGATCAAGCCGGCGGCGGTGGCCAGCAAGGCCGCCGATCTCAAGTTCCCCTACAACATGCGCTTCGGTATGCGCTTCTGGAACATGCTGTTCTTGAAGGACTCGCTGCCCGATGCGTCGGCCGGCCTGTCGCCCGCCTATCTGCGCGGCCGCTACCTGGTCAACACGATGGGGCACTGCGCGGAATGCCATACGCCGCGCGGCGCGCTGGGGCAGATGGATGGAGCCAAACCTTTGGGCGGCAGCACGATGGCGCGCATCGCTGCGCCGGACATCTCGCCGGTCGGGCTGTCAGCGTCCGGATGGACTGCCGCCGACTTGTCGTCATTCCTCGGCACCGGCGTGGCGCCGCAAGGCTCGGCCTACGGCGAGATGTTCGCCGTGGTCCACCTGAGCACCCAGCATCTGACGCCGGGCGACATGTGGGCGATGACCGCTTATCTGCTGGGTGACAAGCCCTTGCCGCCGCAGCCACTGAAGCCCGCTGCGGCCACCGCGGATGCTGCGATTGATGCCGGCCGCCGTACCTACATCGCCGTCTGCGCCGGTTGTCATGGATACGATGGTGGCGGCAAGCCGCATGTGGCGGTGGCGATGAAGGGCAACACCACGGTGCGCAGCGCCGATCCGCACAACCTGATCGCCGTCACGCTGGACGGCATCGAGGCGCAGCGCTTCGGCAAGAAGGAAAGCATGCAAGCCATGCCGGGCTTCGCGACCAAGTTAAGCGACAAGGAAATCGCCGGCTTGACCAATTTCCTGCGCGTCAGCTGGGGCGGGCAGACGGGCACGGTCAGCGAATCCCAGGTGAAGGAGTTGCGTACGCCTTGAAACCGCTGTCGGCTTTCTTGACAATGGAAGGCGTCGCGGCGATATCCGAAACGCCAAGCCTCTGACTTTATTGGTTTTACGTGTCGGGGCATACTTCCTGCGTCGCGTTTCAACGGCCGGCATCCCGCCGGCGGTTGACCAGGGAGACGCGACATGAACATCCATTCCAGAATCGGGCGCGGCTGCATGCTTGGCGCAGTGCTTGCCACGATGGCGGCGGCGCTGCCGGCATCTGCCGCGCCGTTCTTCTTCAGCACCGGCGGCCCCGATGGCTTGATCGGCACGGCCACGCGGCCCGGCAGCGGCGGCAAGGTCGAAATTGAATCGGCGGACGACTTCATACTCGGTTCGCACACCAGCATTACCAGCGCAAGCTTCACCGGGCTGCTGACCGGCGGCGCCACGGCGGCCAACATTGGCCAGGTGGTGGCGGAGATCTATCGCGTGTTCCCCAAGGACTCCACCAGTCCACCATCGGGCCGGGTACCGACGCGCACCAATTCGCCGTCCGATGTGGCGTTCGACAGCCGCGATAGCGGTGGTGGTGGGCTGAGCTTCTCGATCGCGACGCTGGGCGCCTTCAGCGCCGCCAACAGCGTCCTCAATGGCATCAACCCGATACCGAACCAGACCACCCACGGTGAGGGGCCGATCAGCGGCACCGAGGTGACCATCACCGTCAACTTCGGCTCGCCGTTCGATCTGCCGGCCGATCACTACTTCTTCGTGCCACAGGTGGCGGTGACGGGAGGGGAGTTCTACTGGCTGTCCGCCGCCAAGCCGGTTGCAGGCGGCACCGGTCCATTCGTGCCCGACCTGCAAAGCTGGATACGCAACGAGCCGCTGGCGCCGGACTGGCTGCGCATCGGCACGGACATCGTCGGCGCCGGCGCTTTCAATGCTTCGTTCTCGCTGGTGGGCGCCACGGCGGTGCCGGTGCCAGGCAGCGTCGCGCTGCTGCTGGCGGGCGTGCTGCCGTTTGCCTTGACGCGCCGCCGGCGCGCGCCGGCGGCCATGCCTCACGCATAGCTGCACATGAAAGCCAGCAGGACATCGGCGGGAATGGTGATACACTGGGGCATCGGCGCCGGTCGGCGCTGCGGCAACCGGGAGGCTCTGTGCTTGGTAAGTCGCTTCTGGCGGCAGCGCTGCTCTTCGCTTACGGCTTCGCCCATGCCGGGGCCTACCGCTGCGTATCGCTCAACTATCCCCCATTGATCCAGCAGGACGCCGGCGGACCTGCATACGGTCTGGCGGTGGACATCGTCGCGACGGTGATGGCGCGCCTGGGCCATACCGTCAGCGTCGAAATCCTGCCCTGGGGCAGGGCGCTGGCGTTGATCCGGCAGGGCGAGCGCGATTGCATCTTCACGATCTTCCAGTCGCCGGAGCGCGAACAATTTCTCGACTTCAGCCGCGAATCGCTGATCCCACAGATCATTTACTTCTACGCCAGGGACGACCACAGCGCGCGCTTCGACGGCGACTTCACCGCGCTGGCCGGCCTGCGGGTGGGCACCGTGTTGAGCGTGAACTACGGCGCCCGTTTCGAGGCGGCACGCCCGCAACTGGCGATCCGCGAGGTGCCCACGCTGGAGCAGAACTTCCGCAAGCTGATACTCGGCCGGGTCGATCTGATTCCCAGCAATGTGTACACCGCCAGCTACACGCTTGACAAGCTGATAGGCGCCGAGCTGGCCGGCCGTATCGTCAAGCTGCCGCAGGCGATAGACAGCGTGCCCAGTTACATTGCCTTCGCCAAGGGGCGCCGGCTGACCGCGTTGCGCGACCAGTTCGACGGGGGGCTGCGCGCCCTGATCGCCAGCGGCGAATACCGCCGGCTGCTGGAGCGCTACCGCATCGAGTGGACGCCTGAACTGAGCCGGCAGGTCGAGGGACGCTAGCCCGGCATAACGCTAGGCGGGGCGGAAGCTGCGCAGGAAGTCGAGCAGCACCACGGTCGCCAGTTCGGCGTCGTCGGCGGTCATGGTCTCCAGCGGGTTGTGGCTGATGCCGCCGTTGCCGCAGCGGGTGAACAGCATGGCCACGTCGGTGATGGCGGCCATCGCCATCGCGTCGTGACCCGCGCCGGAAAGGAGGTCGAAGCGCGGCAGGCCGGCGCGTTCGATGGCGGCGCCGAATTGCTGCATCAGACGCGGCGCGCACGGCGCGGCCGAAGCATTCACGATCTGCTGCATGCCCACTTCCACCTGGCGCCGCGCGCAGATCGCCGCGATGCCGTCCAACACATCCTTCACCGCAGCCAGGCGCACCGCATCGTCGGCGGCGCGGATATCCAGCGACAGCTTGCAGGCGCCGGGTATCACGTTGACCGAACCGCCTGGCACCTGCAGCTGGCCGACCGTGCCGACCAGCGACTCGCCTTGCGCGCAGCGTTGCTCCACCAGCAGCACGATTTCCGCCGCCGCCGCTGCCGCGTCCTTGCGCATCGTCATCGGCGTGGTGCCGGCGTGGCTGGCCAGGCCGGTCAGCTCGACCAGGTAGCGCGAGCTGCCGGCGATGGCCGTCACCACGCCCAGCGCCAGGTCGCGCTCCAGCAGCACCGGGCCTTGTTCGATATGGACTTCCACGAAGCCGAGCAGTTGCGCAGGATCGCGCGCGATGGCGGGAATGCGCGTCACGTCGTGTCCGGCGGCCAGCAGCGCGTCGCGCATGGTGACGCCGTCGGCGTCGGTCTGGTCCAGCAGCGACAGGTCGAAGCGGCCCGTCACCGCGTTACTGCCCAGGAAGGTGCTCTTGAAGCGCACGCCTTCCTCTTCGGCGAAGCCGACGATCTCGAAATGGAAGGGCAGCTTCTCGCCGCGCTGGTGCAGATGGCGCACGATGGCGATCGGCAGCAGGATGCCGAGGCGGCCGTCGTACTTGCCGCCGTTGCGCACGGTGTCGTAGTGGGAACCGGTCATCAGCGTCTTCGCGTCCTGCGCATCCGAGCGGTAGACGCCGACCACGTTGCCGACGGCGTCGATGTGCGCATCCATGCCGGCGTCGCGCATCCAGTCCACCAGTTGTGCGGCGGTCTTGCGGTGTGCTGGCGTCATGTAGGCGCAGGTCAGGTCGAAGTCCGCGTTGGCGCTGTTGTCGGTGTCGCTCCATGCGGCGATGGTTTCGCACCACTGCATGATGGTCGGACCGAAGTCCAGCGTGACGCCCAGCAGGTCGTTCAGGCGCAGCTCGGCGATGCGCTTAATCTGGCGCAGGCACTCGGCGATTTCGTCGGCGCGCTGGTTCTTCAGGCGGCGCGTGAAGGTGGCGATGATGGCGCGGCGCGTCAACCCTTGCCCGTCCGGGCCTTTGACGGCGAGGATGAAGGGGAAGCCGAATTTAACGTTGTAGTCCGCGTTCAGCTGGTGCAGCGTGGCGAATTCCTCGGCGCTGCACAGGTGCAGGCCGGACTTGGCTTGCTCGTTGGTGGATTCGGCCGTCAGCTGGCCGGATACCGCGGCCTTGCCCGCCAGTTCGGGGTGGGCGCGGATCAGGCCCAGTTGCTCGTCCAGCGTCGCTGCACTGACCACCGCCTGCAAGGCCAGCTTGAGCGCGGTGGCGTTGGCGAAAGGCCGCTGGACCGCCGCCCGTTCCGGTATCCACGGCGAGTGCTCGTAGATGCCGCGCAGGCGGTCGGTGAAGGTGGCGGCGTCGCAGCTGTTTAGTTCGGAAAGTGTGGTCATAGCCTAGTGTAATCGCAACTGATCCGTGCAGTTATATGCGGTATCCGCTAAGGGTTATTATTTGCCGAGCGCCTTGGCCGCCGTGGCGACCTGCTCGCGCAGCCACTTGTGCTCCGGTGCCTGGTGCACGCGCTCGTGCCACAGCTGGTAGAAGCGCATCGGCGGGAACTTGACCGGCACCGTGAAGGTCTTCAGCGGCATGTTGCGTTCGTAGTAGCGCACGAACTGGCGGCCGGTGGTTAGCACCAGGTCTGTCTGCGTCAGCATGTACGGGATCAGGCCGAAGTAGGCCGATTCCACCGCGACGTTGCGTTGCAGGCCCTGGCGCTCAAGGAAGTCGTCGATGACGCCGTGGTAGCCGGGCAGGATCTGCGTCGGCGCCACGTGGGGCAGGGACAGGTAGTCGTTGATCGTCATGTCGTCGCTGCCGGTGCGCAGCGCATACGGGCAGTCGGAACGCATCACGGCGATGATCGGGTCCTCGAACAGCTTGGACATGTGCAGGTGCTCGGGCGGCTCGTCCCAGTTGGCGATGACCAGGTCCATGTCGCCGTCCGACAGCAGGCGCACGTAGTCCACGCCGGGGCCCAGGCCGTGGATCTTCACGCGGCTGTTGGGCGATCCGCGCCGCAGCAGCGCCACCAGATTGGGCAGGAACTGGCTGTCCAGATAGTCCGGCGCGGCGATGTGGAAGGTGCGCGCTTCTTCCTGCGGCACGAAGGGAGACTTTTTCAGGAACAGGTTCTCGGTCTCGTCGAGGATGCGCTTGGCCGGGATCAGCAGGCTTTCGCCGTGCTGGGTCGGCACCATGCCGCGCGCGCCGCGCACCAGCAATGGGTCGCCCGTCAGCTCGCGCAGCTTGCGCAGCGAGGCGGAGATCGAGGGCTGCGGCTGATTCAGTTTGAGGGCGACGCGTGAGACGTTCTTCTCAACCAGCAGCAGGTAGAGGATGCGGATCAGGTGCAGATCCAGGTGTTGCGGCAGGGCGGCCATGGGAGTATTTCTGTTATACGGAATCGGATATGTTTAATATACTCTAATGTTCATGTGGTCCGCATCAATTCCGTTTATCTTCTGTAAATTAGCCACACTCTTTACCCAGAAAGCTCCCATGGATTTATACGCCTATCTGATCCCGTACGGCCTTGAGTGGCTAAACCTGATCGTGCGCTGGCTGCACATCATCACCGGCATCGCCTGGATCGGCGCTTCGTTCTACTTCGTCTGGCTGGATAATTCGATCCGCCCGCCGGCTCCCGGCTCGGAGCTGGCGAAGAAGGGCGTGTCTGGCGAGCTGTGGGCGGTGCACGGCGGCGGTTTCTACAACCCGCAAAAATACCTGGTGGCGCCGGCAGAACTGCCGAAGGACCTGCACTGGTTTAAGTGGGAAGCTTATTCCACCTGGCTGTCCGGCATCGCACTGCTGACCATCGCCTACTACTTCAACGCCCAGGCGATGATGATCGATAAATCGGTGGCCGATATCGGCAGCTGGCAGGCGATCGGCATCGGCGTCGGCACGCTGGTCGTCGGCTGGACCGTGTACGACCTGCTGTGCCGCTCGCCGCTGGGCCAGCGCGACCTGTGGTTCGGCGTGGTGGTGTTCGTGCTGATCGTCGGCGCCGCGTATGGCCTCACGCATGTATTGAGCGGCCGCGCCGCCTACATCCACGTCGGTGCGCTGATCGGCACCATCATGGTCGGCAATGTGCTGATGCTGATTATTCCTGGCCAGCGCAAGATGGTGGAGGCCATGTCGGCCGGCCGCCTGCCGGATCCTGT
Organism: Duganella rhizosphaerae; assembly: GCF_040364205.1. Taxonomy (NCBI): domain Bacteria; kingdom Pseudomonadati; phylum Pseudomonadota; class Betaproteobacteria; order Burkholderiales; family Oxalobacteraceae; genus Duganella; species Duganella rhizosphaerae. Next base: position 414,615 of record NZ_BPWK01000002.1, read on the forward strand.
CCACGGCCAGAAGGCCAAGCAGCGCAGCGTCCACAATAACTACTTCACGCTGCCGGTGCTGTTCATCATGATCAGCAACCACTATGCGATGACTTACCGGAACGACCGCGCCTGGCTGGTGTTGGCCTTCATCATGGCGGCCGGTGTCTTCATCCGTCACTTCTTCAACCTGCGCCACAAGGGCCGCGTGGAGTGGCGCTATCCGGCCGTCGGCGTGGCGCTGCTGGTCGGGGTGGCGGTGGCGATCGCGCCGCCGCGTCCCGTGGCGGTGGCAGCTGCCGCCGACCCTGCGGCGCAATTCGCCAAGGTGAAAACCGTCATCGACCAGCGCTGCGTGGCCTGCCACTCGGCCCATCCGTCGCAGGCCGGCTTTGCGACGGCGCCTGCCGGCGTGATGCTCGACAGCGCCGAGCAGGTCCACCAGAACGCGGAAAAAATCTACAAGCAATCGGTGCAGCTGAAAGCCATGCCGCTTGCGAACCTGACCAATATGACCGATGCCGAACGGGCGCAGATCGCGACCTGGTTCGAGTCCGGCGCCAAGTGAGAGAACAGCGATGACGACGAACAAAGAACAACTGGCTCAATGGATCGACGCGCACTTCGATGAAGAAGTCGGCGTATTGCAGCAGCTGCTGCGCGTGCCGACCGACACCCCGCCCGGCAACAACGCGCCGCATGCGGACATGGTGGCAGACCTGGTCAAGGCCTACGGCTGGACCGCCGAGAAGCACGCAGTGCCGGCGCAGGTGGTGCAGGACTACGGCATGGAGACCATCACCAACCTGATCGTGCGTCGCCCGTACCAGGCCGGCGGCCCGACCGTGGCGCTCAACGCCCACGGCGACGTGGTGCCGCCGGGCGACAACTGGACCTATCCACCGTATGGCGGCGTGGTGGAAAACGGCTACATCTACGGCCGCGCCGCCGCCGTCTCCAAGTGCGACTTCGCCACCTACATCTTCGCCACGCGCGCGCTGGAGGCGCTGGGCTTGCCGTTGAAGGGCGGGCTGGAACTGCACTTCACGTACGACGAGGAATTCGGTGGCCTGCTGGGGCCCGGCTGGCTGCTGGAGCAGAAGCTGACCAAGCCGGATTTCGTCATCGCGGCGGGCTTCAGCTACAACATCGTCACCGCGCACAACGCCTGCCTGCAACTGGAGATCACCGTACATGGCAAGTCCGGCCATGGCGCGATGCCGGAGACCGGCCATGACGCGCTGCAAGCTGCGACCCGCATCCTGAACGCGATCTACGACCAGCTGCCTGAATTGAAAAAGGTCAAATCGAAAATCCCCGGCATCGACTCGCCGACCATGCTGGTGGGCCGCATCGACGGCGGCACCAATACCAACGTGGTGCCGGGCAAGGTCGTGCTGAAGATGGACCGCCGCATGATCCCGGAAGAAGATCCGGTTGTCGTGGAAGCGCAGGTGCGTGCGCTGATCGAGAAGGCGGTCGAGGGCCAGCCCGGCATCCGCGTCGAAATCAAGCGCCTGCTGCTGTCGCACGCGCTGCGCGAGCAGCCGGGCACCGAGAAGCTGGTGGCGAGCCTGCAGCAGAACGCGCAAACCTTCATCGGCGAGAAGATCCCGGCGCAAGGCACGCCGCTGTATGCGGACGCGCGCCTGTACGGCGAACAGGGCATCCCGGCGGTGCTGTACGGCGCCGGCCCGCGCTCGGTACCCGAGTCCAACGCCAAGAAGGCGGATGAACGCTTGCTGCTTGAAGACCTGCGCAAGGCGACCAAGGTGGTAGCATGCACGCTATTGGATTTCCTTGGAGCTTAAAATGTTTGAAAAGAAGATGATGGCCGGCTGGGGCGATATGGACTTCAACAGCCATATGCGCAACACGGCCTTCCTGGACAAGGCGGGCGATGTGCGCATGCTGTTCCTGTCGGAGAACGGCTTTCCGATGAGCGAATTCATGCGCCTGAAAATCGGTCCGGTGGTGATGAAGGACGAAATCGCCTACTTCAAGGAAGTCATGCTGCTGGAAGAGATCACCGTCACGCTGGGCGTGGCCGGCCTGTCCGAAGACGGCAGCCGCTGGTCGCTCAGCACCGACATCATCCGCGCCGACGGCAAGCTGGCCGCGCGCGTGACCAGCACCGGCGGCTGGCTCGATCTGGCGGCCCGCAAGCTGATTGCACCGCCGGCCAATCTGCTGGCCACCTGGCGCTCGCTGGGCAAGACGGCGGACTTCCAGGAACTCAACACCAGCATCAAGTAAGGCTATTTGGCCTCGTAGAACTTGTGGTGCAGCTGCGCCGGCAGGCCGCGTGCGGCCATGCGCCTGGCGGCGTCGGACAACACCGGCGCCAGCGCCGCGTTATCCTTCCCCAGATAGATGTACAGCGGCAGATCCTCCACCGAGGCGCTGCTATGGCCCTGGGCCAGCAGCGGCCTGGCCTCGTTGCTGATGCCGCCGTCGTCGAACACGCAGGCGTCGTCGCGCGCCACCAGCACCATTTGCAGGCAGGCCGCTTCGTTTTGCACGTCATGCGGCTGGATCGCCGGCTGCAGCGCCTCCAACCGTTGCTGGTACAAATAGATGCCGCGTTTGTAGCTGACCGTCCTGACCTTCTTCGCCAGCGACTCCCAACTGGTGATGTCCTTGTCGGTACGGGTGAAGATGCGCGTGCGCGAGACGATGAAGGGTTCGTCCAGCCGCACATAGTCCGGATGCTTCTGGAGATAGCCCTTGACGCGGCCTACTTCGCCGACGATGCTGCCGGCGGCGAGCATCGCTTCGGAACGCCGTCCCGGCAGGCTTTGCAGCGTGCAGCGCTGCCTGCTCTCGGCGCACAGTTGCTGAAGGTAGGCGCTGGCGTACAGGAACAGCGGCGAGTTCTCGTCGTGGGTGGTGCCGAATACCAGTTCTTTCCCCGCCTGCGCGTGCGCGCAGCCCGCAACGGCCAGCGTTGCGGCGATCAGGATGTTGAACTGGCTGCGGAACATGGTCATCTTCATTGCCGATGCATTTGAGGCCGCGATTTTAGCGGATTATCGTATCGATTGTCGTATCATAGGGCCATTATTGAACAAACGGCCAGCCAGTGCATCGATATGATTTGATCAGCTGTCACGATTGCGGCGTACTGCACAAGCGGCGCCCGGTGCTGCCGCGCGAGAAAGCGCGTTGCGTGCGCTGCCGTTCCATCCTCTATCGCGGCATCCATTCGGACGTCAACCGCATGGCTGCCATCACCTTGTGCGCCATCTTCACCTTCCTGATCGCCCAATTTTGCCCCATCGTTGAACTGGAAGTGGGCGGCTACTCGTCCAGCGCCACCTTGCTCGGCGCGATACGCGTACTGTGGACGGAGCAGATGCAGGTGGTGGCTGTGATTGTATTCCTGTTCACGGCGCTGTTGCCGGCGGTGGAGCTGGGCGCGCTGCTGTACGTGACGCTGGCGTTGCGCGCCGGCGTGCGGCCGCCGGGTTTCGACCACTTGCTGCGCGCCGTCGGCGCCGCCCGGCGCTGGGGAATGACCGAGGTGCTGATGATCGGCATCCTGATCACCATCGTCAAGATGACCAGCCTGGCGCAGGTGGTGGTGCAACCGGGCCTGTTCGCTTTCGGCGCGCTGACGCTGATGCTGGCCATCGTCACTTCTTTCGATCCGCAGATGCTGTGGAATATCGGCGAACACCTGCCGGGGCCGCGCCGTCCGGCGCAGGCGGAGTTCCGCTACACGCCGCATATGCGCCTGGCCGCTTGCCACAGCTGCGGCCTGGTGGCGCAGGACCAGCCGGCCGCGCACCGGCATTGTGCGCGCTGCGGCGCGGTGCTGCACCGGCGCCGTCCCGACAGCGTGGGCCGCACCTGGGCCTTCCTGCTGGCGGCCACCATCCTCTACATCCCCGCCAACCTGCTGCCGGTGATGTACACGCACTCGCTGTTCGGCAAGGAGGACGACACCATCATCAGCGGCGTGGTCTACTTCTGGACCAGCGGCTCGCCGGCGCTGGCGGCGATCATCTTCATCGCCAGCATCGTGGTGCCGGTGCTGAAGCTGGCGGCGCTGTCGCTGCTGGCGCTGACGACGCAGCGGCGCTCGCGCTGGCGCCCTTTGCAGCGCACGATGCTGTACCGGATCGTGGAGTTTGTCGGCCGCTGGTCGATGCTCGATATTTTTGTGATTACGCTGACGGTGGCGCTGGTGCGCTTCCAGTCTTTGGCCGTGATCACCGCCGGTCCCGGCGCGCTGGCGTTTTGCGCGGTGGTGGTGCTGACGATGCTGGCGTCGATGCAGTTCGACCCGCGCCTGATCTGGGACCCAATCGATTCAAATGGAGAGAACCATGCCTGAAAACGAAAGCGGCGCGCCGCCGCTGCCCGAGCCGAGAGTGGAGAAGGCCAATCGCTGGCTGCCTTCGCTGGTGTGGCTGATCCCCTTGCTGGCCGCCTTGATCGGCCTGGCGCTGGTGGTCAAGTCGGTGATGGACCAGGGCCCGACGGTGACGGTGAGCTTCCGCAGCGCCGACGGCCTGGAACCCGGCAAGACCAAGGTCAAATACAAGGACGTGGATATCGGCCTGGTGCGCTCGATCACGCTGTCGCGCGATTTGTCCAAGGTGCTGGTGCTGATCGACATGAGCAAGGAAGCCAAGCGCTTCACCGCCGCCGATACCCGGTTCTGGGTGGTGCGGCCGCGCGTGGGCGCGAGCGGCGTTTCCGGCCTGAGTACTTTGCTGTCGGGCGCCTACATTGGTGTCGATGCCGGTAAATCGGAGGAGGTCAAGGAGGAGTTCACCGGCCTGGAAAAACCGCCGCAGGTGGCCGGCGACGACAAGGGTAGCAAGTTCACGCTGCATGGCGAGAGCCTCGGCTCCATCGACGTCGGTTCGCCGATCTTCTACCGCCGCATCCAGGTCGGGCAGGTGGTCGGCTTCGATCTGGACGAGAAGGGGCGCGGCGTGAAAATGAAGGTATTCGTCAGCGCGCCGTATGACCAGTACGTCGGCAAGAACACGCGCTGGTGGCATGCCAGCGGCGTCGATGTGCGGCTCGATTCGAACGGCTTCAAGGTCAACACACAGTCGCTGGCGGCCTTGCTGGTGGGCGGCATCGCGTTCGAGACCATGAACGGCCAGAAGCCGGACCAGCAGGCGGCGCCTGGCACCGACTTCCCGCTGGCCTCCGACCAGGCCAACGCCTTGCGTGAGCCGGATGGCGTGCCGATTACCACGGTGCTGTACTTCGACCAGTCGCTGCGCGGCCTGTCGCCGGGGGCGCCGGTGGACTTCCGCGGCATCGTGCTGGGAGAGGTGCGCTCGGTCGGCGTGGAGTTCGATCCGGTAAAGAAGAACTTCCGCATGCCGGTGACGGTGGACATGTACCCGGCGCGCCTGGGCCGCAGCTTCCAGCAGACCGTCTCCAGCGACCAGGATCGCAACGCCGGTCCAGTGGTGCTGGAGCGCATGGTGGCGCGCGGCCTGCGCGGCCAGCTGCGCACCGGGAACCTGTTGACCGGCCAGCTGTATGTGGCGCTGGACTTCTTCCCGAACGCGCCGAAGGTCAATCTGGATGTGGCGCAGTATCCGCTGGAGGTGCCGACGGTGCCGAACAGCCTGGACGAGCTGCAGACGCAGATCGCCAGCATCGCGCGCAAGCTGGATCAGGTGCCGTTCGGCGAGATCGGCAACAACCTGCGCGATACGCTCAAGAGCGCCAATGTGCTGCTCAAGCAGATCGATGCACAGGTGGTGCCGGAGATGAAGGACACGCTGGGCGCTGCCCGCAAGACCTTCGGCGAAGCCAACCAGCTGCTGCAAAAGGATTCGCCGGTGCAGTCCGACCTGCGCGAGGCCTTGCAGCAGCTGACGCAAACGCTGCAATCGCTGAACGCGCTGTCGGATTATCTGGAGCGTCATCCCGAGTCGCTGCTGCGCGGGAAAACGAACAAGCAGGACACCAAGGGAGAACCTAAATGATGCAGCATACAACTGCGCCAACCGCGCTGGCCATGGTGGCCATGGCGACCATGCTGTTGGCCGGTTGCGCCGCCGCACCGCCCGAGCACTTCTACAGCCTGAGTAACGGCATGGGCGTGCCGGCGCCCGCCGCCAAGCCGCCGGGCTACTACATCGAACTGCCGGCGGTGACGGTGCCGCAGCAGGTGGCGCGCTATCAGCTGGTGGTCAACACGGAGGCAGGGCGCATCGATCTGCTGGAGCACGAGCGCTGGTCGGCGATGCCGGCGTCGGAGCTCGGCCAGGCGCTGTCGCTGGCGATCACCGGCGAGCTGGGGACGGTGGATGTGTTCCGCACGCCGACGGCGGACGGTGCGCCGGTCTACCGCATCAGCACCAACGTGCAGCGCTTTGAATCCGCGCCCGGACAGTATGCGCTGATCGATGCGGTGTGGAGCGTGCGTCTGGTCGGCAGCAGCAAGGTGCTGACCTGCCGCAGCGTCGCCAACGAAGCGGTCGGCGGCGGCTACGACGCGCTGGTGGCCGGCCACCGCCGCGCCGTCACCCGCATCGCCGCCGATATCTCCAAAGCCGTTCGCACGCTGGCCTCCGGCGCCAGCACCGGCTGCTAACCAGCCGTCTGCATGGCCTGCTTGACCTGCTCGCGCAGCCACACGCTGGCTGGATCGGTGTCGATGTTGGCGTGCCAGTACAGGTAGATGTCCAGCGACGGCATCGTCAAGGGGAAGGGCAGGATCTGGTTGCCGAACTGTTGGTTGACCACGCGCGCCAGCCGTTCCGGCATCGTCAGCGCCAGGTCGGTCTGGCTGACCGCGCGGCAGGCGGCGAAGTAGTGCTGGCAACGCAGTCGCACGCGCCGCTGTAGCCCCATGCGGCTCAGTTCAAAATCCTCCAGCCCCGGCCCGCGCCGGCGTGAGCTGGTCTGGATGTGTTCCAGTTTCAGATACGAGTCCAGATCCAGCGCGCCGCTCACCAGCGGATGATCGCGCCGCACCAGCACCACCGTCTGGTCGGTCGCCAGCAAGGTGCGGCGGATGTCGTTCGACAGCGGCAGCAGGATGTCGATGGCGACGTCCAGGCTGCCGGCCGCCAGTTCGCTTTCCAGCTCGCGCCGGCCCACCTGCAAGGTGTTCAGGCCCACCGTCGGCGCATCGTGGGCCACGCGCGCCATCAACGGCGGCAGCACGCTCGCCTCCAGCACGTCGCGCAGCGCCAGCGAGAAGGTGCGTTCGCTGGTGGCGGCGTCGAAACGCTCGGCGCCGTTCAGCGTCACCTCAAAGCCGCGCAGCGATTGCCGCACCGGGTCGATGATGGAGCGGGCCAGCGGCGTCGGCACCATCACATGGCCCTGGCGTTCGAACAGCGGATCGTCGAACAACTGGCGCAGCCGGTTCAGCGCGTGGCTGATGGCGGGCTGGGTCAGGTTCATCTTCAGGCTGGCGCGGGTGATGCTGCCTTCTGCGTAGATCGCCTCGAAGACGATGAACAGGTTGAGATCGACCTTGGATATATGCATGAAATTTATTCGGCTCAATTAAAACTATTCATTTGATGAATTATAGGCCGGACGTTAAGCTGGTGCGTGTTTTGATCTGGAGCTGGAAGAAAATGGGACAAATTTATCTGGTGCGCCACGGGCAGGCCTCGTTCGGCAGCGCCAATTACGACCAGCTGTCGACGCTGGGCTACGAGCAGGCGCGCTTGCTGGGGCAGTGGTATGCCAACAGCCGCCAGTCCTTCCAGCGCGTGGTGGTGGGCGGCATGGCGCGTCATCGCCAGACCGCCGACTCCTGCCTGGCCGAGCTGCCGAAAGCCCTGCTGGCCGACACCGACTGGATCACCGACCCTGGCTTCGCCGAATTCGATCACCTCGAAGTGCTGCGGCGCCACTGCCCGGAGGTGGACGACGCCGCCGCCTTCCAGCAGATGCTGGCGCAGCACGAAGAGCCGCAACGCGCGCTGGAGCATCTGTTCCGCGCCGCCATGCAGCGCTGGATGAGTGGCTGGCACGACGACGAGTACACCGAAACCTGGCCGGAATTCCGCCGCCGCTGCGTGGGCGCGCTGGAACGGCTCGATACCGACAGCAGCAAGCAGGCCACCATCGTGTTCACCTCCGGCGGCGTGATCGCCACGCTGATGCAGCACCTGCTTGGCTTGCAGGACTATCAGGTGATGGAGCTCAGTTGGGCATTGGCCAATTGCGCCGTCACCAAGCTGCTGCAACGTCCCGGCCAGTTCACGCTCAGTTACCTGAACAACTACTCGCACCTGGAATGGCTGGGACAACCCGGCGCCGTCACCTACCGATAAAGAACGATAAAGGACAGCATCATGGACTTCGACTACAGCCCGAAAGTAAAGCAACTCCAGGCCCGCCTGACGGCCTTCATGGACGAGCATATCTATCCGAACGAAGCGCGCTTCCACGCCGAGATCGACGCCAACCGCGCCGCCGGCGACGCCTGGGTGCCGACCGTGGTGATGGAAGAGCTCAAGCTCAAGGCGCGCGCGGCGGGCTTGTGGAACCTGTTCCTGCCCGACTCCAAGCACGGCGCCGGCCTGACCAACCTGGAATACGCGCCGCTGTGCGAGATCATGGGCCGCGCCGTGTGGGCACCGGAAGTGTTCAACTGCTCGGCGCCGGACACCGGCAACATGGAAGTGCTGACCCGCTACGGCACCGAGGCGCAGCAGCGCGAGTGGCTGGAGCCGCTGCTCGATGGCCGCATCCGTTCCTGCTTCGGCATGACCGAGCCGGAGGTGGCCTCGTCCGACGCCACCAACATCGCCAGCTCCATCGTGCGCGCCGGCGACGAGTATGTGATCAACGGCCGCAAGTGGTGGTCCTCCGGCGGCAACGACCCGCGCTGCAAGGTCTTCATCTTCATGGGCAAGAGCGATCCGGATAACCCCAACCGCCATGTGCAGCAGTCGATGATACTGGTGCCGCGCGATACGCCGGGCGTCAACGTGCTGCGCCACCTGCCGGTGTTCGGCTTCGACGACGCGCCGCACGGCCACGCCGAAATCGTCTTCGACAACGTGCGCGTGCCGGCCTCCAACCTGCTGCTGGGCGAGGGCCGCGGTTTCGAAATCGCCCAGGGCCGCCTCGGGCCGGGCCGCATCCACCACTGCATGCGTTTGATCGGGTTGGCCGAGCGCGCGCTGGAGCAGATGTGCCGGCGCAGCTTGAGCCGCGTCGCTTTCGGCAAGCCGGTGGCGGAGCAGGGCGTGACGCTGGAACGCATCGCCGAGTCGCGCATCATGATCGACCAGGCGCGCCTGCTGGTGCTCAACGCCGCCTACATGATGGACACCGTCGGCAACAAGGTGGCGGCCAAGGAGATTGCCATGATCAAGGTGGCGGCGCCGGCGATGGCGTGCAAGGTGATCGACTGGGCGATCCAGGTGCAGGGCGGCGGCGGCATGGCCGATCCTTTCCTGGCCTCGGCCTACGCCGGTGCGCGTTCGCTGCGCCTGGCCGATGGTCCGGATGAAGTGCACCGCAGCCAGATCGGCAAGATGGAGCTGGCCCGCTACAAGGCCCCGCGCAGCCACTGACGCCGGTGTTAGAATCGCCGCATGGATGACGCCCCGGATCACAACTCGAACGCAGCACCGTTGACGCAGGCCGCGCCGCGCCGCAGCCGGCGCAAAAGCGGCGGCACCACGCTGCGCGACGTCGCCAAGCTGGCGGGCGTGGCGCCGATCACCGCCTCGCGCGCGCTGAACACGCCGAACGCGGTGTCCGACGCCATCCTGCTGCGGGTGCGGGAGGCGGTGGAGCAGACCGGCTACGTGCCCAATATGCTGGCCGGCGGCCTGGCCTCGCGCAAGAGCCGGCTGGTGGCGGCGGTGATCCCCACCATCTCCGGCAACGTGTTCCTGGAGATGGTGCAGTCGCTGACGGCGTCGCTGGCGGCGTCCGGCTACCAGCTGATGCTGGGCCAGTCGGGCTACGAAGATTCGCGCGAGGACGAACTGCTGGAGGCCATCATCGGCCGCCGTCCCGACGGCGTGATACTGACCGGCATCATGCGCTCGCCGCAGGGACGCCAGCGCCTGCTCACCAGCGGCATCCCGGTGGTGGAGACCTGGGACCTGACGCCCGACCCGATCGACATGCTGATCGGCTTTTCCCATGAAAAAGTGGGGGAGGCGGTGGCGCGCTACCTGCACGCGCGCGGCAGGCGCCGCGTCGCCACGCTGAGCGCCAACGACCAGCGCGCGATGCGCCGCATGAAGGCCTTCTCCGATACCGCCATCGCCCTCGGCATGGCCGCGCCGGGCGAGAGCGCGGTGCCGGGCTGGGTGGTGCCGGCGCCGACCAACGTCGGCCTGGGCCGCAGCGGCCTGCGCGAACTGCTGGCGCGCCATCCCGACATCGACGCGCTGTTCTGCAGCTCGGACATGGTGGCGCTGGGCGTGCTGACCGAAGCCCAGGCCCAGGGCATCGCCGTGCCGGAGCGGCTGGCCGTGGTCGGCCTGGGCGATCTGAGCTTCTCGCGCGATTTGCAGCCGGCGCTGACCACCGTGCGCATCGACGGCGCCCGCATCGGCAGCACCGCCGCCCGCTTCATCATCGAACGCTCGCAGGAACGCGAAGTGAGCGATGGCATCCTCGATATCGGCTTCTCCATCATCGAACGCGACAGCGCCTGACGCCGGTTACAAATCCGTTCACCCCCCTTTCTGAAAATTATTGACATCTGCTATCCACCGGACTAACCTAAGTCATCGTACAACTGGTACCGGTACCATCAGCCGGACGCCAGAGGCATTTCATAGGGGGACGCCCCGTTTGAGCTGATGAAATGGTACGGCGCGGGAGTTCGGTGGTGTGGCCCAGGCTGTTGTTAAACGTCTACACATCGTACAACTGAGTGGGATTACGCAGAGCAGTCTTTATCTGTCAATTAGGGGACAATAGTGTTTAACAAAAATTACAAGCATCGCGATCTGCATACAACGACCATGACCACCATCAAGATGACGCCGCTGGCGCTGGCGCTGTTTGCCATGGGCGCCCAGGCGCAGGAGCAGTCGAGCGCCAAACCCGGCCAGCTGGAAACCGTGGTGGTGACCGCCAACAAGCGCGTCGAAAAACTGGAAAGCGTGCCGATGGCCATCTCGGTCATGAGCGAGAAGGAAATCCAGCGCACCAACGTCCGCGAGATCGAGGACGTGGTCAACATGATGCCGTCGCTGACCATCAGCTCCGGCACCACCGCCGCCAACAACGCCATCTTCATGCGCGGCATCGGCACCGTCTCGGTCGGCATCGGCGTCGAGTCGGACGTGGCCGTCATCATCGACGACATCCCCATCGCCACCCAGTTCCAGGCCTTCAAGGACCTGGCCGACATCAGCCGCATCGAAGTGCTGAAGGGGCCGCAGAGCACGCTGTTCGGCAAATCGGCGGTGGCTGGCGCGGTCAACATCGTCACCAAGCCGCTGTCCGGTCCGATGGTCTATCGCGGCAGCACCTACCTGACCAGCGACCACGAATGGCGCGTCAACGCCTCGATGGGCGGCCGCATCAACGACCAGTTCGCCATGCGCATCGCCGCCAGCGACACGCGCCTGCCGGGCACCTTCCACAACCTGACCGACGGCCGCGACGTCAACGGCTCGGGCGGCAAGACCTTCCTGGCCAAGCTGCAATGGACGCCGCTGGATAATTTCTCGGTCGACCTGACGCCGCACTACAACTACATGGAGAACACCCGTGGCGTGACCGCCATCAACGGTTTCGTCCTGCGCACCGGCTCGGCCGCGGCGGGTAACCTGGTGTCGACCCCGGTGGGCACCAACGGCGTTTATCTCAACGGCAATCCGCTGCTGCCGGCAGGCACGGTGCTGGCCGGGATCGACGTCAACGATCCGAACAACCGCAACGTGCGCCGCGACTTTCCGACCGGCCTGGTCTCCAGCGACCGCGGCACCGGCCTCAAGCTGACCTACACCTTGCCCAACGATGCGCAGCTGATGTCGATCACTTCGGTGGACAAGTATTTGGCCAACGATTTCCGCGACCAGGACTTCGCCGACGTGCCGACCATCGCCGAAGCGGGCAAGACCGCGCTGACGCAGGGGAACAACCAGTTCGGCACCTACGACATCCGCGCCAAGACGCAGGAGATCCGCTACGTCTCGCCGGACCAGGGCAGCTTCAAGTACGTGGCCGGCCTGTGGCTGGCGCATAACGAGATCTACCGCCACTTCATCCGCGGCTACTGCGTGGCGCCGACCGTGTGCAACGCCAACTCCAACTCCAGCCCGACCAACTACTACACCGACATCTACAACACCAACAAGGCCTTGTTCGGCCAGGCCTCCTGGGAGTTCGCGCCGACCTGGACGCTGGAGGCCGGCTTGCGCGCCAACCAGGAAATCTCCGGCTTCCACTACGCGCGCAACTTCTACACCAACCAGGTGGACCGCGCCAGCTTCGTGCCCGGTCCGGTGGGCGTGGACCAGTTCCAGAGCACCGGCAATTCCGACCGTTCCTACACCGGCAAGGTCAGCCTGCAGAAGCAGCTGACGCCGGAGTTGATGGTGTACGTGATGGGCGCGACCGGATACAAGGGCAAGGCGTACGACGTGACGTCCGGCCTGAAGGCGGTGGCGGCGTTCCCGGTGAGCCCGGAGACCAGCCAGACCATGGAAATCGGCGCCAAGGCCAATCTGTTCGACAACCGCATGTCGCTGGCGGCCACGGTGTACAACTCGGAGTTCTTCAACTACCAGCAGAACGTGACCTACGTGCTGCCGAACGACCCGACCATCTACAGCCAGCTCAATTCGATCCCGCGCATCCGCACGCACGGCTTTGAACTCGACGCCAACCTGCTGGCGGCCAAGGACCTGACCATCAACGCGGCGCTGGCGTTCACGCTGCCGACGATCGAGAAGTGGGCCAACGGTCCATGCTACGCCGACACCACCAACGTCGCGGTCGGCGGCACCAAGCTGGCGGCCAACGGTTCGATCGCCGGCCAGAACACCAGTTGCTTCCCGATCGCGCCCGGATCGACCACCGGCGTGCAGAACCTGGACCACAGCACCTTCCCGGGCACGCCGAAGATCAAGCTGAACATCGGCGCCAATTACGAGTTCCCTGTGCCGCGGTTGCCGGTCAATGGTTTCGTCAACGTCAACGTGCGTTACCAGGACAAGTACTACACCAACATCAACAACGACCCACGCTCGTTCAACGCCGGCTACAGCATCACCGACCTGGGCTTTGGCGTGAAGGACCAGAAAGACCGTTACGGCATCAGCTTCCGGGTGAACAATCTGTTCGACCGCTTCTACATCCCGAACGCCAACGCCAGCGGCCCGACCTTCCGCTCCGGCCCGACGGGCACCTCGCCGCAGCTGACGGTCAACAACTGGGTGCCGCCACGTGACGTGTTCCGCTACTTCAGCATCAAGCTGGACGTGAAGTACTAACACCGGGGTCAAGTCTGACATTCGGACACGAGCTCTACCGTAGCAGCCTGCTACGGTAGAGCTCGTGTCCGAATGTCAGACTTGACCCTCGATTGTTTTGCGGGCTGTATGTGCATACAGTATAATTCTGTCATGACGCAAACCGCCCAACACGGCTTTATCCTGACTCGCCACTGGCGAGACGCGGCTAATGGGACGGAGATCGAATTCTGGTTGGCGACCGACGACGGCCCGAAAAAGATCCGCCTGACCGCCCAGACTTCGGTGGCTTTCGCCGAGGCCCGGCAGCGCTCGGCCATCGAGGCGCTGATCGACGATAAGTCCGGCATCGAGCTGCGCGAGCTGGAGCTGAAAACCTTCCAGCAGGAGCCGGTGGTCGGCATCTACGCCTCCCGCTACAAGCAGCTGACCGCGCTGGAACGCACCTTGCGCGAACACGGCATCAAGATGCTTGAGGCCGATATCCGCCCGCCCGAACGTTATCTGATGGAGCGCTTCATCACCGCCGCCGTGCAGTTCGAAGGCGGCCGCGCGGAAGGCGCGTCCACCATCCACAACTGCAAGCTCAAGCCCGCGCCCGAGTACCGCCCCAAGCTGAAGATGGTGTCGCTCGATATCGAGACCAGCGCCTTCGAGGATTTGTATTCGATCGCGCTGGAAGGCTGCGGCCAGCGCCAGGTCTACATGCTGGGCGCGCCTCAGCAGTCGTCGCAAGCGATCGACTTCGACCTGGAATACTGCGCCACGCCGCGTCAGCTGATCGAGAAACTCAACGCCTGGTTCGCGCGCCACGATCCCGATGTGCTGATCGGCTGGAACGTGGTGCAGTTCGACCTGCGGGTGCTGCAAAAGAACGCCGACAAGCACAAGATCCCGCTGGCGCTGGGCCGCGAGGGCAAGACCATCGAGTGGCGCGAGCATCCCGGCAAGCAGGGCTATATGTTCGCGCCGGTGGTCGGCCGCATCGTCCTCGACGGCATCGATGCGCTGAAGGCGGCGTCGTGGACCTTCCCGTCCTTCAGCCTGGAGAACGTGTCGCAAGCCATGCTGGGCGAGGGCAAGGATATCGGCGACGTCTACGACAAGATGGCCGAGATCGAACGCCGCTTCCACGAGGACAAGCCGGCGCTGGCCCACTACAACCTCAAGGACTGCGAGCTGGTCACGCGCATCTTCGACAAGGCCAATCTGCTGGCCTTCATGATCGAGCGCGCCACGGTGACGGGCTTGCAGGCCGATCACCTGGGCGGATCGATCGCCGCCTTCGGCCACCACTACCTGCCGCGCATGCATCGCGAAGGCTATGTCGCGCCGAGCGTCGGCGACGTCTCCGGCGGCGCCTCGCCGGGCGGCTTCGTCATGGACTCCAAGCCCGGCCTGTACGACTCGGTCGTGGTGCTCGATTACAAAAGCCTGTATCCGTCCATCATCCGCACCTTCCTGGTCGATCCGGTCGGCCTGGTCGAAGGCGAAAACGCCGCCGACCAGTCGACGGTGGTGGAGGGCGTCAACGGCACCGTGTTCTCGCGCACGCGCCACTGCCTGCCCGAGATCACCACGCAAATCTGGAAGCAGCGCGACGCCGCCAAGCGCGCCAAGAACGAACCGCTGTCGCAAGCGCTGAAGCTGCTGATGAATTCCTTTTGCGGCGTGCTGGGCGCGACCGAATGCCGTTTCTTCAATCCCCGCCTGGTCTCCTCGGTCACGCTGCGCGGCCACCAGATGATGAAGCAGACCCGCGAGCTGGTCGAGGCGGAAGGCTACGACGTGATCTACGGCGACACCGATTCCATCTTCATCTGGCTGAAAAAGGAATACGAGAACAGCGAGGCGCTGGCCATCGGCGAAGGCCTGGCCGGCAAGATCAACAGCTGGTGGCGCACCATGCTGATGGAAAAACACGGCCTCGAATGCCACCTCGAAATCGAGTTCGACACGCACTATCAGAAGTTCTTCATGCCCACCATCCGCGGCACCGAGACGGGCAGCAAGAAGCGCTACGCCGGCCTGACCATCAACGCCAAGGGCGAAGAAGAGGTCATCTATCGCGGCCTGGAAGTGGCGCGCAGCGACTGGACGCCGCTGGCGCAGCAGTTCCAGCAAGGCCTGTTCACGCGCATCTTCAAGGACGAGCCCTACCAGGAATTCGTGCGCGACTATGCGCGCAAGACCATGTCCGGCGACTACGACGAGCTGCTGGTGTACCGCAAGCGCCTGCGCCAGCGGCTGGATGAATACAAAGTCAACGTGCCGCCGCAGGTGCGCGCCGCACGTTTGGCCGACGAGTACAATCAGGCGCAGCATCGCCCGCTGCGCTACCAGAACGGCGGCTGGATCAGCTACGTGATGACCACCAGCGGCCCCGAACCGACCGAAGTGATGCGCTCGAATATCGACTACGAGCACTATCTGACCAAGCAATTGCAGCCGATCGCCGATTCGATCCTGCTGCCGATGCACGACAGTTTTACCAACCTGACCACGGCGCAAGCCAGCCTTTTCTAAAACGGAGATAGCATGAGCGATTTCAAGAAACTGCACGACGGAAGCAAACTGCTGCACCTGCCCAACGCCTGGGACGCCGGCAGCGCAAGATTGTTTGAAAGCCTGGGCGCGCCGGCCATCGCCACCACCAGCGCCGGCGTGGCTTTGCCGCCGGCTATGCCGATGGCAACAAGATGCCGGTCGACGTGGCGGTAGGCGTCGCCGCCAGCATCGCCCGTGTGCTGACGGTGCCGTTGTCGGTGGATATCGAAAACGGTTATTCGGATGACGCCGACACGGTCGCGCAAACCGTGCTGCGCCTGATCGAGGTCGGCGTGGCCGGCATCAACCTGGAAGCCGGCAACGACGCGCCGCAATTGCTGGCCGCGAAAATCACCGCCATCAAGAAACTGGCGGCGCAGTCGGGCAAGGACATCTTCATCAACACCCGCACCGACGTGTATCTGAAAGGCCTGGCGCCGGAAGGCGAACGCGTGGCCGAAGTACTGAAGCGCGCCGCGCTCTACAAGGAAGCCGGCGCCGACAGCCTGTTCGTGCCGGGTATCTGCAAGGTCGACGACATCAAGGCGGTGGTGGCCGGCGCCGGCTTGCCGGTCAATGTGATGGACTGGCCGGGCGTGCCGTCCGCCGACGAGCTGCACAAGCTGGGCGTACGCCGCCTGAGCGCCGGCTCGGGTATTTCGCAAGCCTTGTGGGCGGTCGCCGCCGACATGGCCAGGGACTTCCTGGCCACCGGCAGCGCCGGTCCGCTGGTTGAAAAAGCCATGCCGTACGGCGATCTGCAAAAACTGTTTATCGCGTGAGCTGATTACGCCGCTTGACGTCCACCGCTGACGGCGCGGCGGTTGTCGAAGCTGTAGGCGCCGGCGCCAAAGGCCACCACTTGCAGCAGGCCGCCCGCCATCGCGATGTTCTTCAGCAGGTGGATCATCTGGTTCTGGTCGCCCACCGCGTGGTGGAAGGCCAGGCCGGTGACGATGGAAAACGCCGCCAGTCCCGCCGCCACCAGGCGGGTCTGGATACCCAGTGCCAGCAGCAGGCCGCCGCCCAGTTCGACGGCGATGGCGATCACCAAAGCCAGCATCGGCAACGGCAGGCCGGACGAGGCGATATAGCCCATCGTGGCGGCCGGCGCGGCCAGCTTGCCGATGCCGCTCATGACGAAGATGGTCGCCATCAGGACGCGGCCGATTGCAGGGATAACGGAAGTGTTAGCGTTGTTCATGATCGTTCCTTTTCGTGAGTTGGATTACATTAAATTTGCCGAGCGCAGTTGCGTGCCGATGCGTTCGATTTCTGTTTCGCCTTGCGCCAGCGCGGCTACGCTGGTGTGTACCGAGTAATACCCTGTGACCAGTTCGTGCGGATGTTTGACCGCCGAGCCGAGCACGAATTCCGTCTCGCCCTCGGCGACGAAGTCGATGGCATCGCCACCTTCCTCGAACACCGCCAGCTCGCGGCCGATCACCGCGTCGCCCGCGTGCAGCGCACCGTCGGCCACCGCGACCCAGGCCACGTCGTGGCCGGCCGGCGGCTGGTAGCTCCAGCGTTCGCCGTCACGCAGCTTCACGTGCAGGTAGGTCAGCGAAGCGCGCGGCTGGATGCGGCTGGCGGCGTAGCCGTAGCGGCCGAGGATCACCCGCGCCGGGCCGCTGCTGGCCACCTGGTCCGCCGCCAGGTACTGGCTGTGCGCCGGACCGTTTTCATCTTCCGGCGGCAACGCCAGCCACAGCTGGAAGCCGTGCACCGGCACGTTTTCGGCGGGACCGCCGTCGTGCCAGACGCCATTGCCTGCGCTCATCCACTCGACGCCGCCGGTGTGCAGCACGCCTTCGCTGCCGGTGGTTTCGCGGTAAGCCATCGCGCCTTCCATGATGACGGTGGTGGTGGCGATGCCCGAGTGCGGATGCATGCCCATCTTGCCGCCACGGCTGGCTTCCATGCGGAAGCGGTCGAGGAAGACGAACGGTTTGATCATCTGGCCCACGTCGCCGGGACTCGCCAGGCGGGTGATGGGACCGCGGGTGTTGCCTTTGGTGCGGAATGCGATGCTGCGGTTTGCTGTGGTGTTCATGTGCTTGCTCCTTGTTTATTGCCGTGCATGAAGAGCATCTTAGGCCTGCGCTATCCATCTGAATACCCTATATAATTGGATGGATAGTATCCAAGGAGTAGATACATGCTTGACGCCATGTCGATGGACCAGCTGCGCACTTTTATCGCCGCAGCGGACGAAGGAAGTTTCTCGGCCGCCGGCCGCAAGCTGCGCCGGGCGCAGTCGGTGGTCAGCACCACGCTGGCCAACCTGGAGCAGCAGGTGGGCTTCATGCTGTTCGAGCGCACCGGCCGCTATCCGCAGCTGACCGAGGCGGGCAGGGCGCTGCTGGAGCAGGCGCGCGCCGCCGTCGGCGGCATGGATGCGTTCAAGGCCAAGGCGCGCACGCTGGCCGAGGGGCTGGAGCCGGAGCTGGCGGTGGCCGTCGATGTGATGTTCCCGATCGCCACGCTGACGGCGGCGGTGCAGGCGTTCAAGGCGGAATTCCCCACCACGCCGCTGCGGCTGTATGTGGAGGCGCTGGGCGCGGTGGTGCAGCCGCTGATCGCCGGCAGTTGTCGGGTGGCGATCATCGGCTCGCTGCCGGAAATTCCGCCCGGCTGCGCGTCGGAATTCCTGCTCAGCGTGACGGCGGTGTGCGTGGTGGCGCCATGTCATCCACTGGCGGCGGCATCGGCGCATATTCCGCAGGCGGACGCCGCGCAGCACGTGCAACTGGTGCTGACCGACCGCTCGACGCTGACGGCCGGCCGCAACTTCGGCGTGGTGGCGGCGCAGACCTGGCGGCTGGCCGACCTCGGCGCCAAGCATGCCTTCCTGCGCGCCGGCCTGGGCTGGGGCTATATGCCGCTGCACATGGTCGAGGAAGACCTGCGCACCGGCAAGCTGGTGCGCATCGCGCTGGAGGCGCATGCGCCGCTCGGGCCGGGCTTCTCGATGCACGCCATCCACCTGCGCGACCATCCGCCCGGTCCGGCCGGGCGCTGGTTCGTCAACCAGCTGAAGCTGGTGTGAGGCCGTTGCTAGCATACAACTAGTGCAACTTGGCATTTCAGATGCGTCGGAGCATCATGGACAGCTCAACCATCAAGGAGCTGGCGATGAATCTGGCGAATCTCAGGATTGCGGTGCGGCTGGGCTTACTGGGTGGATTTGTCTTCGTCGCGCTGGTGGCGGTCGGCGTGGGCGGCTGGAGCGCCATCGCGTCCGGCAACGCCAGGAGCGCCGCCGCGCTGGAGCGCGCCAGCATCCTCAGCGACGCCATCGATACCACCCGTAGCGCGCAGGTGGAATTCAAAACCAGGTCCAGGCCTTCAAGAACATCCTGATGCGGGGCGCCGAGGCGGAAAAGTACACCGCGGCGTTCAAGAAGTCCGCCGCGCTGACCGATTCCGAGCTGGGCAAGGCCAAGGAATTGATGGCCAAGGTAGGCGTCAATACCGCGCTGGTGGACGACACGCTGCACGCGCATCAGGAGATGAGCGGCAAGTTCCTGCAGGCGCTGGCGCCCTACCAGCCGGACTCGCCCGACAGCGCGCGCGCAGTCGATGAATCGGTGCGCAGCATAGACCGGGCGCCGACCAAGAAAATCGACGACATCGTGTTGTTCATCGAGGGCGAATCGCACCGTCTGCTGGCCGGCATGGCGGAAGAACGCGAGACCGCCCAGCGCCGCTCGGCCATCATGCTGTTCGGCGTGGTGGCGACCACGCTGGTGGTCGGCGGGCTGGCCGTGGCCTGGCTGGCGCGCAGCATCACGACGCCGCTCAACGCCGCCATCGCCATCGCGCAAACGGTGGCCAGCGGCGATCTCAGCGCGGAGATCGAAGTCTCCGGCACGGACGAAATCGGCACCTTGCTGGATGCGCTCAAGCACATGCAGGACAGCCTGGCCGGCATCGTCGGCAAGGTGCGGGCCGGCACCGAAGCGATCGCCAACGCCTCACAGGAAATCGCCAGCGGCAACCTCGACCTGTCGGCGCGCACCGAGGAACAGGCCAGCTCGCTGAGCGAGACCGCCGCATCGATGGGGCAGCTGACCGCCACCGTCAAGCGAAACGGCGAGAACGCCAACCAGGCCAGCACGCTGGCCGGCAACGCCTCGCAGGTGGCGGTGCGCGGCGGCGAGGCGGTGGCGCAGGTGATCGACACCATGGGCTCGATCAACGAGTCGTCCAGGAAGATCGTCGACATCATCGGCGTGATCGACGGCATCGCCTTCCAGACCAATATCCTGGCGCTCAATGCGGCGGTGGAGGCGGCGCGCGCCGGCGAGCAAGGGCGCGGCTTCGCGGTGGTGGCGTCGGAAGTGCGCAACCTGGCCCAGCGTTCGGCGGCGGCGGCCAAGGAAATCAAGGAGCTGATCAGCGATTCGGTCGCCAAGGTCGAAACCGGCAGCCGGCTGGTCGGCCAGGCCGGCAACACCATGGACGACGTGGTGGCCAGCGTGCGCAGCGTGAGCACCATCATCAGCGATATCGCCGTCGCCAGCGGCACGCAGAACGAAGGCATCGACCAGGTCAACCTCGCCATCGCCCAGATGGACAGCGTGACCCAGCAGAACGCCGCCCTGGTGGAGCAGGCGGCCGCCGCCGCCGAAGCCATGCAGCAGCAGGCGCTGAACCTGGCCGAAGCGGTCAGCGTCTTCAAGATCGCCGGTCACCATCGGAACGCGCTGACGGTGTAGCAAAAAACAAACATTTTCCGTCGCCGGTGCTTGCCGCCGGCGACGGCGCCGGTTCTTTTCCGGACGGTCAAATTTGCTTGACGTTTAAATTATTTCCTCATAGGAGAGCGGCGGCATTTCGCCCGTGCGCTAACCGCCAGTTACAAGTTTCCGCCAGGAATAGCGGGTGCTCACTGAGAAACTTGGTTACATTTTCCTTACAATTTAGTGTCGTGTTGTCTTTGACAGACGGGTTCGCCGCTCACAGAATCGGCCTCACACCGGCTTACAAAAACGCTAATTTTTAGGCGTTTTCAACCTTGGCAACGTGCTACCGCGCGCGGCCGGAAGGACGGTGTGGTGTTAGCGGTATCCCTCTAACCTGTGTGTAAAGGAAAAACCATGACTTTGAATAAAGCAATGATGGCGTTGTTACTGTCCGTGGCCGGCGGTGCAGCGATGGCCGTGCCGCATTCCGCGACCGTTGATTTCTCCAAGGGAGAAGAAGGCTGGTGGGGCATGCAGCCCATCGACGGCAACGGCGGTTCCGGCATCGACACCGGCATGGGCCATGGCGCGCCGGCGCTGCGCACCGTGATCGAGAATTTTGGCGTGACCTGGGGCACCAGCAGCAACCAGGCCTTCCTCGGCGACTACACCAAGCTGCCGGGCGTGACCCTGGGCCTGGATATTTCCGCGCAGCAGATCTACTTCTTCAACCGCGAGGTGTCGCGCAACGTGATCGTCGAGCTGCGCGACTACGACAACACGCCTTCCGGCCTGCCGTACACCAGCGTGTTCTACAACCTCGGCAGTATCGATTCGACCAAGGGCTGGCAGCATTTGTCGGTGACTATCGGTGACACCAACGCGACGGCGCTGCCTGCCGGATGGGGCGGCTACGGCGGCCCCGACGCGCAAGGGCCGACGCTGCCGTCCGGCCGCACCTTCGCCAGCGTGCTGGCCAGTGTCGATGAGGTCGTGTTCACGACCTTGCAGCCCGGATATGTCTACGGCTACACCAACTTCGACGTCGCGATCGACAACGTGAGGATCACCGCCGTGCCGGAGCCATCGACTTACGGCATGCTGATCGGCGGCATGGGACTGGTCGGCTGGATGGCGCGCCGCCGAGCGCGTACGGTGGCGTAAGCCCGCTGCAATGATGTCGGAGAGTGGGGCCCCGCCCTCCGATCGATGCGTGGCGGATTTACCGGGATGCGGGCGGCGGCAGTTCCGCATACTCCTTGAGCAGCACGGAAAATTCCCGCACGCCGGCCGAGCCCAGCCAGGTCCACATTTTCTCCACCTGGGCGGCATGGGCGGCATAGTAGCCGGCGCTGGCGGCCAGCCAGATGTGGTCGGAAAAAATCGGCCGCGGCAGCCTGACGATGGCGCCCTTGTACTTTTGGGCGATGTAGGCGTCCATGTCGTTCGGCGAGGTGACCGAAACCGCGAAGCCGTCGAGCCTGTTGAGCTTGAGCTTTTCAAGATTGCGCGCGATATCGACCGCGCCGCTGTCGACTTGCAGGCCCAGGCCCTGCAGGCGGGCCTTGTAGCTCGATCCCAGGGTGATGCCCAGCGGGCGGTGTTGAAAATACCGGGCCGGATCGGTGGCCGGCGGTATCCGGTCGGCGCTGCGGACGAAGACCACGATGTTCAGCGCCAGCGCGCGCGCCGTGTCCGGCTGATGGTTTTTGTCGAGCGGGAAGACGATGCCCGCCGTGTCCGCGGCGCTGGAGTCCATCGGGGCGAACTCAATTTCGCCGGCGATCAGGGCTGGCTTGATGCGCATCACCGGCAGGCGTTTCAAGTCCGCCTGGCATCCGGTGCTGGCGGCGAAGCGCTGCACCAGTTCCGCCGACGCGCCGGGCTTGGCGGGGACTTCGGTTCCGCTTCCCAGCCAGTACGGCGGCCTTTCCTGGTCAAGATAGCCTATACGCACCTGTTCGCAGGCCGCCGCGCCATTTCCCAGCCCGCTGCCGATGGCGAAAGTCACTGCGAAAATGCCGAAGTTCATGAATCATCCAGATGCCAACAATAATTATTGGCATCATTATGACAGTATCAGTCCAGCGACCACACATAGGTCATGGTCGCCCAGACCGGCTCGCCCTGGCCGTCGCTGCCGGCCGGTTTGAACTTGCACTGCGCGAGCGCCTTGCGCGCGGCCTTGTCGAGATCGGGGAAGCCGCTGGACTTCTGCACTTTCGATTCGAGCACCCGGCCGTCATTCCCCACCAGCAGCGCCAGCAGCACCGAGCCGCTTTCGCCGCTCAGGTAGGAATTGGCCGGATATTTGGGCGGCACGCAAGCGCGCGCATCGACCACGACGGCGGTGCGCGGGGCGGCGCGGCTGGCGCTGGCGGTATTGGTGCTGGCCGCCGGCGGCGCGCTGGCGCGGCTGGCGTCCGCCACGGGCTTGGCCTCGCTGCGAGCAGGCTCGGCCGCGACCGGACGCTCAGCCTCGCGGACCGCTTCGGGCGCCGGGGCGGGTTTGGCAGCCAGCGCCGGCGGCGGTGGTACGGCACTCGCCTTCGGCGCTTCGACCGTTTTGACCGGTTCGGCCGCTTTCGCCGGCACAGGCGGCTGCTTGGCGGTGGAGGCCTGGGCAGGCACGTCCAGCTTGTGCAGACCCAATCCCATGCTCTTCAACATGGCGGTCAGGCGCTCGTATTCGGACGCCTTGCTGGCGGGGGCAGGCGCCGGCGGCGCCTTCGGCGCTGCGACAGGCTTCGGCGTCTCGGCGGAGTCCGCGACCAGGCCGGACGGCCCCGACACCTGGATTTCCTTGACGCCAGAAGATTTTGTTTTGGCCTCATTGCCGGTGGCCGGAGCCAATGGTTCCGGGACCGGGGCATACATGGCGGCCTGTTCAAGGCGCATCATCGATTGGTTGTCCTTCCAGACCAACCATAAGATGAGTGTGATGGCCACGAATAAGAAGCCGACCAGCACGGCGGTATTGCGTACGCGGTGGCTGCGCGTGTGCTTGTGGATGAAGAGGAGCCAGCTATTCAGGCTTTTCCCGGGTTTGTGCTTCGGCGTTGCCGGTGTTGGCCGGGCCGCCGGGCCCGACTCATCCATGTCAAACGGCGTATAGACGACGGTGGGGTCGCCCAGATCGACGCTGCTGTGTACGCCGAAATGCATTTCACGGGCGCGCTGCTCGCTCAGGATCTGCAAGTCGTACAGTTCCCGTTGATCCGCATCGGACAACACGCTGTACGCGGCGTTCAAGCGCGCCATCATTTGCTCGGCATGACGGTTCCCGCTATTTTTATCCGGGTGATGCTTTTGAGAGAGCGAGCGATAGGCGGCGCGGATGACCTCCGGGGGAGCGTCGCGGGTAACGTTGAGACTCTCGTAATGGCTGTGAAGTTTTGTCATCGAATATAGCCCAGAGGACCGGGAACTTGCAATTTTGTTCAGGGATGCAAGATACTATATTGAAATCAATGCTGAAACTCAGTTCAGTGCCCAGGTTTTGAAAAAATGGCTTAAATACAACAGTTGCGGAATGCACACATGCTGGCGCCGGTGTTCATCGGCCAAGGAGAGGGATACGGAGGGCGGGAATTTGGTCGGGGTGAGAGGATTCGAACCTCCGGCCTCTGCGTCCCGAACGCAGCGCTCTACCAGGCTGAGCCACACCCCGACTACAGAATAATTACATCAGAATTTTACGCATTTTTCAACTGTATGCGGGTGGCAGTGGCTTGCCCGATATCAACCCATTTGTGACTAAATGCCAACGCCCGCCGCACGAATGGCAGGTTTCTTGCTTTGCAAAAAGATCAAGATGGTTAATATAGTTAAATATATCAATACGCATTATTTTGGGGCGGCGCCCTCACTGACATGGGAAGGTCTGGCATGAAGATACGGCAAAAGATGATGTGCAGCTCGGTGGCTGCGGCGATGGCGGTGTTGGCGGGCCCGGCATGGGCGCAGGCCAAACCGTCCGACGAGATCGAAGTGGTCAAGGTGACCGCGCAAAAGCGCAAGGAAGATCCGGCCAAGGTGGCGATGAGCATCACCGCCGTCACCGGCGCCCAGCTCCAGGCCGAGCACGTGAACGACTTCACCGACCTGACCCGGGTGGTGCCCAACATCTCCTTCACCGCCGCCAGCGGCAACGGCGGCGCCGGCCCCGGCACCGAGAACATCGAGATCCGCGGCATCAGCTCGACCGCCGGCGCGGCCACCGTCGGCATCTACCTGGGCGATGTCTCCATCACCGTCGGCAACGTCTACACCATGGGCACGGTCGAGCCGAAGTTCTTCGACATCGACCGCGTCGAAGTGCTGCGCGGGCCGCAGGCCACCTTGTACGGCGCCAGTTCGATGGGCGGCACCATCAAGTTCGTGCCGAACGAACCGGACCTGAAGGAGCGCGAGTTCACCACCTACGGCGAGCTGTCCAACACCAGGGGCGGCAGCGGCAACTACGCGGCCAATATGGTGGCCAACTTCCCGCTGATACAGGACGAGCTGGCGCTGCGCATCGGCGTGCAGGCCCAGCACACGGGCGGCTACATCAACCAGGTCGACGGCGATGGCAATGTCCTGGCCAACAACATCAACAAGCTCAGCGACCAGGAAATGCGGGTGGCGCTGAAGTGGAAGCCGATCCGTTCGGTGACGATCACGCCGTCGGTCTACTATCAGAAGGTCGACGCGAAAGACATCGCCGCCTTCAACCTGGACCGGCCTTTCTACCAGGCGCAGAAGCAGGTCCGCGAACCGTCCAAGGACACGCTGCTGACCCCCAGCGTGACCGTCAACTGGGACCTGGGCGCGATGGACCTGACCTCGGCCACCAGCTACTTCGAGCGCAAGTTCGACCGCACGCAGAACGGCTCGGCCTACAACAGCTATTCGCTGTCGACCTTCCTGACCTCGACCGAGGATGGCGGCAAGGCGCCGCCGGAACTGATCGCGGCGATCGCCGGCCTGCCGTCGGCGGTCTACCTGAACAACCAGGTGCGCCAGGTGTCGCAGGAGTTCCGCCTCGCCTCGCGTCCCTACGACGCCAGCGTGTCGCCATGGACCTGGCTGGCCGGAACCTACTTCTCCAACCAGCACACCAACATCATCGAGAACGATCCGATCTTCGGCGTGACCGACACCTTCAAGAGCTTCGGCTTCGACATCGCCGACCCGGACCTGCTGCCGGACGCGCGGCCCGGCCAGTTCCCGAACGACAACTCGTTCGCCGGCGCCTTCCACTTCCGCGAGAAACAGAGCTCGATCTTCGGCGAGGTCAATTACTACTTCACGTCGACCGTGCACGCCACTGTCGGCGCGCGCTACCTGAAGGCCGACTCCACGCTGGACCAGCGCAACGGCAACTATCTGGCCGGCGCCGGCAACAACAGCAGCGCCGCCTCGTCGTCCAAGGCCTTCACGCCGAAGTACGCGCTGACGTGGGAAGTCAATCCGACCAACACCGTCTACACCAGCGTGGCCAAGGGCTTCCGCCTGGGCGGCAACAACATCTACGTGCCGCCGACCACCTGCTCGCAGGACCTGGAGGCGAACGGCCTGACCAAGGGCCCGGATTCGTATTCGGCCGACAGCCTGTGGAGCTACGAGGTGGGCAGCAAGTCGCGCTTCCTCAACAACCGCGTCACGGTCAACGCCGACGTGTTCTACGTGAAGTGGAAGAACATCCAGCAGGGCGTCTACCTGCCGACCTGCGCCTACACCTACAACGCCAACGCCGGCGACGCCACCAGCAAGGGCTTCGAGTTCGACATCAAGGCCAAGCCGCTGCCCGGCCTGACGCTGACGGCGTCGGCCGGCTATGTCAAGGCCGAGCTGTCCAACGACGAGGGTTCGCGCAACGGCGTGGTCGGCGCGGTGGCCGGCGCGCAGGTGCAGGGCGTACCGAAATATAACGCCGCCTTCAACGCCACCTACAACTTCGCGGCGTTCGGCGACAAGAGCGCGTATGTGATGGGCGGCATGCAGTGGGTCGGCGCCAGCAAGGGTTCGCTCAATCCCGAGCAGACCGACTACCAGCGGCCGGCCTACCACAGCACCGACTTCAGCGCCGGCATGTCCTTCGATCGCTACAACGTGAGCGTGTTCGTCAAGAACGCCTTCGATACCGACACGGTGATCCAGCATCCGCAGGTGGCGTCCATCGTGCAGGGTTACCGGCTGGCGCCGCGCAGCATCGGCGTCAGCGTGGCGGCGAAGTTTTAAGCGATAATGCTGCCTTTGAATTTCACGCAAAGGCAGCCTCATGACCATTACGATTTACCATAACAATTCCTGCGGCACTTCGCGCAAGACGCTGGAGGCGATACGCGCCACCGGCGTCGAGCCGGAGATCGTCGACTACGTGAAGAACCCGCCGTCGCGCGAGGCCTTGAAGGCGATGATCGCCAAGGCCGGCCTGAGCGCGCGCGCCGCGATGCGCGACAAGGGCGACCTGTACGACCAACTGGGCCTGGCCGACGCCGCGCTGTCCGACGACGCGCTGCTGGACGCGATGATGGCCCATCCGATCCTGATCAACCGCCCGTTCGTGGTGACCGACAAAGGCGTGCGCCTGTGCCGTCCGTCCGAGCTGGTGCTGGAACTGCTGTAACGATGAAGACGCTGCGCCGCCTATGCTGCTCGATACTCGCCGCCATGGCCGGCCTGACGCCGGCCGCGCAAGCGGTGCCGGTGCCGGAAGGCTGGGACTTGACGTTCAAGGCGCAGCGGGCCGAGGCGCCGCCGATCCGCAGCGGATGGAATGACACCTACAACCTGTATCAGGTAATCGACAAGCGCAGCTGGCAGATGCGCTACCTGCTGCAACAGGTGCCGCTCGATAGCCTGGATGCGGCCGTATTCGTGCAAAGCACTTCGCATCGCCACGGCCTGTTCGTGCAGGGCGAGCGCGCGTATTTGATGCTTGAGCGCGGTTACTCGTCGTTCGACGTGCGCCCGGTCAATCCCGACGACGCGCGCCGCCTGATCCGGCAATACGCGCAGCACAACGGGCCGGCGACCACGGCCAACCTGGCCTCGAACGACGCCATCCATTGCACTCCCAAGGTCGCCAGCTCGGTGGTCAGCCTGGTCCTGGACGGCAAGACCAAACAGTATTGGCTGTCCGGCGCGGACTATTGCGAAATACAGGTTGATCTGCTGGCGCCGCTCAAGGAAATGCTGTGCGGTATGCACTGCTACGCGAGCAAGATGGTCGACCTCTGGGCCGGGGCGCTTGAGCGTGACATCAAGAACCTGCCGGCCACCGGCCCGGTGACCGGTGCGGCGCCGGGCGACGCGCGCACCGGCCTGACGTCGCGCGCGCCGGTGCTGCGGGACGCGGCAGCTGTATTGCGCGACGGCGGTACGCCGGAAGCCATGTGCTACCAGCTCAATCAGCTGCTGGATCTGCCGTCGCCCACGGAAAAGGGCCGCGGCCGCGATTACAGGGATGGCGACGATGCCGAGATCACCGCCGCCATGCTGGCGCTGCTGGGGCGGCTCGATGCAAGCTGCACCTACATGACCGGCTCGCCGTTGCTGCACGTACTGGTGCGCCGCAGCCCGCCCGCCGTGATCGAGCTGGCGCTGCAGCGCGGTTTTCCGGTGAACCAGATCGATTACAATACGCCGCTGGACGAGGCGATTTTCGAAAAGCGCGAAGACATCCAGCAAATCCTCAGGCGCGCCGGCGGCGTGCAGCACACCACGGCCGGCAAGTAAGCGCGGCCACAAATAAAAACGGCGCCTGGGGCGCCGTTGTCGTTTAGTGCGTGCGGTGGACCGAGAAGTGGGCCAGCTGCAGCAGCGATTCCTTGTAGACGCTGTCGGGCAGGTCGGCGATCGCGGCGCTGGCGCGTTCGGCCGCCGTCACGGCCTGCTGGCGCGTGTAGTCCAGTGCGCCGCTGGTGGTGATCGCCGCCAGGATGGTGTCGAAGTGCTGCTCGTCGCCCTGCTCGATGCAGCTGCGCACCAGCTCGCGCTGTTCCGGCGTGCCGTTTTCCATCAGGTAGATCAGCGGCAGGGTCGGCTTGCCTTCGCGCAGGTCGTCGCCGACGTTCTTGCCGATTTCATTGGCGTCGCCGGCGTAGTCCAGCACGTCGTCGATCAGCTGGAAGGCCGTGCCCAGCGAGCGGCCGTATTCGCCGGCCGCGTCGATCTGCGCGTCGTTGCAGCCGGAGATCAGCGCGCCCAACTCGGCCGCCGCCTCGAACAGCTTGGCGGTCTTGGAGCGGATCACCTGCAGATAGCGTTCCTGGCTGACGTCCGGGTCGTGCATGTTCAGCAGCTGCAGCACTTCGCCTTCGGCGATGACGTTGGTGGCGTCGGACAGGATCTGCATCACGCGCATATTGTTCAGGCCGACCATCATCTGGAAGGCGCGCGAGTACAGGAAGTCGCCCACCAGCACCGAGGCGGCGTTGCCGAACAGGGCGTTGGCGGTGGCGCGGCCGCGGCGCAGCGACGATTCGTCGACCACGTCGTCGTGCAGCAGGGTGGCGGTGTGGATGAACTCCACCACCGCGGCCAGCTCGTGGTGCGCCGTGCCTTGATATGCGTAAGCGTTGGCCACCAGCAGGACCAGCACCGGCCGGATGCGTTTACCGCCGGCACTGATGATGTATTCAGCAATCTGATTGACGAGACTGACCTCGGAATGCAGTTTCTGGCGGATCACCGTGTTGACCGCGTCCATGTCGGCGGCGATCGTGTGGGCGATATTGTTTTGAGTGGCGTTTTGGGTAGCGGCAGACAAGGCGAACCTGTGCGGTAGACTATTGGTGCCGCGATTATACGTCATGCCCCCGCAGACAGGGGCATCGACCCTTGTTCATGGCAACATGTTTGTCAAATATGTAAGCTATACGCCACTGCGCGGCATCGGTAAAATTGTCGACATACCACGCCCGTCGGCATTTGTGAATAGTTTTTGACGCGAAATCCCATCCCATGTATAATCAGCGGTTCCCCGGTTTCCATGCCTGGCTCGCAAGGGTCTTGTAAGGACATCGGACGAAATTTTCTTAAACATTTGATGAGGTTTCAAATCATGTACGCGGTCATAAAAACCGGTGGCAAACAATACAAAGTTGTCGCTGGCGAAAAACTTAAAGTAGAACAGATACCGGCAGACATTGGTTCCGAACTCACCATCGATCAGGTCCTCGCCGTTGGCGAAGGCGAAAGCATCAAATTTGGTGCTCCTCTGGTTGAGGGTGCAAAGGTACTGGTTACTGTTGTGGCACACGGTCGTCACGATAAAGTGAAGATTTTCAAGATGCGTCGTCGTAAGCACTACCAGAAGCATCAAGGCCATCGCCAAAATTACACCGAAATCCAAATCGTATCGATCAACGGCTAATCGCCGTTTGCCCGAGAATTAGTATCCAAGGAGTCTTAAATGGCACACAAAAAAGGCGGCGGCACAACGCGAAATGGTCGTGACTCAGAATCAAAGCGCCTCGGCGTTAAGGTTTACGGCGGTCAATCGATCAATGCTGGTGGCATCATCATTCGTCAACGCGGCACGCCAGTGCGCGCCGGCGAAGGTGTTGGCATGGGCAAAGACCACACCCTGTTCGCTCTGGTGAACGGCAAGGTCAAGTTCGTAGTCAAGGGCGAAGGTTCGAAGCAATTCGTTACCGTCGTTCCAGCGTAAATAACGCTACCCGGCCCGGTGCGCTCGCCGCACGGGCCGTTTTGTAAGGCGCAAGCCTTCAATCGAAAGGCTCTGCCCACGGTAGGGCCTTTTTAGTTTTATGGCGGTACATCATGAAGTTTATCGACGAAGCAAAAATTGAAGTAATCGGTGGTGACGGCGGCAATGGTTGCGCCTCGTTTTGCCGTGAAAAATTCCGCCCGTTCGGCGGCCCTGACGGCGGCGACGGCGGCAAGGGTGGCTCGATCTGGGCCGTAGCGGACCGTAACATCAATACCTTGGTCGATTTCCGCTTCTCCAAAGTCCACCGCGGTAAAGACGGCGAATCCGGCCGCGGCGCCGATTGCTACGGCAAGGGCGCGGACGACATCCACCTGCGCATGCCGGTCGGCACGCTGATCATCGACGACCTGTCGGGCGAGATCCTGGCCGACCTGACCGAACACGGCCAGATCGAACTGCTGGCCAAGGGCGGCGAGGGCGGCTGGGGCAACATCCACTTCAAGACCTCGACCAACCGCGCCCCGCGTCAAAAGACCGAAGGCAAGGAAGGCGAACGCCGCGACATCCGTCTGGAACTGAAGGTGCTGGCCGACGTCGGCCTGCTGGGCATGCCGAACGCCGGCAAGTCGACCTTTATTTCGGCCGTATCGAACGCGCGTCCAAAAATTGCCGATTACCCGTTCACCACCTTGCACCCGAACCTGGGCGTGGTCCGCGTGTCGCACGAGAAGAGCTTTGTGATCGCCGACATTCCCGGCTTGATCGAAGGCGCTTCCGAAGGCGCCGGCCTGGGCCACCAGTTCCTGCGCCACTTGCAGCGCACCGGCCTGCTGCTGCACATCGTCGACCTGGCGCCGTTTGAAACCAACGTCGATCCGGTCAAGGAAGCCAAGGCCCTGGTCAACGAACTGAAAAAGTACGACGAAGCGCTGGTCGACAAGCCGCGCTGGCTGGTGTTGAACAAGCTCGACATGGTGCCGGAAGAAGAGCGCGTCAAGCGCGTCAAGGACTTCGTCAAGAAGTTCGGCTTCAAGGGCCCGGTGTTCGAGATCTCCGCGCTGAGCCACGACGGCACGCAGGAGCTGGTCAACGCCATCCAGAAGCACCTGGAAGCGAAGCGTCACAGCGAGCAGCGCGCGGAAGAAACCCAGATGACGGAAGAGGCGCGCGGCATCTCCTCCATCGATCCGGACGATCCGCGTTTCAAGATCCTCGACTAAGATCCTCGACTAATCCTCTGCATTACCGGCATAATCAGTTATCAGCTGATTATGCCTTTCCATTTCGGCGCCGTCCTGCCACCGCAGGGCCGGCGACCGTTAGCGGCAAAGCAGGGCAAACCGCCCGCCAAATCACAGCATTGAACCCCATACGCTTGTTTTGAGAACGCTTTTGTAAAGCCCGTGTCCATGAATTCTGTCATCCAAAAAGCTACCCGCATCATCATCAAGGTCGGCTCGTCGCTGGTCACCAACGACGGCCGTGGGCTGGACCACGCCGCCATCGCGCGCTGGGCCGCGCAGATCGCCGGCCTGCGGGCTCTGGGCAAGGAAGTGGTGCTGGTGTCGTCCGGCGCCATCGCCGAAGGCATGCTGCGCCTGGGCTTCGAGCAGCGCCCCACCGACATCCACGAATTGCAGGCGTGCGCCGCCGTCGGCCAGATGGGCCTGGCGCAGATCTACGAAACCAGCTTCCGCGCGCACCAGCTGGGCACGGCGCAAGTGCTGCTGACGCACGCCGACCTGGCCGACCGCGAACGCTACCTGAACGCGCGCTCGACCTTGACCACCTTGCTGCGCCTGGGCGTGGTGCCGATCATCAACGAGAACGACACCGTGGTCACCGACGAGATCAAGTTCGGCGACAACGATACCTTGGGCGCGCTGGTGGCCAACCTGATCGAGGCCGATGCGCTGATCATCCTGACCGACCAGCAAGGCCTGTTCAGCGCCGATCCGCGCAAGGACCCTTCTGCCGTGCTGATCCAGCAGGGCCGCGCCGGCGATCTGGCGCTGGAGGCGATGGCGGGCGGCGCCGGCAGCAGCCTGGGGCGCGGCGGTATGCTGACCAAGATCCTGGCGGCCAAGCGCGCCGCCAAATCGGGCGCGCATACGGTGATCGCGTATGGCCGCGAAGATAACGTGCTGGGGCGTCTGGCCGGCGGCGAATCCATCGGCACCGAGCTGGTCGCGCAGACCGGCCACCTGACGGCCCGCAAGCAATGGATGGCCGATCACCTGCACACGGCGGGCCAAGTGGTGCTGGACGCAGGCGCGGTGCAGAAGCTGAGCAAGGAAGGCAAGTCGCTGCTGCCGATCGGCGTAGTGGAAGTGAAGGGCGAGTTCGGGCGCGGCGCGGTGATCACCTGCATCGGTACGGACGGCGCGCCGGTGGCGCGCGGCCTGTCGAACTACACCAGCGCCGAAACGCGCCGCATCATGCGCAAGCCATCGAGCGAGATCGAATCCATCCTGGGCTTCGTCGAAGGCCAGGAACTGATCCACCGCGACAACCTCGTGCTGGTCTGAAATCCGGGGTTATGCGCTGGCTGGCGCAGGGGTCTTGCTGCGGTAGTCGCACAAGTCCTGCTGCATGCAGTTCCAGCACTCGGGCTTGCGCGCCTTGCAGGTGTAGCGGCCGTGCAGGATCAGCCAGTGGTGGGCGTCCTGCAAAAATTCCTTCGGCACGAACTTCAGCAGCTTCTGTTCGACGATGTCGACGTTTTTGCCCGGCGCCAGGCCGGTGCGGTTGGAAACGCGGAAGATGTGCGTGTCCACCGCCATCGTCGGTTCGCCGAAGGCCGTGTTCATCACCACGTTGGCGGTCTTGCGGCCCACGCCCGGCAGGGCTTCCAGCGATTCGCGGTCGCGCGGCACTTCGCCGCCGTGCAGCTCCACCAGCATCCGGCACGTCGCGATGACGTTCTTGGCCTTGGTCTTGTACAGGCCGATGGTCTGGATGTAGGTCTTCAGTTCCTCTTCACCCAGGTCCAGTATGGCCTGCGGCGTGTTGGCCACCGGGTACAACTTGCGCGTGGCCTTGTTGACGCCGACGTCAGTCGCCTGCGCCGACAACAGCACGGCGATCAGCAGTTCAAACGGCGTCGTATATTCAAGTTCGGTTTCAGGCTTGGGATTGGCGGCGCGGAAGCGCTCGAACATTTCTTGGCGTTTGGCTGGATTCATTCTTGTTGGTTCTGTTCTTTTTTGAGGCGCGCGCGTTCCATCGCGGCGGCAATGATGGCGCGCTTGCGTTCCTTCTCGGCTTCGCCGGCGGCGTCGGCCGGATCGAGCGCGTGCACCGCCGCCATCTTGGCCTCGGCCTTGGCCGCCAGGCGGGCGTCGTTTTCATCCTTGTCGCGCTGGAGACGAACGGTACGGAAGTCGTGGCGTGCGCGCGCGGCGTCGGCGTCGGCCTGGCGCCAGGCGTCCCAGCCGGTGGTCTCGGTGACCGGGTACATGACGATGCAATCGACCGGGCAGGGATGGACGCACAGGTCGCAACCGGTGCACAGCTCGGGCACCACGGTGTGCATCAGCTTGGCCGCGCCGACGATGGCGTCCACCGGACAAGCCTGGATGCACAGCGTGCAGCCTATGCACAGCGACTCGTCGATGTAGGCCACCGCGCGCGGCCGCTCCACGCCGTTGACGGGATTGAGCGGAATGATCTTGCGGCCCGTCACCGACGACAAGCGGGCGATGCCTTCGGCGCCGCCGGGCGGGCACTGGTTGATCTCGGCCGTGCCGGCGGCGATCGCCTCCGCATACGGACGGCAGCCGTCGTAGCCGCACTTGGTGCACTGCGTTTGCGGCAGGACGTCTTCGATGCGGTCGGCTAAGGTGGTGGGGGCGGTGGGCTGCACGGCGAACTCATTGCGATAAAACGCCATTATCCGATATCTGCGCCGCCCGCCGCCAAAAACCTTATTCCGAGCGCGGTTTCGACGGCCACACGCGGCGCACGGTCTGCCGCTCCAGCTCTTCCGCGTGCAGGCTCAGCGCCGGTTTGATCAGGTCGCTGCGGCTGACGATGCCGATCAGCCGGCGCGTGTGCGCGTCGCTGACCACCGGCAGGCGTTCCAGCTGGTGCACGGCCAGCCGCGTCGCCAGCGCGCGGCAGGTTTCGTCGGCCAGCGCGAAGATCGGCACGTTCACGCCGAACAGTTCGTAGACGCGCAGCGCGCCGGCGGCGCGCTCGCTGTCCAGGGCCGCGCGGTCGAGCATGCCGAGCAGCGCGCCGTCGCGCGTGACGGGGAAGGCGCGGTGGCGCTGCGCCGGGCCGAAGTGGCTCAGCAGCACTTCGGCGATCGGCGTCTGCCCGTCGATGCTGACGGGCGCCGCCGTCATGACTTCGGCCACGCTGTGGCGCTCCATCGGATCGATGCCGTATTCGCGGTAGATGTGATGGCCGCGGCGGGCGATTTTTTCGGTCAGGATCGAGCGGTGCATGGTGATCACCGTGAACGCATAGGCCACGGTCGACGTGGCCAGCACCGGCAGCAGGGCGTTGACGTCGTGCGTCAGCTCGAAGGCGAACACCACCGCCATCACCGGCGCGCGCATCATGCCGCCCAGGGTGGCGGCCATGAACACCAGCGGCCACACGGCCGGGGCGTCGCCAGGTAAATAGGGGCCGAGCAGCGCGCCCAGGCCGGCGCCCAGCATCAGCAGCGGCGCCAGCACGCCGCCGGAGGTGCCCGATCCCAGCGCCAGCAGCCAGATCACGGCCTTGACGAGCAGCAGGCCGGCGATGGCGCTGGCGGCCATGTGGTTGTTGAGCAGGTCGGCGATGACGTCGTAGCCCACGCCCAGCGCGCGCGGCTGGAGGAAGCCGCCGATGCCGACCGCCAGCCCGCCCAGCGCCGGCCACCACATCCAGTGCAGCGGCAGCTTGTGGAAGCCGTCTTCGACCCGGTACAGCGCGGTCGACAGCAGCCAGGCCAGCGCGCCGCACAGCAGCCCGCCGATCAGGCAGGACAGCAGCGCCGACGGCGGCAGCGCCTCGGTATGTAGCGGGAACAGCGGCCCGCTCTCCATCAGCAGCGGCCGCAGGAAGCCGGCCACCGCGCACGCCACGGCCACCGGCGCCAGGCTGCGCGGACGCAGTTCGAACAGCAGCAGCTCGACCGCCAGCAGCAGCGCGGCGATCGGCGTGCCGAAGATGGCCGTCATGCCGGCCACGGCGCCGGCCACCAGCAGGGCCTTGCGCTCGGCGCCGCTGAGGTGGAAGTGCTGGGCGATCAGCGAGCCGACCGCGCCGCCGGTCATGATGATGGGGCCCTCGGCGCCGAACGGGCCGCCGCTGCCGATGGCGATGCCCGACGCCAGCGGCTTGAGCACGGCCACCTTGGGCGACATGGTGCTGCTCTTGAACAGGATGGCCTCGATCGCTTCCGGGATGCCGTGGCCGCGGATCGCCTCGGTGCCGTAGCGCGCGATCAGGCCGATGATCAGGCCGCCGATCACCGGCACCGCGATCACCCAGGCGCCCAGCGTGTGCGTGGCCGGCGAGGTGAACGCGGTGGAAAACTTCTGGAAGAAGAACAGGTTGGTGAAGAAGCGGATCGCGTGCAGCAGCAGGTCGGCGGTCACGGTGCTGAGCGCGCCGACCACGGCGGCGATGGCGGCGATCAGCACCAGCCGGGAACTGCCGTCGAAATCGCGGCGGGCGTCGTAGTTATTCATGGTCGTCCTGGCTGAGTTTAGGGATGGTGAACACGCCGTCCAGCGACAGCAGTTCCGCGCGGTGCAGCTCGGCCAGCTGGCCGAGCATGGCCTCGCCTTCCTTGAGCAGATGAACTTCGACCCGGCGGCGGTCGCTGCTGCCGGGGCGACGCTCGACCAGCCCGGCGGCCTCGCAGCGCGACACCAGCGCCACCACGCCGTGCGGCTTGGCTTGCAGGCGCTCGGCCAGCTCGCCGAC
This sequence comes from Duganella rhizosphaerae, assembly GCF_040364205.1. Lineage (NCBI taxonomy): Bacteria > Pseudomonadati > Pseudomonadota > Betaproteobacteria > Burkholderiales > Oxalobacteraceae > Duganella > Duganella rhizosphaerae. The sequence continues at coordinate 450,818 of NZ_BPWK01000002.1, forward strand.
GGTGGCCCAGTCGCGGCCGGGATAGCCCTTGATGTGCAGCAGCAGCAGGTACTGCAGCGGGGTGATGCCTTTGGCCTGCACCACGTCTTCGGAAAAGCGCTCGAAGCGCCGCATCTGGTAGCGGAATTCGGACAGCGCGGCAAAGTCGGACTTGGCCAGCGGTGGAGGGGAGCGTGAGGGCATGGCGGCAGCGCTGAGTGTGAAAGCGCGTAATATATCACGACATGATATATTTTATCGAGACAAAAAAAATCCCCGCCGAAGCAGGGATGGTGCGGAGCAGGGGGCGCTTAGCCGTGCTTCTTGATGAAGTCGGTGATTTTCGGGCACACCATCTCGCGCCAACGGCGGCCGGAGAAGATGCCGTAGTGGCCGGCGCCGGGGGCGACATAATCCTGCTGCATGTCGGCCGGGATGCCGGAGCACAGGTCGTGCGCGGCCTGGGTCTGGCCGGCGCCGGAGATGTCGTCCAGTTCGCCTTCGACGGTGAACAGCGCCACCGTGGTGATGTCCTGCGGACGCACCGGCTTGCCGCCGACCATCCACGTGCCCTTGGGCAGCGCGAAGTCCTGGAACACGGTCTTGATCGTGTCCAGGTAGTACTCGGCCGGCATGTCCAGCACGGCGTTGTACTCGTCGTAGAACTTGCGGTGGCTGTCGGCCGGCTCGTCGTCGCCCTCGACCAGGTGCATATAGAACTCGCGGTGGCTCTGCGCATGGCGGCCGGGATTCATGGCGATGAAGCCGGCGTGTTGCAGGAAGCCCGGGTAGACCTTGCGGCCGAAGCCCGGATAGTTCGGCGGCACCGCGTAGATCACGGTGTTTTCAAACCACGAGAATTTCTTTTCGGTGGCCAGGTTGTTGACCTGCGTCGGCGAGCGGCGCGGGTCGATCGGGCCGCCCATCATGGTCATGGTCTTCGGCAGCGCCGGGTCCTTGGCGGTGGCCATCAGCGAAATCGCCGCCAGCACCGGCACGGTCGGCTGGCAGACGGAAATCACGTGCACGTCCGGGCCCAGCTGGCGGATGAAGTCCTGCACGTAGAAAATGTAATCGTCCAGGTGGAAGGCGCCTTCCGACAGCGGCACCATGCGCGCATCGGTCCAGTCGGTGATGAAGACGTCGTGGTCGTGCAACAGGCCGCGCACGGTGTCGCGCAGCAGCGTCGAATGGTGGCCGGACAGCGGCGCCACCAGCAGCACGGTCGGCTGTTTCAGGGCCTTGGTTTTCTTGTCGTCCAGGTCTTTCTTGAAGTGGATCAGGCGACAGAAGGCCTTGTTCGACACCACTTGTTCGATGATGGCGATGGTTTCGCCCTTGACTTCGGTGCTGTCGATCTCGAACGCCGGCTTTTCGTAGTCCTTGCCCAGGCGGTACATCAGCTCGTAGCCCGCGGCGATGCGCTGGGCAAATGGCGTGTGCGCCAGTGGCGAAACCGGGTTGGTGAACATTTTAGACGACGCGTCGGCCCATTGCATCAGGGGCGTCAGGAAAGAGCGGTGCATTTCGTGCAGGTGGTAGAGCATATTTATTCCTGGGTCAAGAGCTTGGTGCGATGCACCAATACCTCACATCATAAGCCAAATTTTAGAATAATTGTTTGTGACGTAAAGCATTCCAAAATACCGCCAAGCAAGCCTACGTATTATCCACAATGCCGCCGTGGTCAAATAATAATACCGCCGAACCAATAAAAAAAGCAGCGTTTCCGCTGCTTTTGTGTAGAACAGTTGCTGACAATTAGTCGAAGACCGGGGTTTCCACGCCCAGCACCTTGTGTAATTTAGGTGAGGTGGTGGTGTATTGCATGTGGATCTTCTTGTCCGGGAAGATGTATGGCGCGGCGCCGAAGGCGGCCAGCGCGGCTTCATGGAAGCCCGACAGGATCAGTTTTTTCTTGCCCGGATAGGTGTTGATGTCGCCCACCGCGAAGATGCCCGGCACGTTGGTCTCGAATTTTTCGGTGTTTTGCACCTTCAGCTGGCGGCGTTCGATGTCCAGGCCCCATTCGGCGATCGGACCCAGCTTCGGCGACAGGCCGAAGAACACCAGCAGCATGTCCAGCGGCACGCGGCGGGTGACGCCGTCGGCGCCGGTCACTTTGAGCTGCGACAGCTTGCCGTCGGCATCGACTTCGTGGCCGGTGGCCTGGCCGATGATCAGCTGCATTTCGTATTCATCGCACAAGGCTTTCATCTTGGCGACCGAGGCCGGCGCGGCGCGGAAGTCCTCGCGGCGGTGCAACAGGACCACCGATTCGGCCTTGCCGACGAAGTTCAGCGCCCAGTCCAGCGCGGAGTCGCCGCCGCCGCAGATGACCAGGTTCTTGCCTTCGAACTGGGCAGGATCCTTGACCTTGTAGTGCAGCTGCGAGCCTTCGAACACTTCGATGCCGTCCACTTTCAGCGTGCGGGCCTGGAACGAACCGACGCCGGCGGCGATGAAGATGGTCTTGGTGACGAAGGCGGTGCCGGCGCTGGTCTCGACGTCGAAGCGGCCGTCGTCGCGGCGCGCGACCTTGGTCACTTCCTGGCCCAGGTGGAAGGTCGGCTCGAACGGCTCGATCTGCTTGAGCAGGTTGTCGGTCAGTTCCTGGCCGGTGCACGACGGCACGGCAGGGATGTCGTAGATCGGCTTGTCCGGGTACAGTTCCACGCACTGTCCGCCCACCGCGCCCAGCGAATCGATCACGTGGGCTTTGATTTCCAGCAGGCCGAGTTCGAAGACCTGGAACAGGCCGACCGGGCCGGCGCCGATGATGACGGCATCGGCTTCGATGACGCCAGGGGAGGTGACAGTGCTATTCATACGTGGTTTCCTGTTATTTCAATAATGGTTAGGCAACACTGGGCTGCGCGACGGCTGTTGCCAGCGTACGCGGAAGGCGCTGCCCCGGGCTGCCTCGCCAGTTGTCTTAGCGTACCAGCAGGTGCAGTTTTTCTTTGACGTCCTTGAACTGGTCCGCTTCCGGCAGCGGCGGGATAGTCTTGGTAATCGAAGGCCAGTTGCGGGCGAGGTCGACGTTAATCTTGATGAATTGCTGCTGGTCGCCCGGCACGTCTTCTTCGGCGAAGATCGCGTTGACCGGGCATTCAGCCACGCACACGGCGCAGTCGATGCACTCGTCAGGGTCGATCGCGAGGAAGTTCGGGCCTTGGCGGAAACAATCTACCGGGCAAACATCGACGCAGTCCGTATAGCGGCAGCTGATGCAAGATTCGGTGACAACGTGGGTCATAACAGTCCTATCAATGTTGGTGTGCAGCGGCGTCGGCGGCGGTGGGATGGCCCGGCTAACCTCAGCAAAGCACTGTATTTTAAGGTAATTCGCTATTTCTCACAAATTGCGCTTATATACAATACATATAAGCAAATGCGTTCCGGCGCGGACTGGCGCGGCTGCGGCGCAACTGGCATCATGGCGCCTTTTCATACAAGAGGATGCCGGATGGCTGATATCAACATCGTCCAGGCGCACCACCTGGCGCTGGAACCGGCCCGCGCGGCCGCCCAGGAAGTGGCCGACAAGCTGGCCGAGCAATTTGATCTGGACTGCGTGTGGGACGGCGACGTGCTGCGTTTCGAGCGCAGCGGCGTCAGCGGATCGCTGACCTTGCTGCCGGAAGAAGCGCGTTTGCATATCGCGCTGGGCTTCCTGTTCAGCGCGTTCTCGTCGCAGATCGAGGCCAAGGTGGCCGACAAGATGCGGCGGGTGTTCACCGCCGGCTAAGAAAAACCCCGCACGGCCAGGCGGGGTCGGACCCCGTGCGGGGTCCGACCCCTAAGCGGCGGCGCCAGCGTGGCGCAGAGGCTGACGGGGTTGTATGGTTTACTTCAGACCTTCGATCAGGTCGATGTACTGTTGTTTCGCTTCGTCCAGCGAGGTGCCTTGCAGCGCGGCCCAGGCGTCGAACTTGGCGCGGCCGACGAAGTCGGTCATGCCGGGACGGTCGCCGCTGGCGTCGCCCGCCGAACCTTGCTTGAACAGCGCGTAGATCTTCAGCAGCGTCATGTTGTCCGGGCGCTCAGGCAGGTTCTTCGAATCCAGCTGGGCCTGCGCGAATTGCTCTTCTAAACTCATCACTTCTCCTCGGGTAGGTAGGGGGTAGCCGCCATCATACCCGCAGCCGCCGCCAAAACCGCTAGAGGGACTCCTCAAAAACAGAACGGCGGACAGGCCGGTCCGAAGACCTGGCATGTACCGCCGTTTCCGGTGCCCTGGCGGGCACTGGCACCGCGACGCGAACGCCGCGTGCCGAAGCGCCTGCTTACTTCTTCTTCGTCGGGTTGACAGCCGACTTCAGGGTCGCGCCAGCCGAGAATTTTGGAGTTTTCGACGCGGCGATCTTGATCGCTTCGCCGGTTGCAGGATTGCGGCCTTTACGGGCAGCGCGTTTCGCCACGGAGAAGGTGCCGAAGCCGGTGATGCCTACCGTGTCGCCTTTTTTCAGACGCTCGGTGATGATGGCGATCAGAGTATTCACTGCACCGTTGGCGGCAGCAGCGGACACTTCAGTGCGTTTCGCAAATTCTGCAATCAATTCGCCTTTTTTCATTACTACCTCCTTGGTTATTAGAGCGCGCAGATTAGCATAAATATTGTCAAATGTAATGGTTTCTGTACGAAGTAGCCCTTACAGTAGCTGCCGCGCCACGCTGCACTGCAATAAAACCCCCGTGTTTACTGGTGCTACGCGGCGCGCGCGGACCCGCATCGCGCTGCAAAAAGGTTTATGATGGGACGATCCGGGACAGGAATCATGACCTTTTCAGACGAGACTTTGATTGCATATGCCGACGGCGAACTGGACGACGCCTTGCGTCTCGCCGTCGAGTCCGCCATGCGCCGCGACAGCAGCCTCGCCCGCCGCGTGGCGCGCCTGCGCGCCGCGCGCGACGAGGTGTATGCCGAGCAGGCGCCGTCCGGCGTCGAGCTGGGTTCCCATCCGCGCCACGCCAAGGTGGTGCAGCTGGCGGCGGTGCGCGCGCAGCGCGCTGCGCAGCAGCAGGCCGCGCGCAAGGCGGCCAGACATCAATGGGGCTGGCTGGAATGGGGCGCGCTGGCGCTGGTCATGGTGCTGGGCCTGGCGGCCGGCAAGTTCGGCCTGGCGCGTTGGCAGCCGGGCTGGTTCAGCGAGCCGGCCGCGGCGCCGACCACCGTCGCCAGCCGCAACGGCATGCTGGTCGCGCAGGGCCGCCTGGCCAACGCGCTGAGCCAGCAGATGGGCGGCGCCGCGCCGTCGGAAGGCGAGGTGCGGGTGGGGCTGAGTTTTCTGTCGAACGAGGGAGGGTACTGCCGCAGCTTTACGCTGGTGGGCCTGAGTCAGGATCTGGTGGGGATAGCGTGCCGCGTCAGCGACGAGTGGCGGATCCCGGTGCTGGTGCAGAACGCGCGGCCGCTGCCGGCGGCGGGCGTTTACGGCCTGGGTGGCGCCGAGATGCCGACGGCGCTGCTGGAAGCGATCGACCAGCGCATCGTCGGCGGCATGCTCGACACGCGAGCCGAGCTGGAAGCGCTGCGCCGCAACTGGCAGCGCTGACCGCCGTCATGCCCCCCATTGGGGGCCATGACTTCCCGCGCAGGCGGGAATCCATACTCAGCATAGATTCCCGCTTTCGCGGGAATGACTACGGCGCTTGTACTTAAACGCCCAGCAGTTCCACATCAAAAATCAGCGTGGCGTTCGGCGGGATCACGCCGCCGGCGCCGCGCGAGCCGTAGCCCAGTTCTGCAGGGATGATCAGCTGGCGCACGCCGCCGATCTTCATGCCTTGCACGCCTTCATCCCAGCCGCGGATGACCATGCCGGCGCCCAGGGCGAACTCGAATGGATCGTTGCGGTCCTTGCTGGAGTCGAATTTGGCGCCCTTGGTGCCGTCGTCGTTGCGCAGCCAGCCGGTGTAGTGCACGGTGACGTTCTGGCCGGCTTTGGCGACGTCGCCTTCGCCTTCGGTCAGTTCGATGTATTGCAGGCCGGAGTCGGTGGTGATAATGGACATGATTTTCCTTCTGTGGAGTCGTTAAAGATAGCCCCGAATTGTAGCAGGGCGTCCGCAGCAAGGAATAATTGCGGCATTTGTCTCGTCCCGGCGCAGTTTGCACGTAAAATAAACGTTTTGCTCTTTCAAGCGATTTTTACATGCTCCGTAGTCTCCGCCGTATCGTGCTTTCCTGTGCCTGCGCCGTCACTGCCATCAGCAGCGCGCAGGCCAACGTAGTGGTTGTGCTTAACTCGCGCGACGCCACTGTGCAACTGCTGGATCAGGACACTTACAAAGACCTGTCCACCTTCCCGGTCGGCAAAGAGCCGCACCACCTGATGTCGACGCCGGACAACAAATCCCTGATCGTCGCCAGCTCGGTGGGCAACGAACTGATCTTCCTCGATCCGAAGAGCGGCCAGGTCCAGCGCACCATCAAGGACATCCTCGACCCCTACCAGATCGGCTTCTCGCCGGACCAGAAGTGGTTCGTGTCGAACTCGCTGCGGCTGGATCGCGTCGACCTGTACAAATACGACGGCGCCAACCTGACCTTGGCCAAGCGCATCCCGCTGGCCAAGCTGCCCAGCCACATGGCCTTCAACGCCGCCAGCAATATGGTGTTCATCACCCAGCAGGGCAGCGACCAGGTCAGCGCCATCGACCTCGCCACGCAGACGCTGAAGTGGACCATGTCGGTCGGCAAACTGCCGGCCGGTATCGCCATGACGCCGGACGACAAGTACCTGCTGGTCGGCATCATGGGCAGCGACTACGTCGAAGTGATCGACTGGAAAACCCAGAAAACCGTCAAGCGCATCAAGACCGGCCAGGGCGCGCACAACTTCCGCGCCGCCGGCGACGGCCGCCTGACCTATGTGTCGAACCGGGTGTCGAACTCGATTAACATCATCGACCAGAAGACGCTGGAAAACGTCGGCCAGATCAATGTTCCAGGCGGCCCGGACTGCATGGAGATCACCGCCGACGGCAAGACCATGTGGGTCACGCTGCGCTGGATCAAGAAAGTGGCCGTGATCGACCTGGCCACCCGCAAGGTGACCAAGCTGATCCCGGTGGGACGCTCGCCGCACGGCGTGTTCTTCTTCAACGCCGCCCAGCGCATGTAATGAACGCCGCCGCCGCCCTGACTTTGCTGGCGCTGGCGGCGACGCCGGCGGCGCAGGCCGCCGACAGCGCCAAGGCGGTCAACGCGACCAACAGCGACGCGCGCGAGCTCAACGACGCCGCCCGCGCCGCCAACGCCCATGCCCGCAGCCTCAACGGCCCGGCGCGGCGCGCGGCCGAAGCCAAGGCGGCCGGCATCGCCGCCGCGGCTGCGGCGACAGCTGCGTCGGCGGCCGCCCCGGCCCCGGCGGCTTCGGCCGTGACCGTAGCGTCCGCAGCGGCAGGCGCCGGCGCCAGGCCGCAGGCGGCCGTGCTGCGCCACAGCGCCTGCAAGGGCACCATCTACCTGACCTTCGACACCGGCAGCCAGTCGCAGGCCGCGCTGATCGCCGATACGCTGAACCGTCACCGGATCAAGGCCACCTTCTTCCTGGCCAACGAGAAAACCATCAACGGCGATTACTCGCTCGACCCGTCCTGGTCGGCCTACTGGAAGGCGCGCGTGGCAGAGGGCCATGCGATCGGTTCGCACACCTTCGACCATGACGTGCTGGTCAAGGACGGCGCCGACGGTTCCCTGCAGGTCAAGCCCGGCTTCGGCGCGCAGGCCGGCAAACTGCGCTCGTTGACGCCGGCGCAGTATTGCGAGGAAATCAAGCGCGTCGACCAGCGTTTCGTCGAACTGACCGGCAAGCACCTCGATCCGATCTGGCGCGCGCCGGCCGGCCGCACCTCGCCGCGTTCGCTGGCGGCGGCGCAGGCCTGCGGCTACGCGCACGTGGGCTGGGCGCCGGCCGGCTTCTCCGGCGACGAGCTCTCCAGCGCGGCCTATCCGAATGCGGTATTGTTGCAGAAGTCCCTGCGCGACTTGCGGGACGGCGACATCTTCGTCGCCCACATGGGCATCTGGTCGCGCAAGGATGCGTGGGCGCCGGCCAACCTGGAGCCGCTGATCAGCGGCCTGGAACAGAAGGGCTATTGCTTCGCCACGCTGCGCGAGCATCCCGACTATCTTTCACAGTTCAACAAGCACAAATGATGCAATTATTTTCCGACTGGCTGGGCGTGGCCCAAGGCTGGTTGTTCGAGACGGTGATACAGCCGCTGGTGTTCCAGCTCGGCTTCGGCGAATTTATCGAGGAAGCGTTCGAGGGCACCGAGTGGCTGCTGATCGGCGTGCTGGAGCTGACCTTGCTGTTCCTGGTGCTGCGTCCGCTGGAGGCGATGATCCCGGTGCACAAGTTCACCGATCCGCACGCCCGCCGTACCGACTTCATCTACACCGTGCTGCACCGCATCGGCCTGTTCTCGGTGCTGATCTTCTTCACGCTCGATCCGATGATGGACAGCGTGGCCGCCATGCTGCGCTTCGAAAGCTTCCAGCCGCTCAACCTCGAATCGCTGTGGCCGGGCATCGGTCCGCTTGGCAGCTTCCTGGTCTACTTCGTGGTGCTGGACTTCTTCGATTACTGGTACCACCGCGCCTCGCACCAGTTCAACTGGTGGTGGGGCTTGCACGGCCTGCACCACAGCCAGCAGAACATGAACCTGTGGAGCGACAACCGCAACCACCTGCTCGACGACCTGCTGCGCGACGTCTACATGGGCGTGATCGCGCTGTGCATCGGCGTCGAGCCGTCGCAGTACGTGATGCTGGTGTCGGTGTCGCGCATCCTGCAAAGCCTGCAGCACGCCAATGTGCGCATTCACTTCGGCCGCGTCGGCGAATGGCTGCTGGTGTCGCCGCGCTACCACCGCATGCACCATGCGATCGGCGTCGGCCACGAATCGCACGGCAAGGGCACGCTGGGCGGCTGCAATTTCGCCGTGCTGCTGCCCATCTGGGACATCATCTTCCGCACCGCCAATTTCACGCCGGCGTACGTCGCCACCGGCATCCGCGACCAGCTGCCGCAGACCGACGCGCAGGGCGTCGTCACTCCCGGCCGCGAATATGGCAAGGGCTTCTGGGCGCAGCAATGGCTGGGCCTGAAGCGCATGGTCGAATACGCACGCAAGGATGTGGTCTGATGACGAATGTACTCCGTTCCTGGGGCCGCGCCTTCCTGTCTCAATGGCACGGCAAGATGCTGGCGATGAGCCTGGCGCCCTTCCTGCTGGCGGTCGGCGTGTGGGCCGTGGCCTTGTATTTCTGGCTGCAACCGCTGATCGACTACGTGCATGCGCAATTCTCCGAGCACAACCTGTTCACGCCGGCCGGCAACCTGCTCACTTCGCTGGGGCTGGCCGTGCTGAAAACCGTGATGCCGCCGCTGATCGCCATGCTGCTGTTCCTGCCGCTGATGATACTGACCGCGCTGATCTTCATCGGCGTGATCGCGATGCCGCTGATCGGCCGCCATGTCGGCCTGCGCCACTATCCGCAGCTGGAGCAGCGCAAGGGCGGCAGCCTGGTCGGCAGCGCCGTCACCGCGCTGGGCGGCATGGCGATCTTCATCGGCCTGTGGATCGTGACCTTGCCCTTGTATTTTTTCCCGCCGCTGGCCATCATCGTGCAGGCGCTGCTGTGGGGCTGGCTGACCTGCCGCGTGATGGTGTACGACGCGCTGGCCGATTACGCCACCGCCGAGGAGCGCCGCCAGATCCTGGCCGAGCACCGCTGGCGCCTGCTGGCGATCGGCGTCATCTCGGGCGCGGCCGGCGCCTTGCCGGGCGCGATCTGGCTGGGCGGCACCGTGCTGGCGGTGGTGTTCTTCCCCTTCCTGGCGGCGGCGTCGATCTGGCTGTACGTGCTGATTTTTATCTTCACCGGCTTGTGGTTTGCGTATTATTGTCTCGATGCGCTGGCGCGCCTGCGCGCCCAGGCTGCCGCTCCGGCGGAAATCACCCTTTAAAGAAAGCAGATAACCATGGCCATCGGTCTCATCATCATCGGCGACGAAATCCTGTCCGGCAGGCGCGTCGACCAGCATTTCCCCAAGGTCGTGCAGATGCTGGCGGCGCGCGGCCTGCAACTGGCCTGGGCCGAAATCCTGGCAGACGACCCGGAGCGCATCACCGCCACGCTCAAGCGCACTTTCGCCAGCGACGACATCGTGTTCTGCTGCGGCGGCATCGGCGCCACGCCGGACGACCACACCCGCCTGGCCGCCGCCAACGCGCTGGGCCTGCCGCTGGTCATGCATGAGCAGGGCAAGATCAACATCCAGCAGCGCATCCTGCAAATGGGCCAGGACGCCGGCCAGCAGGTGGACCTGAATTCCGAGGAAAACCTGCACCGCCTGAAGATGGCCGAGTTCGCCCAGGGCGCGGCGCTGATTCCTAACCCGTACAACAACATTGCCGGTTTCGCTTTGCACAAGCATTACTTCGTGCCGGGCTTCCCGGTGATGGCGTGGCCGATGATCGAGTGGGTGCTGGACAACCACTACGCCGACCTGTTCAACCGCGAGCCGCGCCTGGAGCAGTCGGTGCTGGTGTACGAGGCGGCCGAATCGGCGCTGACGCCGCTGATGGTGGCGCTCGAAGCGCAGTTCCCGAAGGTGAAGGTATTCAGCCTGCCGAGCGTGGGCGATGCGCACACGCGCCGCCATATCGAGCTGGGCGTCAAAGGCGAAGCGGTCCAGACAGCCACAGCGTTTATTCAATTGTGCTCCGAGCTCAAGAAGCTCAATGTAGAGTTCAACAACACTTAGTGTCACACTGTTATCAGAAGGGCCCGGACGGCGTTCTTTCCGCGGAAAGCACGCCGTTGTTTTTTTGCGAAAAACAAACCGCGCAGTAAAATTATTCTGCATCCGCGCCGGTTCGCACCCCTCCGATGTGGTGCAATGGAAGCTAGCAATGTAGCCCTACATTCGAGTAAGTTTTACTGAAACAGCTGACCGGTTTGAATCATATGTTAAGCAATCGTCGTTTCCGCCGGCCCCGTCTTGTTGTCCGCGCAGTGCGCAAATTGCGCGCAGGCGCAGCAGCGTTAGGCTATCGCCGTACCCGGCACTTGCGTGTTGTGCCGCCGCCCACTCCCGAGCAAACCGAAGCGCATCTGGCCCAGGCCCAGATGGACGCGCCGCCGCCCACCACGCCGCCGAAAAGCAAGCGTTCGCGCAACGCTTTCCTGCTGGTGCTGCTGGTCGGCCTGTCGTTCGCGGTCTACTGGGGCATCCAGGAAACCCGCACCTCCAGCATGCAGGCGCGCATCTTCACCGACCTGGTCGGCAAGATGACCTACAAGATGGAGCCGGGCGCCAGCAAGGCGATCCGTTTCCCGAAAGACAGCCCGTACGACGAGCGGCTCGGCTACGCCGGCCTGCCGGACTACCTGGGCAAGCTGAGCGCGCGCGACTACCAGGTCAGCGCGCAGGTGCGCATCTCGCCCAAGATGGCCGAGCTGGCCGACATGGGCGTGTTCGCCACCTATCGCGAAAAGACCAAGACCGGCCTGACGATCTACGATTGCCGCGCGCAGCAGCTGTTTGCCGCCAGCTATCCGGAGCGCATCTACAACAAGTTCGAGCAGGCGCCGATGGCCTTGATTAACAGCCTGCTGTTCATTGAAAACCGCGAGCTGCTCGACACCAAATACCCGACCCGCAATCCGGCCGTCGAGTGGGACCGGCTGGGCAAGGCGGTGATTGAAAAAAGCGTGACCTCGGTCGCCGGCGGCCACCGCGCGGCGGGCGGCAGCACGCTGGCCACGCAGATCGAAAAATACCGCCACTCGCCTGAGGGCCGCACCGGTTCCATGAAGGACAAGTTGCAGCAGATGGTCTCGGCCAGCCTGCGCTCCTACCAGGACGGACCGGACACCACCAAGGCGCGCCGCCGCATCGTCATCGACTACCTGAACACGGTGCCGCTGTCGGCCAAGCCCGGCTACGGCGAAGTGAACGGCATCGGCGACGGCATGTGGGTCTGGTATGGCCGCAGCTTCCCGGACTTCAACCGCCTGCTGGGCGGCAAGCTCGACAACCCGGATGCGGAAACCGCGCTGACCTTCAAGGAAGCGCTGAGCCTGATGATCGCGCAACGCCGTCCGAGCTACTACCTGGGCGCCGGCGCGGCCGACCTGGAAGTGCTGGCCAACAGCCACCTGCGCATCCTGGCGCAGGACGGCGTGATCACGCCGGCCATGCGCGACATGGCCTTGCAGCAGAAACTGCATCCGGCCACCGGCAACGGCCTGGAGTCGGCGCCGGCGATGACCTTCGTGTCGCGCAAGGCCTCCAACGCGATCCGCAACCACCTGGCCAACCTGCTGGGCGACAACCGCATGTACAACCTGGACCGCCTCGACCTGAGCGTGGTCAGCACCCTGGACGCGCAGGCCCAGACCGCCGTCACGCAAGTGCTGCGCGACCTGCGCGATCCGGAGAAGGCCAAGGCCGCCGGCCTGACCGGCAAGGGCATGCTGGGCAACGGCGATCCGGCCAACGTGGTGTACAGCTTCACCTTGCTGGAGAAGGGCGAGCAGAACAATCTGTTGCGCCTGCAAACGGATAACTTCGACCAGCCGCTGGACATCAACGAAGGCGCCAAGCTGGACCTGGGCTCGACCGCCAAGCTGCGCACGCTGGTGACCTATCTGGACATCGTCGACATGCTGCACAAGAAGTACGGCGGCATGGATGCTGCGGCGCTCGGCAACGTCAAGGTCGATCCGCAGGACAAGCTGTCGCAATGGGCGCTGGACTACTTCAAGGCGCTGCCATTGGAGAAGGGCGGACGCGAACTGACGCCGATGCTGAACGCGGCCATGGAGCGCAAGTATTCCGGCAATCCGGGCGAGGGCTTCTTCACCGGCGGCGGCCTGCACCACTTCGGCAACTTCTCGAAGGACGACAACGGCAAGATCCTGACCGTGACCGAGGCGCTGCGCCATTCGACCAACCTGGTGTTCGTGCGCCTGATGCGCGACGTCGCCAAGTACTACATGTTCCAGACGCCGGGCTCGTCGGCATCGCTGCTGGCCGATTCGGACGATCCGCGCCGCGCCCAATACCTGGCGCGCTTCGCCGACAAGGAAGGCAAGGAATTCCTGGGCCGCTTCTACGCCAAGTACAAGGGCAAGCCGGAGTCCGAGCTGGACAAGATCCTGCTGGCGAATATCCGCAGCACGCCGGTGCGGCTGGCGGTGATCCACCGCACCCTGTATCCGACCGCCAATCAGCAGCAGTTTGCCGCCTTCCTGAAGGACAACCTGCCGTCGCAAAACGAGGTGCCGGAAGAGCGCGTGGCCAAGCTGTACGATCAGTATGCGATCGACAAGTGGTCGCTGGCCGATCGCGGCTACCTGGCCAGCGTGCACCCGCTGGAGCTGTGGATGGCGGCGTATATGCGCTTGCATCCGGGCGCCACGCTGTCGCAGATGACCGCGGCCAGCGAGAAGGAGCGGCAGGAAGTCTACCAGTGGCTGTTCAAGACCCACCACAAGCACGCGCAGGACAAGCGCATCGTCGGCCTGATCGAGGTGGAAGGCTTCATGGAAATCCACAAGCAGTGGAAGAAGATGGGCTATCCGTTCGATTCGCTGGTGCCTTCGTATGCGACCACCTTGGGCGCCTCGGCCGACCGGCCGGCGGCGCTGGCGGAGCTGATGGGGATTATCGTCAACGGCGGCGTGCGCAAGAGCAGCCAGCGCATCAGCTCGCTGCATTTCGCCGAGGGCACGCCGTACGAGACCGTGGTCACCAAGGGCAAGCCGACCGCCAACGAGCAAGTGCTGGCGCCGGAGGTGGCGCGCGTGGTGGCCGATGCGATCCGCGGCGTGGTGTCGGACGGCACCGCCAAGCGGGCGCGCATGGCCTTCGTCGGTTCGGACGGCAAGGTGATCCCGGTCGGCGGCAAGACCGGCACCGGCGACCAGCGCTTCGACGTCTACGGCGGCGGCGGACGCCTGATCGAGTCACGCTATGTGAACCGGTCGGCGACGTTTGTGTTCAACATCGGCGAGCGCTTCTTTGGTTCGATGACGGCCTATGTGCACGGGCCGGATTCGAAGCACTACGACTTCACCAGCGCGCTGCCGGTGCAGCTGCTGGTGGTGCTGGCGCCCAACCTGATGCCGCTGATCGAGCCGCATCCGATCGCCAAGCCGGGGCCGACGCCGCCGGTGATCGTCAAGACCGGCGGCAACGCCACGGCGGCGGTGACGCCGCCGCTGCAGGCCTGCGGCGGCTGATTTCACCCCGCACGGCGGCGCACCAGGGTCGGACCCCAGACGGGGTCCGACCCTCGGCCTCAAAGGGGTAAGGCGCCGCTCAATCGGCAGCGGCGTGTTTCCCTTGCATAGTTGCTCATTTGTTGGCAATGTATCAGCCCATGAAACCGATACGCCACCACATGTCCAAAATCCTCAAGTTCACGCAGTTCTCCATGCGGGACTTGTTTGTCGCCGCCGCGCCCACCATCGCCCTGATCGCCGGTGTCTGCCTGCTGGCCTACTGGCTGGTGGATCCGGCGCCGCCGCGTACGGTGCGCCTGGCCACCGGCCAGGAAAACAGCGCCTACGCCGAGTTCGGTAAGAAATACGCGGCCGCGCTGGCCAAGCACGGCGTCAAGGTGACGCTGGTGCCGTCCGCCGGCTCCGGCGAAAACCTCAAGCGCCTGAAGGCCGGCGAAGTCGATATCGCCTTCGTCCAAAGCGGTTCCACCAACGAGGAAGCGGCCGAGCGTGAAGGCCTGACCTCGCTGGGCAGCCTGTTTGTCGAGCCGCTGTGGCTGTTCCTGCGCGAGACCAAGGGCAAGCCGCCCATCACCCAGCTGACGCAGCTGCGTGGCCTGAAGATCAACTACGGCCCCAGAGGCGCCGGCGCCCCGCGCCTGTTCCGCCAGGTGCTGGAGCTGAACGGCGTCGAGAAGGGCGAAGTGGAGCGCTTCTCGCTGGCCAACACGCCGGCCACGGTGGAGCTGCTGGAAGGACGCATCGACGGCCTGGTGTTCACCTCGGCCCCGGAGGCGCCGCTGATCCAGATGCTGCTGCAAACGCCGGGCATCAAGCTGTTCAACTTCAACCAGGCGGAAGCCTACGCCCGCAAGCTGCCCTTTTTGACGCACGTGGTGCTGCCGCAGGGGATCGTCGACCTGGGCCGCGATATCCCGGCCGAGGACTACAACCTGATCGCCCCGACCGCCACGCTGGTGGCGCGCGACGACCTGCATCCGGCGCTGACCGACCTGTTCGTGCAGGCGGCCAGCAGCATTCACAGCGGCGCCGGCTGGTTCTCGCAGCAGGGCCAGTTCCCATCGGCCAAGTACACCGAGATCCCGGTGGACGCCGAGGCGGCCAAGTTCTACAAGAGCGGCCCGCCGCTGCTGCAACGCTACATGACGTTCTGGCTGGCGAATTTCTTTGACCGCATGTGGGTCGTGGTGGTGGCGCTGGGCGCGTTGATACTGCCGCTGTCCAAGGTGGTGCCGCCGCTGTACGTGTGGCGCATCCGTTCGCGCGTGTACCGCTGGTACGGCCAGCTGCGTGCGGTGGAGCAGGCGGTGGAGGAGGCGTCGGATGAGAACCGGATGCAGGTCTACGAGAGCCAGCTGGCGCGCCTGAACGAGATCGAGGACCTGGTCAACCAGGTGTCGATCCCGCTATCGTTCGCGGACGGCTTGTACGGCTTGCGCAGCCACATCCAGTTCGTGCGCAAGCGCATCCAGTTCCTGATGGGCGAGTCGGCGCCCGCGCCGGATGAGGCGGTGGCGGTCTAAGCAGTTGCTTTAAATTGAGCGCAGCTAGGCGCGCCGCCGAAGACAGTGCGTTAGCACGGCGAGGCGGTGCAACGACGCTGTGCTCGATTTGATGCAACTGTTAAGCGCCGGTCCAGGGCAGCTCGGCCTTGCACCAGCCGCTGACGTTTTTGCGGTGGCCGTGCTCGTCCTTGTCGCCCTCGAAGCCTTCCAGGATGTCGTAGCAGTGCTGGTAGCCGTGTTCGGTGGCCAGCTTGGCGGCGCTGCGCGAACGCACGCCGGAACGGCACAGGAACAAAATCACCTGGTCCTTGCGCGCCACCGAGTTCAGCTGCTCGATGAACTCATGGTTGGCGATCCCGCCCGGATACAGACTCCACTGGACCGCACCATGTTGGGCTTCCGGTATCGCCACCCGGCCCACCCAGTCGCGCTCGGCATGGGTGCGCACATCGACCAGCTTGATCGCGTTGTCGGCGCTGATCAGTTCATACGCTTCCTGCGGCGTCACGGCGCCGGCATAGGGCCAGTCTTTGCTGCGGCTGCGGGCCAGCGCAAGAATATCGTCTATTTTGCTCATGTCATGTTCCAGAAATAAGTTTGAGTTTATTATAGGCCTCCTGCGTCCGCACCACACGCAGACGCACCAAAGCCGTGCATTTTTCGGGAATTCTCCAAAAATGCACAAAACAGGTGCAATATCTCGAACATGCACTCAGTTGGTGCGGTATTGAGTTGCCTCAAATAGTGGCATTTTGGCCTGCTTGCGAATTTTAGATTCATTTTGCCAGCAAGTTCAAAGACGCTATCGACATAAGCTGATGAGTTTTGAGCTGGCACGGATACTGCTTACCAAGAGCGCACGAGCCCCACATTCCTTTAGGAGATACGCATGGCAATGACAGCCGCAGAAGTTCTGAAAATGGTCCAGGAAAACGAAGTCAAATTCGTTGATTTCCGTTTCGCCGACACCCGTGGTAAAGAACAGCACGTCACCGTGCCTGTGTCGCACTTCGACATCGACAAGTTCGAATCGGGTCACGCATTCGACGGTTCTTCGATCGCCGGCTGGAAAGGCATCGAAGCTTCGGACATGATTCTGCTGCCAGATCCAAACACCGCGAACATCGACCCGTTCATGGAAGAGACCACGCTGTTCATGCAGTGCGACGTCATCGAGCCTGCCGACGGCAAGGGTTACGACCGCGATCCACGCTCCATCGCCAAGCGCGCTGAAGCCTACCTGAAATCGTCCGGCATGGGCGACACCGCCTACTTCGGCCCGGAGCCAGAGTTCTTCATCTTCGACAGCGTGCGCTGGAAGATCGACATGTCCGGCTGCTTCGTCAAGATCGATTCCGAAGAAGCCTCGTGGACCACCGGCGAGAAGCTCGAAGGCGGCAACACCGGCCACCGTCCGACCGTCAAGGGCGGCTACTTCCCAGTGCCACCAGTGGACAGCTTCCAGGACATGCGTTCGGAAATGTGCCTGATCCTGGAATCGCTGGGCATCCCGGTCGAAGTGCACCACCACGAAGTGGCCGGCGCCGGCCAGAACGAAATCGGCACCAAGTTCTCGACCCTGGTCGAGCGCGCCGACTGGACCCAGAACCTGAAATACGTGGTCTGGAACGTGGCCCACAGCTATGGCAAGACCGCCACCTTCATGCCTAAGCCTATCGTTGGCGACAACGGTTCCGGCATGCACGTGCACCAGTCGATCTGGAAAGACGGCGTCAACCTGTTCGCCGGCGACGGCTATGCCGGCCTGTCCGACACCGCGCTGTACTACATCGGCGGCATCATCAAGCACGCCAAGGCACTGAACGCGATCACCAACCCAGGCACCAACTCGTACAAGCGTCTGGTTCCAGGCTACGAAGCTCCAGTCAAACTGGCGTACTCGGCCAAGAATCGTTCGGCTTCGATCCGTATTCCGCACGTGGCCAATCCTAAGGGCCGCCGTATCGAAACCCGCTTCCCGGATCCACTGGCCAACGTTTACCTGTGCTTCGCAGCGCTGCTGATGGCTGGTCTGGACGGTATCGCCAACAAGATCCACCCGGGCGAGGCAGCATCGAAAGATCTGTACCACCTGCCGCCGGAAGAAGACGCACTGATCCCAACCGTGTGCGCTTCGCTGGAAGAAGCGCTGGACAACCTGAACAAAGACCGCGAGTTCCTGACCCGTGGCGGCGTGTTCAGCGATTCCATGATCGACGCTTACATCGAACTGAAAATGCAGGACGTCCAGCGCATGCGCATGACGACTCACCCTGCCGAGTTCGACATGTACTACTCGCTGTAATTGCAACGCATCGGCAGCGCCGATGCTTGTAGTGAAGCAAAAAACGCGGGGCGAGCAGAGCTTTCCCCGCGTTTTTCTTTGGATGTTGTATATTCGGGATGGATAGTTTCACCCATGGATTTCGAATGACAACTAGCTTTAAACGATGCGTGTTGCTGGCGCTGCTGGGCTGCGGTGCGGCCCAGGCGCAGATCTACAAGTGCGTCACGCCCAACGGCGGCATCGAGTACACCGACATCAACCGCGGCAGCTATTGCAAGTCCATGGATTTGCCGGGCACGGTGATCCCGGCGCCACCGCGCCGCCAGGGCACGCCTGCGCGCAGCGGCAACGTGCCGGCGCCGGTCAGCACGCCGGGCGACTTTCCGCGCGTCGACAGCGCCGAACAGCGCGCCCGCGACGCCGACCGCCGCGGCATCCTGGAAGAAGAGCTGAAGAACGAGACGCAAAGACTGGCGGAGCTGCGCAAGGAGTTCAACAACGGCGAGCCGGAACGGCGCGGCGACGAGCGCAACTACGCCAAATACCAGGAGCGGGTGGCCGCCATGCGCGACAACATCGGCCGCTCGGAAAAGAATATCGAAGCCTTGAAGCGTGAGATCGCGAACATCCGATGACGAGTTTACTATGAGCCTTACGAGTCTTAACGCCGGCAAGCACCGCCCGCCGGCACTGGCGGGCCTGGAGCTGCTGGCTTCGGCCGTGGTGCTGCTGGACGCCGAGGGCCGGTTCGTCTATGCCAACGCGGCCGCAGAGAATCTGCTGGAGAGCTCGCTCAAGGCGCTGTCGCGCCAGACGCTGAGCGCGCAGTTCCTCAATCCCGGCGAGCTCGACAACATCTGCAACCAGGCGCGCGAGCACAAGTTCTCCGACCTGCGCCAGGACCTGATGCTGGAGCGGGCCGGGCGCGATGCGCTGCACGTGCACAGCATCGTCTCGGCGCTGGACGAGCCGCCCGGCCACATCCTGATCGAGCTGCGCGAGCACCTGCAGCACCTCAAGCTGGACCGCGAGGAACGCATCCTCGACCAGAGCCAGGTCAACAAGGAGCTGATCCGCAACCTGGCGCACGAGATCAAGAACCCGCTGGGCGGCATCCGCGGCGCCGCGCAGCTGCTGGAGATGGAGCTGCCGGCGCTGCACGCCGGCCAGCTGCGCGAGTACACCCAGGTCATCATCAAGGAAGCGGACCGGCTGCAAACGCTGGTCGACCGTTTGCTGGCGCCGCATCGCCGGCCGCACATCGTCGGCGACGTCAACATCCACGAAGTGCTGGAGCGCGTGCGCAGCCTGATGCTGGCCGAGTTCCCGTCCGGCCTGACGATCCTGCGCGACTACGACGCCTCGATCCCCGAGTTCCGCGGCGACAAGGAGCAGCTGATCCAGACCGTGCTCAACATCGCGCACAACGCCGCCCAGGCGCTGGCCAGCCGCATCGACAACGGCGATGCGGAGATCGTTTTCAAGACGCGCGTGGCCCGTCAAGTCACGCTGGCCAAGGTCCGCTACGGGCTGGCATTAGACTTGCATATCATTGACAATGGACCGGGCATCGCACCCCAGATCCGCGACCGGATTTTCTACCCATTGGTGTCGGGCAGGGAGGGCGGCAGCGGCTTGGGTCTGACCCTAGCGCAAACCTTCGTGCAACAGCACATGGGTGTGATCGAGTGCGAGAGCCGGCCTGGATATACGGACTTCCGCATCCTGCTGCCATTGCCATAAGCCCAGGCGGGCAGGGGGCGGATGCCGGGTCCCTTGATTGACGATCCATATTGCGGGATACACACAACACATGAAGCCAATCTGGATAGTAGACGACGACGAATCGATCCGCTGGGTACTGGAAAAAGCACTGGCACGGGAAAACCTGGCCACCAAGAGTTTTGCCAACGCGCGCGACGCCATCGCCGCGCTGGAGTTCGAGACGCCGCAGGTGCTGGTGTCCGACATCCGCATGCCGGGCGACTCCGGCCTCGACCTGCTGCAACTGGTCAAGTCGCGCTTCCCCGGCCTGCCGGTCATCATCATCACCGCCTTCTCCGACCTGGATTCGGCCGTCGCGGCCTTCCAGGGCGGCGCCTTCGAATACCTGGCCAAGCCCTTCGACATCGACAAGGCCGTCGAGCTGATCCGCCGCGCGCTGGACGAGAGCCTGCGCGAGACCAGCGTTGAATCGGGGCCGTCGGAAACCCCGGAAATCCTCGGCCAGGCGCCGGCGATGCAGGAAGTGTTCCGCGCCATCGGCCGCCTGTCGCAGTCGAACGTGACGGTGCTGATCACCGGCGAATCGGGTTCGGGCAAGGAGCTGGTGGCGCGCGCGCTGCACAAGCACAGCCCGCGCGCGGCGCAGCCCTTCATCGCGCTCAACACGGCGGCGATTCCGAAGGACTTGCTGGAGTCCGAACTGTTCGGCCACGAGCGCGGCGCCTTCACCGGCGCCCAGACCACGCGCCGCGGCCGCTTCGAGCAGGCCGAGAACGGCACGCTGTTCCTCGATGAAATCGGCGACATGCCCTTCGATTTGCAGACGCGCTTGCTGCGCGTGCTGTCGGACGGTCACTTCTACCGCGTCGGCGGCCACCAGCCGCTCAAGGCCAATGTGCGCGTGATCACCGCGACCCACCAGAACCTTGAACAGCGCGTGCGCGAAGGCTTGTTCCGCGAAGACTTGTATCACCGCCTCAACGTGATCCGTCTGCGCCTGCCCAGTTTGAGGGAGCGGCGCGAGGACATCCCTATTTTGGTGCGCCACTTCCTGGTGCAGAGCGCCAAGCAGCTGGGCGTGGAAGCCAAGCGCATGAGCGACTCCACCTTGCAATTCCTCAGCGGCCTGGATTTGCCGGGCAATGTGCGCCAGCTGGAAAACCTGTGCAACTGGATCACCGTGATGGCGCCGGGCCAGACGGTGGAGGTGAAGGATTTGCCGCTGGAGCTGACGCAGGAGCAGGGCCACGCGCCGGCGCCGGCCGAGAGCTACGCGACTATCCAGCATCACGGCACGGTGATGGCGATGCCGGTGGCCGACAGCGGCAGCGGCGGCGCCCACGCATCGGCAGCGTCCGGCGCGCCGGACGCGTGGCTGGGCTTGCTGGAAGCGCAGGCCGCCAGCATGCTCAGCGGCGGGCAGCAGGAAGTGATGGCGGTGCTGGGCCGGCAGTTCGAGTCGGCGCTGATACGCACCGCGCTCAAGCACACGCACGGCCGCAAGAACGACGCGGCGGTGCGCCTGGGCATCGGCCGCAACACCATCACCCGCAAGATCGCCGAACTCGGCATCGACGGCGCCAAGGACGATTGAGTGAAGGCTTAACCCGCAAGAAAGGGGTCGGACCCCGGACGGGGTCCGACCCCTGTGTGCCGCAGTGCGGGGTTTGAGGTAAGCTCTTGGCTGACGAAGCCAGGAGCTTTTTTTTTATGGAAACAGTATGCTGATTAATTGTGTGGCCTATCAGGACGGCCAGAAGCTGGCCGACATTCCGGTCGAGGAGATCAGCGATTACATCGAGAAGCCGGAGACCTTTGTCTGGGTCGCCCTGCGCGATGCCCAGCCGGACGAACTGGCGATCATGCAGCAGGAGTTCGGCCTGCACGAGCTGGCGGTGGAGGATGCGCGGCGCGGCCACCAGCGGCCCAAGATCGAAGAGTACGGCGATTCGCTGTTCGTGGTGGTCAAGACCATCGAGTGCCGCAACAATGATATCGACGTCGGCGAGGTCGATATCTTCGTCGGCGACAACTACGTGCTGTCGGCGCGCGACAGCCACAGCCAGCAGGGCTTCCTCGGCGTGCGCGCGCGGGCGGAGAAGGAGCCGCACATGCTGCGCCTCGGTCCGGCCTTCGTGCTGTACGCGCTGATGGACGCGGTGGTGGACCGCTACTTCCCGGTGCTGGACATGCTGGAAACGGAACTGGAAAAAATCGAGGAGCTGATCTTCAGCCAGGGCAAGCAGCGCGACAACATCCAGCGGCTGTATGAGCTCAAGCGCAAGGTGACCATCGTGCGCCATGTGGTGTCGCCGCTGATGGAAGCGGTGGGGCGGCTGCACGGCGGCCGCGTGCCGGCCATGTGCCAGGACACGCAGGAATACTTCCGCGATGTGCATGACCATTTGCACCGCATCAGCGCCTCGCTCGACGGCATCCGCGACACCATCGCCACGGCGATCCAGGTCAACCTGTCGATGGTGGCGATCGAGGAGAGCGAAGTGAACAAGCGGCTGGCGGCATGGGCTGCGATCTTCGCGATCGTCACCGCGTTTGCCGGACTGTGGGGGATGAACTTCAAGTTCATGCCGGAGCTGGAATGGAAGTACGGCTATCCGATGGCGGTGCTGGTGATGGTGGGCGTATGCCTGTACCTGCACCGGCGCTTCAGGAAGGCCGGCTGGCTGTAACCCGCACTGCGGCCGCAGGGGTCTGACCCCGTACGGGGTCAGACCCCGCCTCGGTTCGGGGTTCGCCTCTTAAACGAAAAAAAGCCCGCGCGGCCTGAAGCTGCGCGGGCTTTTTTACGTCTTGCGGTTACTTGAACTTGTAGCCAGCGGTCACGTAGACGAAGCGGCCACGTGGATCGTACTGGTTGATGTCGTAGCCGGACTGGAACTGATTGGTGACTGCGGTACCAATCGGGTCAGGCTGCTTGTCGAACAGGTTCTTCACGCCCAGCGCCAGGGTCAGGTTCTTGATGCCGCGGAAGGTGACGTTGGCATCGTAGGTGGCTTCCGACGAGATGAACACTTTGTTGTCGTTCAGGTCGTGGCCAACCTGGTAGCCGCTGCGATAGTTCTGCACCAGGGTGGTCGCCCACGGACCTTTGCTCCAGGTGCCGGCCAGCTGATGCTTCCAGCGCAGGATCACGCCGCCGTTTTGCGCGCCGATCACCGGGTTGCCCGAACCGTCAACGATGGTGCCGACCTTGTGCGAGACGTCGCCGCCCGGGCTGGTCTGGTCGAAGGTATCCATGTAGGTACCGTTCAGGTTGGCTTCCAGCTTACCGAAGCTGAAGTTGTCCTTCCAGTTGGCCGTCAGGTCCAGGCCCTGCACGTTGGCGTTGCCGGTGTTGGCCAGCGTCGAACGGATGCTGACGATGTCGTTGCCGTTCAGGGTCACCAGGCCTGCGTAGGCTGGGTCGCCGGCGCGGAAGCGCGACACGATCTCTTGTGCCGACGGCGTCGCCAGGATGTCGCGGATGTTGATGTTGAAGAAGTCCACGCCGATGCTGGCGGTCGATACCGGCTGCCATACGGCGCCGAACGAGTACTGCTTCGACTTCTCCGGCTTCAGGTTAGGATTGCCACCCGACAGAGCATTGACTTGCAGGCCGGTTTGCTTGGTTGCCGGGTCGTTGAACTGCTCGGAGGTGCCCAGCGTCTGCGGCGTCCACAGGTCGACCAGCGACGGTGCGCGGAAGCCGGTGCCGTACGAACCGCGCAGCAGGAAGGTCTTGGTCGGCTGCCAACGGACATTGCCCTTCCAGTTGGCCGAATTGCCGACGTCGTCGTAATGGTCGTCGCGCACCGCCAGGTTGGCTTCCAGCGTCTTCGTCAGCGGAATGCTCAGTTCGCCGAACGCCGAGTTCACCGTACGGTCGCGGTCGATAGGTACGACCGAGCCGCCCAGGCCGGAGATGTCGCCCGACTGGTAAGCCGCGCTAGGGCTGGTGGTGTAGTTCTCTTTGCGCGACTGTGCGCCCACCGCGTATTGCGGGGTGATGCCGGCGATGGTCCAGAAGTCGCCGGTGATCTTGGCGTCGAAGGAGTCGCTGGTCGATTTGGCGGCCAGGAAGTCGCCGCTGAAGGCTGCGCCTTTCAGCTGGTCGGCCAGGGCGCCGGTTTGCACGCCGCCTGCAGCCCATGGATTCCAGTTGCTGGCGTTGATGATCTTGGCGTAGGCCACTTGCGAGAAGTAGCCGGTGGTCACAGCGCTGTTCAGCTTGGACTCGTTGTGGCTCAGCGCCACTTCGTAGTCGACCTTGCCGATGGTGCCCTTGGCGCCAACGACCACGCGCGCCTGCTTGGCGGTGTCGACGTTCTGGCGTGGGCCGAAGTCGAACACGCGCGAGGTGATCGACAGCGGTTTGCCGATCAGCGAATCGAAGCCCTGGCTGTGCAGGTAAGGCGCGGCGATCGACTGGTAGACCGGGTTGCTTGGGAAGAGCAGCAGTGCCGCGTCCACGCCTTGCTTGGCGAACTCGCCGTCGGTCTCGAAGAAGCTGGCGCGCGCCGGCGATGCCTGGTAGGTCTGGGTGACTTTGCTCTGCGAGTACAGCACGTCGCCGAACAGCTGGTGGTTCTCGTTGAGCTGGTAGGTCAGGTTGCTGGTGAAGTTGAACAGCTCGCGATCAGGCGTCAGGCCGACGTCCGGGCCGCTGTCGTAGTAGCAGTAAGGCGAACCCTTGGCGCCGCCTTGCAGCGTGCCCATCTTGATGGTGCCGCACTTGTCGCCGATGGCCAGCGGATTGCCGTAGCCCGAACCGCCCGAGCTGAAGCCGGCGTCGGTGCCTTTGCCTGGCGTGAACGAACCCTGGATGTTGCCCAGGCCGGTCGCGGTGCCGTTGTAGTAAGGCAGCTTGGTCGAGGTGGCCGCGTAGTCGCGGTCACGGCCGAACAGGGCCTTTTCCTTTTCGTAGGAGCCCGACATCACCAGATTCAGCTTGTCGGTGTTGAAGCCGCCGGTGATCGAGGCTTTGCTGTTCTGGCCGCCACCGCTTTGCGATGGGGAGCCGTAGCCGCCGGTGATTTCCACGCCCTCGGTCTGCTTGGACAGGATGAAGTTGACCACGCCGGCCACCGCATCGCTGCCGTACACGCCGGACGCGCCGTCCTTCAGCACTTCGACGCGCTCGATGGCGGCCAGCGGGATGACGTTGACGTTGACGGAGGCGCCGTCGCTGCCGGCGAACGCCGCCAGGCGGCGGCCGTTGACCAGCACCAGGGTGCGGGTCGAGCCCAGGCCGCGCAGCGAGATCGACGACAGGCCGCCGGTCGAGGTGCCGGCGCCGGTGGCGTTGCTGGTGCCGCCCGCCGAGGAGAAGGCGGAAATCGACTGCAACAGCTCTTCGGTGCTGGTGGCGCCGGTGCGGGCGATCTCAGCCTTGGTTACCACTTGTACCGGCAGCGAGGTTTCAGCGTCGACACGCTTAACCGACGAACCGGTGATTTCCACGCGTTGTATGACAGGGGTATCCTGTGCAAATACTGGCTGGGACAGCAGGCCTGCACCGATCAGTGCAGCGCTACCCGAAAACATCAGGCGCAGCGAACGCGAAATTACAGTTTCCATCATCATTGCTTGAACTCCTAGCGAGGTTACGGCTTAGTACTTTTTCATTGAAAATTTCATAATGAATAATCCATCAATGGATTATCCAAGGCGGTCATCAGACCACTTGAGCTTGGCAAGGTCAATTGACACTCTGTAACAAGATTGAAATAAACAACACTTTTTATGCTTATTTCAAAAAAAGACGACTTATTTACACAAAAATACAAAGTATTTGGTTGTTTATTGCTGATCAATGGTAGGAAATGGCGGAACGTTTAACCATGTTCATGCGATGTGCGATGACGGTTTGCCAGCCTGACAACAGGCGCGGGAGCGGAGAGGGAGGGTGCCGGCCGCGCGCCAGAGGGGGCGGCGGCCGGTCGGGGGAGGGGTGTCAGGGCTGCTGGTCGGCGGCCATCGACAGCGCCACCGCCTCGGCCACCTTGATGCCGTCGACGCCGGCCGACAGGATGCCGCCGGCGTAGCCGGCGCCTTCGCCGGCCGGGAACAGGCCGCGCGTGTTCAGGCTTTGCAGCGTGTCGTCGCGGCGCTTGATGCGGATCGGCGACGAGGTGCGCGTCTCCAGCCCGGTCAGCACGGCGTCGTGCTTGAAGTAGCCCTTGACCTGTTTGTCGAACGCCGGGAAGGCTTCGCGCAGCGCGCTCACCGCGAACTCCGGCAGGATGGTCGCCAGGTCGGTCAGGTGCACGCCCGGCTTGTACGACGGCACCACGCTGCCGAACTCGGTCGAGGCGCGGCCGGCGACAAAGTCGCCCATCAGCTGGCCCGGCGCATTGTAGGTGCCGCCGCCCAGTTCAAACGCCTTTTCCTCGAGCCGGCGCTGGAACTCGATGCCGGCCAGCGGGTGGCCCGGGTAGTCGACTTCCGGCGAGATGCTGACCACGATGGCGCTGTTGGCGTTGCGTTCGTTGCGCGAATACTGGCTCATGCCGTTGGTGACCACGCGGCCCGGCTCGGACGCGGCCGCCACCACCGTGCCGCCCGGGCACATGCAGAAGCTGTACACGGCGCGGCCGTTGGCGGCGTGGTGCACCAGCTTGTAGTCGGCGGCGCCGAGGATGGGGTGGCCGGCGTTGGGGCCGAAGCGGCAGGCGTCGATCAGCGATTGCGGATGCTCGACCCGGAAGCCGATCGAGAACGGCTTGGCCTCGATGTAGACGCCGCGGTTGTACAGCATTTCAAAGGTGTCGCGCGCGCTGTGGCCGACCGCCAGCACCACGTGGTTGGTGACGATCTTCTCGCCGCTTTCCAGCGTCAGGCCGCGCACCTGGCCGCCGTCCGGGCCTTGCTCGATCTCGATGTCGACCACCTTGTTTTCAAAGCGGTATTCGCCGCCCATCTGTTCGATGTTGGCGCGCATCTGCTCGACCATCTTGACCAGGCGGAAGGTGCCGATGTGCGGCTTGCTGACGTAGATGATTTCCTCCGGCGCGCCGGCCTTGACGAACTCGGTCAGCACCTTGCGGCCGTAGTGCTTGGGGTCCTTGATCTGGCTGTACAGCTTGCCGTCCGAGAAGGTGCCGGCGCCGCCTTCGCCGAACTGCACGTTCGACTCCGGATTGAGTTCGCGCTTGCGCCAGAAGCCGAAGGTGTCGACGGTGCGTTCGCGCACCTGCTTGCCGCGTTCGAGGATGATGGGACGCAAGCCCATTTGCGCCAGGATCAGCGCCGCGAACAGGCCGCAGGGGCCGGTGCCGATCACCACCGGGCGCGGGTTCTGGTCGTGGCCGGCCAACTGCTCGCCGTGGGCGACGAATTTATAGGAAGTGTCCGGCGACGGCATCAGGTGGGCGTCGTGGTGCAGGCGTTTGAGCAGCGCTGCTTCGTCCTTGACGTCGACGTCGAGCGAATAGATCAGCACGATCGCGGTTTTCTTGCGGGCGTCGTAGCTGCGTTTGAATACCGTGTAGCCGAGCAGGGCGTCGGCGGCGATGTCCAGGCGCGCCAGGATGGCGGCCGGCAGATCGGCCTCGGCGTGGTTCAGCGGGAGTTTGACTTCGTTTAATCGCAACATGGATGGCTTCCTGAGAGGGCGCTGTCTAGGCGCCATGATAGTCGGGCGCGGCGGCGTTCTGCCCCGGATCGGCCCGTAAAACCCCGTATTTTACCCGCAATGGCGGCCTATTGCAGCCATGCCGGCGCTGTTCGCCCGCTGAAATGCGGGAAAATCGCAGCACGCTAAATATAAAACGCTGGAGCGAGGCTTGCGAGATATTAAGTTCAGCGGGCCAGCGCTTATTATCGCCCCGGTTGACAATGCCGCCGCACCATTGCCGTGGTTTGCCTCGGCATTAATATATACGGGAATTATCCGCAAAAGTTATCTATTCATTCAATTTGTTTCTCCTGCGGATATTTAATCTTCAGAATTGGAATGCCTATTTATAAATAATTTGAAATTCGTGGCGATAGCGCAAAACATGCAAAATCTGAGGCCCCAGGCATTTAACAATGTGCTGAGTATTTCTTTTTTTGAAATTATTCACAAGTAAACTACCTTGGATTTTGTTGTGAAAAGGCGACTAGCACCAAAACGGGCAGGCAGCGGTTTTTATCGGGGATCCGTTGCGTTTATGTTTCAAATTGGAAACTTCATAGTGCGCCGCCGGCGATGAAAAACGTGCTGGCCTTGGCATATTGGATGCGCTTTGTTCTGGGAAGCCCCGGTTTTTCATTGATTTTCGCCGGTTGCGGCTTGACGGTTGAAAATTTTGGTGTACTTGCTCACAACACACCGCAGAAGGACGGGAAACCAAGCAAGTTGGGCGGGTTGTTGTTTTTTTGCGATCATTTCGTTATTTGATAGGAAATTAAAAATGCATTTTCGGAAACTTTTTTAATCCATCCGGTGCGCGCCTTGTTGCGATGTTGCATGAACGAGACAATTCATAAAATTAATAAAAATACATCTACCTGAATCTGTGCGCCCGCGCTTTGCCGCATCGCACCACGCCGGTGCACCGAATCGGCAGCCCGGCGCGGGCTCGTCCGAAGCTTGTAAGGTTCATTGACAATAGCCGAGTTGCTATGTTTTTATGAACAGCGGAAAAGTTTGGCTTTATTTCATCAACGATGACGCAAGCGCCGATCTTTACCTGGGGCAGAGAAAGTGCAGTTGCCGGTGAACGAATAGTTTTATCCAGACTATTCTCAGTCGGTAGAGGTTAAACAAAGAAATGGGTCGTTTTTAGTTGCTATCCAAAAGATGCCGTTAAACGTTCTAATAAAACACACCAAGGAATACAATATAATGATCAAGGAAACAGTATTGTCTCGCTCGATCCGCGTGATGTTCGTCAGCGGGATGGCGCTGGGTATGCATGCCGCGTCCGCGCAGCAGGCGGACCAGCCTATGCAAAAAGTTGAAGTGACCGGTTCGCGTATCCCTACGCTGAACACCGAGGGCGCAAGCCCAGTGACGGTCCTGAGCGCCAAAGACATCAAGATCGACGGCGTGCGCAATGTCGAAGACATGCTCAACAACCTGCCGCAAGTGTTTGCAGCGCAGGGCGCGGCAATTTCCAACGGCGCCTCCGGTACCGCGACCGCCAACCTGCGTAACCTTGGCTCCGACCGCACCCTGGTGCTGGTCAACGGCAAGCGCCTGCCAGCCGGTAGCGTGAAAGATTCCGCACCGGACTTGAACGAAATTCCAGCCGGCCTGATCAAGCGCGTTGAAGTGCTGACCGGCGGCGCCGGCGCAGTGTACGGCGCGGGCGCGGTCGCAGGCGTGATTAACTTCATCCTGCGCGACAACTTCGAAGGCGTTGAAGTCCAGGCCAATGTGGCCGGCTTCAACCACGACCAGCACAGCGCGGTTGCCGGTGTGGTGTCCAAGCGCGGCTTCCCGGTTCCAGGCAACGTCAACTTCGACGGCCGCACCAAGGATGCCAGCATCCTGTTGGGTAGCAACTTCGACAACAACAAGGGTAACGCCACCTTGTTCTTCACCTACAAAGAAACCAATCCGGTGCTGCAATCGGCGCGCGACTTCAGCGCCTGCTCGCTGCAAGGCGGCGACGCCTTCACCTGCGTTGGTTCCGGCACCCAGGCCAGCGGCCGCGTAGGCGCCTTCACCAACGACGGCAAGGGCGGTGTTCGTGCTTACAACGGCGCCACCGACGCTTACAACTTCGGCCCGCTGAACTATCTGCAACGTCCTTCGCAGATGTACGGCTTCAACGCCCAGGCGCACTACGATATCAACGACAAAGTGCGGGTTTACCAGGAATTTGGTTTCCACAACTACTCGACCGACGCGCAAGTGGCGCCAGGCGGTATCTTTGCCGGCATCCGCGCGACCATCGTCGGCGACAACCCGATGCTGACCGACGCATGGCGCACCGCGCTGGGCCTGACCAATTCGCCGACCTCGAAAGTCACCGTCGGCATTTCCAAGCGTAACGTCGAAGGCGGTCCACGTATCGACTCGATCAACGACAACTCATTCCGCGAAGTGCTGGGTGTCAAGGGCGAGATCAACAACTGGTCGTACGATGTTTTCGGTCAGTACGCACGTGTCAGCCACGCAGAGTCGAACGTCAACTACTTCTCGGCGGCTAAGATCGCCAAGGCCTTCGACGTGGTCAACGTCGGCGGCAAGGCAACTTGCGCATCGGCAGTCAGCGGCGCCGATACCGCTTGCGTCCCTTACAACCTGTACGGCGGTGCGATCACCCCGGCGATGCTGAACTACCTGAGCGCTTCGGGTCTCAACACCGGCTACACCCAGCAGATCATCATGGGCGGCACCATCGGTTCCGACCTGGGCGTGTATGGCATCAAGTCGCCATGGTCGAGCAATGGCGTAGGCGTGTCGTTCGGTGTGGAACGCCGTGCCGAGAAGCTGGTCTACCGTCCGGATGACACCACCCTGTCGGGTGACCTGTCGGGCGCAGGCGGCGCATCGCCACCAGTCGTAGGCGGCTATTCGGTCAAGGAAATCTTCGCCGAGACCCGCGTTCCGCTGCTGGAGAAAAAACCGTTTGCTGATTCGCTGGATCTGTCGGGCTCGTTCCGTCGTTCCGAGTACAGCACCGACCACACCGCCAACACCTACGGCGTGGGTATCGACTGGGCGCCAGTGGCCGACATGGCACGTGTGCGCGCCAGCTACCAGCGCGCGGTTCGTGCGCCGACCATTCCTAACCTGTACAACCCACGTACGATCGGCAACAACGGTCCTGCAATCGATCCGTGCGAAGGTGTATTGGTCGCCGGCCCAGGACAGCATGTCGTCAGCGCCAGCGCGGCAGCCTGCGCCAATACCGGCGTCACCGCAGCGCAATACGGCCATATCGACTACAACTCGGCCAACCAGCACTCCAGCCTGACCGGTGGTAATCCTACGCTGGCGCCGGAAGAAGGTACGACCTACACGGCGGGCCTGGTGCTGAATCCGGTCAAGAACCTGACCATGACGGTCGATTACTTCAAGATCAAGATCAAGAACACGATCTCGAACGTCGATCCGACGGTTGCTCTGACCCAGTGCTTGACCAAAGCCACGCCAGCCTTCTGCGCATTGGTCAAACGCGACGCCTTCGGCAGCCTGTGGGAATCGCCTAATGGTCCGCTTGGTTTTGTCGAAGCCACCAACGCCAACATCGGTTCGGTCAGCACTTCCGGTGTCGATCTGGGCGCTGCCTACGTGATGCGTGCCGGCACCTATGGCACCATGAACTTCAACCTGAACGGCACCTACATGCTGGACTCGTCGACTGAAAACGTTCCAGGCCTGGGCTCGTACAACTGCAAAGGCTACTTCGGTGCCACTTGCGGTACGCCTACCCCGGAATGGCGTCATAAGGCCCGCGTGACCTGGTCGACCCCTTGGAAGTTCGACTTGTCGGCGACCTGGCGTTATGTCGGCTCGACCAAGCAGGAAGGCCTGAGCGGCGATGCGCAACTGGCAGCCGATCCAGCCAACCTGCCAGCGAAGATCGAAGATCACCTGTCCGCTCGTAACTACTTCGACCTGAACGTGCAGTACGCGATCACCAAGAAGATCAGCCTGAGCGCCGGCGTCAACAACCTGTTCGACAAAGATCCTCCGACCGTGTCGACCCTGGTGACCGCTGCCGCTGGTTCGGCTAACGGTAACGGCTACCCACAGGTTTACGATTCGCTGGGTCGCTTCATCTACCTGAACCTGACCGCACGCTTCTAATTTATTTAGTCGTAAGCGCGTTCCAAAACGGCACCTTCGGGTGCCGTTTTTTTTACAAAGGCTCACACCAAGCGTTGGTGCTGGTTAATACCAGTCGGAAGGCGTTGGGCAGGCGCGGTTGGAATGGAGCAGCTGGCCCCGGGGTTGCCAATATTGGACAGATTTTGTCGCTTGCTAGCCCGTCAATCCACCGACACGATCAAGGACCCGCTACAAGCACTCAGCTTCGCAAGATGGCAGCGTTCCGATTCGGCAAATGAATTCTTGGCCAGAAAAAAAAGGGACTCCTTCTCCAAGGCGAAGTAAGCAGTCAGAGATCGAAGCCGCCCTGCTGGCCCCGGAAGCTGTTGATACCGTCGGTCAGTGCGGTGATCATCGCGCGCTCGGCCAGCGACAGCTGCGGGTGCCAGATGTCGAAGATCAGCACCACGCGCAGCTGCTCGCTGTCGTTCCAGGCCTCGTGCTCAATGGTATCGTCGAACACCCAGGCCTGGCCCATCTGCCATGCGCGCGTCTCGTTGCCGACCCGGAAGCCGCACTGGCCCGGCAGGATCAGCGGCAAGTGGGTCACCAGGCGTGCGTTGCTGACGCCGACGTGCGGCGGGATGCGCGTCTTGGGCTTGAGCAGCGAGAACATCGCGGTCGGCGTGCGGCCCGGCTGGTCGGGCTGCGGCGCGCCGCCCAGCAGTTCCATGGTGCGCGGGCACTGGGCGGCGTTCTGCGGCACCGGCGCGCCGTCCTTGAGCAAGTGGAAGGCGCTCCAGCGCGGCGAGTTGTTCAACTCGGCAAACTGGTTGTGCGGTACGTCGTCGGCGTAGGTCAGGTAGGGCGTGAAGCCGTCCTCGGCCTGCAGCACTTGCAGGAACTCGTCGCGGATGGCGTCGGTACCAGCCTCGATCGCATCCAGCCACGGAAACTGCTCGCGCGGCAGGAAGGCTTGCGGCAGCAGGCCGGGGTAGTGGTACATCATCGATGCCGACTCATAGCGGCGCTTGCGGCGCACCATCAGGTCCACCGATTCGCGAAAGCGGCGCAGGTCCTCGCCGGCATACTGCTGGTATTGCTGTTCGAGGAAACGGTCCAGGAAGCGGCCGTAGCCGGCGTGGTACTGGTCGACATACTGCATCGCATGCTGGACAGCGTCGCGCATGCCGGGATCGAGCTGCTCGGCCGGCGGCGCCACCGCCGCCACCGCGCCATACACCGAGGCCGACTGGTGGGTTTTGCCCTGCCGTTCCAGCAGGTTGGCGCGCAGGATCAGCGCCACCATATGCGAAGGGTCGGCCACCAGCGCGTTGTGGATGGCGATTTCCTCGGCTTTTTCATCTTGCTGGCGCTGGCAGGCCAGCGCCAGGCTGATCCAGCTTTGCGGATCGTCGGGCGCGGCTTGCGCCAGGCGCTCGAAGGCGCGGCGCGCAGTGGCGATGTCGTTGTGGCGGAAGGCGCGCTTGCCTAGTGAGCTCAGCGCCAGCACGTGGGCAGGTTCCAGTTCGAGGATGCGGGCCCAAGTGCGGCCGGCTTCTTCCTCCTGTCCAGCCTTGCTGGCTTTGATGGCTGCGGCCTCCAAGATTGCAACTTCGGTCGCCGTGTGCGGATTGGGCATGGAGGTGATCATTTCTAGTCGTTGACGGGTTGGCAGGGAAGCTTTGTTGCCTGCCAAAAAATTATAGCCCGTCGTCCTTGCCCCCAGAGGCAAGGACGGCATGAAACCAGATCAAGTGTTGGAATTCCACATCATTACGTTACATTGCGCCGCACGCCGTTACATGCCGCCCCACAGCCCGCCCAGGATGGCGGCGGCCGACAGGCCGGCGGTCTCGGTGCGCAGGATGCGCGGGCCCATGGCCAGCGGCAGGGCGCCGTGCTGGATCGCCAGGTTTTCCTCGGCGTCGCTGAGGCCGCCCTCGGGGCCGATCACCAGGGTCACCGCCTGCGGGCTCTGGTGGCGCGCCCAGTCGGCCAGCGACTGTCCGGCGCGCGGCGTCAGGATGATGCGGCGGTGCATGTCCTGCTGGGTGATCCATTGCTTGTAGTCTTGCAGCGGCGCCAGCTGGGCCAGGCGGTTGCGGCCGCTCTGCTCGGAGGCCGATTCGATGATGCCCTGCCAGTGCGCCATCTTCTTTTCCGCCCGTTCGGCCGACAGCCGCACCACGCAGCGCTGCGCCGCCAGCGGCTGCACGCCGGACACGCCCAGCTCGATGGCCTTTTCGATGATCCAGTCCATCTTGCTGGCCTCGGGCAGCGCTTGCGCCAGCGTGATGCCGAACGGCAGCTCGACCTCGCGCGGCTGGTGCGCCTTGACCTCGACGCTGACGTGGCGCTTGCCGATGTCGCTCAGGGTGGCGCTGTATTCGCCGCCCTCGCCGTTGAACAGCGTCACCAGTTCGCCCGGCGCCAGGCGCAGCACCTGGATGTGGTGGGCGACCGCCTCGGGCAGGCTGACGAGCTGGCCGACGGCCAAAGGCTGGGAGATATAAAAGCGGGGCATGCGCGGATCCGGTCGGTTTGAGTTCCGCAATTTTAAATGGTGGACGCCTCGGTCTGGTAAAATAATGGGTTCAGCAAGAGTGCAGCACAGACAGTAGTAACGACAGCAGCATCCCATTGCCCCCAGTTTCCATACTTTCGTGATAGACCAACGATGACTTCTACGCTCCCAACCACCCAAATGGCTAACGCGATTCGCGCGCTGGCAATGGACGCCGTCCAGAAGGCCAATTCCGGCCACCCAGGCATGCCGATGGGCATGGCCGAAATCGCCGTGGCGCTGTGGAGTGGCCATTACAGCCACAACCCGGCCAACCCGAAATGGGTGAACCGCGACCGTTTCCTGCTGTCCAACGGCCACGGCTCGATGCTGCACTACGCGCTGCTGCACCTGTCCGGCTACGCGGTGAGCATGGACGACATCAAGTCCTTCCGCCAGATGCATTCGAAAACCCCGGGCCACCCGGAAGTCGACGTCACCCCGGGCGTGGAAACCACCACCGGTCCGCTGGGCCAGGGTATCGCCAACGCGGTTGGCATGGCGCTGTCCGAGTACCTGCTGGCTGCCGAGTTCAACAAGCCCGGCTTTGACATCGTCAACCACTACACCTACGCCTTCGTCGGCGACGGCTGCCTGATGGAAGGCATCTCGCACGAAGTGTGCGCGCTGGCCGGCACGCTGGGCCTGAACAAGCTGATCGCGCTGTACGACGACAACGGCATCTCGATCGACGGCAAGGTCGAAGGCTGGTTCACCGACGACACCCCGGCCCGTTTCGAAGCCTACGGCTGGAACGTGATCCGCGCGGTCGACGGCCACGATGTCGCCGCCGTCTCGGCCGCCATCGCCGCCGCCAAGACCGCCAGCAAGCCGACCCTGATCTGCTGCAAGACCATCATCGGCAAGGGCTCGCCCAACCTGCAGGGCGGCGACAAGGTGCACGGCGCCGCGCTGGGCGACAAGGAAATCGCCGCCGTGCGCGAATACATCGGCTGGAGCGCCGCGCCGTTCGAGATCCCGGCCGACGTTTATGCCGCTTGGGACGCCAAGGCCGCCGGCGCCAAGCTGGAAGCCGACTGGGCCGCGACCTTCGCCGCCTACAGCAAGCAATTCCCGGCCGAAGCCGCTGAACTGAGCCGCCGCATGGCCGGCGACCTGCCAGCCGCGTTCGACGCCACCCTGGCCGCCGGCATCGCCGCCTGCGTCGAGAAGAAAGAAAACATCGCCACCCGCAAGGCCAGCCAGAACGCCATCCAGGCGCTGGCGCCGGTGCTGCCGGAATTCCTGGGCGGCTCGGCCGACCTGACCGGCTCCAACCTGACCAACTGGAAAGAGTGCGTCGCGCTGCGTTCCGGCAAGCCGGGCAACCACGTCAACTACGGCGTGCGCGAGTTCGGCATGTCGGCGATCATGAACGGCGTCACGCTGCACGGCGGCTACATCCCGTTCGGCGCCACCTTCCTGACCTTCTCGGACTACAGCCGCAACGCGCTGCGCATGGCCGCGCTGATGAAGCTGCGTTCGATCTTCGTGTTCACCCACGATTCGATCGGCCTGGGCGAAGACGGCCCGACCCACCAATCGGTCGAGCACGTCTCGTCGATGCGCCTGATCCCCAACCTGGACAACTGGCGTCCGTGCGACACCGTCGAATCGATGGTCGCATGGGGCGAGGCGGTCAAGCGCAAGAACGGTCCGTCGACCTTGATCTTCTCGCGCCAGAACCTGCCGTACCAGGAGCGCAGCGCCCAGCAGATCGCCGACGTCGCCCGCGGCGGCTACGTGCTGAGCGACGTGGCCGGCGCCAAGGTCACGCTGATCGCCACCGGTTCCGAAGTCGAGCTGGCCGTGGCCGCCGCTTCCGCGCTGGCCGCGGAAGGCATCGCGGCGCGCGTGGTGTCGATGCCGTCGACCGATGTATTTGACCGTCAGGACGCCGCTTACAAGGCCAGCGTGTTGACCAAAGGCTTGCCACGTGTGGCAATCGAAGCCGGCGTAACCGATTTCTGGTACAAATACGTCGGCCTGGAAGGCGCTGTGGTCGGCATCGATACCTTCGGTGAATCGGCTCCGGCAGGCGTGCTGTTCAAGCACTTCGGCTTCACGGTGGAAAACGTCGTGGCGAAAGTCAAATCTGTCATTGCATAATCTATAATTGCTTGTTGCATTACCTATTTTTCTAATCAGGAGCATAGTATGACGATCAAAGTTGCAATCAATGGCTACGGCCGCATCGGCCGCAATGTGCTGCGCGCTTTCTACGAAGGCGGCAAGAAACAAGACATCCAGATCGTTGCGATCAACGACCTGGGCGATGCCAAATCGAACGCCCACCTGACCCGCTACGACACCGCCCACGGCAAGTTCCCCGGCACCGTGACGGTGGACGGCGACAATATGATCGTGAACGGCGACGTGATCCGCGTGTTCGCGCAGCGCAACCCGGCGGAAATTCCATGGGGCGATCTGGGCGTGGACGTGGTGCTGGAGTGCACCGGCTTCTTCACCACCAAAGAGAAGGCTTCGGCTCACCTGAAGGGCGGCGCCAAGAAAGTCATCATCTCGGCACCAGGCGGCAAGGACGTCGACGCCACCATCGTGTACGGCGTCAACCAGCACGTGCTGAAGGCTACCGACACCGTGATCTCGAACGCTTCGTGCACCACCAACTGCCTGGCCCCGCTGGTCAAGCCGCTGAACGACGCCATCGGCGTGGAAACCGGCCTGATGACCACGATTCACGCCTACACCAACGACCAGGTACTGTCGGACGTGATGCATGAAGACCTGCGCCGCGCCCGTTCGGCCACCATGAGCATGATCCCGACCAAGACCGGCGCCGCCGCCGCGGTTGGCCTGGTGCTGCCTGAGCTGAACGGTAAGCTGGACGGCTTCGCGATCCGCGTGCCGACCATCAACGTTTCGCTGGTCGACCTGTCGTTCATCGCCAAGCGCGACACGACCGTGGACGAAGTCAATGCGCTGATGAAGGCCGCTGCTGAAGGCGCGCTGAAAGAAGTGCTGACCTACCAGACCGAACCGCTGGTATCGATCGACTTCAACCACAATCCTGCTTCGTCGAACTTCGACTCGACCCTGACCAAAGTGTCGGGCCGTCTGGTCAAGGTATCGTCGTGGTACGACAATGAGTGGGGCTTCTCGAACCGCATGCTGGACACCACCGTTGCACTGATGACCGCGAAGTAAGCTTCCGCGAATCCAGTAGAGCCTGCCGGCGCAATCCGGCAGGTTTTTTTTTGCCCAGGCGAAAATTGAATGTTACTATATGTTTAATATAAACTATTTAACATCTACTATGAAAATACCTCGTCGGGCAGTGCTGAACTTGTTGTTGATGAGCACCTTGTGGCCCTTGCCCGGCGCCGCACAGGCACCTACGCCGGCGCATATCAGGGAGACGGTTGCGAAAAACCTGTCATTCAGTTTGACAGTGCTCTCCGCGGGTGCCCGGCACGTCACGCTGATTGGCACGATAGACGATGCCATGGCCGAGCAGTTCAAGGCCGCGGTAGCTGCGGACAGTCATGTCGATACCGTGGTGGTCGATTCGTACGGCGGCAATATTGCCAGCGCCTTGGACATTGCCGACGTGATCCGCAAGCGAAACATGCATATTGTGGTCGACGGCCGGTGTTTGTCGGCATGCGCCAGTTATCTGTTTTCGGCTGCTGCCACCAAGACCGTCCTGCCTGGCTCGGTCGTCGCGATACATGGCCTGACCTTCAACTATCTTGATGGCGCCAAGGTCGTGCATGTAACGGAATCACAGGCCGGCGAGTTGTTTCGCACATCGACAATGGCCGGTAATCGCGAATTCTTCGATCGCCAGATGGCGAGGCAGAATGAATTTTATCGGCAGCTTGGGGTGCGCGGTGATTTGCGTGACACCTTTGCGCGCTATCTGGCTCACCGCAAGCAATTACTGGGCACCGATATGATCACGGCGCAGCAGCATGCGCCCGGCTGTCCGCCGGCGCAGATGTGGGCGCTGGACAAGGCGCAATTGGAAGCGTCCGGTGTGCGCGGCATCGGCGCGTTCTGGACACCGTCAAGTGACGAGCAGAAGGCCCAGCTGCTGCGCGACCTCGGCTTGCCGGCCGACTTCCTGTACTACGGCCCGGCAGCGGGGCTGGAGCAGCTGTGCACGCTGCCGCCCGGCCGCATCGCGGCGATGAAGCAGTGGCTGGCGCGCACCTTCACGCGTTAGACGAAAAAAAGCCCATCGGCACTGAGCGAACTCAGGCCGGTGGGCTTTTTAATTAGCTACAGCGATTACAGCGAAACGCGCAGGCCCAGGTAGTAGCGGCGGCCGATGGCGTCGTAGGTCGACGCATCGGTCTCGGTGCCGACGCTGTTGCCTGGCAGGCCGCTGATGATCGGTGCCGGCTTGGCGTCAAACGCGTTGTTGATACCGAAGTAAACCTGCATCGACTTCTTCGCGTCCTTTTTGATGTCGTACGTGAACTGGAAGTCGTTGTAGGTCTTCGAACCAACGCCCACCGTGCCCGGCGCGATGCTCAGGCTTTTCAGGAACTGGTCGTCCAGCGCCACAGGACCGGTATAGGTTGCGGTCCAGGTCGCGCCGAAGCTGCCCCATTTGTACGCCGTGTTCAACACTGCCTTGTTGCGCGGAGCGTTGATGCCGTTGGCGGTGACTTCGCCGACGTCGTCGTTGCGTGGGGTTTTGGATGGATCAGTCTTGTCTTCCGGAATGTCCCGGCGCCAGAATTCACGCAGGTAGGTGTAAGCCAGTTGCGCGCTCAGGCGGCCTGGACCGACCTTGTCCGCCCACGACACGGTCATGTCGATGCCTTCGGTACCCATGCCGCCGCTGTTGGTGACGGCGGTATCGCTGAGTCGGATCGAGCCGGCGCTCAGGTTACCCGTTTGCGCAGGACGGCGGGTGATGAATTTGCAGAACACCTGGTTATTCTGGTTGTAGCACTGGTCCAGCGCATACTGGCGGTCGGTTCCAACGATGGCGTCCGCGATGTTGATTTTGAAGTAGTCCGCCGTAAAGGTGACCTTGTTCAGCAACGGAATCGAACGCGGCGTGATGACCACCCCGATCGTGGTCGAACGACCTTTTTCAGCTTTCAGGTCCGGATTGCCGGTATTGTAGCCGCTGATGCCCTGCTGATCGGCCTGGCCCAGCGTGAAGACGCCGCCGTGTGCCGCCATGTTGGCCGCCACGCCAGGCGCGTTCTTGCAGTTGGTCGCCAGCGCAGAGCTCGACGACGACGACACGCCTTCACACGGATCGACCAGGCCGTTCGGGAAGTCCTGGCTAGGCGCCTGGTACAGCTCGTTGATGTTCGGCGCGCGGGTCGATTGCGCGCGGGTCGCGCGGATCTTGAAGTCCGAGGTCACGGCCCATTCGCCGCCGGCGTTCCAGCTGTTGGTGCTGCCCACGGTCGAGTAGTCGCCGTGGCGGAAGGTGCCCAGGAAACTCACCTCCTTGGCGAACGGCTTGTCTTTCAGCAGCGGGACGCGGGTTTCGACGAATGCTTCACGCACCTGGAACTTGCCGTAGGTCGGCGGCGTCGCGTTGCCGGCGTTCAGGCCGGCCTGGGTCAGCGGGTCGGGAACCGAGCTCGATTCTTCGCTGCGCCATTCAAAACCGGCCGCCAGGCCGACTTTGCCGGCCGGCAGTTCGAACAGGTCGCCGCTGACCGATGCGCCGGCCAGTTTCTGGGTCACGGCGGTCAGCAGCGAGCCCGGGGCGGTCACGTATTTCAGTGCCTCCGGCGAGATGGTGTTGTAGCCGAAGATGTTGATCGGCACGCAGCCTTCAGCCACCGCGTTGGCGTCGCTGCAGACCGGGGCGCCGCCGGCCGCGCCGGGGATCGCGCTCAGCGCGTTGCGCAGGTTGGGGATGTTGACCTGGCCGGTGGAGCTCTGCGCTTCCTTGGTTTTGCCGTAGGTGACGTAGGTCTCGTAGTTCCAATCCTTGACCGTGCCTTTCAGGCCGGTGGAGATGCGGAAGGTGTCGCGGTCGACGTCGGAGTGGCGCGCGCCGAACTCGGACAGACGGCGGGTGAAGAAGTAATCCGGGATGCCGTCGCCGTCGGTGTCGCTGATACGGTCGTACAGGTATTGCGGCACCAGCGGGTTCTTGACCAGCTTGCCGTTGACCATAGCGCCGGCCGGAACCTGGCCGCCGCTGCCTTTGAAGACCTGGTCCGAACCGAGCGGGAAGGCTTCGATATTGCTCGAGGCCTTGGTCGATGCGTATGTGCCTTCGAAGAAGGCGCTGTGGTTGTCGTTGAAGGCGTGGGTGCCGTTCAACGCGAACAGGTAGCGTTCGGTCGGTACAGCGATGGTGCGCAGGCCGGAACGGTTGTAGCCGGTCGCGCCGACGCCGTTGACGCCGTTGGTGCTCCACGGGATGACGTTGCCGTTCTTGTCGTAGGTGAAGTCTTCGGAGTCGCCGTAGAAGTGGCCTTGCGGCGCATAGCCGGAGAAGTTCGGGGATTTCGGGATGAAGGCCAGTTCAGGGTGGCCCTTGCTGATGGACGAGGTCTGGTCCTTCGACGAGCGATCGCGGTCTTTGGAGAACACCGCGCCTTGATTCGAGTAGCCGAAGTGGCCCATGATGTTGCTGGCGCCGTCGGCGCTGGTGGTGCCGAAGGTCAGCGCCAGTTTTTTCTTGAGGTCATCGCCTTTGCTGCTGCGGCCGGACTGGGCATCGACCAGTACGCCGTCGAAGTTTTTCTTCAGGATGATGTTGACCACGCCGGCCACCGCGTCCGAACCGTAGGTCGCCGAAGCGCCGCCGGTCAGCATCTCAACCCGTTCGATGAAGTCGGTCGGGATGGTGTTCAAGTCGACCGAAGTACTGCCCGGCACGCCGGAAACGAAGCGGCGACCATTGACCAGCACCAGGGTGCGCGAATCGCCCAGGTTACGCAGGTTGACGGTCGAAACGCCGGCGCCCGAGGTCAGGAAGTTCGAGTTGGTGCGGCTCAGCGTCGGCGTGCCCAGCGTTGGATTCTTTTGCAGCAGTTCCTGCAAGTTGACCGCGCCGGAGGCGGCGATATCGGCCGAAGTCAGGATTTGCAGCGGCGACGGCGATTCGGCGCCGGGTGCCGAAATCCGCGAACCTGTAATTTGTACTTTCTGCAGCGGTTCCGTAGCGGCGTCCTGGGCGTGGGCGGCTTGTAAACCGAGCGCCAGTCCGCCCACGCAGATCATGCGTACAGAACGGGACAACGTTGTTTCCTTGATCATTACCAACTCCTCCAATTTTCATGAGCATTGCAACTTGCCGGAAAAACATTTTTTCCGATCTGCTAATGTATTGGGTCGATGGTATTTCTGTAAACATAAAATACCAAAATAATCAAAAAAATAACGTTGCTGTTCTTTTTACGCTACAAGGTGATGCGCAAGCCCAAATAGTAGCGCCGGCCGATCGCGTCATAGGTCGAGGTGTCGGTCTCGGTGCCGGTCTGGTTGCCGGGCAGGCCGCTGATGATGGGGGGCGCCTTGGCGTTGAACGCGTTGTCGATGCCCAGGTACAGCTGCAGGTATTTCTTCACGTCATAGGTGAACTGGAAATCGTTGTAGGTGCGCGAACCCACGCCCACCGAGCCCGGCGCGATGCTCAAGCTCTTCAGGAACTGGTCGTCCAGCGACACCGGGCCGGTGTAGGTGGCAGTCCAGTTGACGCCGGCCGGCCCCCATTTGTAGGCGAGGTTGAGGCCGGCCCGGTTGCGCGGCGCGTTGGTGTTGGCCGCCGTGACCTCGCCGACGTCGCTGTTCTTCTCCGCTTCCGGCGTCGCTTTCTGCCACAGCTGGCGCAGCCAGGTCCAGGCCAGGCGGGCGCTCAGGTTGCCGGGGCCGACCTTGTCCGACCACGAGGCCGTGACATCGACGCCCTCGGTGCCGAAGCCGCCGCTGTTGGTGGA
Source organism: Duganella rhizosphaerae (assembly GCF_040364205.1). Lineage (NCBI taxonomy): Bacteria > Pseudomonadati > Pseudomonadota > Betaproteobacteria > Burkholderiales > Oxalobacteraceae > Duganella > Duganella rhizosphaerae. The sequence continues at coordinate 492,757 of NZ_BPWK01000002.1, forward strand.
GGCGATGTTGCTATATTGAATGGAGCCGGAACTCAGGTTGCCGACGGCCGCGGGGCGGCGCGTGATGAAGCTGCAAAACGCCTGGTTGTTCTGGTTGTAGCATTGATCCAGCGCATATTGGCGGTCGGTGCTGACGATGGCGTCGGCGATCTTGATGGTGAAATAGTCGAGCGTGAAGGTGAAGCGGCGCAGCATCGGCACCGAGCGCGGCGTCACCACCAGGCCTATCGTGGTGGAGCGGCCTTTTTCCGCCTTGAGCTTGGGGTTGCCGGTGTTGTAGCCGCTGATGCCCTGCTGGTCGGCCTGGTTTAACGTGAAAATGCCGCCATGTGCCGCCATATTGGCCGCAACTCCCGCCGCATTGCGGCAATTGACGGCCAGCGCGCCGGTTCCGGAAGACGACACGCCCTCGCAGGGATCGACCAGCCCGGTGGGGAAATCCTGGCTGGGCGCCTGGAACAGCTCGTTGATATTGGGCGCCCGCGTCGATTGCGCGCGCGTGCCGCGCAGCTTGAAGTCGGAGCTGACGCCCCATTCCAGGCCGGCGTTCCAGCTGTTGGTGCTGCCGACGGTGGAGTAATCGCCGTGGCGCACCGTGCCGAGGAAGCTCAGTTCGCGGGCGAACGGCCGCTCCTTGAGCAGCGGCACCCGGGTTTCGACAAACACTTCGCGCACCAGGAAGTTGCCGAAGGTAGGGGGCAGGGCGTTGCCGGCGTTCAGGCCGGACTGGGTCAGCGGGTCGGGCACGGCGCTGGAATCCTCGCTGCGCCACTCGAAGCCGGCGGCGATGCCGATGCGGCCGGCGGCCAGGCCGGGCACCTCGCCGGTGACCGAGCCGCCAACCAGTTTCTGCGTGATCGCGGTTTCCAGCGAGCCGGGCGCGGTCACGTATTTGAGCGCGGCCGGGGTGATGCTGTTGTAGCCGAAGATGTTGATCGGCACGCAACCCTCGGCCGTCGCGTGCACGTCCCGGCACACCGGCGTGCCGTCGGGGCCGGGGATCGCCTCCAGCGCATTGCGCAGGCTCATCACATTGACCTGGCCGGTGGAGTTTTGCGCCTCCTTGGTCTTGCCGTAGGCCAGGTAGGCTTCATAGCTCCAGTCGCGCACCGTGCCCTTGAGGCCGGTCGCCAGCCGGAAAGTGTCGCGATCGACCGTCGCGTGGCGCGGGCCGAATTCGGACAGGCGGCGGGTGAAGAAGTAATCCGGCACGCCGTCGCCGTCGGTGTCGCTGATGCGGTCATATAGGTACTGCGGCACCAGCGGGTTCTTGACCAGCACGCCGTTGACCAGGGAAGCGGCCGGCACCTGGCCGCTGGGCTTGTACACCTGGTCCGAGCCCAGTGCGAAGGGTTCGATATTGGTATCGACCTTGGACGAGGCGTAGGTGCCCTCGAAAAACGCGCTGTGCTGGTCGTTGAACGCCCAGTTGCCGTTGGTGGCGAACAGGTAGCGTTCGGTCGGCACGGCGATCAGGCGGTAGGCCGATCGGTTGAAACCGGTGGCGCCGGCGCCGCTGCCGGCCGCGCCATTTTGATTCCACGGGATAATGTTATTGTTTTTATCATAGGTGAAATCTTCGCTGTCGCCGAAGAAATGGCCCTGCGGCGCATAGCCGGAAAAGTTGGGCCGCTTGACCACGAAGGCCAGTTCCGGGTGCCCTTGGGTGATGGCCGAGGTCTGGTCGACGGCCGAGGCCGGACGGTCGCGCGAGTAGACCGCGCCCTGTTTCGAGTAGCCGAAATGGCCCATGACATTGCTGGCGCCGTCGGCGCTGGTGGTGCCGAAAGTCAGCGCCAGTTTTTTCTTGAAGTCGTCGCCCTCGTTGCTGCGGCCGGTTTGCGCGTCGAACAGCACGCCGTTAAAGTTTTTCTTCAGAATAATATTGACCACGCCTGCCACGGCATCCGAGCCATAAGTTGCCGAGGCGCCACCGGTTAATAATTCCACCCGGTCGATAAAATCCGTGGGAATAGTGTTGAGGTCGACCGCAGTATCTCCGGGCACGCCGGAAACAAAACGCCGGCCGTTAATTAATACCAGGGTGCGTGAATCGCCGAGGTTTCTTAAATTAACGGTGGAAACCCCGGCGCTCGATGTCTGGAAATTGGAATTGGAACGGCTGATGGTCGGCGTACCCATGGTCGGGTTCTTCTGCAATAAATCCTGCAGATTGGTGGCGCCGGACGCGGCAATATCCACCGAGTTTAATATCTGCAATGGCGAGGGTGATTCCGCCGCCGGCGAAGCGATGCGGGAGCCGGTTATCAGCACCTTCTGCATCGGTTCAGCAGTTTCCTGGCTCATTGCGGTTTGCGCGCCCAATGCGGGGCCGACTATGCACAGCAGGCGAATGGCGCGGGCGATCGTGGTTTCATTATTCATTATCCGGCTCCTAGGGTGTGTCACGGTTATTTTGGAATGCCACCGCTGATAGACTGACTAGGCTGCCGAAGAGTTCCCACGTCCGTAAGCTCGTTTCTGGTGTTTACGCGCCAATTTTTGGCATGATCCAAGAATGAGGGCGAAAAAAAACCGGGACATCGTCCCGGTTGTTGCTTCACGCTACTGCTTTTATTTGTAGATGCCGGAGCCGACCAACATGTCGTCGACTTTTTCGATATAGCCGGATTTGGCTTCCACCGCCTTGGTGACCGGATTCGGCCATTTGAAATCCACCCAGCCCTTGCCCTTGGATTTGGCGAGGTCGACCATTTCTTTAATCATCGGTTTTCCTTCATTATCCTTGAGGGTAATCAAAGGTTTGCCGACCATTTTAGGATTATTACCATGGGCCAAAGCGATGCCGTTTAAATCGTACACATAAATATACAGGTCGCGGTCATGGAAAGTCGTATTGGCCGGATCGGAAATCGCGGCGAAAGCTTTTTCCTTGCCATCGGATTTAATCAGGGCAACCGCTTTCTTTACCATGGCGACCGCTTCGTCCGGCGTTCCCTTGTCGGCGGCCACAGCGGTCGATGACATTGCAAACATGCTGAAGCTTAACGCCGCGGCACCGATTAATGCTCTCATATCATTTCTCCTTTGAATAAAACGGCGATGGCGCTGGGCGCTCTGATGTTGTGGTTTTCAATATTACTGTAGTTGACGAGTTTAAATCTCAACAGCAGCAATTTAACAAAGGCTTCGTTGTTACTTGGCAACATTGCCTTCAAATATAGTGCGCCATAACTCCATGACCTGGGCCGCGTGGGCGGCCACCAATTGTGGATCGACGCGCGCCAGGTCCTGGCCTTGCAGGCGCAGTTGGTGTTGTAGTTTGCGCAACTGCCGGTAGGCGTCGCCGACCCGCGCCGCCAGGCCTGCATCGATCAAACCCAGCTCGCCGCACATTTTCAAAAGTGCAATGTTGCCGTAGTTGGCGGTCAGTTGCGGATAGGCCGCCGCGTGCTGCAAGACCAGGAACTGGACGATGAACTCGATGTCGATCATGCCGCCCGGATCCTGTTTCAGGTCGAACAGCTCGCTGTGGTTCGGCTTGGCGTCGACCATGCGTTTCCGCATTGCAATGACTTCCTGCTTCAGCGGGCCGTCGGCCGGCCGCTCCTTGCGCAGCACCGCCTCGCGGATTTGCTCGAAGCGCGCGCCGATCGCCGCGTCGCCGGCGCAGAAGCGGGCGCGGGTCAGCGCCTGGTGCTCCCACACCCAGGCCGAGCTGCTCTGGTACTTCTCGAACGCCAACACGCTCGACACCAGCATGCCGCTGGCGCCGTCCGGGCGCAGCGCGGTATCGATGTCGAACAGGATGCCGGCCGAGGTGTGCGATGTCATCCAGGTAATAAAGCGCTGCGCCAGCTTGGCGTACTGGGCCGGCGCCTCCTGGTCGCTGTCGTCGTACAGGAAGATCACGTCCAGGTCGGACACATAGCCCAGCTCCTTGCCGCCTAGCTTGCCGTAGGCGATCACCGCGAACTGCGGCACTTCGCGGTGGCGCGTGGCCACCATCTGCCAGATCGCCTTGATGGCGGCGGCGACGATGGTGTCGGCCAGCGCCGACAGGTGGTCGGCCAGCTTTTCCACCGTCAGGTCGCCGGCCAGGTCCTGCGCCAGCAGGTGGAACAGCTGGGCGTGGTGGATTTCGCGCAGGATATCCATCTGCCGCTCGGTGTCGCCGGGCGCCGAGGCCAGTTGTATTTCCAGGTCGGCGGCCAGCGCCACCGGGTCGAACACGGCGTTGCGGACGCGGTCGTCCAGCAGCTCGTCGAGCAGGATGGGGTGCTGGCTGAGGAACTGCGCGGCCCAGCCGCTGGCGTGCACCATGCGGATCACCCGCGCCAGCGTGTGCGGATACTCGGTCAGCAACGACAGATAGGCCGAGCGGCGCGCGATCGCCTCCAGGAAATCCAGCAGCCGGCCCAGCGTGGCCTGCTGGTTGCCGCCGCTCGATTCCAGCGAGCACTGGACGATCAGCGGCAGCGCCGCGTTGACCAGTCCCAGCAGGCGGTTGCGGCTGGCTTCCGGCAGCGATTGCAGGCGCGGCGCCTGCCAGGTCGAAATCAGGCGCTTGGCCGCGCCCTCGGGATCGTCGAAACCCAGTGCGGTGAAGCGCGACACCATGGCTTCGCGGTTGTCGGGATCGGCGCACTCGTTGCTCGACTGCGGATTGATGTCGTTGTCGCTGCCGCTGGTCTTGTCCGAGAACATTTCATCGAACTGGCCGGCGACGAACTGGCGATGGGCTTCGATCTGGGTCAGCAGGGTGGCGGTGTCGGGCAGGCCCATCATCTGCGCCACCAGCAGGCGGTCGGCGTCGTTGGCCGGCAGGGTGTGGGTCTGAGCGTCGTCCAGGTATTGCAGGCGGTGTTCCAGGTTGCGCAGGAAGGTGTAGGAAGCCAGCAGTTGATAGACGATGGCGTGGCTTAGCAGGCCCTTCTCGGCGATGATGCGCAGCGTGGTGCGGGTCGAGCGGTCGCGCAGGGCGGCGTCGCGACCGCCCCGTATCAGCTGGAACACCTGCGCCAGGAACTCGATCTCGCGGATCCCGCCGCGGCCCAGCTTGACGTTGTTGCTGCGGTCCGGGTGCAGCCGCTCCTGGCGGTTGACCTCGGCGCGGATCTGCGCGTGCATATTGCGGATGGCGTCGATGACGCCGAAATCCAGGTAACGGCGGAACACGAACGGCCGGGCGATGGCGTCCAGCGCGGCGATGTCCTCGGCGCGACCGGTCACGGCGCGCGCCTTGACCCAGGCGTAGCGCTCCCACTCGCGGCCCTGGACGATCAGGTATTGCTCCACCATGCTCAGGCTGGCGGCCAGCGGGCCCGAGCCGCCGTTCGGCCGCAAGGCCATATCGACCCGGAACGTGTAGCCATCTTCCGTGATCTCCGACAAAGCCGCGATCAGCTTCTTGCCCAGCCGGATGAAGAATTCGTGGTTGGACAGGCTGCGCTGGCCCGGCCCGGCGACGGTGTCGCCATCCTCCGGATAGACGAAGATCAGGTCGATGTCGGACGAGACGTTCAGTTCGCCGCCGCCCTGCTTGCCCATGCCCAGCACGATCAACTCCTGCGGCAGGCCGGAATCGCGGCCGATCGGCGTGCCGTGCGCCGCCGTCATTTCCGCGTAAATCTCGCGCATATGCTGCTGGATGGCGAAGTCGGCGAAGCGGGTCATGGCTTCCACCACCTCGGCCAGGTTGGCCTTGCCTTCGAGGTCGCGGCGGATCAGCACGCATACCAGCAGATTGCGCAGCCGGCGCATGGCGCGCGGCAAGGGCAGCGGCGGGGCGCCCGGGGGCACATTGGCGGCTTCTTTTGCTAAATAATCAGCAAGATTAATCTGGGCAAGCGATAATTGCGCTAAATCATCAGCCTTGGCGGCGCGGTCGGGAGCGGCGGCCAGCCAACGCTGGTAAAAACGTGACACGGTTGGTGCAATCATTGGCAACGTGTTTCCTGAAACAAGTTAGTCGGTAACAGCATGTAAAGCATGTAAAACCGGCGCGGACCCGCTCTAAGCGGCGCTGGTTGGCGCAGGGCTTGCGGTAGAATTGCTGCGCAGGCATAAAAGCTTGAAACCGAGTTTAGCGATTTATTTGACGCATGGCCTGATTTATTAGCTTATTGATGCAAAAACCAGAAGAGGAGACTGTGACAGGCGAGGGCCCTTTGGCTGCGCGCTGGCACCGGCTGCGTGCCGCCTATCGCATCTGTAACCTGGCCAGCCACCATGTGCTGGGCTTCACGCTGAAGCTGTTCCTGCTGCTGTATTTCGCCTTCGCCATCCTGTTCCTGACGCTGCGCTACGTGGTGCTGCCGAACATCGACCACTACAAGGGCGATATCGAGCGCCTGGCCAGCGGCGCGGTCGGCAACCGCGTCTCCATTTCCCGCATCTACGCTTCCTGGACCGGCCTGCGTCCCAACCTGTTCCTGGGCGACGTGGTGCTGCACGACCAGCAGGGCCAGCAGGCGCTGACCCTGCCCAGCGTGTCGGCCACCTTGTCGTGGTGGAGCGTGCTGGCCGGCGCCGTGCGCTTTGAATCGCTGGAACTGGTGCGCCCCGAGCTCGACGTGCGGCGCGAAGCCGACGGCCGCCTGCTGGTGGCCGGCATCTACATCGACCCGCGCAAGCCCAGCGACGGCCGCGGCGCCGACTGGCTGCTGGCGCAGCGCGAGATCGTCATCCGCGAAGGCCGCCTGCAATGGACCGACCTGCAGCGCGGCGCGCCGCCGCTGGCGCTGGACGGCGTCAGCATCCTGCTGCGCAACCAATGGCTGCATCACCAGCTGGCGCTGAAGGCGACGCCGCCGGCCGCGCTGGCCGCGCCGCTCGACGTGCGCGCCGACTTCAGCCATCCCGCCTTCGGCGCGCGCGTGTCCAACCTGTCGATGTGGAAGGGCGAGCTGTACGCCGACGTGCGCGGCACCGACCTGCAGGCCTGGAAGCCGTGGCTGGACTTCCCGTTCGAGCTCAACAGTGGCGGCGGTTCGCTGCGCGCCTGGGTCGGCATCGACCAGTCGCGCGTGACCGGCTTTACCGCCGATGTCGGCCTGCGCGACGTTTCCGCCGTGCTCGGCAAGGAGCTGCCGCTGCTGGACCTGCGCCAGCTCAGCGGCCGCATCGCCGCCCGCGAAGAGCTGTCCGCCACCGCGCCGCTGGTCAAGAAGGGCGCCGTGCGCCCGCGCTTCGGCGCGCTGGGCCACAGTGTCGAGCTGACCAACCTGACCCTGACCACCAGCGACGGCTTGCTGATGGCGCCGACCTCGCTGTCCGAACACTACACCGTCGCCAGCGGCGCCAAGCCGGAGCGCTATGAAATCCGCGCCCGCCAGCTGGACCTGCAAACCATGGCCGGCCTGGCCGAGCGCCTGCCGCTGACCGAGCACCAGCGCAAGCTGCTGGCCGATTTCGCGCCGCGCGGCCTGCTGCAAAACTTTTCCGCCGAATGGCAGGGCGCCTATCCGGCCTTGCAGTCCTACCGCGTCAAGGGCGAGCTGGTGGGCCTGGGTCTGAAGCCGCAGCCGCCGCGTCTGGCGCAGGCCAGGACCGCCAGGTCGCCGGCCATCGCCGCCTTGCCCGCCATCCCCGGCTTCGACAACCTGACCGGCGCCATCGACGCCACCGACAAGGGCGGCAGCTTCAGCCTGGCCTCGACCCAGCTGGTGCTGCAAATGCCGGACTACTTCAGCGAAGCGGCGATGCCGTTCGACCACCTGAACCTGAAGGCGCGCTGGTCGTTCGAGCCGGACAACCAGCTGCTGTTCCAGATCGACAGCATGGACTTCCTGCAAAACGGCCTGAGCGGCACGCTGCAGGGCTCGCACAAGATGCCGCTGGCCGGCAAGGGCGCCGGCCATGCCGACCTGACCGGCACGCTGAACGGCTTCCAGCTGAACCGCATCGACAACTACCTGCCGATGCAGACCCCGCACGACCTGCGCGCCTGGCTGACCGGCGCGCTTGAAGGCGGCGTCGCCAGCGACGTCACCGTGCGCCTGCGCGGCGACCTGGCGCATTTCCCCTTCCACGGCGACAGCAGCGCCGACAAGGCGCGCGGCGAATTCCGCGTGGCCGGCAAGCTGACCGAGGGCAAGCTCAATTATTCTCCCAGCCATTTCCTGCACGACGGCAAGGAGCTGGGCAAGGACGGCAAGCCGCTGCCGCTGTGGCCGCAGGCCGAGCACATCAAGGGCAGCTTCGTGTTCGACCGCGCCCGCATGGAAATCCGCGGCGACACCGCCACCACCGCCGGCGTCGCGCTGTCCGGCGTCAAGGCGGTGATTCCCGACCTGATGATCCACGACGCGATGCTGGAAATCGACGGCAACGCCGCCGGGCCGATGCAGGAATTCCTCAAGTACATGAGCGTCAGCCCGGTGCTGGAATGGATCTCGCACTTCACCGACGAAACCCAGGCCAGCGGCAACGCCAAGCTGGCGCTGAGCCTGCGCCTGCCGCTGTCGCACCTGATCGACGCCAAGGTGCAGGGGGCCCTGCAACTGGCCAACAACGACATCACGCTGATGAACGACTTGCCGCCGGTGCAGGCGTCGCAGGGCAAGATCGAGTTCAACGAGCACGGCGTCAACCTGAGCCAGCTGTCGGGCAACTTCCTCGGCGGACCGGTCAGCATCACCGGCGGCAGCCAGAAGGACAACGCCATCGTCGTCAAGCTGGCCGGCGCGATGACGGCCGACGGCTTCCGCAAGGCCTACCCGATGCCGGCCATGCAGCGCCTGGCCAGCCACTTCTCGGGCGGCACGCGCTACACCGGCACCGTCACGGCGCGCGATCACCAGGTGGTGGTGGCGGTGGACTCCACGCTGAACGGCCTCGGCATCGAACTGCCGGCGCCGGTCAAAAAGGCCGCGCCGGATGCGTTGCCGGTGCGCTTCGTGCTCAGCAGCGCGCTGACGCCGGACGCCGCCGGCGCCGTGCATGACGACATGCGCGTCGCCCTCGGCGGCAATATCAACGCCCGCTACCAGCGCCAGAAAACCGGCAAGACGCCGTGGAAGCTGGTGCGCGGCGGCATCGGCGTCAACGCGCCGGCGCCGGAGCCGGACAGCGGCATGTCCTTCAACATCAGCCTGCGCGCGCTCAACGTCGACAACTGGCTGGACTTCGGCAGCGAGATCGCCGGCAAGGCCGAGCCGTCCGCCGGCCCTGCCGCCGACGGCGCCGATGTCGCCCAATACGTGATGCCCGACACCATCGCCGCGCGCGCCAGCGAACTGGTGATCGGCGACCGCAAGCTGGAGAACGTGGTGGTCGGCGTCAGCCGCCAGAAATCGGTGTGGCAGGCCAGCGTCGATTCCAGCCAGGCCAACGGTTATGTGACCTGGAGCGAGCCGTCCACCGGCCAGGGCCTGGGCAAGGTGACGGCGCGCCTGTCGTCGCTGGTGATCCAGGAATCGGCGTCGAAGGATGTGCAGGATCTGCTGGACGGCAAGAGCGCGGCCGCCACCATCCCGGCGCTGGACGTGGTGGTCGAGCGCTTCGACCTGTTCAACAAGCAGCTGGGCCGGCTGGAACTGCAGGCGAGCAACGCGCAGTTGCCGAACGCGCGCGAATGGCGGATCGGCAAGCTGTCGCTGGCCAACCCGGACGGCGAGCTCAAGGGCACCGGCAAATGGGTCACCAGGGACGGCGCCCACACCACCAGCCTGAACTTCAATCTCGACATCGCCGACGCCGGCAAGCTGCTGGACCGCTTCGGCTTCGCCGGCACGCTGCGCAACGGCAAGGGCACGCTCAACGGCGACATCGCCTGGAAGGGCCTGCCGTATTCGCTGGACCTGCCCAGCCTGTCCGGCGACATCAAGCTGAACGTGGAAAAAGGCCAGTTCCTGAAGCAGGATGCGGGCGCCGCCAAGCTGCTCGGCGTGCTCAGCCTGCAAGCCTTGCCGCGCCTGCTCAAGCTGGATTTCCACGATGTGTTTTCGGAAGGCCTGGCGTTCGACGGCATCACCGCCAACGCCGCCATCAACCACGGCATCGCCAAGACCGACAACTTGAAAATGCACGGCGTCGCCGCCACCGTGCTGATGGACGGCAGCGCCGACATCGCCAACGAAACCACCAACCTGCATGTGGTGGTGATACCGGAAGTGAACCTGGGCACGGCGCCGCTGGTGTACGCGCTGGCCGTCAATCCGGTGATCGGCCTGGGCAGTTTCCTGGCGCAGCTGTTCCTGAGCGCGCCGGTGATGAAGGCCTTGACCTATCATATGCAGGTCACCGGGCCGTGGAAGGCGCCGGTGGTGACCAAGCTCGATGCCTCCAAGGTGGAACCGCCCGCCAAGGGCGCGCAGTGATCAACTCGTTGAACGGGACAGCCATGAATACAGTCGCCGCAGTACAAATGATTTCCTCGCCGTCCGTGACGGAAAATATCGCCACCGCGCGCCGCCTGGTCACCCAGGCCGCCGAGGCTGGCGCGACCCTGGTGCTGCTGCCGGAATACTGGGCCATCATGGGCTTGCAGGACAGCGACAAGGTCGCCGTCGCCGAGCCGCTGGGCCAGGGACCTATCCAGGACTTCATGTCCGCGCTGGCCAGGGAGCTGGAGATCTGGCTGATCGGCGGCACCTTGCCGCTGGCGTCCGAGGATACGGAAAAAGTCATCAACACCACGCTGGTCTACAACCCGCAGGGCGAGCACGTGGGCCGCTACGACAAGATCCACCTGTTCGGCTTCACCAAGGGCACGGAGTCGTACAATGAATCCAGGACCATCGTGCCGGGCCGGCATGTCGGTGTGTTCGAGGCGCCGTTCGGCAAGGTCGGCATGTCGGTCTGCTACGACCTGCGCTTCCCCGAGCTGTACCGCGCGATGGGACCGGTGGCGCTGATCGTGGTGCCGGCCGCGTTCACCTACACCACCGGCCTCGCGCACTGGGAAATCCTGCTGCGCGCGCGCGCCATCGAAAACCAGTGCTATGTGCTGGCCGCCGCGCAGGGCGGCACCCATCCGAACGGCCGCCGCACCTGGGGCCACAGCATGCTGATCGACCCGTGGGGCGCGGTCAAGAGCGTGCTGGCCGAGGGCGAGGGCGTGGTCCACGGCGACATCGACCTGATGTTCATGGACAGCGTACGCCAGAGCCTGCCGGCACTGAAACACAGGACCATGTAACGGCGCATGTGAACTCCGCTACAATTGCACCACACTCTTAGAAGACACCATCATGAAGCCATTTGAACCGAATCTGTCCACCCTTGCCGTAGCGCGCGACATCCTGCTGACGCCGTTCGGGCTGGACGAAGCCAAGCTGCTCAAGACACTGGGCTCGATGTTCACCCACAAGGTCGACTACGCCGACCTGTATTTCCAGTTCACCAAGAACGAAGGCTGGAGCCTGGAAGAGGGCATCGTCAAGACCGGCAGTTTCTCGATCGACCAGGGCGTCGGCGTGCGCGCCGTGTCGGGCGACAAGACCGCCTTCGCCTACTCGGACGATATCTCGGAAGCGGCCCTGATGGATGCGGCCTCGGCCACGCGCACCATCGCCCGCGCCGGCGCCGGCAAGATCAAGGTGGCCAGCGCGATGACGCCGACCGGCGGCCGCTCGCTGTACCTGCCCAACGATCCGCTGGCGTCGCTCGACGCGACCGCCAAGGTCAAGCTGCTGGAGCGCATCGAGAAGATGGCGCGCGCCAAGGACCCGCGCGTGGTGCAGGTGATGGCCAGCCTGGCCGGCGAATACGACGTGGTGCTGGTGGTGCGCAGCGACGGTGTGCTGGCGGCCGACATCCGCCCGCTGGTGCGCGTGTCGCTGACGGTGATCGTCGAGCAGAACGGCCGGCGCGAGATGGGTTCGTCCGGCGGCGGCGGCCGCTACGACTACGGCTACTTCAGCGACGCCCTGCTGGAAGAATACGCGACCGACGCCGTCAAATCGGCGGTGGTCAACCTGGACGCGCGTCCGGCGCCGGCCGGTCCGATGACCGTCGTGCTGGGACCGGGCTGGCCCGGCATCCTGCTGCACGAGGCGATCGGCCACGGCCTCGAGGGCGACTTCAACCGCAAGGGTTCGTCGACCTTCTCCGGCATGATCGGCGAGCGCGTCGCCGCCAAGGGCGTGACGGTGGTGGACGACGGCACGCTGGCCGACCGCCGCGGCTCGCTCAACATCGACGACGAGGGCAACCCGACCCAGTGCACCACGCTGATCGAGGACGGCATCCTGAAAGGCTACATCCAGGACACCATGAACGCGCGCCTGATGAAGATGCCGGTGACCGGCAACGCCCGCCGCGAATCGTTCGCCCACCTGCCGATGCCGCGCATGACCAACACCTACATGCTGGGCGGCGACAAGGACCCGGCGGAGATTTTGGCCTCGGTCAAGAACGGCCTGTACGCGGTCAACTTCGGCGGCGGCCAGGTCGACATCACCAACGGCAAGTTCGTGTTCTCGGCCAGCGAGGCCTACATGATCGAAGACGGCAAGGTGACCTACCCGGTCAAGGGCGCCACCCTGATCGGCAACGGTCCGGAAGTGCTGAACCGCGTCTCCATGATCGGCAACGACATGCGCCTCGATCCGGGCGTGGGCGTGTGCGGCAAGGAAGGCCAGAGCGTGCCGGTGGGCGTCGGCCAGCCGACGCTGCGCATCGACGGCGTGACCGTCGGCGGCACCGCTTAAAACCTCGGGGGTCAGATCTGACATTCGGACACGAGCTCTGCCGTAGGACACCGTTACGGCAGAGCTCGTGTCCGAATGTCAGATCTGACCCCCGCTGTTCCCGCTGTTGGAGCATGAGCTTATAGCCATAAACTACTTGCCAAGCCGTTGGCAATAGCGTTATAGTCATTCCAATACTTTCGGAACACCATCATGACCCGCTTCTTCTTTACCACCTACTTTTACTTTAGCGATTCCAACCTCGAGGCGGTGGAGTAGCGGCCGGTGCACGTAGAAGCAAAGACGAGTTCCCGCAAATTCCTGAAAAACCGCCTCCCGAGGCGGTTTTTTTTTACCCTGATTTTTTGATTCATTACCTGGAGAACAGCATGCCCCGTACCGATGATTTGCGCATCCGCGAAATGAAGGAATTGACGCCGCCGTCCCATCTGATCCGCGAATTCGCCTGCACTGAAAACGCCGAGCAGACCGCGGCCGACGCCCGCATCGCGCTGCACCGCATCCTGCACGGCCAGGACGACCGCCTGATGGTCGTCGTCGGCCCGTGCTCGATCCACGATCCCAAGGCGGCGATGGAGTACGCGCGCCGCCTGGTGGTGCTGCGCCGCGAACTGGCCGGCGACCTGGAAATCGTCATGCGCGTGTACTTCGAAAAACCGCGCACCACGGTCGGCTGGAAGGGCATGATCAACGACCCCTACATGGACAGCAGCTTCCGCATCAACGACGGCCTGCGCATGGCGCGCGAGCTGCTGCGCGACATCAACGAGTTGGGCTTGCCTGCCGGCACCGAATACCTGGACGTGATCAGCCCGCAATACATCGCCGACCTGATCAGCTGGGGCGCAATCGGCGCCCGCACCACCGAATCGCAGGTGCACCGCGAGCTCGCTTCCGGCCTGTCGTGCCCGGTCGGCTTCAAGAACGGCACCGACGGCAACGTCAAGATCGCGGTCGAGGCGATCAAGGCGGCTTCGCAGCCGCACCATTTCCTGTCGGTGACCAAGGGCGGCCACTCGGCCATCGTGTCCACCAACGGCAACGAGGACTGCCACATCATCCTGCGCGGCGGCAAGGCGCCGAACTACGACGCCGCCAGCGTCGACGAGGCCTGCAAGGCGATCGCGGCCCAAGGCCTGGCGGCGCGCCTGATGATCGACGCCTCGCACGCCAACAGTTCGAAGAAGCCGGAGAACCAGGTGCCGGTATGCGCCGACATCGGCCGCCAGGTGGCGGGCGGCGACAACCGCATCGTCGGCGTGATGGTCGAATCGCACCTGGTGGCGGGCCGCCAGGATCTGGTGCCGGGCAAGGAACTGACCTACGGCCAGTCCGTCACCGACGGCTGCATCGACTGGGACAGCAGCGTGCAGGTACTGCACGGCCTGGCAGCCGCCGTGCGCCAGCGCCGTCTCGCCACCCTGGCGGCGGAGTCTGCATCCAAGTAACAGACCTGCTACGGTTACATTCAAGATACAAAGGGACCCAATGGCTATATGGGTCCCTTTGTTTTTGCGGATCGCTATCAATAGTGTTGTAAGAACCACGAATGTGACACGAGTTCGATTGACGTTATCTTCCGGACATGTTTTTATATAAAGCATGGGGTGGTGTCGTCGAACACCCTCCCACGTTAATTCACCTGTCCTGTTTTTCAGAGCGACCGGTTGCCATTCCGGCAGCGGGCGTAGGACAGGTGTGTCCAAAAATAATAGCGGAGGTAAGTCATGATTCAAGAAAGAATGCTGTCGCGCTCCTTGCGATTGATGTTTTCGGGCGGCGCCATCGCCGGCCTGGGCTGGCTGGCCCTGCCGGCCATCGCGCAAGACACGGCAACCGACAAGCAGCCCATGCAACGGGTCGAGATCACCGGCTCGGCGATCAAGCGCATCGCCAAGGAGGGCGCGCTGCCGGTGCAGGTGCTGACCAGCGCCGACATCAAGCAGAGCGGCGCCACCTCCGCGACCGACCTGATCCAGATGCTGCCGTCGATGCAGGGCTTCGTGCCGGCCTCCAGTTCGGTCAACGGCGGCGGCGCCGGCGTCACCACGGCGGCGCTGCACTCGCTGCCGTCGAAGTACACGCTGGTGCTGCTGGACGGCCAGCGCCTGGCGCCCAGCCTGCTCGGCACCGGGCAGGGCGGCGGTTACGCCGTCAACATCGAGAGCATCCCGCTGGAGGCGGTGGAACGGGTCGAGATCCTCGGCGACGGCGCCTCCGCGCTGTACGGCTCGGACGCGATCGCCGGCGTGGTCAACTTCATCCTCAAAAAGAACATGACCAAGGGCGAGGCCTACGCCACCTACGGCCAGCCGCGCAAGTCCGGCGGGCGCTGGTCCAGCGCCGGCCTGACCAAGGGCTGGGGCGATCTCGACACCGACAAATTCAACATCCTGTTTTCCTACAGCCATGACGAGCAGCAGCGCCTGACGGCCTTGCAGCGTCCCTTCTCGGCGCAGGGCGCCTTCTTCAAGTTCGGCAGCGGCGGCAAGCAGTACTGGTTCGACCAGCGCACCGGCAATACCGAACCGGCCAACATCACCTTCAACGTGCGCCCGCGCGGCTCGGCCAGCACGGTCGAGACCAGCGGCGTGGCGATCAATCCCTACCTGGCCGCCAACGGCAATTGCGGCGGCCCGCTGGCCGGCCCGCTGGGCACGCAGTGCCGCTTCAACTATGGCGCCACCGTCGAGGACGTGCCCGGCTCGCGGCGCGACAGCGGCCTGCTGAAGGGCACCTGGCAGCTCAACGAGGACACCAGGCTGTGGGGCGAACTGGTGTTGTCGAGCTATTCGATGACCGCGCAGTACGCGCCGTCGGCGCAGCCGATGGGCGTCAACTCCACCGACCGCTTCCCGCAGCTGTACCAGCGCTACATCCAGCCCTACCTGGACGCCAACAACCTGGAGAACCCGACCGGCGACGGCACGCTGGGCTACCGCTCGGTGCTGATCGGCGGCCGCGCCGACGAGTACATCACTGACGCCCGCCACTTCGCGCTCGGCGTCGACGGCAACGCCTGGGGCTGGAACTACAACGCCAGCCTGATCCTGTCCGAGAACAAGATCAAGGACAACGCGGCCGGCGGCTACTCGGACTTCGACAAGCTCAACGCGCTGGTGGCGTCGGGCGTCTACGATCCGGTGATGGGCACCGGCGCCGACCAGCTGCGCGGCGCGCTGGTCAACGGCACCACCTTCTCGACCAACACCTCCAAGCTGAACACGCTGCACGCGGGCGCGCAGCACGACCTGTTCAGCCTGCCGGGCGGCACCTCCATCGTCTCGCTGGGCGGCGACTATTCGAAGACGCATTACCAGATCGCCTACCATCCGACCATCCTGGCCAATTCCGGCTACGCCAGCCAGCCGGCGTCGGCCAACTACCCGGTGGGCGGCAACTACGGCCAGGTGCCGTTCGACGCCCGCCGCGACAACTGGGGCGTCTACGGCGAGGTGCTGCTGCCGCTGGCCAAGACGTTCGAGGCGACCGTCTCCGGCCGCTATGACAGCTACGACAAGACCCATAGCGACTTCATCTTCGCCAAGCTGGCCGACGCCAGCGGCCTGCGACCGCAGCTGGCGTCCGGCGAGGTGGGCAATTCGTTCAGCGCCGGCACCTACAAGGTCAGCGCGCGCTGGACCCCGGTCGAGTCGCTGCTGCTGCGCGCCGCCTACGGCACCGGCTTCAAGACGCCCAACATCAGCGACATCGCCGGCGCGCCGACCTTCTACGGCAGCACCGCCGGCAGCTACGCCTGCCCGTTCCCCGGCTCACCCGGCTGCCAGGTTGGCCAGGCGCAGTACGACCTGCTGACCGGCCCGAACGGCGCCAGCGGCAGCGAAGGCCTGCAGCCGGAAAAATCCAAGCAATGGACCTTGGGCGGCCGCATCGAGGCGCTGCGCGGCCTGTCGCTGGGACTGGATTTGTGGAATGTGCAGATCCGCAACCAGGTGCTGTCGGCCGGCGTGCCGGAGCAGGTCGGCTTCGCCAATCCGCAGCAGTACCAGCGCCTGTTCGTCAATCCGTATCCCGATCCGGCCGGCTACACCACGATCGGCTACCTGCAGGCGCCGATCAACGGCGGCGTCGCCAATTACCGCGGCGTGGACTGGGACTTCAGCTTCCGCAACAAGTCGCCGGTCGGCGACTGGAAGGCGGCCTGGACCGGCACGTATATGATCAAGCAGAACTACACCACCCAGGCCGGCGGCGACATCAATTCCAACCTGGGCCGCTTCGGCCCGGACAACGGGGTGGTGTTCCGCGTGCAAAGCAACCTGGCGCTGAGCCTGACCAACGGCAAGCTGACCAACACGCTGACGGCGCACTACAAGTCGGGCTACCACGACCAGGCGTATCCGGTGGACACGGCGATCTTCGCCGTCAACCCGGACGGCAGCGTGGGCGACTCGGTGGCCTTCGGCGGCTTGTGGACGCCGTCGTACACCACCGTCGACTGGCAGGGCAAGTATGACTTCGGCCGCTTCACGCTGACCGGCGGCATCAAGAACCTGTTCGACCGCAATCCGCCGCTGACCTTGCAGAACGCCGGCGGCGGCAACCAGCTGGGCTACGACGGCCGCTACACCGACCCGGCCGGACGCTCGTTCTACCTCACCGGCAACTACAAGTTCTAAACGCCCAAAAGAAAGTGGCGATGCACCGGCCGCGGCCGGGGCATCGCCACCAGGGCTATGCTGAGATTAACTGAGCAGGCTTAGAAGGTGTAGCTGGCGCGTGCGTACAGGGCGCGGCCGACCGGATCCGTGTAGCGTGGATCGTAACCCTTCTGGAACAGCGTACCCTGGTTCGAGAACGGCGGTTCCTTGTCCAGCAGGTTCTTCACGCCGGCGGTCAGGCTGACGCCCTTGAAGCCGGTGTAGGTGCCCGACAGGTTCCACAGCGCGTACGACGGCACGCTGTTCAGGTACTTGGTCGCGATGTCCAGGTTCTGGTCGGTGTAGCCGGATTTGTACGATTGCGCCAGCGTCGCGCTCCAGGTGCCCATGCGCCAGTTCAGCGCGGCGTTGTGCTTCCAGCGGAACACAGGATTGTTGGCGGCGTAGCGGCCGACGTTCTGGATGAACGGACCGTCGCGCTCGTCCTGGTACTCATACTTGTGGACATAGGTGCCGTCCACGGTCAGCGTGAAGTTGCCGTAGGCCGTAGGGTTCGAACGCAGCGTCAGGCTCATGTCGACGCCGTCGGTGTTGACCTTGCCCAGGTTTTCCTTCAAGTCCAGGATGGCGAACGGCGAGCCGTCCGGATTGCGCAGGAAGCGCGCCTGGTACTTGGCGTAGTCGCCATAGATGGCTTCTTCCGGCAGCGCGTTGATCTTGTCCTTGAGCTTGATGTTCCAGTAGTCCAGGGCCAGGGTCGCCTGCGGAATCGGCTCGAGCACGATGCCCATCGCGAAGGTCTTCGATTTTTCCGGGCTCAGGCTAGGATTGCCGCCTTGCAGCTTGAACTGTTGCAAGTCGCAATCGCGCAGCGGGTTGGCGATCGGGTTGGTCGACAGCACGCCGCCCGGGCACAGCACAGGATCGTTGTACGAGTTGTTGGTGTCGTTCTTCGAGCGCGGCGCGTTTTTCTCGAACAACGTCGGCGCGCGGAAACCGGTCGAGGCCGAACCGCGCAACAGCACTTGCTTGGTCGGCTGGTAGCGCACGCCCAGTTTCGGGTTGGTGGTGCTGCCGACGTCGCTGTAGTTGTCGTAACGGGCGGCGAACTGCACTTCCAGGTCCTTGATCAGCGGCATGTTGAGCTCGCCGAAGATGGCCTTGATGGTGCGGTCGCCCGCAGTCGACTGCGAACCCGACAGGCCGGAGCTGGCGGCCTGGCCGGCGATGTCGCGGTTGACGAAGAAGTCCGCCTCTTCGCGGCGCAGTTCGGCGCCCACGGCCACCGCCATCTTGCCGCCTGCCAGGTCCATCAGCTCGCGGCTGGCCTTGGCGTCGATGCTGGTGTTGCGGGTCTTGCCGTTCTGGACCTGGCCGCGCAGCGCGGTGCTGTCGAGGTAGGTCTTGCCGGCCGCGTCCTGCAGGCCGAACGGGTTCAGGATGCCGTTGGCGACGCCGGCGGCGAAACGATCGTCGCGCACGTAGCCGCCGGTGAAGTATTCGGCCGAGCGGCTTTCGGACAGCGTGAAGCCGGCCTTGTAGTCCCAGTCCTTGTACAGGCCTTCGGCGGCGATGCTCAGGCGGTCAGCCGCGCCCTTGGAATTGATGGTGCGCTGGCCGGCTTCGGTCGGACGCCAGTTGACCGACAGCGGGTCGCCCGACAGGCCAGGCATGGCCGGCACGCCGCCCGAGTTGCCCGGATAGTATTTGCTCGACTTCGGCAGGATCAGGCCGGTCTGCGGCGGCGGCGCGGTGTGCGACACCACATCGTTTTCCGCGTGCAGGTACTCGATCGAGGCCTGGTGGTCATTGTTGATCTTGAAGGTGGCCTTGCCGAAGAAGGCGGTCTGCTTTTGCGCCGGCAGATCGTCGATCAGGCGGGTGTAGTCCTCGCGGCAGGTGCCGTTGCTGGCGCGCGGCACCGACAGCGGCGCGTCGCAGCCCTTGGCGAAGCCGGGGTTGCCGGTGGCGCCCGAGGTCGGATCGAAGTAGTTGCCCGGATAGGTGGTGCCCGAGGTCAGGTTCAGGCCGCGATCGGGAATCACGCCGGTCTTGGAGAACTCGCGCTGCTGCGAGGTCAGAATGTCGAGCTTGTGGTAATCGAACACGCCGAACACATTGAAGCCGTCGGCATCGAGGTCGCCGTAGCCGGTCGACAGGTTGAGGCGGTGCTCGTCGGCGCCGACCTTGCGCGGGGCGACCGCTTCGGCCGTGATGGTGGTGGTCTTGACCGAGCGCTTGGTGATGAAGTTGATCACGCCGCCGATGGCGTCGGTACCGTAGATCGCCGAGGCGCCGTCGCGCAGCACTTCGACGCGTTCCAGGGCCGACACCGGAATGATGTTCAGGTCGACGCTGGCGCCGTCATACGGGTGGTTGGCGATGCGGCGGCCGTTCAGCAGCACCAGGGTTTTGTCGCCGCCCAGGCCGCGCAAGTCGGCGCTGGCCTGGCCGCCGGTCGGCAGGCCGCTGCTGTTGCCGCCGACCACGTTGCCGGAGCTGAAGCTGGAGCTGTTCGACGGAATGCGGTCCAGCACTTCCTGGGCCGTGGTCAAGCCTTGCTTGACGAAGTCGTCCGATTTAAACACGGTCAAGGGGTTGGCCGTTTCCGACACCAGGCGCTTGATCGACGAACCCGTCACTTCGACGCGTTGCATCGGCTGGTCGGTGGTTTGGGCTTGCGCCAGTGTCGCGATCAGGCCCAGGCCCAGCAGTCCGCCGGCACACACCAGGCGCACGGATCGCGCCAATACTGTTTCAACCATCATTATTTCTCTCTCCCATTTGAAAACAATGAACACCAAGTAAGTACTGTCTTTTAGGTCTTATGCAAAGAACCAGATGTTCCTTGCTTCTTCATCAGAGCATCTGCGCGTCTTTACTGTCAACGAGCAAACGTTTACGAATGAACAAAGTTGCGGTGTTTTGGGGAGCAGGCATGCCGCATTAAATTTGGGCAGGAAAACGCTCTAATTCGGTGCGGAACGCTTCTCAGTACATAAAACATTGTTTGAATGTTAAAAAGAAGGGAAAGTATTGCAGTGGCGTCGCGGGCGTGCAACAGGCTGGTGCGCGGGGAGGGGCGGAAAGCAGGGGGGAGTCCGGATACCGGACGTTACATTAATGCGACAGTTCAGGCCGGTAGAAACCTAAAAACCCCGTCTTCCGAAGAAGACGGGGTGGAGCGGCAACCGGCGGTGAGCCGGTCGTCGGGGCTTAGAACTTGTACGACGCGGTCAGGTAGAAGGTACGGCCCAGTGGATCGGCGTAGCGGCCGTCGTAGCCCACCTGGTTGCCGCCGCCCGAGTTACGCACCGAGAACGGCGGGTCCTGGTCCAGCAGGTTCTTGATACCGGCGGTCACGGTCAGGTTCTTGATGTAGTTGGCCTTGACCTGGTAATCCACGGTGGTGTACTCCTTGACGTCGCGTTCCATCCCAGCCACGCCGCCGATGCTGCCGTCGGCGTTGACCACGCGCACCGCTGCGTCGTCCGCAGTCAGCACCTTGTCGTGGTAGCCGGAGCGGTAGTTGACGGTCAGCGAGTTGCTCAGCTTGTCGGACGTTTTCAGCGCGAACACCAGCTTCGACACCACGCGGAACACCACGTCGTCGTAGGAGTCGAAGCGGCCGATCGATTTTTCCGTGCCGACGCCAGGCACATCCTGCTCAGCCTTGAGCATGTAGGTACCGGTCCAGTTCACGCTGGCCTTACCGATCGGCGTGGCGGCGCGGAAGGTGCTGTCCCAGTCCAGGCCGCGGAAGTGCGACGACGCCAGGTTCAGCGGCTTGCGCACCGCCACCAGCACATTGCTCTTCTGGATAGGATCGGCGTACACCGTGATGTACTGGTTGGCCAGCACCGGATTGGTGAACAGCTGATCTTGCGAGAAGGTGCGGATCTGGTTCTTCAGCTTGACGTCCCACATGTCGACGCCGAACGAGATCATGGTGCTAGGCTCCAGACGGAAGCCGAGCGTGGCTTGCTTGGACTCTTCCGCTTTCAGCGCGCCGGCGCCGGTGGCCGGGTTGCCGCTGTCGAGCAGGCCGTATTCCGACGAGCCTGGACGGCAGTAGACGAAGCGCGGATCGCCGGCAGCCTTGATCGGGCAAGGGAAGGCGTTCGACGAGCCGGCGTTCTTCAGCGGGTCGGCGATGTTGTTCATCGTCGGCGCCTTGAAGCCGGTGCCGTAGGAACTGCGCAGCAGCAGCGCCTGGGTCGGGGTGTAGCGCACGGCCAGCTTGTAGGTGGCCTTGGCCACGTCTTCGCCGACCTTGCCCGATGGCGAAGCTTTGCCGGTGGTGTCGTAGCTGACGTTGTTCTTGTCGACTGCCGCGTAGCTGTCGTAGCGCACGGCGGTGGTCGCTTCGAGGTTCTTGGCGATTGGCATCAACAACTCGGCGAAACTACCCCAGTTGTTGCGGCTGGCGTCGAGCGCCTGCGAACCTGTGCCGCCGCCGATTTCCACGTCGGTCCAGCCTGGATTGCCAGGTCCCGGGCCCATGGCGATCTTCGCTGGCGTGTCCTGGTAGGTTTGCTTGGTGAAGTCGGCGCCGACGCCCAGCGACGCGGCGCCGCCCGGCAGGTCGAACACTTCACGCGAGGCGTGCGCGCTGACCACGTCGATCTTGGACTTGGTCACGTCCAGTTCCTGGCGCAGCACGGCCGGGGCCAGCAGCGCGGCAGCGCCGGAGGTGGAGACGAAGGGATTGTAGGCGCCGGTGCGGACCAGTTCCTCGAACTTGTCGCCGCTCATGTAACCGGCCATCGCGCGGTCGGTCTGCTTGTTCTGCGAATGGGTGAAGGCGCCGCCGACATCCCAGCCCGCGTAGGAGCTGTCGATGCCGAGCACGAAGTGGGCGGCGTCGGTGCGGTACTCGTCGGTACGGCCGCCGGCGTCGGCGCCGCGGTAGTACCACAGCGCGTCGGTGACGTCGGCGGAGTTGATGCCCTGGCCGGCCAACAGCGGCACGACGCTCTTGTTGTAGGCGCCGATGTAGCTGTTATTGATGGTTTTCACACCCGACACCGGATCGGTGCTGAACACCGTCAGCGGTTGGGCGGCCGGCGCGTAGCGCGCGGTGTTGGTGAACTTCGACAGCACCAGTTCGCTGAACACGGTGGTTTCCTTGCCGAAGCGCATTTTGCCCGAGGCGAACACGCTGTCGCGCTTCAGTTCAGGCAGCAGCTGGACGGTGGAGGCGTAGTCGAAACGGCAGGCGCCGCTGCGCGAGAAGGTGTGCGGCTGGGTGCACGAACCTTTGTTCAGCAGGTCGGTGTTGAGCACGACGTCGTCGTCGGCGGTCACCACTTCGACGTTGGCCGGGGTCGAGTTGATACTGGTTTGCCAGGTGGCGTATTGCTTGCCGTTCTGGGTGAATTTGTGCACGCCGGAGTTGGCGAAATCGCGCTGGCTGGCGTTCAGTTCCTTCTGCTCGTCGTGGCTGTAGGCCAGCAACACGTTGTAGCCGTCGGTCTCCAGATCGCCGAAACCTTTGGTGATGGCGATGTTGGTGCTCTTGCCGCCCGATTTTTGCGGCGCGTTGACGGTGCCTTCGATGGTCAGGTCGTGCTGGTTTTTCTTCAGGATGAAGTTGATCACGCCGGCGATCGCGTCCGAGCCGTACAGCGTCGAAGCGCCGTCGGTCAGGATCTCGACGCGTTCGACGGCCGACAGCGGAATGCTGGCCAGGTTGACCGCGCTGCCGGTGCCGTAAGGCGCCATGCGGCGGCCGTTCAGCAGCACCAGCGTGTATTGGGTGCCGATGGCGTGGATCGAGGCGGTCTGTACGCCGCCGCCGCCGCCGTTGACCGAAGCCGACGAGGTGATGAAACCCTGCATCGACGGCAGTTGCGCGACCAGGTCGGCCACGTTGTTGGCGCCGCTCTGCTCGATATCGGCGCGGGTCAGCGTCTGCACTGGCAGCGAGCCTTCCTTGGCGATACGTTTGATGGACGAACCCGTGATCTCTACGCGGGCGACGTTGTCGGTGTCGACGGTCTGCGCCACTGCGGCATGCATACCCAAAACCAGACCGCCGGCGCACATCAGGCGCACAGAGCGGGACAATACAGTTTCAACCATCATTATTTTCTGCTCCCAATTCAAAACGAAGAAATACACACTGTGATTTGTTTTTTTTATCGGCGATGTTTTGCCGTTCGAAAAAAACACTGACGTTCTTTTCATTTGGTCATCAGATCACTCGGCGACATTTGCTGTCAACGGACAAACTTTCAAATCGATATCTAAAGATTATTGTTTACCTATTATCAATAATGCTCCAAAAGCGCCCTGAAAAACGCTCTAATTTGGTGCGCTCAGCAAAAAAAAGACGTGAAACATTGCACAAGGATCAAAAAAGAAACGAATATCTTGTGAACTCGTTGACGGGACGTAACAAGTTGGTGCATTGCAATTCAATGAACCTACGTTCATCCTGAAATGTAGCGTTACATTTATGCGACAAACTGCCGGTCTTTGGCAAAACGCCGTTAGTTAATCGCTATCAAGCCCCCATTTCGGCCACGGAAGATTTGTTGTATTGTTTCGGCACTTACCAGCGGCTTGAGGAAGCGTATGCAGTGCATTAAATTCGCCGCCGCAATGGCAGCCGCAAGCTGGTGCCTGGCCGCGCCGGCAGCCGGGCCGACGCCGCCCAAGACCCTGCGCTACATCTTGCCGGCCGCCGAAGCGAGCTTCGATCCGGCGCTGGGACGGGATCTTTATACGGGCCACATCACCGAAGCGATCTTCGAAACCCTGTACACCTACGATTACCTGGCGCGGCCGGTCAAGCTGGCGCCGGAGACGGCGGCGGCCTTGCCTGAAGTGTCGGCCGACGGCCGCAGCTATCTGATCCGCCTGAAGCCGGGCATCCACTTCACGCCCGACCCGGCGTTCGGCGGCAAGCCGCGTGAATTGACCGTGGCCGACTACGTCTACTCGTGGAAGCGGCTGTTCGACCCGAAGCTGGCCTCGCCCAACAGCTGGCTGTTGGAAGGCAAGGTGGTGGGCCTGGACGCGCTGGCCGAGCAAGCTAAAAAGACCGGCCATTTCGACTACGACGCACCGGTGCCCGGCTTCGAGCAGGTCGACCGCTACACGCTGCGCATCCACCTTACGCATACCGATTTCAGCCTGGGCATGATCTTGGCCTACGAACCGATGGCGGCGGTGGCGCGCGAGGTGGTGGAGAAATACGGCGACAGCAAGGGCGAGGTGGCCGGCCATCCGGTCGGCACCGGCGTCTACCGGCTGGGGCAGTGGATACGCGGCAGCCGCATCGTATTGGAGGAAAACCCCGGCCATCGCGCCGAAGTGTGGGACTTCGCGCCCAGCGCCGAGGACCGCGCCGACGACGAGCGCATCGTGCGCCAGATGAAGGGCAAGAAGATCCCGCAGATCGGCCGCATCGAGATCAGCATCCAGCTGGAGGACCAGTCGCGCTGGCTGTCCTTCACCAGCGGCGAGGCCGACCTGTTCTGGCTGGACGGCCCGCTGTCGCCCAAGGGCCTGGTCGACGGCAAGCTGCGGCCGGAGCTGGCGGCGCGCGGCATCCAGCTGTCGCGCATCGTCGATCCGGTGCTGACCTATTACTACTGGAATATGCGCGACCCGGTGGTCGGCGGCTTCGGCAAGGAGAAGATCGCCCTGCGCCGCGCGATCGCGATGGCGCACGACGTCGACGAGGAAATCCGCCTGGTGCTCAACAGCGAGGCGCGGCGGCTGGAATTCCCGATCCCGCCCAGCGTGGCAGGCCACGATCCGGCGTATCGCGGCCTGCTGCGCTACGATCCGGTGCTGGCCAACCAGCTGCTGGACCGCTACGGCTACAAGAAGGGCGCGGACGGCTGGCGCACCCTGCCGGACGGCAAGCCGCTGCTGATCCACTACACCTCGCGCAACGAGGCGGCCGGCGTGCTGATGGCCGAGCTGTGGCGCAAGACCTACAACCGGCTCGGCATCCGCATGGAAAACCAGCGCATGATCTTCAGCGACATCCAGCAGGCCGAGCTGCTGTGCAAGCTGCAGACCCGCACCTACCAGTGGATGGCCGACTACCCGGACGGCGACAACTTCATGCAGCTGTTCTACGGGAAGAACATCAACCAGAACAACAACGGCTGCTACCAGGACGCGCAGTTCGACCAGTGGTACGAGGCCAGCCACCGCATGCCGCCGGGACCGCAGCGCGACGCGCTGTACCGCAAGATGGCGAGGCTGCTGGAAGTGCAGGCGGCGGCCATGCCGGCCTATTCGCGCTACCGCAGCATGCTGGCGCAACCGGGCGTGCTGGGGTATAAGAAGCATCCCATCCTGCATCAGGAATGGAAGTACATCGATATCGAGCGCAAGGATTAGGAATGTTTGCATATATTGTGCGCCGCCTGTGGCAGATGCTGCCGACCATGCTGGGCGTGGTGCTGCTGGTGTTCGTGCTGTTCAACTGGGTGGGCGGCGACCCGGCCTTCATCCTGGCCGGCAAGATGGCCAACGCCGACAGCATCGCCAACATCCGCCACCAGCTGGGCGTCGATGAGCCGTCCTACGTGCAACTGTGGATCTTCATCAAGCAGATCGCCACCTTCGATTTCGGCCTGAGCTGGGCGACCGGCGAGCCGGTGTCCCACATCATCGCCACGCGGCTGGGGCCGTCGCTGACGGTGCTGCTGCCGCTGACCGTACTGGAAACCTTGCTGGGCATCGCGCTGGCGCTGACGGTGGCCTTCGTGCGCGGCTCGCTGACCGACCGCGCGGTGATGATCGCCTGCACCGTCGGCATGTCGATCAGCATCCTGGTGTACATCATCGTGTTCCAGTACGGGCTGGCTTACAAGCTGGGCTTGTTCCCGGTGCAGGGCTGGGGCGAGAGCTTCCGGGAGAACCTGCTGCGCTACGCCACCTTGCCCATCCTGATCGGGCTGGCCGTGTCGATCGCGCCGACCCTGCGGCTGTACCGCAGCTTCGTGCTGGACGAGGTGGGCCAGGACTATGTGCGCACCGCGCGCGCCAAGGGGCTGAGCGAGCGCCGTGTGATGTGGGTGCACGTGCTGCGCAACGCGGCCATCCCCATCATCACGCATGTGATGGCCAACCTGCCGGCGTTGCTGATCGGCGCCTTCCTGCTGGAGCGCTTTTTCGGCATTCCCGGCATCGGGCGCGAGGTGATCCTGGCGGTGGAGCGCAGTGACTTCCCGGTGATCAAAGCGATCACCGTCTACGTGGCGGCGGCCACCATGCTGTTCAACCTGCTGACGGACTTGATGTACCAGGCGGTCGATCCGCGGGTGCAGCTGACATGACGGCCGTCGTGCATAACGTGTCGCCGGGATTGTGGCGCCTGGCCTGGCGGCGTCTGCGCGCGGACCGCGTGGCCATGGTGTCGCTGGCCGTGGTGGCGGCCTTCCTGTTGATGCTGGCGCTGTCCGCCAGCGGGCTGATCGTGGCCGATTGGGAGCAAGAGGTCGGCGTCAACTATGCGCCGCCCGGCTTTGTCGGCGCGCAGCAGGCGGCGCCCGCCACGCCGGTGCAGGCCGCGCAAGCCTTGCCGGACAATCCCCTCGATCCGCTGGCCGACGACATCCGCGCCTTGCGCGCGCAGCTCGCCGGGGAGGGCGCGCCCGACATGTATGGCGTGACCGATCCGTTGGCCGACGATCTCGCGCAGCTGCGCGGGCGGGCGCGGGCGGGCGATGCCGCAGCTGGCGCTGCTGGCGCTGGTCGTCTGGCGACGCTGCCCTTCGGCGGCGACAAATGGGGCCACGACATCATCAAGCAAACCATCAAGGGCGGCGAGACGTCGATCGTGGTGGGCCTGGTGGCGGCCTTGCTGGCGGTCAGCCTGGGCACGCTGTTCGGCGCCTTGTCCGGCTACTTCGGCGGCGTGGTGGACGATCTGTTCAACTGGTTCTACAGCATCTTCACCGCCATTCCGTCGGTGCTGATGATACTGGCCGTGGCCGCCGTGTTGCAGCAGAAGGGCGTGCTGACCATCGTGCTGATCCTCGGCCTGACCGGCTGGACCGGGCCCTACCGTTTGATCCGCGCCGAATACATCAAGCACAAGGCGCGCGAATACGTGCTGGCCGCCGACGCCATCGGCGCCTCGCACTGGCGCAAGATGTTCACGCACATCTTCCCGAATGTCAGCCATGTCGCGCTGGTGCAGACGTCGATCCTGGTGGTGGGCTTCATCAAGGCCGAGGTCATCCTCAGTTTCCTCGGCTTCGGCGTGCCGGTCGGCGTGGTCTCGTGGGGCAGCATGCTCAACGAAGCGCAGAACGAGCTGATACTCGGCCGCTGGTGGCAGCTGACCGCCGCCGCCATCGCCATGGCGCTGCTGGTGACGGCCTTCTCGTTGTTCACCGACGCGCTGCGCGACGCCCTCGATCCCAAGGTGAAATAATGAGCGATACCAATTTGCTGGAGATCGCCGACCTGCGCATCGCCTTCCGCACCGACCGCCGCACCACGGTGGAGGCGGTCAAGGGCGTGTCGTTCCGTGTGCCGCGCAATACCACTGTGGCGCTGGTGGGCGAATCGGGCAGCGGCAAGTCGGTCAGCTCGCTCGCCGTGATGGGCCTGCTGCCGCCGGACACCACCGTCATCGATCCCGCCAGCCGCATCCGCTTCGACGGCCGCGACTTGCTGGCCCTGTCCGCCGATGAACGACGCGCCCTGTGCGGCAAGGACATCGCGATGATCTTCCAGGAGCCGATGTCGTCGCTGAACCCGGTCTTCACGGTCGGCGCGCAGATCGGCGAAGTGTTGCGCCTGCACATGGGCATGAGCGCGGCCCAGGCGCGCCGGCGCACGCTGGAATTGCTGGACGAAGTCGGCATCCCCGACCCGGCCGTCAAGATCGACGCCTATCCCAGCCAGATGTCCGGCGGCCAGCAGCAGCGGGTGATGATCGCCATGGCCATCGCCTGCGAACCCAAGCTGCTGATCGCCGACGAGCCCACCACCGCGCTCGACGTCACGATCCAGAAGCAGATCATGGAGTTGATCGCGCGCCTGCAGAAACGCCACGCGATGGCGGTGCTGTTTATCACCCACGACCTGGGGCTGGTGGCCGAGATCGCCGACCATGTGGTCGTCATGCGCCACGGCGAGGTGCGCGAAGCCGGCCCGGCGCAGCAAGTGCTGGAGCGGCCGCAGGACGGCTACACCAAGGCGCTGCTGCACTGCCGCCCCTCGCTGGACGCGCGGCCGTGGCATCTGCCGGTGATCGCCGATTACCTGGCCGACGTCGAGCATCAGCGCGGGTTTGCCAACGACTGCGGGGGCGACATCGCCGAAGGGCGGGGCGTGACGCCCTTGCATCCGCTGGAACGCCAGCGCGGCTATCGTCCGGATGACCAGCCGGTGCTGGTGGTCAACAATCTGAGCAAGAGCTTCTATGTGCGCGAAGGCTGGTTCGGCAAGCGCGAGTTCCGGGCCGTCAAGGATGTCTCGTTCACGCTGGCGCGCGGCAAGACCCTGGGCGTGGTGGGGGAATCCGGTTCCGGCAAGACCACCGTCGGCCTGACCTTGCTGCGGCTGCACCAAGCCACGGGCGGCAGCGCCATGTTTGACGGCCGCGACCTGTTGTCGATGCCGGCGCGCGAATTCCAGGCCTACAAGCGCCGCATCCAGATCATTTTCCAGAACCCGTATGCGTCGCTGAATCCGCGCTTCACGGTGGGGCAGATCCTGCTGGAGCCGATGCGCATCCACCGCATCGGCGCCGACGACCGCGAGCGCACCGCCATCGCCCATGGCCTATTGGAAAAAGTGGGGCTGCCCGCATCTGCCTTCCAGCGCTATCCGCACGAGTTTTCCGGCGGCCAGCGGCAGCGTATCGCCATCGCGCGCTGCCTGACGATGAAGCCGGAGATCCTGGTGTGCGACGAATCGGTGTCCGCGCTGGACGTGTCGGTGCAGGCCCAGGTGCTGAACCTGTTGCAGGATTTGCAGGACGAGTTCGGCCTGTCCTACATCTTCATCTCGCACGACCTGTCGGTGGTGAAATACATCGCCGACCAGGTGATGGTGATGCACCGGGGGGCGGTGGTGGAGATGGCCGATTCGGACCAGTTGTACCGCGATCCCGCGCACCCCTACACGCGTGCGCTGCTGGCGGCGATACCGAGGCACGGTTAAGCGTTTTTTAAGATAAGATATCCATATGGCGAATTTAATCCTTTTATTGCAAGAGTACGGCGTACTGATCGTGTTTGGGATCGTGCTGGTTGAGCAGATCGGCCTGCCGATTCCCGCGTTCCCGCTGCTGATCGTGGCCGGCGCCTTGTCGATCGACGGCGACAGCAACTGGCTGGCCGTGTTGTCGGTGAGCGTGATCGCCTGCCTGATCAGCGATTATTTCTGGTTCCGCGCCGGCCGCTACTACGGCAAGCGCATCCTGCGCCTGCTGTGCAAGATTTCGCTGTCCCCCGATTACTGCGTCAGCCAGACCGAAGACAATTTCAACCGCTGGGGCCCGAAGGCGCTGGTGGTGGCCAAGTTCATTCCCGGTTTTAATACGATCGCGCCGCCGCTGGCCGGCGCCATGGGCACCAGCAACGCCGCCTTCCTCGGCTTCAGCATCGCCGGCGCCATCGTCTGGAGCGGCACCGGCATCGCCATCGGCGCCGGCTTCCACACCCAGATCGACCAGGTGCTGGAGATCCTGAGCACCATGGGCACCACCGCGCTGATCGTGCTGGGCGTGTTGCTGGTGCTGTTCATCGCCTTTAAATATGTCGAGCGCAAGCGTTTCCGCCAGTCGGTGGAGATCGACCGCGTCACCATCGACGAGCTGAAGAAATTGCTGGAGCAGGGCAAGGCGCCGGTGCTGGTCGACGCCCGCAGCGCGACGGCGCAGATGCTGGAGCCGGCCGTGCCGGGCGCGCTGCTGTTCAACGGCGGCGAGCCGATCCCGGAACTGATCGCGCTGGACAAGAACCACCACATCATCGTCTATTGCAGCTGCCCCAACGACGTCACCGCCGCCCACGTGGCGAAGCAGCTGATCAGCCACGGCTACACCCGCGCCAAGCCGCTGCACGGCGGCCTCGACGCCTGGAACGCCGCCTTCGGCACGCCCCGCGAGGTGGGCGAGGGCAATACCGCGTCGGTGGGCTAGTTTTTGGCCTGAGGCTGATTATCAATCAGCTTCAGGCTGTCCTGCTCGTAGCGGTAATAGAAAGTGCCATTCGCCCCTTGCTCGTTGCGCACCCCCCGGATGACGAGCAGCTTGCTATCGGGACGAAACTCGATAGGTACCGCGTCATAGTCCCGGCCGCAACAGACGGTAAATGGCAGCCAAGTCACCGTGCCGTTGCGCGCATCCAGTATTGCCCCCATCAAACACTCGGCTCCGCAACCCCAAACGCTCAGCACATAATGCCCAGCAAAATTAACTGGTTGCTTCGCGGCCGCGTTCAGCCTGGTGCGAAATTCCCGGTCCATCTTGGTGCGCAGTATTGGCTTGGCAACGGGGCCGGAGTAGTGTTCGCTGGTGTGGAACCGGGAAAAAGGTGGTGTCGCCGGCTCCGCTCGCCCGATTATGCTGCTCAGGACAAGCATGGCTGTGGTTAGCGGGAAAAGCATAGGTCTCATGGCTAGTACCAGTGGTGTTTTTGCCAGAATTTTCGGGCCCTGGATGCGCTGTGGTAACGCTGCCTGATATATCGTATCCCTCCCTGGCATTCTTCCACTCCATCGCCGAACGAATCTGTACCGTGAGGATTGAGCTCATAGTTGTTTCTTAAGAGTTGAAACAACCCCCGTGCCGAAGAGTGGGGGTTGCGCGCACCGACTTCGCCACTGGATTCCTGCGCCATGATCCATAAAAGGTCCTGAAACTGAGTTGTTGGAACGTCTTCCAACCTCATTGCCTCGCGCAGAGCGCTTTTAGATGATTCTGGGACCACAGATATATTGCGCTCCGACGTATCCCCGTGTGCAACTCTTTTCTTGCGTGTCGCGTGCTTTGTCATGGTAGCCCTCCCTCGAAAAACAATGCAGACTCCAGATTGTGTGCATTTCTCCCTGTCGGTTTTGAGCGGGCGCAACCGTTAAGCTATCGGCGATATTGCTTATAAAAATCGTAGTCATACTACGCAAAAAAAATTCTAATTTGTAATTTCATGTGGCAAAGCTGCTGCATGTGTACTAAAACTACAAACTTCGCTTGCCTCGCTGAGTGAAAATACCTTAAGCTTAGGCCTCAACTATTTTCGATCTATCATGACAGCTCAGTCTCTCCAAACGCCTCCCTCCCTGACCACTGCTTTCCCTGGTGGCCCGCGTCTGCTGGCGGACATCGGCGGTACCAACGCGCGCTTTGCGCTGGAGACCGCCCCGGGCAAGATTGAGGCGATCGAAGTATTGGCTTGCGCCGCATATCCAACCCTGGCCGCCGCCCTGGTTGCCTATCTGGCCTCGCCGACCGTAGCCCAGGCCGGCGTCACCGGCATCCGGAATGGCGCGATTGCCATCGCCAATCCGGTCACCGGCGACATGGTGCGCATGACCAACCACCACTGGGAATTCTCGATCGAGGCGCTGCGCCGCGAAGTCAACTTCGACATCCTGGTCGTCGTCAACGACTTCACCGCGCTGGCGAGCTCGCTGCCGCAACTGTCGGCAACCCAGAAACACCAGGTCGGCGGCGGCAACGGCATCGCCGGCACCCCGCTGGGCCTGATCGGCGCCGGCACCGGCCTCGGCGTTTCCGGCCTGATTCCGGGCAAGGACGGCTGGACCGCTTTGCTGAGCGAAGGCGGCCACGTCACCTTCTCGCCGGCCAATGCCACCGAAGTCGCCATCCTGCAATATGCCTGGAAAGAATTCGATCACGTGTCCGCCGAACGCTTGATGTCCGGCGCCGGCATCGAACTGATCTACCGCGCGCTGGCCGACCACACCGACATGCCGGCCGAAAAGCTGAGCGCCGCCGAAATCTCGCGCCGTGCGCTGGCCGGCGAATGCACGCTGTGCGACGAAGTCATCGAAGCGTTCTGCTGCATGCTGGGCACCGTCGCCGGCAATCTGGCGATCACCCTCGGCGCGCAGGGCGGCATTTATATAGGCGGCGGCATCGTCCCGCGCCTGGGCGAGCGTTTCGACCGTTCCGGCTTCCGCGCCCGCTTCGAAGCCAAGGGCCGTTTCTGCCATTATCTGTCCGAAGTGCCGACCTGGGTCATCACCGCCGAGTACCCGGCATTTGTGGGCGTTTCCGCAATCTTGTCGGAAAGACTTGCTGCCGCGTAAGCCAAGTTACATTTCGATGACGGCGAAATGCGCTTTTTGCCGTTTTATCAGGTACAATTCGGCTTGTTGGATGAAATGTCTTTGATCGGTCACGTGTGTTTTCGCCCGAAAACTGCGCTCCCCGGCCACGTTTCACGTAGAAAGCAAGGGCCTCGGCCATTGCCGGCATGTCTCTCTCTCCCGCCTGGCGCACATCGGCCCAGGCGTCGGAAAAACAGCTTCAGCGAGTTATACCAGCAGGCAGCATCATCGATGCCGGCCATTGCCTCACTGAATGTGATTGAATTCTTTCTTGCATGAAAATGCAACCACAAGATTGTTATGGATACAGCAGAGGCTAAAAGAGTCCTCGAAACCGCCTTGCTATGCGCTCGTGAGCCATTGTCGATCCACAGTCTGAAGAAGCTGTTTGTCGAGGTGGATGACCAGGACAGGCCGCGCGGACCCGGAGTCGGTTCCGATACGATCAAGGAATTGCTCGAAGAATTGCGGCTGGACTGGGCCGGCAAGGGTGTTGAAGTGATCAGCCTGTCGACCGGCTGGCGCTTCCAGAGTCGCCCCGAGATGAAGTTGTACCTCGACCGCATGAACCCGGAACGGCCGCCCAAGTACTCGCGGGCGACGCTGGAAACACTGGCGATCATCGCCTACCGGCAGCCGGTGACGCGGGGCGATATTGAAGAGATACGCGGCGTAGCCGTCAATTCGCAGACGATCAAGATGCTGGAAGACCGTGGTTGGGTAGACGCCATCGGTTACCGCGACGTCGTCGGCCGCCCGGCATTGCTGGGCACCACCAAGCAGTTTTTAGATGATTTGGGCTTGAATTCGCTGTCCCAGCTGCCTCCTTTGCAGCAAATCAGCGATACGCAAGGCGGTGGCCCGGACATGGCCGCGCTGGAAGCGGCCTTGCAGGAAAACTTTGACAAGGCGGCACACAATGCCGCGCAACAAACAGATGGTACGGATAGCGAGTTGCCAGTGGCCGAAGCAGAAGCCGCGACTAGCCCGGAAGCCGGCCACGAAGCACAAACACAACCCGCGCCCGATGTAACGGTTGACGCTGAGCACAACCAAGAAACGAATAATGAACAATCCTAATTCCCCAGAGACAGTCAACGACGTAGTGCCGGCCGAAGTGGCCGCCAAGCCTAAGCGTCGCACCAAAGCCCAGATCGAAGCCGATACGGCAGCCGCCGCGTCCGGCGATGCGCCAGTCGCCGCCAAGGCCAAGCGCAAGCCCAAGGCGGAAGCCGACGTCGCCGCCGCCGATGCGCCGGCCCCGGTGAAGAAGCCGCGCGCCAAGCCGGCCGCCAAGTCGGTCGAGGCCGTCGAAGCCGCGCCGCAAGCCGCCGCGCCTGCGACAGCCGAAGCGCCAGCCAAGGCCCCGCGCGCCAAGAAACCAGTTGCCGCGCCGGCAGCAGACGCCGCGCCGGCAGTGCAAGCCGCCCCGGCCGCAGCCTCGGCTCCAGCAGTTGAAGCGCAAGCCGCTCCTGCTGAAGGCGAACGCGCAGCGCGCGGTCCGCGCGGTCCGCGTGGCCCACGCCAGATGCGCGAGCAACGCGCCGTGCGTGAAGCCCTGATGCCTCCGCGTCCTGAGCCGGCAGCTACGGCCGAAGGCGAAGCCGCTCCCGCAGTCGACGGCGCAGCGCCGGCCGAAGGCGGCAAGCCACGCCACGAGCGCGGCCCGCGTCCCGACGGCCAGCGCAACGGCAAGCCGCCGCATGCCGGCGGCGGCAAAGGCAAGAACGGCAAGCCGCAACGCGGCGGCCCGAACGCCGGCGGCGTCAAGCCCAACGATGCGGATGCCGCATTCTCCTATGTCACCTCGGACGCCTTCGACAGCGACGAGCCGGCCAAGGGCCGTCACGCCGCGCCGAAAGTGGTGCGCCGCGACCTGACCTCGGACGACGACGCGCCCAAGCTGCACAAGGTCCTGGCCGAAGCCGGCCTGGGTTCGCGCCGCGACATGGAAGACCTGATCGTTGCCGGCCGTGTGTCGGTCAACGGCGAGCCGGCCCACATCGGCCAGCGCATCCTGCCGACCGATGCCGTGCGCATCAACGGCAAGCTGATCCAGCGCCGCGTCAGCAAGAAGCCGCCGCGCGTGCTGGTGTACCACAAGCCGGCCGGTGAAATCGTCTCGATGGACGATCCGGAAGGCCGCCCATCGGTGTTCGACCGCCTGCCGACCATGAAGGCCGGCAAATGGCTGGCCGTCGGCCGCCTGGACTTCAACACCGAAGGCCTGCTGCTGTTCACCACCTCCGGTGACCTGGCCAACCGCCTGATGCACCCGCGCTACCACATCGACCGTGAGTACGCGGTGCGTACGCTGGGCGTGCTGGAAGAAGGCATGCGCCAGAAGCTGCTGGCCGGCGTTGAGCTGGAAGACGGCCTGGCGCAATTCACCAAGATCGCCGACGGCGGCGGCGAGGGTATCAACAAGTGGTATCGCGTGATCATCGGCGAAGGCCGCAACCGCGAAGTGCGCCGCATGTTCGAAGCGATCGGCCTGACCGTGTCGCGCCTGATCCGTACCCGCTACGGCGCGATGAGCTTGCCAAGCAGCCTGAAACGCGGCCGCTGGGAAGAGCTGGAAGAGAACACCGTGCGCGACATGTTGAGCGCGTACGGCGTCGACAAGAAGGGCAGCGATGCCCCGGTCGCGCCGCGCGCCAAAGGCCCGCAGCAAGCCAAGCCGGCGCAGAACAAGGGTCCGGAAAAGCGTCCGCAGCGCGGCCGCGACGCCGAGCGCGACGACCGCGATTTCGACGACGACGAGGATGATCACGACGAACCGAACTTCAACCGCGCCGACGTCAGCAATGACAACGCCATGCCATTCGCCAAGGTCCCACGCGGCAATGGTCGTGGTCAGGGTGGCTTCGGTGGCGGCCAGGGCCGTCCGGGTGGTGGTGGCCAGGGGCGCCCGGGCGGCGCCCAGGGCAGCGGCCGTCCAGGCGGCAATGGCAATGGTCAGGGCCGTCCGGCCGGCGCGCAGACCTCCGGCCGTCCAGGCGGTCGTCCGCAAGGCATCGGCGGTTACGCCGGCGGCCGTCCGCTGGGCGAAGGCCCGGCGCGTCCGCAAGGCCAGGGTGGTCGTCCGCAAGGCCAGGGTCGTCCGCAAGGCGGTCAGGGTGGCCAAGGCGGTCAGGGCGGTCAAGGTGGTCAGGGCGGCGGTCAATCTGCCAAGGGTCCGAGCCGCGGTCCGCGTCAGCCGGATCCGTTGCAAACCACCTTCGGTTTTGGTAACGCCAGCGCGCCGCGCCGCAACCAGCCACCGCGTGGCGGCGCCATCGATCATGGCATGCCGCGCCGCCGCAAGGGTTAATTGCCGGCCTTACCCCGCAAGGCGATGACGCCGCGGGGTCTGACCCCAAGCGGGGTCAGACCCCTGTTGCGCAGTGCGGGGTAAAACGCCGCATCGCCCCTGTTTTCGGGGCTTGTAGCCGTTTATGAATTGTTGTAAGCCTGCTTTTCCGCCCCGTGCGGCATTGCAGCGCAGATCATATAAGGTTATAATAACCAGCCTAGTAAAAGTTCTTCTCGGGTTACTTCCCTAAGAATGCTTTCATCTGGCTGGTATTACAAGAAGATGGGCAGATGCCCATTTTTTTTTTGGTGAACCGTTTTGAACGGCCTGTTTTTAATAAGTTGGAAACAGGCCTTGATTTGGAGAATTTCTTGCAGCTGCCGGATTTAATTGAAAAGACCGTCGCCGGTCTGGGCTATGAGCTGGTTGATGTCGAACGGGCCGAGCGCGGAGTGCTGCGCGTGTTTATCGATTTCACCGCCGCCGATGCCGAAGAAAAAGGCCCGATCACCGTAGAAGATTGCGCTACGGTCAGTCACCAGCTGTCGCACGTGCTGACGGTCGAGAACGTGAATTACGAGCGTCTCGAAATCTCGTCGCCAGGGCTGGATCGCCCGGTGCGCAAGCTGGAAGATTTCGTGCGCTTTGCCGGTTGCGAAGCAATCGTCAAACTGCGCACCGCGATGCCGGGTACGAACAACCGGAAATCGTTCCAGGGGATTCTGCAAGAACCCCAGGGCGAAAATTTGTCGTTGGAATTTGAAGGTACTGATGGTCCGGCGCTGTTGGAGTTTACGCTCGCCGATATGGATAAGGCACGCTTGGTGCCACAGGTGGTTTTTAAGGGACGCAAAGCATGAGTCGCGAAGTTTTGTTATTGGTAGACGCGCTGGCGCGTGAGAAAAACGTCGATAAAGATGTGGTTTTCGGCGCGTTGGAGTTCGCGTTGGCGCAAGCCACGAAGAAACGCTATGAAGGTGAAGTCGATATCCGCGTTTCGATCGACCGCGAGTCGGGTGAGTTCGAATCCTTCCGCCGCTGGCACGTCGTGCCCGACGAGGCCGGCCTGCAACTGCCGGACCAGGAGATTCTGCACTTCGAAGCCAAGGAACAGATTCCGGACATCGAAGTGGACGACCACATCGAAGAACCTATCGAATCCGTCGAATTCGGCCGCCGCTTTGCGCAAGACACCAAACAGGTCGTCCTGCAGCGCGTGCGTGACGCCGAGCGCGAACAGATCCTTGTGGACTTCCTGGAGCGCGGCGACTCGCTCGTCACCGGCACCATCAAGCGCATGGAACGCGGCGACGCGATCGTCGAGTCGGGCAAGATCGAAGCCCGCCTGCCACGCGACCAGATGATCCCGAAAGAAAACCTGCGTATCGGCGACCGCGTCCGCGCCTTCATCCTGCGCATCGACCGCAATATGCGCGGCCCGCAAGTGATCCTGTCGCGCACCGCTCCAGACTTCATCATGAAGCTGTTCGAGCTGGAAGTGCCGGAAATCGAGCAAGGCATGCTGGAAATTAAATCGGCGGCGCGCGACGCCGGCGTCCGCGCCAAGATCGCCGTCTACACGGCCGACAAGCGCATCGACCCGATCGGCACCTGCGTCGGCATGCGCGGTTCGCGCGTGCAGGCCGTGACCGGCGAGCTGGGCGGCGAACGCGTCGACATCGTGCTGTGGTCCGAAGACCCGGCGCAATTCGTCATCGGCGCGCTGGCTCCGGCCAACGTTTCGTCGATCATGGTCGATGAAGAGAAGCATGCGA
Source organism: Duganella rhizosphaerae (assembly GCF_040364205.1). Lineage (NCBI taxonomy): Bacteria > Pseudomonadati > Pseudomonadota > Betaproteobacteria > Burkholderiales > Oxalobacteraceae > Duganella > Duganella rhizosphaerae. The sequence continues at coordinate 530,348 of NZ_BPWK01000002.1, forward strand.
TGGACGTCGTGGTCGACGAAGAAAACCTGGCAATCGCCATCGGCCGCTCCGGCCAGAACGTGCGCCTGGCTTCCGACCTGACCGGCTGGAAGATCAACATCATGACGGCCGAAGAATCGGCCGACAAGGCAGCCCAGGAAACCGCGGCGGTGCGTGCACTGTTCATGGAAAAACTGGACGTCGATCAGGAAGTCGCCGACATCCTGGTGGAAGAGGGCTTTGCCAGCCTGGAAGAAATCGCCTACGTGCCGATCTCCGAAATGCTGGAAATCGAATCGTTCGACGAAGATACCGTCAACGAACTGCGCACCCGCGCCCGTGACGCCCTGGTCACCGAAGCGATCGCTTCGGAAGAAGGCCTGGAAGGCATGGACGAGGCGCTGGTCGGTCTGGAAGGCATGGACCGCGTCACCGCCGGCAAGCTGGGCCTGGCTGGTATCAAGACTGTAGAAGCATTTGCTGCACTGGCTTACGACGAATTTGGCGCCATTTTGGCCCTGTCCGCCGACCGTGCACGAGAACTGATTAAGAGTGAATTTGAAGATGTGACCGACGATGAGATGAAGTTGGTTGACTCAAAGTACGACGATCGTGCCAAAGGCTTGCAAGCCAAGGCATGGAGTCTTGCCGAATCCGCAAAGGCTTAATTTGAGTATCTTTATCATCTCCGCGACACATAGAAAAGAGGACTGAATGGCGAGTAACAACGTAGCCCAATTTGCCACCGAACTGAAGATGCCTGCAGATTTGCTGCTGACGCAGCTGCGTTCTGCCGGCGTCGAAAAAAGTTCGACGTCAGATCCATTGTCGAAAGATGATAAGGATAAGCTGCTTGATCACTTGCGCCGTACCCACGGTGCATCGGCTGATACCGAAAAGAAGAAGATCACGCTGACGCGCAAAGAAACCACTGAAATCAAGCAGGCCGACGCCAATGGCAAGGCCCGCACGATTCAGGTCGCTGTGAAGAAGGTACGCACCTTCGTCCAGCGCGACGAGCCGGTCGCCGCCGCGCCGGTGGCGCCTGCCGCCCCGGTGGTCGACGCCGCCGAAGTCGCTCGCCGTGAAGAAGAAGCACGTAAGCAAGCAGAACTGATCGCACGTCAGGAAGCGGAACTGCGCGAGAAGCAGGAGCGCCTGGCCAAGCTGGAATCGGAGAAGGAAGCGCAAGCGAAAGCCACCGCCGCCGCCGAAGCCGAAGCCAAGAAGGAAGCCGACTCCGAAGCGAAGAAAGCCGCCGCCAAGGCTGCTGCCGCCGCGACCGCCACCGCTGCCGGCGCTGCGCCGGTTGTGGCCGATGCCGCCGCCGAAGAGAAGAAGAAAGCCGCTGCCGACGAAGCCAAGAAGAAGGCTGCCGCCGCCGCCAAGGAAGCCGCCGACAAAGCGGCCGCCACCGAGCTGGCGCGCAAGGCCGTGGCTGACGAAGTCGCCCAGATCAAGGCCATGATGAACGCGCCGCGTCGCGCCATCAAAGCCCCTGAACCAGCGCCTGCGCCGGTCAAGGCCAAGGTTGCCGAAGGCACGCTGCACAAGCCGGCCACCGGCGCCGTCGCCAAACCGGGCGACAAGCCTGGCGACAAGAAGCCTGTCACCGCGGACAAGAAGTCGATCAAGTCGGCCAACGTCTCGTCGACCTGGCAGGACGACGCCAAGAAACGCGGCGCACCTGGCAGCACCGCCAACAAGGGCCGTGGCAACACCGGTTCCGGTGGCCGTGACGGCTGGCGCAGTGGCGGCAAGGGTGGCGGCCGTCGTGGCTCGCACGCCGATGACCGCGAAACCAATTTCCAGGCGCCGACCGAAGCCGTCATCAAAGACGTCTACGTGCCGGAAACCATCACCGTGGCCGAACTGGCGCACAAGATGTCCGTCAAGGCCTCCGAAGTCATCAAGCAACTGATGAAGCTGGGCCAGATGTGCACCATCAACCAGGTGCTGGACCAGGAAACCGCGATGATTCTGGTCGAGGAAATGGGCCACAAGGCGTTCGCCGCCGAGATGGACGATCCGGAAGCACTGCTGGCCGACCAGGGTGAGCACGCTCACTTCGAATCGCTGCCGCGCGCACCGGTCGTTACCGTCATGGGTCACGTCGACCACGGCAAGACCTCGCTGCTGGATTACATCCGCCGCGCCAAAGTGGCGTCGGGCGAAGCCGGCGGCATTACCCAGCACATCGGCGCGTACCACGTCGATACGCCGGGCGGCATGATCACCTTCCTCGATACCCCAGGTCACGAAGCCTTCACGGCCATGCGTGCCCGCGGTGCGAAAGCAACCGACATCGTCATCCTGGTGGTGGCGGCGGACGACGGCGTGATGCCGCAGACGAAGGAAGCGATCGCCCACGCGAAAGCGGCCGGCGTGCCTCTGGTTGTCGCGATCAACAAGATCGACAAACCGGGCGGCAACGTTGACCGTGTAACGCAGGAACTGGTTGCCGAACAAGTGGTGCCGGAAGAATACGGTGGCGAATCGCCATTCGTGCCGGTATCGGCCAAGACCGGCCAGGGCATCGACGCCCTGCTGGAACAGGTGCTGCTGCAAGCCGAAGTACTGGAACTGAAAGCCCCGATCGATGCGCCTGCGCGCGGTCTGGTGGTCGAGGGACGTCTGGACAAGGGCAAGGGCCCGGTCGCGACCATCCTGGTGCAATCCGGTACGCTGAAGCGCGGCGACGTGATCCTGGCTGGCTCCTCCTTCGGTCGCGTTCGTGCGATGCTGGACGAGAACGGCAAGTCGATCAACGAAGCCGGTCCTTCGATCCCGGTCGAAATCCAGGGCCTGACCGAAGTGCCGCAAGCCGGTGAAGAAGTCATGGTCATGGCTGACGAGCGTAAAGCCCGTGAGATCGGCCTGTTCCGTCAAGGTAAGTTCCGCGACGTGAAACTGGCCAAGCAGCAAGCCGCGAAGCTGGAAAACATGTTCGACCAGATGGCCGAAGGCGAAGTGAAGAACCTGCCGCTGATCATCAAGACCGACGTGCAGGGTTCGCAGGAAGCGTTGGTCAGCTCGCTGCAGAAACTGTCGACTTCCGAAGTGCGCGTACAGGTTGTGCACGCAGCGGTCGGCGGCATCACCGAATCGGACGTCAACCTGGCGGTGGCCTCGAAAGCGGTCATCATCGGCTTCAACGCCCGTGCCGATGCACAGGCGCGCAAGCTGGCCGAGTCGAACGGCGTGGACATCCGCTACTACAACATCATTTACGATGCGATCGACGAGATCAAATCGGCGTTGTCGGGCATGTTGGCACCAGAGAAGCGCGAAACCGTTATCGGTCAGGTCGAGATTCGCCAGGTCATCCTGGTCTCGAAAGTCGGCGCGATTGCCGGTTGCCTGGTCACCGATGGCGTGGTCAAGCGTTCGTCCTCGGTACGCCTGCTGCGCGACAACATCGTGGTGTGGACCGGCGAGATCGACTCGCTCAAACGCTTCAAGGACGACGCCAAAGAAGTACGCGCCGGCCTGGAGTGCGGTCTGTCGCTGAAGAACTACAACGACATCCAGGTGGGCGACTCCCTGGAAGTGTTCGAAGTTCAGGAAATCGCTCGTACGCTGTAATCAGTTGCGATTAGAGTAGTTTTAACCGGGTGGACGGGAGCATACTTGCTACCGTCCACTTGGCGTTTATGGAAAGCAGTACCGTATATCATGGCTAAACATAGTAAAAACATACCCCAGCGCGGTCAGCGCGTGGCCGACCAGATCCAGCGCGACCTGTCCGAAATCATCGCCTACGAGCTGAAGGACCCGCGCGTCGGCATGATCACCATCACCGAAGTGCAGGTGACCCCGGATTACGCGCACGCCAAGATCTTCTTCACCATGCTGAAAGACAGCAAGGAGCAGGTCAAGAACACCGTCGACGGCCTGTCCGCCGCGGCCGGCTACATGCGCGGCCAGCTGGGCAAGCGCCTGCACATCCACACGCTGCCGATGCTGCACTTCGTGCACGACACCTCGACCGCGCGCGGCATGGAACTGTCCCTGCTGATCGACCAGGCCAACAGCACCCGCTCGCTGGACGACGACCAGGCGCCGGCCGAAGAGAACAAGGACGGCGAGTAAGCACGCTGCACCGATGAAGCAAAACCATCCTAAAAAAGTCCGCGACCTGGTCGACGGCGTGCTGCTGCTCGACAAGCCGGTCGGCTTTTCCAGCAACGATGCACTGATCAAGGCCAAGCGCGTGCTGAACGCCAAGAAGGCCGGCCACACCGGCACCCTCGATCCGTTCGCCACCGGCCTGCTGCCGCTGTGCTTTGGCGAGGCCACCAAGTTCTCGCAGGACTTGCTGGAAGCCGACAAGACCTACGAAACCACGGTGCACCTGGGCCAGACCACCGACACCGGCGACACCGAAGGCGAAGTCATCGCCAGCCACGACGTCAACGTCACGCTGGAGCAGATCCACGCCGTGCTGGAAAAATTCCGCGGCCCGATCGCGCAGGTGCCGCCGATGTATTCGGCCCTGAAGCGCGACGGCAAGCCGCTGTACGAGTACGCCCGCGCCGGCATCACGCTCGAGCGCGAAGCGCGCAACGTCATCATCCACAAGCTGGAGCTGGTGTCCTACGAGGCGCCGTTCCTGAAGCTGGTGGTCACCTGCAGCAAGGGCACCTACATCCGCGTGCTGGGCCAGGACATCGGCGAAGCGCTTGGCTGCGGCGCCCACCTGAACGCGCTGCGCCGCACCCAGGTCGGTCCGCTGACCATGGAAGGCATGCTGACCTTGGAACAGCTGGGCGCGCATGCAGCGCCGCTCAGCCTGCTGGCGCCGGTCGACGCGCTGCTGGCCAGTTTCCCGGCCGTGCAGCTGAACGCCGAGCTGGCCAAGCGCTTCCTCAACGGCCAGCGCCTGGCGCTGGGCAAGGAGCCCGTGGCTGTGCCGTCCGAACAGGGCAGGGTGCGCGTCTATCTGGACGACAAACTGCTCGGCACCGCCCAGCTGGGCGAGTACAGCATCCTGGCGCCGGAACGTTTGATCGCCTTCGTCAACCCCTAAAGCAAGGGGTCTGACCCCATACGGGGTCAGACCCCGGCCGTAGCGTTTTGCGGGGTACAAGCAACTCTTTGAAAATATTCAGGATTTCAGAGGGAGTTGCACCGCAACATGCTATACTACGCGGTTCCAGAAATTGGCCACTCCCGTACGTCATGTACGCACCCGCAGTTTTTCAGCAAATATAACGACCATGTCTACTACAAAACGCGCAATTCGTAATATCGCCATCATCGCCCACGTTGACCACGGTAAAACTACCCTGGTGGATCAACTGCTGCGTCAGTCCGGCACCTTCCGTGAAAACCAAGCGGTCGACAACCGTGTCATGGACTCGAACGACCTCGAAAAGGAGCGCGGCATTACGATTCTGTCGAAGAACTGCGCTGTTGAGTACGAAGGCACCCACATCAACATCGTCGACACCCCAGGCCACGCCGACTTCGGCGGCGAAGTGGAGCGCGTGCTGTCGATGGTGGACTCGGTTCTGCTGCTGATCGATGCGCAGGAAGGCCCGATGCCACAGACCCGCTTCGTGACCCGCAAGGCACTGGCGCTGGGCCTGAAGCCTATCGTCGTCGTCAACAAGGTCGACCGTCCGGGCGCACGTCCTGAGTGGGCGATCAACCAGACCTTCGAACTGTTCGACAAGCTGGGCGCGACCGATGAACAGCTGGACTTCCCGGTCGTCTACGCTTCGGGCCTGAACGGCTACGCCGGCCTGACCGAAGACGTGCGCGATGGCGACATGAAGCCGCTGTTCGACGCCATCCTGGAACACGTGCCGGTACGCGACGACAATCCGGAAGGCCCGCTGCAGATGCAAATCACGTCGCTGGACTACTCGTCCTACGTCGGCAAGATCGGCATTGGCCGCGTCAACCGCGGCACCGTCAAGGTCGGCCAGGACGTTCTGGTCATCAATGGCCCAGGCGCCACCCCGATCAAAGGCCGCATCAACCAGGTGCTGAATTTCAAGGGCCTGGAGCGCGTGCTGGTGAACGAAGCTGTCGCCGGCGACATCTGCCTGATCAACGGTATCGACGAAATCGGCATCGGTTCGACGCTGTGCGCGCTGGACACCCCGGATCCGCTGCCGATGCTGACCGTCGACGAGCCTACCCTGACCATGAACTTCATGGTCAACAACTCGCCGCTGGCTGGCCGCGAAGGCAAGTTCGTCACCTCGCGTCAACTGCGCGATCGTCTGGACAAAGAACTGAAAGCCAACGTCGCTCTGCGCGTTGCACCAACCGACGACGACACCACGTTCGAAGTATCGGGCCGCGGCGAGCTGCACCTGACCATCCTGATCGAAAACATGCGTCGCGAAGGTTTCGAGATGGCCGTATCGCGTCCGCGCGTGGTGTTCAAGATGGTTGATGGCGTGCGCCATGAGCCGTTCGAACAACTGAGCGTTGACGTCGAAGAAGCCAACCAGGGCGGCGTGATGGAAGAACTGGGCCGTCGTCGTGGCGACCTGCAGAACATGGAATCCGACGGCAAAGGCCGTGTGCGTCTGGAATACAAGATCCCAGCGCGCGGCCTGATCGGCTTCCAGGGCGAATTCATGACCCTGACCCGCGGTACCGGCCTGATGTCGCACGTGTTCGACGAATACGCGCCAGTGGACAACACCAAGGGCGAACTGGGCGGCCGTCGCAACGGCGTGCTGATCTCGCAGGACGACGGCGCCGCCGTGGCCTACGCCATCTGGAAACTGCAGGATCGCGGCCGTATGTTCGTGGTCCACAACGACCCGGTGTACGAAGGCATGATCATCGGCATCCACTCGCGCGACAACGATCTGGTCGTCAACCCGATCAAGGGCAAGCAGCTGACCAACGTGCGTTCGTCGGGTACCGACGAAGCAGTGCGCCTGGTGCCGCCTATCCAGATGTCGCTGGAATACGCCGTGGAATTCATCGACGACGACGAACTGGTGGAAATCACCCCGAAATCGATCCGTCTGCGCAAGCGCTTCCTGAAAGAGCACGAGCGTAAGAAGGCATCGCGCGAAGCGTAATCCCGCTTCCGTAGCAGTCCAAACCGCCGTTCTGGCGTGAAAGCCGCCCAGTGCAAACTGGGCGGCTTTTTGTCATTTCGGCCCTATGAAAGAGGCGATTTCAGGGAACGGTCCATCAGAGCAAAATTCAGCGACATGAGAAATCAATATATCTTTATGCGGCGGAAAAGCAAATTTAGTTAATATAGTTTCGCAAAAACCGGGATTTGCCTGCCCCATCATAGGGAGTTTTGCACCAAAATGGTGCGTTACAATATGACATAAAAATAAACGTTGTTTTGTTGATGAAACTCCGAGTGCGCAATTGACACTATTTTAGGCCACGTGGTTTTATCGAAGCTTGAGCTTGCCTTGCCAACCGCAAGCAAGCTTCAACGGTGGCGTCAAACAGGCGTTTCCGTGACTGGAAAAAAGTTGGGGCAAATATAAAACATAGCTGGTGGCGGTCGGACGTGCTCACCCACGTACCGGCCGTCAACCAAGCTTTTTTCAAATCGGAAAATCGGGAAATCACATGCTAAGAGAAACTGTTATCGCTCGCGCGTTAACCATTGCCTTTGGCACGGCGGTCGTCATGACCGGCGTGGTCCAGCCGGCCATGGCGCAGTCGAATGCCACGGGCACCATTTACGGCGTGGTCGACACGCCGGCCGGCGCCAGCATCACCCTGACCAACGTCGATACCGGCCTGAAGCGCAGCGTCGGCACCGAGGCGGGCGGCCGCTACCAGGTGACCGCGCTGCCGGCCGGCCACTACCGCGTTGAACTGAACCGCGACGGCAAGGTCGCGCAGAAGCTGGAGGTCGATGTGGTCGCAGGGCAGGGCGCCAATGCCTCGTTCACCGGCTCCCTGCAAACGGTGCAGGTGACCGGCCGCCGCGCCACCATCGACGTCTCCAACACCAACAACGGCGCCATCTTCACGTCCAAGGAGCTGTCCAAGCTGCCGGTGGCGCAGTCGCTGACCGCCATTGCGCTGCTGGCGCCCAACACCACCAAGGGCGACTCGGCCTACGGCAATACCGCCTCCTTCGGCGGCTCGGGCGTGTCGGAAAACGCCTTCTACCTGAACGGCTTCCCGATCACCAATCCGCTGAGCCAGCTGGGTTCGATGGAGCTGCCGTTCGGCGCCATCCAGCAAGCCTCGGTGCTGACCGGCGGCTTCGGCGCCGAGTACGGCCGTTCGATCGGCGGCGTGCTGAGCGTCACCACCAAGAGCGGGACCAACACTTGGGAAGGTGGAGCGACCTACAGTTTGGAACCGGCCAGCGCCCGCGCCGCGCGCAAGAACATCAACTACGCCGTGACCGGTGACCCGAACAACGCCGCAACCGATGGCAAGATAGACCTGCGCCGCGACAACCGCAGCATCTCCAACACCCAGTACGGCGCCTATTTGGGCGGCCCTATCATCAAGGACAAGTTGTTCATCTTCGTTGCCGGCGACCAGACCATCGGCAAGGATTCCTACGTGGGCTCGAGTTCGGTCACCAACGTGGCGACCATCGCGCAAAGCGGTTGGAACTACAACCGTTCGCAGGAAAACCGCTGGTTGGGCAAGCTCGACTGGAACATCACCGATGACCACCGCCTGGAATTCACCACCGCCGGGGACAGCTACCAGACCCGTTACCAGAAATACGGCTATACGCTGAACCCGAACAATCCCAAAGCTGCCGAACAGCTGGACGGCGTGCCGAACAGCCAGCTGTACTCGTCGGCCGTGGGCAAGAACCTGGGGCCCACCGATCCTGAGTTCCCGGGCACGCCGGGTTCGACGGTCAACATGCTGAAGTACACCGGCAACATCACCGATGACCTGGTGATCACCGGCCTGTATGGCGTGTTGAAGAGTCAGCACGGCGTCAGCTACGAGGCGCTGGGCGCGAACACCGGTACCGGCGGCGTGCCGCCCACCGTGTTGTACGGCTCGACCGCCAAGTGGCCTGCGCTCAGTTCCTCGCTCTACCGCAATTACAACGTCTTCCCTGGCTACATCAGCAGCCCTGGCGAAGATGAAGTGAAATCGGGCCGCTTCGACCTTGAGTACAAGCTGAACAACCACACGCTGCGCGCCGGTATCGACGCCAGCAACATCACCTCGTCGGCCGCTGGCCAGATCCGTAGCGGCGGTTCGTCGTGGTCGTACAAATACGTGGGCGATAAAAATGTCGGTCAGCCGATCAACCTGTCGGGCGGCCGTCCCGGCAACGTCGCCGACTTTGGCGGCTCGGGCGCCGCTGGCTACTATGTGTCGCAGTCGATCTTCAACTCGCTGACCTCGGCCTCGTCCAAGCAGTCGGCGCAGTACCTGGAAGACCGCTGGCAAGTGCGCAAGGACTTGCTGCTCACGCTGGGCATCCGCAACGACGCCTACAGCAACTCGACCGGCGACGGCGTCAAGTTCCTCGACATGAAGAGCGAAGTGGCGCCGCGCGCATCGGCGGCCTGGGACGTGTATGGCGACTCCTCGTTCAAGGTGTTCGGCAGCGCCGGCCGTTACTACCTGCAACTGCCGACCCAGGTGGCGGCCCGCGCCGCCAGCCGTTCGACGTACACCACCCAGGAATTCACCTACACCGGCATCGATCCGACCACCGGCGTGCCGTTGGGCCTGAAAGCGGTCAACACCCCGGTGTCGTCGGATGGTGAATACGGCCAGGCCAAGAACCCGCAGTCGGTGGTGGCCGCCGACCTCAAGCCGAACTACCAGGACGAGCTGACACTGGGCTTCGAAAAAGCCTACAGCCCCAGCCTGAACTTCGGCGGCAAGGTGACCTATCGCAAACTGGGCGCCGGCATCGACGACAGCTGCGACACCCGTCCGCTGCTGAAGTTCGCCGCCGACCATGGCATCGACATCCAGAACCAGGGCGCGGTGAACTGCTTCATCTACAACCCTGGCCGCGACGTCACGGTCTGGATCGATGGCAACGACGCGGACGGCAATCCCGTGGTCACCGGCAAGGGGCAGTTGGCGCACTTCACCGCCGCCGAAATCGGCGAGCCGAAGGCCGAGCGCACCTACGCCGCGCTGGACGTATTCCTGGAGCACCCGGCGCGCAACGGCTGGTATGGCCGCGTGAACTACACGCTGTCGCGCAGCAAGGGCAATATGGAAGGCCAGACCCGTTCCGATACCGGCCAGACCGACGTCGGCACCTCGGCCGCCTGGGACTTCCCGGAATTCGCGCCGGGCAGCAACGGCCTGCTGCCGAACGACCGCAAGCACCAGCTCAAGATGTACGGCTACTACGAGCTGACGCCTGAGTGGACCGTCGGCGCGTTCGCGCTGATCCAGTCCGGCCGTCCGGTGCTGTGCCTGGGCACCAACGACGCGGCCGACAACGGCTCCGATCCTGCCTATCCGCAGGGCCAGGAGTACTTCGGCCCAGGCTACGGCGCCGAGTACTACAACTGCGGCGGCAAGTCCACGCCACGCGGCAGCCTCGGCCGTATGCCGTGGGAAAAGCGCCTGGACCTGAACCTGGCCTACACGCCGCAGTTCATCAAGGGACTGTCGCTGAAGCTGGACGTGTTCAACGTGTTCAACAAGCAAGCGCCGATCACCACCAACGCCACCTATGACGATGGCGACAGCAGCGTGATTTCGTCGACCTACCGCGAAGTGCAGAACTACCAGACGCCGCGTTATGCCAAGTTCACGGTGGAGTACAACCACAAGTTCTAAGCCCGGCATCGCAGTCCGGCCCGAAACCGCAGCTCAGGCTGCGGTTTTTTTATGCGCCGCCGTGACGTGGGTTTCGTTTGCGTTTTCGTTGTCGCTAGGGTACTTTGACGCATGGCAGCATAAACCGCATGGAGGAAGTGCCGTGAGCGACGACAAGACCAACCCGTGGCCGCAATGGCCCGGCAATCCCTTTGCGCTGGCCCAGCAGGCGACCGATTACTGGGTCGACGCCTGCCAGCGCAGCGTACTGTTCATGGACGTGCTGCGCCAGCGCGGCGACGAGCGCAACCACCGCCACGAACAGATCGCACCGCATGTGCTGAGCTTTGACTTCGACACCATTCTTGACGGCCGCCACCTGGCGCGCCCGGTCAACTACGGCCTGCTGTACATCACGCCGCCGGACGGCGTCGCGCCCGATCCGCACAAGCGTCCCTTCATCGTGTTCGACCCGCGCGCCGGCCACGGCCCCGGCATCGGCGGCATGAAGCAGGACAGCGAGATCGGCGTGGTGCTCAAGGCCGGCCATCCCTGCTACTTCGTCGGCTTCCTGCCGCAACCGGTGCCGGGCCAGACCATCGAGGACGTGTGCCGCGCCGAGGCGCAGTTCATCGCCAAGGTGGCCGAGCTGCACCCGCTGGCCGACGGCAAGCCTGCGCTGATCGGCAACTGCCAGGCCGGCTGGCAGATCATGATGACCAGCGCCCTCAATCCCGACCTGGTCGGCCCGCTGGTGCTGGCCGGCGCGCCGCTGTCGTACTGGGCCGGCGTGCGCGGCAAGAACCCCTTGCGCTACTTGGGCGGGGTGCTCGGCGGCACCTGGCTGACGGCGCTGGCGGGCGACCTCGGCAATGGCATTTTCGACGGCGCGCAGCTGGTCGCCAACTTCGAGAAAATGAATCCGTCGAACACCTTGTGGAGCAAGAACTACAACGTCTATTCGAAGATCGACACCGAGGCCGAGCGCTTCCTGGAATTTGAAAAGTGGTGGGGCAACCCGGTGCTGCTGAACGCCGGCGAAATGCAGTACATCGCCGACTCGCTGTTTGTCGGCAACCGCCTGAGCGACGCCGCGCTGATGGACAGCAACGGCCACCGCATCGACCTGCGCAATATTAAATCGCCGATCGTGGTGTTCTGCTCGTGGGGCGACGACATCACGCCGCCGCAGCAGGCGCTGGGCTGGGTGCTGGACCTGTACGAGGACGACGCCGCGCTGGTGGCCGGCGGCCAGACCATCATCTACTCGATGCACCAGAGCATAGGCCACCTGGGCATCTTCGTCTCGGCCTCGGTGGCCAACAAGGAGCACGAGGAATTCACGGCGGCGATGGACATGATCGACGTCATGCCGCCCGGCCTGTACGAGGCGGTGTTCCTCGACAAGGACGAGGAAATGCTGCAGGCGGAAATCGCCTCCGGCGACATGTCGGCCGGCGACTACGTGATGCGCTTCGAGCGGCGCGGCCTGGACGTGCTGCGCGCGCTGGGCGGCAACGATATCGAGGACGAGCGCCGCTTCGCCACCGTGGCCCGCCTGTCGGAAATCAACACCGGGCTGTACCGTACTTTCGCCAGTCCGCTGGTCAAGGCCATGGTCACCGAATCGAGCGCCGAACAGCAGCGCGAGACGCATCCGCTGCGCATGCGCTACCGCATGTTCTCCAGCAAGAACCCTTTGCTCGACGGCATACCGGAGATGGCCGCCAAGGTGCGCGCCGAACGCCGTCCGGTGGCGGCGGACAACGTCTTCATGCAGATGCAGGAAGCGATGTCGCAGCAGATCGTCGATGCGCTGGACCGTTACCGCGACTTGCGCGACCAAGCCACCGAAAAAATCTTCCTCGACATGTACGGCTCGCCGTTGCTGCAGGCGCTGGTGGGTTTGCGCACCGACGGCGGCCGTCCGCGCCGCATCGGCCGCGACATCGCGCGCGAGGCCATGCTCAACGCGCACCGCGCGGCGGCGGCCTTGAAGACGGCCGAGGGCGGCGTCACCGAAGCCATCATCCGCGGCCTGCTGTATATCTACCGCAGCCCGGAAATGAGCGCCGCCGACGAGCGCGCCTTCGCCACCATCCGCCAGCTGCGCCTGCGCACCTCGGACGACAAGGAGCTCAGCGTCACCCACTTCAAGGCCATCTTGCGCGAGCAGTACCTGATGCTGCAGGTGGACGAGGAGGCGGCGGTGCGCGACCTGCCGCTGCTGCTGCCGGACGATCCGCACGCGCGCGCGACGGCGCTGGCCATCGTGCGCCAGGTGGCCGGCGCCACCGGCACGCTGACCGGCGACGGCGCCGTGCGGCTGGAGCGCATCGCGGCGATGTTCGAGACGCGTGCGCCGAAGCTGGCGGTGGTGGGCAAGAAGAGCAAGGCCTGATCAGCGGCTGAGCGGCTTGCGCATGAAGACGCTCAGCGGATCGTCCGGGTAATCGCCGTAGGGGCCGCAGCGCTGGAAACCGTGGCGCTCGTACAGGCCCAGCGCTTCCGGCTGGGACGGGCCCGATTCCAGCACCATCTGCGCACAGCCGTGGTCCAGCGCGGCCTGCTCCAGCAAGGCCAGCACGCCGCGCGCCAGTCCCTGTCCGCGCGATGCCGGCTGCACATACATGCGCTTGATCTCGCCGTATTCCGGCGTCAGCACGATGGCGCCGCAACCGACGATGGCGCCGGCGGCGTCGCGCGCCACGGCAAATTTGACGTGCGGCTGCATCAGCGACGGCAAATCCAGCGCGTACACGCTTTCCGGCGGATAGAGGCTCAGCTGATAGGCGTCGAGGTCGGCGATCAGGGCGATGACTTCGGGCTGGTCGGGGGATTCAAAGGCGATTTGCATGGTGGTGGCGTCGGACATTTTAATGGATGAGAAAATCCAGTATAATGGATTTTATGGATATCAACAAACTCATTGCCAGCCGCCTGCTGGCCTTGCGCGACAGTCGTGGGCTGTCGCTGACCGCGCTGGCCGAGCGCAGCGGCGTGAGCCGTTCCAATATTTCACTGATCGAGCGCGGCGAAAGCAGCGCCACCGCCACCGTGCTGGACAAGCTGGCCGGCGCGCTCGGCGTCACGCTGGCGGCCCTGTTCGAAGCGGGGGAGGGTGAGCCGGCCGCGCCGTCGCCGCTGCAACGGGCCGCCGACCAGCCGGTGTGGACCGACCCGGCCTCCGGCTATGTGCGGCGACAACTGTCGCCGGCCGCGCGCTCGCCGCTGCAGCTGGTGGAGGTGGTGTTCCCGCCGGGCCAGCGCGTAACCTACGAACAAGTGCTGCGCGACGCCGACGTCCACCAGCAAGTCTGGCTGCTGAATGGCGTGATGGACATCAGCGCCGGCGACCGGCACTGGCGGCTGGAGGCGGGCGACTGCCTGGCCATCCGCGAAGACCAGCACATCAGCTACGCCAATCCCGGCAAGATGCCGGCGCGCTACCTGGTCGGCTTGGTGACGCTGCCGTTTGCGATATGATGCCCCCCCTAAGCGATTCCGTTCGTTGTCGCTATGACCGTCATCAACGTGCCGATCGCCGTAAGAGGCAAGACTGACTGATAAGATACGGCATGGATAAGCGCGATCTAATTTCTCAGAAGTTCTTCAAGTATCCGTCTGAATATTTCATTATCAACGGTGGCGGGGAACTGAATTTTGAATTGTCAGTTGATTCGATCTATGTGCGGGAGGAGTTCCAGGATCAAGGTATTGGTGTCAGGTCGGTTATGTTCAGCATTCAGCAGGCCAAGGAGCTGGGGTTTCGCTTCGTAACGCTAGATGCGGCTGGCAGCGCTACGAATCGTAGTATGTTTTTTGGATACCACGTGTGGCCGACCTTGGGTTTTGATGCGCCACTAACTGGTCAAATACTTGGAAGGCTTCCGCAGGAGCTACATGGGTGCGTGCTGCTTTCTGACCTCATGAGGACGGATGAAGGACCCGATTGGTGGTACGATAACGGCATAGCACTTCACCTGTCGTTTGATCTTCAGGACGATAGTGTGAGCTGGCAACTGCTCAATGAGTATGCTGAGGCAAGGGGGATTTCAATATGACCACTAAATTTTTGCAAGCGTTGGCGAAGCTAAAGCCGTCTTCGTCTAGCCAAGTGCGCGATGAGCGTAATAAGTCAGAAACTCCTCCTCGGGGCGCGGTTGCTTTTCAGACCGATGTATATCGCAGGAAACGGGGCGTGACAGTGACGACCACTCCCAAGACTCGGGTTGTCGAGCATTAACGCAAAAAGCCACGGTTTCCGTGGCTTTTGTCATTTTGGCGTCGTCCGGCATCGGAAAAACAGCTTCTGTGGTGACCGGGCACAGCCGCACACTCCGCTGTATAATGACGACCCCCAAGCGATTCCCATAGTTGCCGCCATGACCATCATCACTTTGCCGACCACCGACACCGCGCCCGTGAAAGCGAGCCGCCGCCTGTCCGTCGCGCCGATGATGGACTGGACCGACCGCCATTGCCGCGTGTTCCACCGCCATATCAGCCAGCACACCTGGCTGTACACGGAGATGGTCACCACCGGCGCGCTGGTCTACGGCGACGTCGAACGCCACCTGCGCTTCAATGACGAAGAGCATCCGGTGGCGCTGCAGCTGGGCGGCAGCGATCCTGCCGACCTCGCCACCAGCGCCAAGCTGGGCGAGAAGTGGGGCTACGACGAGATCAACCTCAACTGCGGTTGCCCGTCCGAGCGCGTACAGAAGGGCGCGTTCGGCGCCTGCCTGATGGCCGAGCCGCAACTGGTGGCCGATTGCGTCAAAGCCATGCGCGACGCCGTCAGCATCGACGTCACCGTCAAGCACCGGGTCGGCATCGACCAGACCGAAAGCTACGACTTCGTGCGCGACTTCGTCGGCACCGTGGCCGAGGCCGGCTGCAAGACCTTCATCGTGCATGCGCGCAACGCCATCCTGAAGGGCCTGTCGCCCAAAGAGAACCGCGAAGTGCCGCCGCTGAAGTATGAATTCGCCTATCAGCTCAAGCGCGATTTTCCTGACTTCGAAATCATTATCAACGGCGGCATCAAGACCGAAGCCGAGATCGACGAACATTTGAAGCACCTGGACGGGGTCATGCTGGGCCGCGAGGCCTATCACAACCCCTTCGTGATGGCCGGTTTCGACCAGCGCTACTATGGCGACGCGCGCGCCCCCAAGACCCGCGACGAAGTGCTCGAAGCGATGATCCCCTATATCCAAGCCCAACTGGCCCAGCACGGCGCCCGCGGCTTGAAGCTCAACTCCATCACCCGCCACATGCTGGGCCTGATGACCGGCCTGCCCGGCGCCCGTGCATTCCGTCAGGTTCTGTCTGACTCCAAAAAGCTCGCCCTCGGCGACGCCGATCTGCTGCGCGAAGCTGCCGCCCGCCTACGTATTGCTGCGTAGTTCACAGCACAAACTGACGTTTCTGGCAAACAATATATCGGACTGTTGGTATTTCCACGCAGAAAGTTCGTTTGCGTATTTTTTAGGCGGGTTTTGCTTGCTTTGAGGCAAAATTTGCATCTATAATTCCTGAATATACACACATATCCACCTTTATTTCACGTTTGTATAGTGCGGTAAAGCTACATGCATGCTGCTGGTGGAGCCGCAAGTTTTTGCATTCGCAGTCATTGTTTGCTACTGTCATAGATATTACCTAGCAGCAAGGGCCGGGTGGATGGTGTCGTGCACGAGACGAGACTTTCCAGGGCACTCTTATCAACTGTGTCATTTACGAAGAAGACGAAATGAATTTAGCAAAAATGAAAGTCGGAACGCGCCTGGGTCTTGGATTCGCGCTGGTTCTGTTATTCCTGGTGGCGGTGACCACCGTGGGTATCTTCCGCATGGCACAGATTCAGGATCGCCTGGATCACGTGATTTCGGTGAACAACGTGGTGTCGCGCCTGGTGGTCGACATGCGTTCGAACGTGGGCGACCGCGTGACCTCGCTGCGCATCCTGACCCTGATGACCGATGCCGGCGACATGGAACCGGAAATGAACCGCATCAAGGAACTGGCCGGCAAGTACGCCGATGCACAGAATAAACTGAGCGCGCAGTTCGCCACCGAAGCCAGCCCTGAAGAAAAAGCGCTGCTGGCAACGGTCAAGGAGCAGGAAGCGATCGCCATGCCGGCCATCGCCAAGGCGTCCGAACTGTGGCTGGCCAACAAGGCCGAAGAAGCGACCAAGGTCCTGATCAAGGAAATCCGTCCGGCCCAGAAAAAATGGATGGCCGCGCTGGATCAGCTGGGCGCGCTGGAAGACAAGCTGAACGCGCAAGTGCAGACCGACGCCGCCGCCGGCTTTTCGGCTGCCCGCAGCTTCATGATCATCCTGGGCGTGCTGGCTGTCGCTATCTCGGTGGCCGCCGCCTACATCATCACCCGCGGCCTGCTGAAACAGCTGGGCGGCGAGCCTGACTACACCGCCTCGATCGCCGGCAGCATCGCCAACGGCGACCTGTCGATCGCCATCGACACCAACGGCAACGACAAGGACAGCCTGCTGTCCGAGATGAAGGAAATGCGCAACAGCCTGGTCGACATCGTGGGCCAGGTCCGCTCCGGCACCGAAACCATCGGCACCGCCTCGCGTGAGATCGCCGCCGGCAATATCGACCTGTCGTCGCGTACCGAAATGCAGGCCAGCTCGCTGGAAAAAACCGCCTCGGCGATGGAAGAACTGACCTCGACCGTGAAACAGAATGCGGACAATGCCCGCGAAGCCAATCAGCTGGCTTCGGCAGCGTCGGACGTGGCGATCAAGGGCGGCAAAGTGGTGTCGGAAGTGGTCAACACCATGAGCTCGATCGACGCTTCGGCCAAGAAGATCGTCGACATCATCGGCGTGATCGATGGCATCGCCTTCCAGACCAACATCCTGGCGCTGAACGCGGCAGTGGAAGCGGCCCGTGCCGGCGAACAAGGCCGCGGCTTCGCGGTGGTGGCGTCGGAAGTGCGCAACCTGGCCCAGCGCTCCGCTGGCGCCGCCAAGGAAATCAAGATGCTGATCGACGACTCGGTGGAAAAAGTCGGCGCCGGCACCAAGCTGGTCGGCCAGGCCGGCGTGACGATGGACGAAGTGGTGGCCTCGGTGCGCCGCGTGACCGACATCATGAGCGAGATCGCCAACGCCAGCCAGGAACAGAGCGCCGGCATCGAGCAGGTGAACCACTCCATCATCGAGATGGACAGCATGACCCAACAAAATGCCGCGCTGGTGGAAGAAGCCGCCGCCGCCGCACAAAGCTTGCAGGACCAGGCCGCCGAACTGTCGCGCGTGGTCAGCATCTTCAAACTGGTGGAAGGCGAGGAGCGCGTGTCGGCTCCGGTGTATCAGCCTGCCGCCGCCAAGGCAGCGGTCAAGCCGATCGTCGCCCGTGCTCCTGTCAAGAAACTGGCCTCCGCGCCAGCGCCGGCCGCAGCAGCCAAACCGAAGAAAGTCGCCTCGGCAGCTAGCGCAGCCGGCAGCGATGAGTGGGAAGAGTTTTAAAACTTTGCCGCAGTCTGCCGTCGCGCTTTTGCGCGGCATGTAGGTCCGCTGTGGGATTCGATAAACCAGTCTTTAATAATAATTTAGTTGGGAAATTGTAAAAATGAATAAGTTTTCGACCAGTGTATTCGCCGCCGTCATCCTGTCCGCCGCTTCGACCGCCTTCGCCGGCGAAGTGCCAGCATCGCTGGATGCCAAGAGCTGCAAGGCTGAATACCCTAAAGCATCGCTGCTGAACGAAGAACAGGGCGATGTCACCATGTCCTTCCTGGTCGCTGCCGACGGCAACGTCGTCGAGTCCAAAGTTGAGAAGTCGAGCGGCTACAAAAACCTGGACAAGGCTACGGTCAAAGCCCTGAGCGCTTGCAAGTTCAAGCCGGGCACCAAGGACGGCGCAGTCGCCCAGACCTGGACCAAAGTCGATTACAGCTGGAAGCTGTAATCAGTGTCAACCGGGCTGCGCGGACTCGCGCGGCCTGAGTGCCGGATATCTACACTTGGGGAAATCATGTCTACAAATAAGCGTTGGTTGAGTGTGATCGCAGCAGTGCTCGTTTCGAGCGCACCGGTGGCGTTTGCTGCCGAAGTCCCGGCCAGTTTTGATGCCAAAAACTGCAAGGCCGAATACCCGAAAGCATCGTTGATGAACGAAGAGCAGGGCACGGTGTCGATGTCTTTCCTGATCAAGGCCGACGGTAGCGTGGCCGATTCCAAGATCGACAAGAGCAGCGGTTTCAAGAACCTGGACAAGGCGGCCATCAAGTCCCTGAGCGCCTGCAAGTTCAAGCCTGGCACCAAGGACGGCGCCCCCGCCGAAACCTGGACCAAGGTCGACTACGCCTGGAAGCTGGACTAATTTCCCCGAAGTATCAAAAAAGGAAGCGTATGCGCTTCCTTTTTTTTCGCCTGTTACAACCGTTGTAACAAGCTGTAATCGGGCTCCAGCGGCGGCGAACTTCCTTATATAGTAAACGCTGAAACTAGGAGGAGTGCAATGAAAACCATCATCGCCGTTGCCGCCGCAGTGGCGGCCCTGAGCCTGGGCGGCTGCGCGGTCCAGCAGCCCGGCTATTACGCCACCACCACCCGGGTCCAGGATCCGTACCAGTGGCACACCGTGGCGGTCGCGCCGTCGGAGCGCGCTTACGCCAGCGGCTCGTCGTCCACCTGGTACGAGGAGGCGCCGGCGCCGAGCTCGCGTGTGGTCTACGCCAGCGAGCCGGTCTACACCACCACCTACATCCAGCCTGCGCCGGTGTACTACGCGCCTGCGCCTGCCTACTACTACCCGCCGGTCAGCATCGGCCTGGACTTCTCGTTCGGCCACTGGTGCTGCGGCGGCCATCGCGGCTGGGGCGGACGCGGCGGCTACCACCGCCGCTGATCGATCGCCGGTTCTCAGCCCACATACTTGTGGGTTGCGACCCGGGCGTGAGCCGGCGCCATGCCGGCTTTTTTCTTGAGGTACAGGGTCAGGCCTTCCTTCAGCTTGTCCATGCCGCTTTTCTCCACGAACATGCCCTTGTTCTGCCGCACCGGATCGAGCACGTAGCGCGACTCCGAAATGAAGCGCGCGCACTCCGTCAGCAGCGGATCCAGGTGCTGGCGCTTGTTCTGCTCCCATTGCGCCATCCAGCCATCCTCGATGATGTTGTTGCACAGGATGTTGAGCACGCTGCTGGTGCTGTTGTTGGCCAGGTAGTAGCAGCCCAGCAGCGGCGACACCAGGAAGATGTTCGAGCTCAACGCGTCCATCGCCGAGCTGCTCAGGATCAGGTTGACCTTCTTCATCTCCTTGTAGCGCGCTCCCATGATCATGATCTTCTGGCAGGTGGTGGCGATCGCGCTGGCGGCCGCCACGGCCGGGCCGGTCACGCCGCCCAGGTCGGCGAACAGGCCGGCCGTGGACACCGCCAGCTGCGTGGTCTGGATCGCCGCCAGCGCCGCGTGTTCGTTGCGGCTGGTGCGCAGCAACTCGGCCACCGCGTCGCAGGCGTCGCGGGCGTCGCCCGGCAGCAGGAAGCCGCGCTGCACCGTGGTCTTGCGCGACTTGTGCCAGTCCATCGCCGCCGTGCCCCAGTTGCTGGCCGCCTTGGCGCCGGCCTTGACCTGCTGCACCAGCGGCAGCGCGGAGCTGATGAAGTCGGCCATGAACTCCACGCCCAGTTCGGCCAGGATGACGTTGATGTCGAGTGAATCGAACAGCTCGAACAGCAGCCGCAGCACCTTGTCGAAGCCCGGCACCTTGAGCATGGTGGGGAAGTCGAAGCCGGGGATGTGGATCTTGCTGAAATCGATCTCGCCCAGGTTGATGTTCGGCAGGTCCAGCGAGGGCAGGTTGACGTTGGGCAGGCTGATGTCCGGGATGGCCAGGTGCGGCAAGCTGACGTTCAGGTCGATCTTGAAAAAATCCGGGAACAGGTCGCGGATGCGCGGGAAGGCCACGTCGAAATCGAGGTTCAGTATTTTGCTCAGGTCGAACAGCAGCGAGGGCATGTTCAGCTCGGGGAACGTCAGTCCGATCTTGAACACCAGCGCGCGCAGCGAGATATCCGGCAGCAGGTCCTTGAACTTGATCAGGCCCTTCAGGTTCAGCCGCACCGTCGGCAAATTGAAGCCGGGAATGGCGCCCAGCCGGATGTCGGGGATCAGGTTGATATCGAAGTTCGGCAGGCCGATGGCGGGTATCCTGAAATCGACCAGCCCGCGCAGGTCCAGTCCCTTGAACAGGTCGATGTTCAGCTGCGGAACGCTGAAATGCGGCACCGCCACGCCGGGTATCGCCCCCAGTTTCTTCTTGCAGTCCTTGGCATCCTTGGCCAGCGTCTTGGCGTCTTCCACCCGGCTCTTGGCGCGCAGCTGGGTGCCGCCGAACATCGCCCTCAGCGATTCCTTGCGCTCACGCTTGATGTGCATGAAAGCCGCTTGCAGTGCGATCTCTTCGTTGAAAGTGAGTGGCATGACGGAACGCTCCTCAAGATATCTGTGCGTGGGACTGCGTTAGTTTGCGATGGATGCCCGCCATGAAGGCCGACGTCTTGAAGCGGCCGATCAGCGCGGTGAACACCAGCGAGGTGATGACAAAATAAAAACTGCAGTAAATATACACCGGCACCATGACGCTGGTGCCGGTGGCGGCGATCACGGTGTTGCAGCGGCTGACCAGTTCGCTCACGCCCACCAGCGACGAAGCGCTGGAGGCGATGAAGGAAATCAGGAACACATTAATCCAGGTGGGGATGAACAGCAGCGCCGCGCCGATGTCGCCGCGCTTCCAGGCGCGGTGCGCCACCACCAGGCTCTCGGAGGTGAACGACAGCGGCGCCGCCGACAAGCCGATCACCGCCTTGACCCACTGCGGTATATGCAGCGTCACGCCGCTGCCCGGCAAGGTGAACTCGGCCGGCAGCACGAACACCGCGTAAAAGATCAGCGCCAAGGTCGGCACGCCGCGGAAAAAAGTCGACACCTGCTCGGCGACGATGGCGGTGCGGCCGTGCCGGGTCACGCGCAGCCAGGCCAGGCCGGCGCCCATCAGCGAGCCCAGCGCCACGGCGCACACCGCGATCAGGATATTCCACAGGAAGCCCTGCAACAGGAAGGGCGTCCACGTCAGCAGGAAGGCCAGGGTCTCGTTATTCATGGGTCGGCAGCCAGGTTTTTTCCACGTAGTTGAACAGGCGCGTCCACAGGCTGGTGATCAGGTAGAAGGTGATCAGCAGCACCGTCATGGTCACGAAGATGTTGCCCTTTTCCGCGATCAGCAGGCTGCTCGCGCTCAGCAGTTCCGGGATGGCGATGGCCGAGGCGATCATGGTCTGCTTGGTCAGGTTGATCAGCGCCTGCTTGACCGGCCAGCTGGCGTACCGCGCGGTGGGGGCCAGATGGTTCAGCCGCAGCCGGTAGCCGGCCTCGCTGGTGCGCACATGGGCGGCGGCCTCGAGGAGGGCGCGCATCACCATGCCCGCCGTGTAGTAGCCGGAGCAGAACGCCGCCACCGCGAACGCCGGCAGCTTGACGCCGAACTGGTGCATGGTCCAGCTGCCGAAGCCGAAGAAGATCAGGTACATCATCAGCAACGGCGGCGTCAGGCGGCCGTAGGCCATGATGGCGTGGATCGCCCGCGTGGCCGCGCCGCCGCGACCGTCGACCGTGACCGCGGCCGCCACGCCCAGCGCCAGGCTGACGCCGACGCCGGCGGTAATCAGCAGCATCGTATAAGCTATGCCCTGCAGGAACTGGGTGCGGTCGTAAGGGTCGTAGACGAAGTTCAGGTCCACGCCCAGCTGCTCCTTGATCCACAGCCCCACCGCCTGCACGCCGGCCGCCTCGGTGCTGGACACGTTCTCGGCGCTGCGGCAGGCGGCGATCCAGTTGCCGCTGCTGTTGCGCACGCACTTGTAGAGCCCGCCCTGGTCGCGCTCCGACCAGATCGCCTTCTGCGCCGTCAGCCAGGAAGTGGAGGCGATGCCCCACCGATTGTTGGCCTCCAGCAGCCAGCCGGTGCGGTGCAGCTCGGCCACGATATTGCCCAGCGCCAGATCCAGTTCGCTGCCGCGCTCGTTGCGCGAGATGAAGATCGCCATCGGCGTGATCAGCGCGTTCGGCAGCGGCATCGTGTAGCCCTGCCACTGGGGCAGCTTGCTGGTGTTGGCCAGCGCCGCCGTCGCGTACAGGAAGCCCGAGCACTGGCCGTCGCGCAGCGCCAGTTGGGCGTCGCGCACGGTCTTGTAGTTTTGCAGCTCCAGCAGATAGCGCTCGCTCATCGGCTTGTTGAAGTAGCTGCCCTGCACCGCGCAGATGGTTTCGTGGCGTATCTTGGGCCAGGCGTCGACCGCGTCGCCCGGCTTGAACAGCACGTTGACGCTGGTCTCGTTGTAGCCCGGCTCGATGGCGGTGGCGATCTTGCGCCGCGCCGGCGTGTCGCCGACGGTGGCGATCAGGATGTCGACATCGCCCAGCTCCAGCTTCTGAAACCGGTTCTCGGTGGTGATGCTGACTTTTTTCAGGGCCACGCCGAGGCGCTGGGCGATCAGCTCGGCGATGTCGCTTTCGAAGCCGACCACCTCGCCCTGGGCGTTGAGCGAATTGAAGGGGCTGAAGTCGGTCTTGACGCCGACCCGGATCACGCCCTTCTTGCGGATGCTGTCCAGCGCCGGGCTGTTGTCGGCCGCCTGCGCCTTCAGCGCCAGGAGCAGCAGACCGATGAGACCCAGTACTCTAAAAAAAGCGCTATTCACCATTGTCGTTTTCTCTGGGCCGCAGACCGAGGTTCATGCTACCCCAAGGCAGGCTCATCGCGCAACGACGGCGCTGCCGACTGTGGTGTGGCGGGGGCCGGCGGTCGATTGCGTTATCAAGCTGCTCATGATATTGTCATTCGACACTTGTCCTCCCGAGACATCCATGCTGCATCCCCTGGCCAGTTTATGGCGCCATTCCAGCCGCGTCACGTTCTACGAATCTGGCGGCCAGGCCGGGCAGTCATTGCCGCACAGCGGCGCGACGATGCCGGGTGCGCGGCGGCGTTTCTCGTCGTCCGACGACGCCTGCACCTACCTGCGCTTCTGGCTGGGCGAACCGGCCGCGCGCGCCGAACTCAAATGGATACTGCAACGCTCCGGCCCCTCGCTGGCGGGCGCCCACGGGGGCCCGGACGGCTGGCTGAACGCGCTGGCCGGCCGCCTGGTGAGCGGCGCCGTCATCGTGCTGGAAGAGCTCAGCCGGCAAGCGCAGCCGGGGCGGCTGGTGGCGCCGTCCACGGCGGCGGCGTCGGCCGCCGCGCTGTCGGCCCTGCCGGCGCTGAGCGCGGCGCCGGCCATCCCGGTGGTGCCCGACCTGCTGCCGGTGCTGGAGGACATCCGCATCGAAGGCGCCGAGGTGCTGCCGGAGTTGAACCAGGCACTGGCCGAGGTCAACGCGACCATCTCGACGGTGGGCTCGGCCTCGCTGTCGCTGGAGCCGGCGCCGAGCAAAGTGGCGGCGATCAAGACGGCGCTCAGCGACGCCACCTCGCGCACCACCTCCACGCTGGGCGCGCTGTAGATGAAAGTCATCGACCACTCCATCGAAGTGCTGCCGCAATGCCCGGTCAACATCGCCAAGGCGGTGCAGAAGGCGGCCGACACCATCGTCGACCAGGGCAAGATCTTCGCCACCGAAGTCACGGCCACCGCCACCTCGCTGAACCAGGACATGCAGAAGGTGGCGGAGCAGATGAAGGCCATCCCGGACCTGCTCAATCCGCAGCCCATCATCGACTGCTGCACCGGCGTGCTGGAGCAGGCCGCCAGCGACCTGCGCAGGCTGGCCAGCGACGCCGCCGCCATTCCGCAGCGCCTGCTGGCGCAGACGGCCGGCGTGCAGACGGTGGTCGACTCGGCCAACGGCGCGGTCCAAGCGATGAGCACCTTGCTGCCTGAACTGTCCGGCCTGGTGCCGGACTTCGGCGCGCAGATGACCTTCTTCAACAGCCTGCCGGGACGGGGCCAGGCGCTGGCCGAGCTGGCCAAGCGCACCGGCGTCATGGTCGAGCAATACGGGCGCGATCTGCTGCCGCTGTCCAGGCAGCTGCAGCAGCTGGCCACCATGCAGGGTGGTCCCGGCGCCGGCAACGACGCCATGCAGGCGGTGCTGGCGCGCGCCGAACAGCTGCAAAACGACAGCCTGGCGCAGGTGAAGGCGCTGCGCGCTACGCTGGACGGCAACGTCGGCGATCTCGATACGGCGATGCAGGACGCCACCGCGCAGGCCACGCAAGCCATCGGCGGCATATCCGACCTGCTCAACGAGAAAGGCAATGCGCTGCTGGCGCCGTTGCAGGCGCAGATCGATCTGGTGGACCAGCTCAACAGCGCACTGGGCGACGAGGCGAGCAACTGCGATGCGCTGTTTGATGAAGCGTCGTCGCAGCTGAGTCACTTGAGCGACATCCTGATCAAGCCGCTGGCCGCCGCCCGCGCGCAGGTCGACGCCGTGATCGACCAGCTGGCCGCGGCGGCCGCCACGGTGGACGGCATGGTGAAGAAGGCGATGGAGCCGCTGGACGCGCTGGAGCGGCGGGTGGAAGCCATCAAGCAAGCCTTGCAGGAAGTGCTGGACGCGGTCCGCGCCGAAGTGGAGAAGGTGCTGCAACTGATGACCGAGCTGGACGGGGAGGCGGAAAACGCCAAGACCGTGCTGCGCCAGCTGCCGGAGAATTTCGTTCCGGTGCGCACCATGATCGCGGACGCCATCGCCATGCTGACGCAGGTGAAGGACAACATTCCCGTGTTCGTTTCCGAGGCCAATAGCACGCTGGACGCCGCCTCCAGCGAGCTCGATCAGGCCGACGCGCTGTGTACCGGCGCGATAGAAATCTGCACCCGCTACATGATGAAGGCGCCGCCGCTGATGATGGCGCGCACGCTGTTCGTCGGCGTCAAGGCCATGATCCCCGGCGTGAAGACGGCGATCGCCGGCGCGCGCACGGCGGTGAAGGCGGCGGGCGACCAGGCCACCGGCTTGATGGAGCAGGCCATCACGCTGGTCGATTCCCTCAATCCCTTGCTGGACCAGGCCATCGCCAAAGTGCAGGAGGCCATCGACGCGCTGGTGAAATTGCTGGAGCAGATGCAGGCGGCCTTGCAGCAAGTGTCGGACGCCGCCGGGAAAATCCCGCCGCAGATGCAGGAGCAGCTGGACAAGGCCGGCGCGGCGCTCCAGCAAATCCTGGACAAGGTGCGCGCGGCCGCCGAGCAGTGCCTGGCCAAGCTGCAATGCGAACCGCTGGTCAAGCGTTTGCAGCAGGAGCTGTCGGATTTGCTGGACCGTACCTTCAAGCCGCTGGAGGCGCAGATCCAGGCCGCCGGCGCGCCGTTGCAAAATGTCCTGCAACAGGGCAAGGCGGAGGTCGGCAAGGCGGCGGCGATGGCGCAGGATGGCTTGGGCAAGCTCAGCGCGGCATTGACGTCGGTGAAGCAGCAGGCCATGCAGCCATTGCAGAAGCTGACCGATACGCTGACCTCGGCGCGCGGCCAGGTGGATACGGTGAGCGGCGCCGCGCGCCAGCAGGTGCGGCAGGCGGCGGACCAGGCCTTGTCGTATGTGGACCAGGCGTCGCAGGCGATCTCCGGCTTGAACATCCGCGCGGTGGGTGACCAGATCGCGCCGTATGCGCAGTTCTACGACGACGTGGCGGGCACGTTCAGCCAGGTGCAATCGCAGGTGCAGAGCGCCGCCGATGTGGCCGGCAAAGTGGACAGCTGGAAGAGCGATGCGCAGCAGTCGGCCAATGATCTGCTGGATCGCGTGCGCCAGGCGGCGGACGAGGCGAAGCAGGGCGCGAGCGAGGTGCAGACGGCGGCCGACAACACGGCGTCCGGCGCGCAGAGTGCGGGCGAGTCCATCGTGGATAGCCCGGTATCGGAGCAGGTGCAGGCTTCTTTCGATGGCATGAAGCAGGATGCGCAGAGCGTGGCGGCGGACTCCGATGCGGCGTTGGCGGACATGTCCGGTTCGCTGGACGATGCGCAGAAGGAATCGGAAACGGCGACCGATCCGTACGTACCCGATACCGACGCCATGCTGGCCGATGTGAAGGCGGAGGCGGACAAGGCTGAGCAGGCGGCCAACGCGGCCAAGGAGTCGGAGCAGGCGTTGGCGGCGCAGGTGGTGGCCAGCGAGAAGGACGTGGGCGCGGCGGCGGACGACGCGGCATCGCGCACGACGGCGATGAAGGATGAGGCGCAGGCAGGCATCAACAAGACGGTGGCGCAGGTGGAGGCGGTGCAAGCGCAAGTCAACGCGGCGCGCAGCGAGGCGATCAAGGCGGAGTCGATCGTCGATGCGGAAGTGGTCAAGCACGGCGGCACATCAGCGAACGCCGATGCCAAAGCCGCCGCCGCAGCCGCCGCAGCCGACGCAACCGCGACCAACGCCGCCAAGAGCGACGCCGCCGACGCTGCCGCCCCGACCGCCGCCGCCACCGACGCTGACGCGACCGCTGCGGCCGCCACCACCGACGCAGCCGCCAGCGCCGCCGCTTCAGGCGCAGCGCCAGCCGCTGTTGCGAAGGGTGACACTGCCGCAGGCGATGCGACGTCCGCCGCTGCCACCCCAGCCGGATCGGCCGATGAGGCCGCGAACGCGTCGGCAAAAGCGCCCGCAGACAAAGATGCAGCCAGCGCGCCAGGCGCTACCGCCACCGACACTCAACAAGCAACTGGAGACAAGCCCGCAACCGCAGACGCGCCATCTACCGAAGCCTCCACCGCAGCTGCGCCGAAGTCCGAAACACCAACAGGCGACGCGCCTTCTGCGGACGCCGCCAAAGCTGCTACGCCAACAGGCGATACGCCAGCAGCGGACGCGCCCAAAGCCGATGCGCCGACAGGCGAACCATCTGCTGCGGACGCACCGAAAGCCGCCGCGCCGGCAGCCGATGTGCCAGCAGCCGAAACGCCACCTGCGGACGCAACGAAATCTAAAGCCGCGCCAACCGCCGACGCGAAAGCAGACGCCGCCAAACCCGATGCCGCGCCTGCCGCCGATGTCGCCGCAACAGCACCGGCCGCGACGGCATCCACGTCAGCGATCGACCCCGCCAAACCGCCTTCGCCTGCCGCACCGGCGCCGCGTCCGAAAGCCGGCGCCGCAATGCCTGCTGGCGCTGACGCCGCAACTGGCAAGATGCCAGCGACTCCCGACGGCATGGCAGCTCCAACTATCCAGCCTGCAGACGCCGCAAAAGAACTCGACCCACTCGCTGCCGCGCGCGAGCAAGCCGCAGCAAGCAAAGCCGCCACCGATGCCGCCACGATCGCCAAAGCCGCCGCCGACAAAGCAGCAGCCGCCGCCGAGGCCGCCGCCAAAGCCAAAGCCGCCGACGCTGCAGGCAGCGCCGCCGCAGCCGATAAGGCAAGTTCAGCAAAAGCGCTGGCTGACAAACTCAATGCCGCAAAAGAAGCCGCCGCCAAACTCCCCGGCCACGATCCGAATGCGGCACTGCAAAACTTCAAGGATGCAATCTCCCCGCCGCCAACCACGCCGCCTGCCGGCTGATTACGACGTCACGAATTTGTCACGTTGATGTTCCTTGTCTCCGTGGCGAAAATATAACGCGTCAAATTTTGAAAAAGCTTGTGAGCAAAAGAATTTACATTTAATATCAATTGAGTATCGGAAATCTTTGTACCTATCAATTACGTTGCGGCTCCGCGAAATGGTGGTAACACGAGAAGTAGCTTAGAGCTCAGTCCGCCTGTTTTTGAAATAGATGTATCGTCGGCCGCTAGTCACCATAATGTGAGGATGTGAATGTCAGATAGCTTACAAAAATGGGTAGGACGCAATCGTCCCCCTCGTGTGCAAATCACGTACGACGTCGAAATTGGTGACGCCACTGAAAAAAAAGAGCTGCCCCTGGTGGTCGGCTTGCTAGCCGACCTGTCCGGCCAGCCGCTGGTGGCGCCGCCCAAGCTCAAGGCCCGACGCCTGATCGAAATCGATCGCGACAACTTCAACGAAGTCATGGGCAAGATCGCCCCGCGCCTGGACCTGTCCGTGCCGGACACGCTCAAGGGCGAAGGCAATCTCAAGGTGGAGCTCAACTTCACCGAGTTCGACCACTTCCATCCCGAATCCATCGTCACGCAAGTGCCGCGCCTGGCCAAGCTGCTGGAAGTGCGCCAGCAATTGCGCGACCTGCTGGGCAAGCTCGATGGCAACGATGAGCTCGATGCGCTGCTGGAAGACATCGTCCAGAACACGCAAGAGCTGAAAACACTCAAGGACCAGGAACCGGCCGCCGACGCGGCGCCGGCAGCGGACGCGGAAGCGACCCCATCCTGATAGCACGCCCGCGCGTGCTTCCCCTCATCGTTTAAGAGAGAGCTAAATCATGGCTACTAGTCAATCCGCCAAGGGCGGCGCCAAGTCGACGGAATCCGCCGGCGAGCTGAGCTTACTGGACCGCATCGTCCAGGAAGGCAAGATGGCGGTCGAACCGTCGCAAAACGCCTACGCCAAAAAACTGCTGGGCCAGTTCGCCACGCAGGTGCTGGACGAAGGCATGAAGACCGCCCCCGACAAGGGGGTGGTCGCAATGATCAACGAACGCGTAGCCGAGATCGACCGCATCCTCAGCGACCAGCTCAACGCCATCATGCACCACGAGGAATTCCAGAAACTGGAAGGCTCCTGGCGCGGCCTGCACGACATGGTGTACGGCACCGAAACCAGCACCACCCTCAAGCTGCGGCTGCTGAACGTGTCGAAGAAGGAACTGCTGAAAGACCTGGAGAGCGCGGTCGACCACGACATGAGCGTGCTGTTCAAGAAAATCTACGAAGAAGAGTACGGCACCTTCGGCGGCGCCCCGTACTCGGTGCTGATCGGCGACTACTACTTCGGCCGCCATCCGCAGGACGTGGCGTTGTTGCAGCGCCTGTCCAAGGTGGCCGCCGCCGCGCACGCGCCGTTCATCACGGCCGCCGCGCCGTCGCTGTTCGACATGACCGAGTTCACCGAGCTGGGCGTGCCGCGCGACATGTCGAAGATCTTCGAAAGCGCCGAGCTGGCCTCGTGGCGCGGCTTCCGCGAATCGGAAGACTCGCGCTACATCGCCATGGTGCTGCCGCGCTACTCCGCGCGCCTGCCGTACGGCGCCAAGACCAACCCGGTGGAAAGCTTCAGCTTCGAGGAAGACGTCGACGGCCGCGACCACAGCAAATACCTGTGGGCCAACTCGGCCTACCAGCTGGGCCTGCGCATCACCGACGCCTACGCCAAGCACAGCTGGACCACCGCGATCCGCGGCGTCGAAGGCGGCGGCAAGATCGAGGGCATGACCGCCCACACCTTCAAGACCGACGAAGGCGACGTGGTGCTCAAGTGCCCGACCGAGGTGGCGATCACCGACCGCCGCGAGAAAGAGCTCAACGACCTCGGCTTCATCGCCGTGGTCAACTCCAAGGGTTCGGACTTCGCCGCCTTCTTCGGCGGCCAGACCGTCAACAAGCCCAAGCTCTACAACCTCGATGCGGCCAACGCCAACGCGGCGCTGTCGTCGCGCCTGCCGTACGTGCTGGCGGCCTCGCGCTTCGCGCACTACATCAAGGTCATCATGCGCGACAAGGTCGGCAGCTTCCAGACCCGCCAGAGCGTGGAGAACTACCTGAACTCGTGGCTGAGCGGCTACGTGCTGCTGAGCCCGAACGCGACGCAGGGCGAGAAGGCCCGCTTCCCGCTGGCCGAAGGCCGGGTCGACGTCACCGAGAAGCCGGGCAAGCCGGGCGCCTATTCGGCCACCGTGTTCCTGAAGCCGCACTTCCAGATGGAGGAACTGACCACGTCGATCCGCCTGGTGGCCGAACTGCCGGCCGCCGTCGGTTGATGCCGGGCCAGGCTACACACTACACTGATGTCCCCGCCCATCCGGCGCAAGCGCCGGGTGGGCCCATAAAATTTGGAGCCAGCAATGTCTGACGTACTCATTTTGGATTTGGGCACCACCATCAAGGGCAACTGCATGGTCACCGGCTATGCCGACAAGGTGATCGTGCTGTCGTATTCGCACAGCGCCTCGATGCCGCTGCAAATGGACGCTTCGAACACCGAGCGTACCTCCGGCCGTCCGGTGTTTTCCGAGATTTCGTTCTCGAAAATGTCCGACCTGTCGACCACGGAAATGTACAAGGCCTGTACCCAGGGCACCAAGATCGGCTCCGCCAAGCTGCATGTGGGGCGCGTGGAAAACGGCAAGTACATGAATTTCTTCACGTACGAGATGACCAACGCCATGATCTCGAACATCAGCACCTCCGGCGGCGGCGGCATTCCATCGGATTCGTTCTCGATCAGCTTCACCAAGATCAAGTGCGACTACACCCAGCAGCAGTCGGATTCGACCGCGAAGGGCACCGGCACCTGGAACTGGAACCTGGAGACGATGAAAGCGGATTGATGCGGCATTGCGGCGGGCGTCCGAGGAGGCCCGCCTGTCATCCCATCCCGACCGCTGCTCGTATAGAAAACTATGTCTAAAGCCATCACGGCGTCGCTTGTGCCTCTGTTTGACCGGTTGACCGGCGTGCTGCACGCCTCGCCGGACGGCAGGTTGCTCGATGGCGGCGGCTTGCAGCACTCGCTGCAACTGGACCTGATGCGCTTGTTCAACGTGCGCAATGCCCTGAGCATCCGCGCGTATCTGGAAGGCGATCCCACCGTGCTCGACTACGGCCTGCCCGACATGCTGGGCCTGTCGCCGCAATCGGACCAGGACCTGTTCATCTGGTCGCAGGTGCTCGAGCGCAGCCTGGCGCTGTACGAGCCGCGGCTGTCGCACGTCAAGGTGCACGTCAGCGCCGATCCGGCCAAGCCCTTCGCCGCGCGCGCCGCGATCGCCGCCGTGGTGCTGCTGGGGCAGCAGCTGTGCCGGGTCAATTTCGACGTCGCGCTCGATGCCCGTTCCGCCGCCATGCAGGCGGCCGCATGACGGTCGGGCAGCGGGAGGCCATGCCGTGAGCGACGACATCCTGGAATACTACCGGCGCGAACTGTCCTACCTGCGCACCCAGTCGGCCGACTTCGCCACGCGCTATCCCAAGGTGGCGCAGCGGCTGGTGCTGAGCGGCGGCGAATCGGCCGATCCGCACACCGAACGCCTGATCGAATCGGTGGCCTTCCTGACGGCCCGCGTGCACCGCGACCTCGACCGCGATTTCCCCACCATCGCCGGCGCCATGCTGGACAACCTGTGCCCGAGCCTGACGCAGCCGGTGCCGGCCATGACGGTGGTGCAGATGAAGCTGGACTCCTCGCAAGGCAAGGTCATGGCCGGCATGCCGGTGGCGCGCGGCGCCATGCTGTCGACCACCGCCGCCAGCGGCGAGAACTGCCGCTTCCAGGTGGCGTGGAGCACCACGCTGTGGCCGTTGAAAGTGGCGGCGATCAAGATGGAAGACACGCGCACCCTGCGCCTCGACCTGCGCTGCGACGCCGGCCTCGACGTCTCCGAACTGGAACTGGACCGCCTGCGCCTGCACCTGTCCGGCGACCTGATGACGACCATGCCGCTGCACGAGCTGCTGATCAGCGGCCTGGAGCGCATCGAACTGCTGGCCGGCGGCGGCGCGCTGCACCGCCTCGGCCCCAACAGCCTGAGCGAAGTGGGCTTCGACGAAAACGAAGCGATCCTGGCACAGCCGGCGCACGCCCATCC
Source organism: Duganella rhizosphaerae (assembly GCF_040364205.1). Classification (NCBI taxonomy): domain Bacteria; kingdom Pseudomonadati; phylum Pseudomonadota; class Betaproteobacteria; order Burkholderiales; family Oxalobacteraceae; genus Duganella; species Duganella rhizosphaerae. Next base: position 562,756 of record NZ_BPWK01000002.1, read on the forward strand.
GGCCTACGCGCTGCTGCAGGAATACTTCGCCTTCCCGCGCAAGTTCCAGTTCTTCGACCTGAGCGGCCTGCGCGGCCTGCTGGGGCAGGGCGAGGGCTTTTCGCTGCGCTTCGTGTTCAACCGCAGCGCGCGCGTGCTGTCGCAGCTGAGCGCCGACAACTTCCTGCTCGGCTGCGTGCCCGCCGTCAACCTGTTCCCCGTCACCAGCGAGCCGATCCGCCTGCACCGCCGCCACTACGAGTACATCCTGGTGCCGGACTACCAGCGCGAGGCGGTGATGGAAGTGCACTCGGTGGTGTCGGTCACGGCCTCCGATCCGCGCGCCGAACGGCCCACCATCATCCCCAGCGTGTTCGCCGAATCGTCCGCCGATGTCGAGGACGCCAAGGTGTTCTGGTCGCTGCGGCGCGAGATGAGCATGCGCAAGGGCATCACCGGCACCGACGTCTACCTGAGCTTTGTCGACCGCACCGACGTCCACAGCACGCCGGACGAGCCGGTGGTGTACGCGCAGCTGCTGTGCACCAATCGCGGCCTGGCCGAGCAGATCGCGCCCGGCACCCGTTTCTACGGCGAAGGCATTTCCACCTCGACCGACATCCGCGCGCTGTATCAGCCCAGCGCCCAGCGGCCGCCGGTGATGGAAGCCAAGGCCCTGTGGTCGCTGGTGGCGTTGCTGAGGCTGAACCACCGCTCGCTGGTGGACGGCACCACCGGCGTCCAGACCTTGCAGCAGATGCTGATGTTGTTCGCAGGCGACAGCGCGCGCGACCAGGCGCAGGTGCGCGGCGTCAAGAGCATGGCGGCCTCGGTGGCGACGGCGCGGCTGGGCGCCGACACCTGGCGCGGCCACTGCCGCGGCACCGACATCGTGCTGGAGTTCGACGCCGACGCCTTCGTCGGCACCTCGCCGCTGGTGCTGGCCGGCGTGCTGTCGCGGTTCTTTGCCCTGTACACCTCCGCCAATTCCTTCGTCCGCCTGGCCGTCACGCGCGGCGGCGAACCGTGGATGCAGTGGCCTGCCATGAGTGGACGCCAATGCCTGATCTGATGACGCTCTTGCGGGACGACCCGCACGCCTTCGATCTGTTCCAGGCGATCAGCATCCTGGAGCGCGGCGAACCTGCGCGCGCCCACGTCGGCACCTCGGTCGGCATGGACGAGGCGCTGCGGCTGTCGGCGCAGGTCGACCTGGCGTTCGCGCCGAGCGACGTCAGCGGCCTGCTGGACAGTCAGCAGCCCGGCCCGCCGTTGACGCTGAAAACGCCGGTGCTGACGCTGGCCGGCTCGCAAGGCCCGCTGCCGATGCCGTTCACCGAGCTGCTGATGGAGCGCCGCCGCGCGCGCGACATGTCGGGCCTGGATTTCCTGGACATCTTCAACCAGCGCCTGCTGGGCTTCCTGTACCGCAGCCGTCGCAAGCACCACCTGGCCTTGAGCACGGACAGCATCAACCACGCGCCCATCGTGCGCAGCCTGGATGCCTTGTCCAGCCTGGGCCGGGCCGAAGGCGTGCGCGGGCCGGACGGCCAGCAAGCCTGGCTGCGCCACGCCGGCCTGCAGGGCGCGGCGCCGCGCTCGATGGTGTCGCTGCTGGCCGTGGTGCGCGACCGCATGGGCGTGCATTTCAGCGGCAAGCAGTTCGTCGGCGGCTGGCATGCGCTGGCGCCGTGCGACCGCGCCAGGCTGCACGACCAGAGCAAGCCGGCGCCGATGACGGCGCGGCTGGGCATGGGCGCCAGCCTCGGCGCGCGGGCGTGGGACCAGGGCGCCGGCATGGCGCTGGACGCGCCGCCGCTGCAGCCGGCGCAGTACGCCGCCTTGCTGCCGGGCGCAAAAAACAACTCCCTGCTGGGCTGGCTGGTGGCGCGCCATCTGCAACGCGACATCCAGGTGCGGCTGCGGCTGGACCTGGCGGTGCAGCCGCAAACTCGGCTGAGCGCCAACGGCGAACTGCCGCCGCGCCTGGGCCTGAGCAGCTGGCTGTGCAGCCCCGGCCCGTCGACCGCGCGGCACCAGCCGGCGAACTTCCTGCTGGCGACGGAAGAGGAGTGAGCGGCATGGAAATCGATATCCGCACCTTGCTGTCCAAGCTCAACCCCGAATGCAAGCGTGCGATGGGGCATGCGGCCGAGCTGTGCGTGAAGCAGACGCAGTACAACGTCGAGCTCGAGCATCTGCTGTTCACCCTGCTGGAAGAACGGGCGCCGGATTTTGTGGTGGTGCTGCAACGCTTCGGCATCGTCGACAGCGCGGTGACGGCGCAGCTACAGCGCAGCATGGATGGTTTCAAGCGCGGCAACGGCCGCACGCCGGCCTTGTCGCCGCACTTCATCCCGCTGTTCCAGGAGGCGTGGCTGCTGAGCTCGATGCTGCTGGGCAGCCAGCAAGTGCGTTCCGGCACCGTGCTGCTGGCGATGCTGGAAGTGGACAGCCTGCGCGGCATGCTGATCGAGAGCGCGCCCGAGTTGCTGAAGATCCCGCGCGACCAGTTGAAGAAGGACTTGCCGTCGCTGCTGGCCGCTTCGTCCGAGGATGGCGGCGTCGCGGGCGCGCCCCTGTCCGCCGCGCCGGCCGCGCAGACGGGCGGGCAGGCCGGCACGATGCCGACGCCGCAAAGCGCCGGCGGCGCCACGCCGTCGCTGGACCAGTACACGGTGGACATGACGGCGCTGGCGCGCGCCGGCCGCATCGATCCCATCCGTGGCCGCGACGCCGAGATCCGCCAGATCATCGACATCCTGCTGCGCCGCCGCCAGAACAATCCCATCCTGACCGGCGAGGCCGGCGTCGGCAAGACCGCCGTGGTGGAAGGCTTCGCCCAGCGCATCGCCGCCGGCGCGGTGCCGCCGTCGCTGGCCAACGTGGTGGTGCGCACGCTGGACCTGGCCTTGCTGCAGGCGGGCGCCGGCATCAAGGGCGAATTCGAAAACCGCCTCAAATCGGTGATCGCCGAAGTGCGCGCCTCGGCCACGCCCATCATCCTGTTCATCGACGAAGCGCACCAGCTGATCGGCGCCGGCGGCAGCGAAGGGCAGGGCGACGCCGCCAACCTGCTCAAGCCGGCGTTGGCGCGCGGCGAACTGCGCACCATCGCCGCCACCACCTGGGCCGAGTACAAGAAATATGTCGAACGCGATCCCGCGCTGGCGCGCCGCTTCCAGGTCGTCAAGGTGGAGGAGCCGAGCACCGACGCCGCCATCGGCATGTTGCGCGGCATGGTCGCCACCCTGGAAAAGCACCACGGCGTCGAGATCCTCGACGAAGCCGTGACCGACGCCGTGCGGCTGTCGCACCGCTACATCTCCGGCCGCCAGTTGCCGGACAAGGCCATCAGCGTGCTCGACACGGCCTGCGCCCGTGTCGCCATCGGCCAGGCCGGCGCGCCGCAGCAGCTGGAGGCGCTGGAACACGACATCGTCCTCAACAGCGAAGAACTGCGCATCGCCCGCCAGCAGCACGCGCGCGGCGAGGACCGGGCCGCCGCCATCGCCAAGATGGAGATCCAGCAGGCGCTGTACCTGGCCCGCCTGGAGCGCCTGAAGGAGAAGCTGGCCGAGGAGCGCCGCGCCGTCGAAGAGATCCTGGTGCTGCGGCGCGAAATCGCCGCCGCGGCCGATGACCACGCCTCGCTCGACGACGAGGAACGCATCTCGCGCGGCGACCAGCTGCAGCGCCTGCAAAAAGGCCTGGAGGCGATCCAGGACGACGAGCCGCTGGTGCCGGTGTGCGTCGATTCGAAGATCGTCGCCGGCGTCATCTCCGGCTGGACCGGCATCCCGGTCGGCAAGATGCTGGCCGATGAAATCCACACCGTGCTGCAATTGAAGGAACGGCTGGAAGACCGCGTGGTCGGCCAGCCGCAGGCGCTGGACGCGATCGCCCGCCGCGTGCGCACCTTCCGCGCCGAGCTGGACGATCCGAGCAAGCCGGTCGGCGTGTTCCTGCTGGTCGGCCCCAGCGGCGTCGGCAAGACCGAGACCGCGTTCGCGCTGGCCGACATGCTGTACGGCGGCGAACGCAATATGGTCACGATCAATATGTCGGAGTTCCAGGAAGCGCATTCGATCTCCAGCCTGAAGGGCGCGCCGCCCGGCTACGTCGGCTACGGCAAGGGCGGCGTGCTGACCGAGGCCGTGCGCCGGCGCCCCTACTGCGTGGTGCTGCTGGACGAAATGGAAAAAGCCCATCCGGACGTGCTGGAGCTGTTCTTCCAGGTGTTCGACAAGGGCACGATGGAGGATGGCGAAGGCATCACCATCGACTTCAAGAACACGCTGATCCTGCTGACTTCGAACGCGGCGCAGGACGTCATCACGCAAGCCTGCGCCAACGGCAAGCGGCCCGACGCTACCGAGCTGATCGAGCAACTGCGGCCGGCCCTGCTGCGCCAGTTCAGCCCGGCCTTCCTGGGACGGCTGGTGCTGGTGCCGTACTACCCGCTGGGCGACGAGCAGATCAGCAACATCGTCGACCTCAAGCTGGCCAAGCTGGCGGCGCGCTTTGCCGAGAACCACAATGCCCGCTTCACCTGGGACGACCGCGTGACCGAGGTGATCACCGCCCGCTGCACCGAGGTCGACAGCGGCGCCCGCAACATCGACTTCATCCTGACGCAGACCGTGCTGCCCTTGCTGTCGTCGCTGGTGCTGGAACGCATGTCCATGCTCAAGCCGTTCACCGCCATCCACATGAGCGTGGGGGCCGACGAGCACTTCGCCTACGCCTTCCGCGACCATCCGCTGCGGGGCCAGCCATGAGGACCGGCTTCGAGCAGCCCGGCGGCCTGCTGTCGGTGTCCTCGCCGTTCGGCGACAACGACCTGCTGCTGGACGCGGTCGAAGGCAGCGAAGGCATTTCCGAGCTGTTCAAGTTCAACCTGCACATGCGTTCCGGCAGCACCAGCCTGAGCGCGGCCACCGTGGTCGGCAAGACCATGACGGTGACGCTGGACGTCACCGGCGGCACCAAGCGCTACATCACCGGCATGGTGTCGCGCTTCATCCAGAGCGGCTTCGACCAGGACTTCGCCACCTACGAGGCCGAGGTGGTGCCCATGCTGTGGCTGCTGACCTTGTCGCGCGACCGCAAGATCTACCAGACCAAATCGGTGGCGGACATCATCAAGGCGGTGCTGGGCGATTTCAGCATCACCTTCGACGACAAGCTGACCCAGACCTACGACCCGGTCGACTACATCGTGCAGTACGACGAAACCGCGTTCGATTTCATCTGCCGCCTGATGGAGCAGGCCGGCATCTTTTATTTCTTCACCTTCAGCAGCAGCGCGCACACGATGGTGCTGGGCGACGCCTCGTCCAACTTTGCCGATTGCGCCGGCGCGGCGGCGGTGCGCTTCTTCCCGCGCACCGGCATGAACAACGCAATCGACACGGTGTCGCGCTTCGCGCACGAGAACACCATCGCGGTGAAGAAGGCCACCGTCAACGACTACGACTTCATCAATCCCAGCACTTCGCTGGAGGGCACGCATTCGGCCGCCGGCGGCAGCGGCGCGGTGTACGAGTTCGCCACCGGCCACCTGGCGGCGGCCGCCGCCACGGCGATCGCCCAGCTGCGCGTGGAGGCCAGCCAGGTCAACGCCGAAGTGCTGCGCGGCGACAGCTTCTGCTACCCGTTTTGCGCCGGCGCCAAGTTCACGCTGTCCGAGCATTTCGTCGACGCGCTCAACGCCGCCTTCGTGCTGCGCCGCGTGCACCACACGGCGCGCGACGACATGTACACCAATTCCTTCGAGGCGTTCCCGGTGACGGTGCCGTTCCGCCCGCCGGTGCAGACGGCCCGTCCGCGCGCGGTCGGTTGCGAGACCGCGCTGGTGGTCGGCCCCAGCGGCGAGGAAATCTGGACCGACAAGTACGGCCGCATCAAGGTGCAGTTCCCGTGGGACCGCGACGGCGTCAAGGACGACAAGAGCTCGACCTGGATGCGGGTGGCGCAGTCGGTGGCGGGCAAGGGCTTCGGCGCGCTGTTCCTGCCGCGCGTGGGGCAGGAGGTGGTGATCACCTACCTGAACGGCGATCCCGAGCGGCCGCTGGTGACGGGCTGCGTCTACAACGGCGAGAACGCCACGCCGGCCGAACTGCCGGCCAACCAGACCCAGACCATCATGCGCACCTGGTCGTCCAAGCAGGGCGCGGCCGGCAATGAGCTGCGCTTCGAGGACAAGAAGGATGCCGAGCAGCTGTACATGCACGCGCAGAAGGACATGCTGACCGAGATCGAAAACGCGCTGACCACGACGGTGAAGAAGGGCGCGGAAATCCATACGCTGCAAGAGGGCGACCGCACCGTCGATGTGCAGAAGGGCAAGGAGACCCACAACGTCAAGGGCACGCGCGAGGTCACGGTGACCGGCGACGAGACGCACACCAATGCCGCCAAGTTCACCCACAAGGTGACGGGCGACTATGCGCTGACCATCGACGGCAAGCTGACCATCACGGTGACGGGCGACATCAGCATCAAGTCCAGCGCGGCGGTGACCGAGGAATCCGGCACCACCTACGGCATCACGGCGGGCACGGCGCTGACCGCAAAGTCGGGCACGGCCCTGACCAACCAGTCCGGCACCGAGCTGACCAACAAGGCCGGCACCAATATGACCAACCAGGCGGGCGTACAGATGGACAACAAGGCGCCGGTGATCAACAGCAAGGCCGACGCCACCCAGACCGTGGAGGCCGGCGCGATGCTGACCCTCAAGGGCGCCATGGCCAAGGTGAACTGACATGACGACCGACACCGACCTGCCACAGGACCCGCTAGCTGCTGAGGCCGCGCAGCCTGCCGCGCCGCAGCTGTTCGAAACCCACGGCGACGGCGGCCAGGTGCTGCAACGCGCGTGGCTGCGCGACGGCGTGCTGCACGGCCCGTTCGAGCAGTTCAGCGCGCAGGGCCGCACCCTGATGAAGACCCACTTCGAAGCCGGCAAGATGCACGGCGCCATGGCGGTGTTCGCGCCGGACGGCAAACTGGTGCAGCAATCGCAGTTCCAGCACGGCGTGCCGCACGGCCTGATGGAAACCTACGTCAACGGCCGCTGCGTCGCGCGGCAGATGATGGTGGACGGCGTGGCGGCCGGCCAGTCGCTGTCCTACGACGAGGCCGGCCACCTGACCGCGCGCCTGAACATGTTCGACGGCCAGATCCACGGCCCGGCGGAATTTTTCTTCGAAGGCCTGCGGGTGCGCAAGTCGCACTACAAGGCCGGCCTGATGGACGGCGAGTCCACCGACTACGACGCCCAGGGCGGCGTGGTGCAGACCTGTAGCTACCGCGCCAACCTGCTGCACGGGCCGCTGCGCCGCTACTGGCCGGACGGCGAACTGATGGAAGAAACGATCTACCGCGACGGCAAGCCGGTCGGCTCGCCGGCGCGCTTCGACCCCAAGGGCAAGCGCACCGACAACGCCGCCGCCGCGCCCGCGATACTGGACCGGCTGCACAAGCTGGTGAGGGGGAGCTGATGGGACAACAGGTCTGCATGGGCGCGATGCTCAAATGTTCGTTCGGCGTGGCGCCGGGCACGTTGATGGTGTTGCCGGCCAACGCCGTGCTGACCGCCGTCCCCGACGCCAACATCATGGACAACAAGCCGATGGTGAACATCCTGCCGTTCGGCATGTGCCAGTCGATGGCCAATCCCATGGTGGCGGCGGCCACGGCTGCCGCGCTGGGCGTGCTGACGCCGATGCCGTGCATCCCGGCCACCACCGCGCCGTGGGTGCCGGGCTCGCCGACCGTCCTGATCGGCAATATGCCGGCGCTGAACAATTCGTCGAAACTGATGTGCATGTGGGGCGGCGTGATCGAGATCAACGCGCCCGGCCAGGCCACCGTTTCCATTCCTTGAACCCCTCACCGCGACCGCCACCATGGAATACCGATTCAGCCTCACTCCCCGCCTGATCGCGCTGGCCATCTTCTCCGGCGTGGCGATGCTGGTGCTGTTGTTTGCCCTGGGCTACCAGGTCGGAACGAGCATGGCCGCGCGTCCCGCGCCGGCCGTGGCCGACAACGCGGCCAACCGCGCCCGCCAACAGCTGAAGGGCAAGATCACCGGCGACGCCGCCGCGGCCGCCGCGCCCGTGACCGAACGCGTGAACGCCGCGCAAAAGGCCGCGCAATGAAGCGCCTGCGCCATCTCGGCTTGCTGCTGGCCGCGCTGTGCCTGTGCGGCGGCGCGTGGGCGCAGGGTGCGCAGAAAGCGCGCGCGGCCGCGTCGTCCGCGGCCGCCCAGGCCGACCGTTCGCCGCTGGTCAAGGTGGCCGACGGCCGCCTGCTGGCGCCGGAAATCGCCCGCATCGTCACGCGCGGCGAACTGGTGGTCGCCATGCTGGCGGCCGACAATCCGCCTTTCTTCTCGGTCAAGAACGGCGAGCTGGCCGGCACCGACGTCGATCTCGCCAGGCTGATCGGCAAGGAGCTGGGCGTGCCGGTGCGCTTCGACCGCAGCCCCAAGACTTTCGACGGCGTGGCCGATGCGGTGGCCGTCGGCCAGGCCGACCTCGGCATCAGCCGCCTGGCGCGCACGCTCAAGCGCGGGCAGTCGGTGCATTTTTCGGTCGCCTATATGCGGCTCGGCCACGCGCTGCTGATCAACCGCGTGCGCTTTGCCGAGATGGCCGGCGACCGGCCGCTGCCGGAGGTGATCCGCCACTTCACCGGCGCCATCGGCGTGATCGCCAATTCGTCGTGGGAAGAATTTGGCCGCCGCAACTTCCCCAAGGCCAAGCTGGTCAGCTACCCCAGCTGGACCGACGCCGTCAACGCCGCCAAGAAGGGCGAGGTGGTGGCGGCCTACCGCGACGAGCTGGAGGTGATGCAGATCGTGAACAACGACCCCAGCCTGGCGCTGACCCTGCGCACCGTCACCTTCAACGACCTGGAGTCGCCGCTCAGCATCATGGTCGGCATCCGCGACCTGACCCTGCTGTCCTTCGTCAACGAGCTGATCGCGCAGCGGGCCGAAAAGCCCACCGCCAGCAGCGTGCTCAAAGCCATCAAATAAGGAAACCACGTGGACGCTCCGACCGGCATGCAGCGTTTCCAGTACTGGGCCCTGAACCCGTGGACGGTGATCGGCTGCGTGCTGTCCGGCGCCCTGCTGGGCTGGTCCGCGCCGTCGCTGTCGCGCCACCTGGGCGCGGTGGGCGTGGTGTATGTCGACCTGCTGAAGATGATCGTGCTGCCGTTCATGATCTCGGCCGTGATCTTCAGCCTGCAGAACCTGTACCGCGACGGCGGCGCGGCGCGCATCTTCAAGCGGGTGGTGGTGGTGTTCATCAGCTTCTCGCTGATCGTGGCGGTGCTGGCGACGGTGGGTTCGCTGCTGGTGCGGCCGGGCGGCAACCTGCCGGCCGAGACGCGCGCCGCGCTGGGCAAGATCATCAGCGCCGACGGCGAGAGCAGCAATACCGAGATGGCGCTGCGCGCCGAGGAGGCGCCGCCGCACCATACCGACCTGAAGGACGTGCTGCAGTCGCTGATCCCGCAAAACATCTTCGCCTCGCTGGCCAATGGCGAGACGCTCAAGGCGCTGGTGTTCGCGCTGCTGTTCGGCTTTGCCGCCGGCCAGGTGCCGAGCCGCATCTCGGGCGGCCTGCACCAGGCGCTGGAGACCATCTACCACGCCTGCCAGACCTTGACGCGCTGGGTCAACCTGCCGATCCCGTTCGTGCTGGTGTGCATGGCCGCCAGCCAGGTGGCGCAGACCGGCCTGCAGCCGATCGCGGCGATGGCCGGCTTCGTGATCCTGTTCCTGCTGGTGTCGGGCCTGCTGATGGCGCTGGCGATGGCGCTGATCAGCCGCCGCGCCGGCGTGCCCTACGGCGCCGTGCTGGCGGCCATGCGCGAACCGTTCGCGCTCGGCGTGGCCACCAACAACAGCGCCACCTGCATGCCGGCCATGGTCAGCGGCCTGGTCGAGCAGCTGCAGTTCGCGCGCGCGCGGGTCGAGCTGCTGGTGCCGCTCAGCATCTCGCTGCTGCGGGTCGGGGCGGTCGCGTATTTCGTCTGCAGCACCCTGTTCATCGCCGCGCTGTACGGCCGCGCCATGTCGCCGCTGGACCTGGGCGTGCTGGTGCTGGTGTCGGTGCTGTCCGGCTTTGCCTCGGCCGGCATGGCGGGCGTGGTCACGGTGTCGCTGGTGGGCACCATCTGCGGCTACCTGACCTTGCCGTTCGAGGCCGCCTTCATCCTGCTGATCGCGGTCGATCCGATCTGCGCCATGGCGCGCACGGCGGTCACGGTGATCGGCAGCTGCGCCGCCGTGGCCGCCATCTGCGCCAAACCCGTCAAGCTCTAGGCCCGGCCATGCAGACCCTCGCCAAACCCGCCATGTTCCAGATCAGGGATATCTTCCAGCACCCGGCCACGCTGCTGGGGGCGATGCTGCTGGGCGGCTGGATCGGCACGCTGTTCCCCGGCAGCGCGGCGCTGCTGGCGGCGCTGTCGCTGCTGTACCTGTCGCTGATCCAGATGGCGGCGCTGCCGTTCGTGATCCTGGCGGTCTACTTCGGCTTGCAGCGGCTGCCGGCGGAGCCGGGTTCCGGCGCGCGGCTGGCGCGGCTGGCCGCCATGGCGCTGCTGGCCATGCTGCTGTGCGCGGTGGTGGGGGTGCTGGCGGCCAGCCTGGGCGGCGCCGGCTCCGGCATGTCGGCGGCGCAGACGGCGGCGCTGGGCAGGCTGGCGCTGCGCTCGGAATCGCAGTTCAGCATGAGCTTGCGCGGCGACGACGGCGTGGCCGAACCGTGGGACATCGGCGCGCTGGTGCCGGACAATTTCTTCGGCGTGCTGGCCTACGGCTCGCTGCCGTCGGTGCTGATCGGCGTGCTGTGCTTCGGCGCCGCGGTGTCGGTGCAGGACCCGCAGCGCTCGGCCCAGCTCAGCGGCATTTTCGAGGGCATGTACCGCGCGCTGGAATCGCTGGTGAACCGCTTCAACACCCTGCTGCCGGCGGCCGCCTTCGTGCTGGCGGCGGCCGCCACCGCCAGCGCCGGGGTCGAGGCCATCGTCTTGCTGGGCAGCTTCCTGGCGACCTTCTTTGCCGCCGCCTTCGCGGTGTGCGCGGCGGCCATCGCCGTCATCTGCTGGAAGCTGAAGAAGTCGCCGTGGCTGGTGCTGATGGCGCTGCGCGAACCGATCACCGTCTGCCTGTTCTCGCCGGTGGCGGTGGCGGCGGTGCCGGGCTTCATCCAGGGCATGAGCGTGCGGCTGGGCTTCAGCCGCGGCATGGTGGAGCTGGTCTCGCCGATCGCGCCGGTGTTCATCAAGGCCGGCGAGGCGATGTTCTTCGCGGTGCTGGCGATCTTCATTTCCAACCTGTACCACCATGCGTTGACGGCCAGCGAGATCGCCTTGATCTGCGCGCTGTCCTGGGCCGCCGCGCTGTGGTCGGTGGGGATAGCAGGCGTGAAGTCGGTGCTGCTCGGCGGCTTCGTGATGGCCTCGCTGGGCCTGCCGCTGGAGGCCGTGTTGCCGGTGTTTATGCTAGTCGAAGTGTTGTGCGAGGGACCAAGGAATTTACTTTCCTTTCTTATATCATCGGCTCTGATTGCCTTGGTGGCGGATGGTCTGTATATTAATAATGAGCAAGATTCCGAAGTGTGGCATCCGTCCACGCTGAAGCTCGTCTTCACCCGCAAGCAAGCGCTGTCCGTGTTGTTCCTGTTGTTGATTGCTCTGTTCACAGTGTTTTGCGCCGGCGTGGGCTATGGCCTGCGCAAGGCCTTTTGAAGACTGACTTATGCAACTGAAGATGACCTCGATTCCCCGCCGTGGCATGTTGCTGTTTGTGCTGCTCGCTGTGTTGCTAAGCCTGCTTGCGGGCTGCGGCGCCACGCGCGCGCTGTTCGGCCCCAGCATGGCCTCGCCCGGCTGGAAGACGCTGACCCTGCGCGCCGCCGACGATGCCAACAACAACAGCGCGGTGGCGGTGGATGTGGTGCTGGTCAAGGACCAGGCCGTCCTCGACTCGCTGCTGGCCATGCCGGCCGCGAAATGGTTCGCCTCGCGCGCGGAATTGCAGCGCACCTTTCCGGAAGCGCTGACGGTCTACCCCTACGAGCTGGTGCCGGCGCAAACGATCAAGTTGAACGATAAAAAGTGGGGCGACCAGAAAGCCTGGGCCGCGCTGGTGTTCGCCGGCTACGCCAACGCCGGCGAGCACCGCGCCCGCCTGCTGCTGAACGCCTCGGGATATGTGGTGCAACTCAACGCGCAGGGCTTTGTGGCGACCGAGCCCAAGTCCGGCGCGGCACAGTAAGTTTATGGAAGCCGCTCAATGACCGTACCTCAACTTTCACATCGCATCCAGTGGCACGAAGGCATGTTGCTGACGCCACAGCACTTCCAGCAGGAGGGCGCGCGCCTCGACGCGCTGCTGGCCTGGCAGTCGATGGCGACCAATCCCTACGGCTGGGGCGTGCGCGAGCTCGTCATCGACGAGGCGCTGCTCACCACCGGCCTGCTGCGCATCCAGCAGCTGCAGGCGATCCTGCCCAACGGCATGGCCGTGACCTACGACAGCGCGCTGGCGCAGGGTCTGCCGCTGGAGCTGGACCTGGCGCCGTGGGCGGAGGCGATGGCGCAGCAGGACTTGTCGGTGTACCTGGTGGTGGGCAACACGCGTTCGCTGCGCCAGCCGGGCCAGCCGGCCATGTTCCGCGGCGTCGAGAGCCCGACCGTGGAGGACGAGGTATCGCAGGCGCTGCCGGCCGACGTGCCGCGCATGGCGGTCAACCTGGCGCTGGCGGCCGGGCCGGTGCCGTCGGCCGCCTACACCGCGCTGCGGCTGATGACGGTCAACAAGGGCAACGAGATCGTGCACCGCGGCGCCTATCTGCCGGCGCTGCTGGACCTGCCGGCCACGTCGGGCGTGCTGCAGCGCGCGCAGCAGCTGGCCACGCACATGCGCAACAAGGCGGTGTTCCTGGCGCGCCAGACCGCGCAGCCGTCGTCGCGCACCGAGGACCGCATCAACATGCTGGAGCAGAAGGCCAGGTTGTCGAGTTTGATCCTGAACCTGCCGCTGCTGGAAGCCTTGCTGCGCGCCCCGGTCGTGCATCCGCTGGCGCTGTATCTGGCGCTGTGCGCGCAGCTGGGGCCGCTGGCGACCTTGCGTCCCGGCGCCGTGCCCATCATGCCGCCGGCCTACGACCACGCCGACAGCGGCCCGGCCTTCGACGCCGTGCTGAGCGCGCTGAGCGACCTGGTGGGCGAGGTCAGCCAGGAATGGAAGACCTGCGTGTTCAACTACGACGGCCAGGCGTTCGCGCTGGCGATGCAGGCGGAGTGGCTCGGCGCGCGGCTGGTGATCGGCCTGCGCGGCCAGCCGGACCGCGAGGCCACCCAATGGATGGCCGGCGCGGTGGTCGGCTCGCAGACGGTGTGGACCTCGCTGACCGACCGCCGCGTGCTGGGCGCGCCGCGCACCCGCATCGACGCCGCGCCCGAGCTGGGCTTGCGCGCCAGCGCCGGCTACACCCTGTTCAGCGTCGAGGTGTCGGACGAATTCATCGTGGCCGGTCAGGCTTTGTTGATCAGCAACGCCAATGAAAGCCTGCTGGCGCAGCGCCCGCAGGAAGTGGTGTTGTTCATAAAGGGATGATGCCGTGAGCATGCTATCGAATAATGCAAGCAGCGCCAGTCATGGCAACAGCGCGGCGCCGGCCTGGAACGGCGCCGCCAGCGAGGGCGTGGACCTGGCCTCGGTGCAGTTCCGCGACTTCTACGATGTGCTGTCGCGCTCGGCGCAGGCGGCCACCCGGGTGGGCGAGGGCGAGGCCAGGTCGGCCGCCGAGGCGCTCAGCCGCCAGCTGTGCCAGCTGATCGAGCTGCAGTCGCTGGAGGCGCGCCGCATCGTCGGCAAGGCCGGCATGGAGGCCGAGGCGCAGGGCCGCTTCCTGAAGGCGGCGCTGGCCGACGAGGTGCTGCTGAACACCGAATGGGCCGGGCGCAACCACTGGCGCCACGTGCTGATCGAGACCACGCTGTTCAAGTCCAGCTTTGCCGGCGAGCGCGTGTTCGACGACCTCGACCAGCTGCTGCGCGAGCGCGAGGCGTCGCGCCGCAACGTCGGCCGGCTGTACCTGTATTTGCTGTCGCTGGGCTTCCAGGGCCGGTACCGCGGCCAGAAGCAGGACAAGATCGCCGAGTACCGGCGCGAGCTGTTCCAGTTCGTGTACCTGCGGCCGGCCGACCTGCAGGGGCGCGACCGCACGCTGTCCGAGCAGGCGTACGCCAGCACGCTGTCGCACCTGGCGGCGCGGCGCCTGCCCAAGTTCAATCGCAGCGGATTGATGTTCGTGCTGGCGCTGCTAATCCTGCTGGGACTGTCTGAACTGCTGTGGTTGTGGCAATCGTGGCCGGTGCGCGCCGCGCTGTCGGCAACCGTGTGAACCAACCTTACGGGATGAGCACATAGTGTTGAACTTCTTGTCTGATAACACGGCCATAGCCACCTTGCTGGTGCTGACGCTGCTCGTCATGCTGCTGTTCGCCATCGTCATCTGGGCGGCGATGAAGGGCGCGGAAAAAGCCGACAAGCCGGCCGACCAGAAGCCGCGCCAGATCAGCGCCGACTCGCTCAAGCAATCGTTCCGCGTGGCGGTGGAGCTGATCGAAAACAATATCGCGGCCCGCGCGGAACGCTACAACCTGGCGTGGACGCTGGTGCTCAACGAGGGCGCCGCCGGGCGCGACCTGCCGCTGCCGCAATCGGGCCTGCAAAGCGCGCTCAGCGCGGACAGCACGCTGACCGCCGGCGCCCAGGGCATCAACTGGAACTTCTTCGACCAGGGCATCGCGGTGCAGCTGCACTCGGACTCGCTGGGCACGCCCGACGCCGACGCCGCCGACGCCAGCGCCATGGCCAACACCACCTGGGACGATTTCCTCGGCCTGTGCCGCAACTACCGTCCGGACCGGCCGTTCGATTCCATCGTGCTGGCGCTGCCGGCCAGCGCGCTGCTCGACGTCGAGGGCGCCGGCCAGCTGGACCTGGCCGCGCGCGCCAAGGCCATCCACCGCCGCCTGTGGCTGGCGCAGAACCGGCTGGCGCTGCGCTTCCCGATCTACCTGGCGATCAGCGATTGCGAAACCATCCCCGGCTTCGCCCGCTTCGCGGCCGCCTTGCCGGAACCGCTGCGCCGTTCGATGCTGGGCTGGTCGTCGCCGCACGAGCTGGTCGCGCCGTTCCAGGCGCAGTGGATCGACACCGCGATGAACGAGATCGGCCGCACGCTGTCCGACAGCTGCGCCGAGCTGTGCGCGCTGGAGCCGTCGGACTCGGACAGCAGCGAATACTTCCTGCTGCCCAACCAGGTCGAGCGCCTGCGCGCCGGCCTGAAAATGTTCGCCGAAGAACTGATGCGGCCCAGCGCCTACCACGAGCCGTTCCTGCTGCGCGGCATCTACCTGACCGGCGATTGCAGCGACGAGGCCGCGCTGCTGGGCGAGGGCCATGCGCCGGCGCCGGCCGACAACGACGGCTTCATGGCGGTCGAGCCGGCGGCGGCAGCCACTGCCGCCTTGCCCGACTGGGCCGAGCCGTCGCTGGCCGCGGGCGCGCCCGCGCCCGCGTACCGGGCGGGACGGGACAGCGCGGTGCCGGCCTTCCTGCGCGATATTTTCGAACGCAAGATCTTTGCCGAGGCCGGGCTGGTGCGCTCCTCGTCGGTGCACCGCATGCGCCGTCCGGCGATGAACCGCGTGGCGCGCTGGTGCGCCGTGGCGCTGCCGGTGGTGTGGGTGCTGGGGCTGGTGTTTTCCACGCTGCGCCTGCACGGGCTGGGCGCCGAGGTGGTGACGAATCTGCAGGCGCTGAACCACGACACCAGGATGAGCCAGCTGGTGAAAAACAACCATGTGGTCGATGCGCAGCGCAGCCAGCAGCGCGCGCTGGAGGCGCTGACCAGCATCGAGCAGATCTCCAATGCCCGCCTGTGGTCGCCCTTCATGCCGGGCTCGTGGCCGTGGTTCAACGACTTGCAGGACCAGGTGCAGCGGCGCATGGAAAAGAGCTTCGCCGAAACCGCCTTCGACCCGCTGCTGCGCGCGGCCTACGCCCGCGTCAGCGAACTGACCGGCAAGCCGCTCGACGCCAGTTCGGGCACCCTGATCATCGGCCGGCTGTGCGCCGCGCCCAAGGGCATGAAGCAGTCCGGCGTGGCCGGGGGGCTGGACGTGACCAGCACGCAGGAATACGCCGCGCTGAGCACGTATGTGGAGGGGATTACCCAGCTCGAGCTGGCGGTGCAGGCGATGATGCGGCTCAAGTCGCCCGGCGCCGAAGCGCCCTCGGGCGAGGATCTGGCGCAGGTGGTGAACGTGTTGTTCAACCGCGAGATGAACGGCAACCTGACCCGCACCGCCGCGCTGTTCAGCACGGTGGCCAAGACCAAGCCGACGCTGGCGATCGAGCCGATGCAGGAAGCGGCGGTCTGTTCGTTCGGGCTGGGGGTCAAGGCCCTGTCCAACCGGCTGTTCCTCAACAACGGTCTGCTCAAGGCCGAACAGAGCGTCAACGACAGCCTGGCCGCGCTGTACCAGGGCGACCCGAAAGCCGAGGTCAATGTCGCTCCCTGGCTGGCGCTGCGCGACGCGCTGCACGCGCAGGAAGCCTATCTGCTGACGGGCACCGGCGGCTGGATGCGCGGCGAAAAACTCGACCTCGGCCCGGCCTGGGCGCACCTGCTGCAGCAGGTCGAAAGCGTTGCGCTGCTGGGCAAGGACGCGGCCGACAATGCGCGCAGCCAGACCGAGGACGGCTTCCGCTGGTTCAGCGCGCAGTGGGATGCGCCGATGGCCGATGAGCGCCATGCGCAGGGGCTGAGCTCGGGACTGGAATGGCTGGACGCCAAGTCCTCGTGGGCCTTCGCGCCCGACCGCCGGGCGCTGCTGGACGCGCTCAATGGCCTGCTGTCGCTGCCGTTCATGAAGTCCAGCCACGCCGGCCGCCTGCCGGAAATGGTGGCCGGTTCCACCGTCAGCTGGGACGGCGCGCGGCTGGACCAGGTGCTGGCGCTGGCGGACGTGCGCAAGCGGGTGCAGACCGACTTCCTGCCGAAGTTCCCGGTCATGCTGCAGGGGCCGGCCGGGCGCCTGGCCGATGCCGCGCTGGCCGATTCCGCGCGCGACATCCTGGCGCAGGCCTACCTGGTCTCGGCGCGCGACACGCCGGCCCCGGTCAACGAGGCCGACCATGCGAAGGCCTTGCGGGTGCGCGCCTGGCTGCAGGAGAACGGCGGCGCCGGCGTGGCCGAGCATCTGTCGGCGGTGCTGACGCAGGATGCGCTGAGCCGCCTGCAGCAGCTGGACGATACGCTGACCCGCGCCGACCTGTTCACGCCGCGCGACCGCGCCTTCCGTTCCTGGAACGGCGCCAAGGGGCCGCTGGTGGACGCCTTCGGCGCCTCGGACGTGGGCGGGCTGCACGCTTACGTGGGGCAGCAGATCGGCTTCATCGAAGCCGCCGGCAAGAGCGCGGAAGCGCTGCTGCTGCAACTGGGCGGCGCCGCCGCCAATCATCCGTCGGTGCTGCGCTGGCAGGCCACGGTGGCCGACCTGGGCCGCTACAAGCTGAAGAGCCCGAGCAGCAGCCTGACCACGCTGGAGCAGTTCATCCTGTCCGGCGCGGCCGACCTGAGCATCGACAACTGCCTCGACAAGCTGTCGGCGCGCGCGGCCCAGCGCCGCGCCGGCGACCTGTTCTCCGAGCGCATGCAGGGTTTGCAGATGGGGCTGTACATGCGCTGCCGCGACCTGACCCAGACCCGCTACCAGGACACCTGGACCCGCTTCGCCGACGCCTTCAACGCCAGCCTGGCCAGCCGCGCGCCGTTCCGCGCGCTGACGGCCGACACCGGCGGCAAGGGCGCCGCAGGCGAGCGGGTGCCGGCCGATGTCGAGGAAGTGGGGACGGTGCTCAAGCTGTTCGACCAGGCCCATGTGCTGGCGCTGGCGTCGGACCGCGACGCCACGCGGCCGTCGCCGGCCAGCACGGTGCGCAAGGTCGACGACCAGATGCAGAAGGTGCGCGAATTCCTGGCGCCGCTGTACCCGGCCGAGGAGGGCCAGGCCGCCGGCCTGGACGTGATGGCGGAATTCCGCGCCAACAGCGCCGTCGAAAGCGAAGGCAACAAGATCATCGACTGGTCGCTGACCATCGGCGGCCAGACCGTGCACCAGCGCGACGCGCCGCGGCCGCTGCGCTGGGAGCCGGGGCTGCCGGTGGTGCTGACCTTGCGGCTGGCGCAGGACGGGCCGGTGTTGCCCAAGGCCGAGGCCGGCCATCCCGGCATGGCGGTCGACGAGCGCACCGTCAGCTACCGCTTCGACGATCCGTGGGCGCTGTTCAGCCTGGTGTCGGCCTACCGCGAGGCCGAAGCGGCGCCGGCGTCGGGCGCGCGCTCGCAGCTGCTCAAGTTCGAATTCCCGATCAGCGCGGTCGGCGACGGCCGCATCGCCACCCGCGACAGCCGCGCCAAGGTGTATGTGCGGCTGACCGTGAGCGCGGCCGGCAAGCGCGCGCCGCTGGTGTGGCCGCCGGTGTTCCCCGTCAAGGCGCCGGCCTGGTAGGCCGGGTTTACCGAGGTTTTGCCATGTCATCCTTGCCTCCACCTCTCGTGCGTATCGCCATGTTCGGCAGCTTCCATCGCGGCTTCCACGTGCTGAGCGAACTGCTCAAGGGGCCGCTGGCGCAGCGGGTGCGGGTGGTCGGCGTGGCCACCGACGACGTCGGCTCGGACCACGTCAGCCGCGGGCGCCGGGTGTGGGCCTATCCGCACACGCCGGCCGAGGAGGTGATGGTGGAGCGGCTGGCGCTGTCGCACGGCATCGTGCCGTACAAGGGGCGCGTCAAGGCGGACGAGTTCTGGCAGATGTACCGCGACCAGTGGCAGCCGGACCTGTGCATCGCCGCCACCTTCGGCCAGCGCATCGACGCCCGCCTGTTCGAGTGGCCCAGGCTGGGCTTCTACAACCTGCATCCCTGCATCGACGACGGCTGGCCGTCGCACTACGCCGGGCCCAATCCCTTCCAGGCGCTGCTGGACAACGGCTCCGACCATGTGCTGATCGCCATGCACGAGATCGACGACGGCTTCGATACCGGGCGGCTGCTGGCGCTGTCGGAGAAGATATACGTGCCGACCGGCGCCACGGTGGTGGACTTGCACAAGCTGACGTCGCCGCTGGCGGCCAAGTTTTTTGCGCACCAGCTCGGCAAGATGCTACCGTAGGCGGAACCGCGCATGGCGACCATCAAAGACAATCTGCTCAACCTGGTCGACAAGGCGCGCCACTTGATTGCCGACGACCGACCACCCAGTATCGAGACCCCGACCGCCCCCATGAACGCACCCAGCCTGCCGATACCGCTCTCCCTGATGAGCAAGGAACACCAGGAGGAGCTGGAACAGTTGCTCAAGCCCATAGCCGCCGACCAGCCCAGCGGTCCGCCGCTGCGCTACGATCCGATCTTTACCGAGATCCGGCTGGCGCGCGAGGAGGACGACCCCAGCCTGCCGATGGGGCAGTGGGAGCGGCCGCTGAAGAAGGCCGACTGGCCGCTGATCGAGGCGCGCTGCAAGACCATGCTGGGCAGCCGCTCCAAGGATTTGCAGATCGCCGCCTGGCTGCTGGAGGCGTGGACCCGGCAGTACGGCATCGACGGCCTGTATCGCGGCCTGAGCCTGGTGGACCGGCTGCTGCGGCAGTTCTGGGACAGCCTGCATCCGGCCATCCAGGACGGCGACGCCGACGCCCGCATCGCGCCGCTGGAGTGGCTCAACGAATCGCTGGCGACGACGGTGCGGGTGCACGTGCCCATCCTGAAAATCAACGGCCGCAAGCCGCCGGCGCAGAGCCTGGTCGACTGGGAGCGCATGACGGCGCGCGAACTGGCCGGCCATCCAGGCGAGACACAGGCCAACGCCGACGGCGAGGCGCCGCTGACCCGCATCGAAGTGATCGCTTACGCCCATCAGCGGCTGGGGCGCGAGCTGGCGATCCGCCAGCAGGTGGTGCATCGCTGCCTGAACTGCCTGGAAACCATGCTGGTGTTTGTCGACCTGCAACTGGGCGCGCAGGCGCCGAATCTGTCTAAACTGAAGGGGACGCTGGTGGCGCTGGAGCGCGTGCTGCAACAACTGGTCCCCGAGCAAAAGGAAGAAGAAATGACGACGCCGGAACAGCCGCAGGGCGGCGAGGAAGTGGTCGGCATGGCGGCGGGCCTGGCGCCGCCGGCGGTGGCCCTGTCAGGCTGGAAGAACCGCGACGAGGCCTATGCAGCGCTGGGGGCGATCGCCGATTATCTGAGCCTGGTGGAGCCGCACAGTCCGACGCCCTACCTGCTGCGGCGCGCCGTCAACTGGGGACGCATGCCGCTGCCGGAACTGATGGCCGAGATTATCCGGGAAGAAGGGGACTTGAACCGCCTGGTGAATATGCTGGGCTTGCGCGAGTGAGGACTCAGCGCAGCTGGTAGAGCGAGATGGTCTGGTCTTGCAAGGCGTTTTCCGAGCACAACACATAGGTCGATGCGCAGGCCAGGCTGAGCAACAACGCGCCGAAGGCGATATGGAGATAGCGTGCCATGACAAACTCCCAGGATGGGTTGGACTTACGGTAAGTCCAGAATACCCCGGGAGTTGTAGGATGGACATCAGCCGAATGTCCGACGTTTTGTAGGACTACTGCCCGTCTCTATCTTTATGCTAACTTTTTACTTGGTCTTCCAGACGATGAAGGCGTCGGTCGGCGCGGTGTCCAGCGCGTTCGACACTTGCAGCCAGTGTTGCAATTGCTCCGGCTGCTTGAGCTGGATGCCGCTGCCGTCGATGTAGCCGATCTGCTCGACCATCTTCGGGTCCATCTTGGCCTTGGACACGGTCGGCGCGCCGGCGACCATGCGGTCGTAGGCCTTGCGGGCCTTGTTTTCCCACTTGTGCAGGCTGCTCTCGTCGAAGCGGTTGGCTTCGAAGTAGACGGTCAGCGAGCCATCCGGGTTGCCGTAGCCGACGATGCCGGCGCCTTTGCGGATGGTGGTGGAACCGTTCACGTCAAACAGCGCGGTCGGCACGAACACGGCGGCGCGGCCGTTGACGTCGGGGCAGCCGACCGGCGTGTCCTTGCTGTAGGTGGCGACTTCGTGCAGGGGTGTTCTCTCTTGGGACATGGCTGGGCTTAATCTGGAAAAAGGGGAGGCGTTGCATGCGGATGCACAGGGGTTCATTGTAGCGTCAATCTAGTTCCATTAGGCAACAGCAACGCACAAATTTTTGTAACGGTGCACGTTGCGCCCGGGTGGCGATCGGTCCACAATACATGCAAGGTAGCAACGAATGGGGAGCCGGGATGCTGACGATAGATGGCCCGTGGATCAATCCATGGCACGCCGGCCTGGTTGCCGCCGTCCTCGTCTGCAGCGCGATGCAGCTGCTGCTGACCCGCTCCGATCCCGACAGCCCGCACATGTTCCGCCACCATCTGCTGTTCGGCGGCCTGTGCCTGATGCTCAGCCTGTCCAGCAAGCTGATGATCGACATGGACCAGCGCCAGGCCGCCGGCCTGCTCGAGAGCGCCTCCATGCTGGGCTTTGGGCTGTTGCTGATACGCATCCTTGGCCTGACCGCGTTCCGCGTGCTGCTGCCGGCGCTGCGCATGCACCCGCCGCGCATCATGGAAGACATCCTGCTGGTGATCACCTACATCGTCTGGGGCCTGGTGTGGCTGCGCGTGGCCGGCCTGGACCTGAGCGGCCTGGTCACCACGTCGGCGGTCATCACCGGCGTGGTGGCTTTTTCGATGCAGGAAACGCTGGGCAATATCCTGGGCGGCCTCGCGCTGCAACTGGACAACTCGGTGCGCATCGGCGACTGGATCAAGATCGACGACGTGCGCGGCAAGGTGGTGGAAGTGCATTGGCGCCACACGGCGGTGCAGACCAACAACGGCAGCCTGATCGTCATTCCCAACAGCGTGCTGATGAAATCGAAGGTGGACGTGTACAGCCGCGAGAGCAAGCCGGAGTTCCGGCGCTGGGTGAACTTCTGGATCGAGAACGGCGTGCCGCCGCAGCAAGTGATCGCCACCGTCCAGACGGCGCTGCGCCAGACCCATATCGAACACATCTCGTCGACCCGGCCGCCCGAATGCATCGTCATCGATTACCGCGAAGGCTTGATCCAGTATGCGGTGCGCTACTGGCTCACCCATCCCGGCCACGACGACAGCACCGATTCGGCCGTGCGCATCCATTTCTACAGCGCCCTGCAGCGGCAGAGCCTGTCGCTCGCCCATCCCTGCATGGACATCCGCCTGAACTCTGATTCGGAGCGGCGCTCGAGCGTCCGGCTGGCGGCGGAGATGGACGTGCGCAAGCAGGCGCTGGCCAAGGTCGCGCTGTTTTCCGGCCTGACCGAAGACGAACTGGCCAAGCTCGCCAAGGCGCTGCGCCACACGCCCTTCGTCCAGGACGACATCATCACCCGCCAGGGCGCGGTGGCGCATTGGCTGTATCTGCTGGTGGGCGGCGAGGCCGACGTCTGGTTCGAGGCCGAAGGGCAGGAGCGCATCCATTGCGCCACGCTGCAGGCCGGCGACGTGTTCGGCGAAATCGGCCTGCTGACCGGCGCGCCGCGCGGCGCCACCGTCACCGCCAGGACCGATGTGCTGTGCTATCGGCTGGACAAGCAAAATTTCGAAACCATCCTGCACCAGCGTCCCGAGCTTGCCGACGAGTTCGCCCATGTGCTCAGCGACCGCAACGAGGTGCTGAGCGCCATCCGCAACGACCACGCCGGCCCCGGGCCGGTCCGGCAAGCCAACTACCGGTCCAGCATACGGCGCTTTTTCGGCTTGAAATAAGCCCGCTTCCACGACTGTGATGCTAAAGCGACAAAAGATCGCGCCAGCTTTCCCATGCGCGATGAATAGTGCTACCCTGCGATATAGTTATCGAAATGAAACTTAATTTCCATAAGTAAATACCAATATTGCCGTCGCGATAGTCTTTCAGATTGTTGTTTGAAGCAACGCGCCGCTGCGCCGGTGCTTGGGAGAACTCATGAAGAAGTGCATGACAGCCGGCTTGCTGCCGCTGCTGGTATTGTTGTCCGCGTCCGCGTCCGCGGCCGACGCTGCGCCGTTCGAGATCAGCGGTTTCCGCTTCGAAGGCGCCAGCCTGCTGGGCGCCGAGCGCCTGCAGGCGCTGGTGGCGCCGTTCGCCGGCAAGCAGCGCGGCATGGACGACGTCGGGCGCGCCGTCGCGGCCGTCAAGGCGGCCTATGTCGCCGCCGGCTATCCCATCGTCCAGGTCTACGCGCCCGAGCAGACCCTCGGCGCCGGCACCGTGGTGCTGCGCGTGAGCGAGGGCAAGCTGGCCCGGGTCGAGGTCCGCGGCAACAAGGTCTACAGCGAGGCCAATGTGCGCGCCAGCCTGCCGCCGCTGCGCGAGGGCGAAGCCCCCAATACCGACGCCATCGTCGCCGCCGTGCTGCTGGCCAACGACAATCCAGCCCGGCAGCTGGCGGTCAACTTCTCGGCCGGCGCCAGCGCCACCGAGGTCGATGCGCGCATCGACGTGGCCGAGGACCGCGTCGGCAAGGTCAGCGTGACGCTGGACAATGCCGGCGCGGCGGCCACCGGGCGCGAACGCATCGGCCTGGGCTACCAGCACGCCAATCTGTTCGGGCGCGACCATGTGCTCAGCGTGCAGCTGATGACCAGCGTGCAGCAGCCCGACAAGGCCGCCAGCGTGACGGCCGGCTACCGCATCCCGTTCTACCGGCAGGGCCTGTCGCTGGACCTGGTGGCGGCCTATTCCGACAGCAAGAGCAACGCGGTGTCGCCGGCCGGTCCGCTGTTCTTTTCGGGCAAGGGCGTGTACGCCGGCGCGCGGCTGAACCAGGCGCTGGCGAGCCGCGGCGAGTACCGCCACAAGCTGGTCTACGGCATCGACTACAAGGACTTCAACAACAACTGCAGCATCGCCGGCATCGAGCTGGCCGCCTGCGGCACCATCACCGACGTGCCGCTCAGCGTCAGCTATCTGGGCCAGCAGGCCACGCCGGGCTACCAGGCCGGCGGCAGCATCGGCTACTTCCACAACCTGCCGGGCGGCCGCCACGGCCAGCGGGAACGCTACGGCACCCATCCGCGCAGCTGGCAGGCCTGGCGCGCCAGCGCCTACTTCGCCCAGCCGCTGGGCCAGTGGCAGTGGCGCGCGACCCTCAACGCCCAATACAGCGGCGACGCGCTGATCCCGAGCGAGCAGTTCGGCGTGGGCGGCGCGGCCTCGGTGCGCGGCTACGACGAGCGCACCGCGGCCGGCGACCGCGGCGCCTCGGCCAACCTGGAACTGTACACGCCGGAGCTGGCGCCCCGGCTGCACCTGGGCGAGCGCCACGCCCTGCGCGCGCTGCTGTTCTACGACGCCGGCTGGGTCCGCAACAGCGACGCCTCGCCGATCGCCAGCGGCCACCTGGCCAGCGTCGGCGTCGGCCTGCGCTACAGCTTCGACAAGGACGTCAGCCTGCGCTGCGACGCCGGCGCGGCCCAGGTGGCGACGGCGCCGGGCGCGAACGCCCCGCGCCAGAGCAACCAGGGCTTCGTCCACGTGGCATTCCAGTACGCGTTCTAAAGCGTCACACCTTGCGTTAAACCTTGCCGGAGATTCCGCTATGTTGCGCCTCGCATTCCTGACCCGTACGCTGTTTCCCCATCCCTGCGTGCAGGCCGGCGCCGTCCTGCTGACGGTGCTGACCCTGGCGCCGCCGGCGCTGGGCGGCCCGGTCGACCCGACGGTGCGCGCCGGCACGGCCAGCTTCGCCGTCAACGGCAACGTCTTCACCGTCACCAACACGCCCAACACCATCATCGACTGGCGCCAGTTCAACGTGGCCAACGGCGAGCTGCTGCGCTTCCTGCAGCAGAACGCCCAGTCGACCGTGCTCAACCGCGTGACCGGCGTCGATCCCAGCCAGATCCTCGGCGCCCTGCAGTCGAACGGTCGGGTGCTGCTGGTCAATCCCAACGGCGTGCTGTTCGGCGCCAACGCGACGGTGGACGTGGCCGGCCTGGTCGCCTCCAGCCTGCGGCTGTCGGACGCCGACTTCCTGGCCGGCAAATACAACTTCGCCGGCGGCGCCGGCGGCGTCCACAACTTCGGCGCCATCACCACGCCGCTGGGCGGCAGCGTCTACCTGGTCGGCGGCGACGTCGGCAACGGCGGCGTGATCCGCGCGCCGGGCGGGCAGATCCTGCTGGCGGCCGGCCAGCGCGTCAGCCTGGCCGACAGCGGCGCGCCCAACCTGTCGGTGACCCTGGACACCGGCGGCAAGGCGCTCAACCTGGGCGAGCTGAACGCGGCCGGCGGGCGCATCGACATCTACGGCGCGCTGATCGACCTGCAGGGCGTGGCGCGGGCCGACAGCAGCGCGCGCGACGCCCAGGGACGCATCGTGCTCAAGGCCAGCGGCGCCACCAGCGTGGCGGGCACGGTGAGCGCGGTCAACCGCGACGGCGCCGGCGGCAGCGTGCAGCTGCTGGGCGACACGGTCAGCCTGGGCGACGGCGCGCGCGTCGACGCCAGCGGCAGCCTGGGCGGCGGCACGGTGCTGGTCGGCGGCGACTACCAGGGCAAGAACGCGGCAGTGCAAAACGCCAGCCGGGTCGACATGGCGGCCGGCGCGCGCATCGCCGCCAGCGCGGGGCAGAGCGGCGACGGCGGCAAGGTGGTGCTGTGGTCGCGCGACCTCACCAGCTTTGCCGGCAGCATCACCGCGCGCGGCGGCGCGCTGGGCGGCGACGGCGGCCAGGTCGAGACCTCCGGCCACACGCTGCAGGCCAAGGGCTATGTCGACACGCTGGCGCCGCATGGGCGCACCGGCAACTGGCTGCTCGATCCGGCGGTGTTCTGCTTCTACACCAGCAGCGCCGGCGAGTGCAGCGGCCCGGCGGCGGCCGGCGCCACCGATTTCAATTCGCTGGGCAATCTGCTGGTGGCCAGCAACGGCACGCTGGCGGCCAGCGACTTCGTCACCTTCCTGCCCAGCGGCGGCAATGCCACGGTCAGCCCGTCGATACCGTCCGGCCTGACCCTGACGGTGCAGGCGCCCTACATTGAAATCGGCCGCAACGCCAACATCGACACCGGCGTGGTGGGCCTCAAGCTGGATGCCTCGGGCGCCTACGGCAGCACCAGCCGGGTCGACAGCGCCGGCGCCAGCCTGACCGGCAGCATCGTCATCGGCGGCGTGCTGGCGTCGAACGCCAGCCAGACCCTGGTCAGCACGGGCGGCAATATCCGTATCGGCAGCGTCGACGGCGCCGGTCCGGCCTCCCTGAACATGGGGCTGGCCTCGGGCACGCAGTCGGTCACCACCACCGGCCATCTGGACCTGACGGCGGCGGCCGGCGCGGCGCAAATCACCACGCAGGGCAGTCAGACGATCCATGCCGGTCAAATCAATCTGCAGGGCAGCAATACTGCCAGCGTGAGCAACGTCGGCGCCGGTCTGATCGCCGGAGTCAATCAGACCGTGCAGGCCGACGATATCAATCTGCTCGGCGGCGGCAGCGGCGGTGCGACCATCTGGCTGCCATCGAGCGCGGGCGGCAAGCAGACGGTGAACGCCGACCGGATCACGCTGACCAGCGGCAACGCGGGCCTGTTCAACGGCGCGTCGATCAACGCCAGCGGGCTCAATGTCAGCCAGACGATAGGCGCCGGCGTCAGCCTGACGCTGAACGCCGGCACCGGCGGCGCCGGCAATACCGCGCAGATCCGCGCCGACGGCGCTTCGGCGCAGGCGTCGGCCACGCAAAAAATCACGGCCGGCGCGATTACCGTCAACGGCGGCGTCAGCGGCGTGACCGACGATACGCGCGGCAACAACGCCTCGCTCGATTCGGCCGGCAGCCAGGTCATCAACGCCGACTCGATCACCCTCAACGCCGGCAGCACCACCGTCGCCGTGCCGAACTACGGGGCCTCGCACGCCTTCATCGGCGACGGCCCCGGCGGCCAGAGCATCAACGTCACCGGCGCGATCAAAGTGAACGGCGGCAGCGGTCTCGGCAGGACGGCGGCCAATATCTACACCTTCGGCAGCCAGTCGGTCAAAGCCGACAGCATCACGCTCATCGGTGGCAGCGCAGGCGCGAACAACTCTGCAGAAATCGGGCTGTACCGCGATAACAATGTCGTTACGCCGCCGCTGAGTCTGACCCAGACCATCAGCGCCAACAGCATCACCTTGCAGGGCGGGCTGGACGGCGTCAGCAACACTGCCATGCTGACCGCGACCGGCACCGGCGTGGTGCAGAAAATCACCACCGGGGATCTGGTGCTGAAGGGCGGCAGCGGCAGCACGGGCAACCAGAACCGCGCCTTTATCAATGCGTGGGATGCGGCCGACGTGGTTCCGCAGGTTCAGATCATCAACGCCAGCAACATCACCCTGACCGGCGGCGGCGGCACGTTCAGCGAGGCTTACATCGGCGGCAAGGCGGCGCAGACCATCGCCGCCGACAACATCACGCTGCGTTCGGGCGCCGGCAGTGGCGCGGGCGCGCGCATGACGACCAGCCTGGACCAGACCGTCAGCGCCAACCAGACCATCGCCGTCGCCGGCGGCAGCTCCACCGACGCGGCCGCATACAACGCCGCATCGATCAACGCCGGCGGCAAGCAACATGTCAGTGGGAACGCGCTGGTCGTGACTGGCGGCGGCTCCGGCGGCAACAACGGCGCCGACGTGAGCAGCAGCAGCGATCAGGCGATCGCCGTCAAGACGCTGGTCGTGACGGGCGGCAGCAGCGGCGTCAACAACAATGCCTCGATCAGCGGCAACGGCACGCAGACGGTCACGGCCGACAGCGTGCTGCTGCAGGGCGGCGGCGCCGCCAATCTCGGCGCGACCATCAACACCAGCCACGACCAGGTGCTGAACGTGACCAACGCCATCGTCTTGCAGGGCGGCAGCGGCGGCAACGCATCGATGAATGTCGGCGGCAATCAAAGCATCACGGCCGCGTCGCTGTCGCTGACCGGCAGCGCGACCGGCAGCGGCGGCGGCGTCGATGTCAGCAGCGACGGCAACCAGACCGTGGCCGTCAAGACGCTGACCATCAGCGGCGGCAGCGGCGGCGACCACAACCATGCCAACCTCAGCCTGAACAAGGGCGCCGGCCACACCCAGGCGATCAGCGCCGACAGCCTCGTCATGCAGGGCGGCGTCGGCACGGCAAACTTCGCCGGCCTGCATGCGACCGGCGCCGGCGTCACCCAGCGCGTGAGCGCCAACACCTTGACCATCAAGGGCGGCGCCGGCGTCAGCGGCAACTGGGCCCACCTGTGGTCCTTCGACGACACCAACACCGTGGCGGCGACCCAGGTCATCACCGGCGGCGCGATCGATATCACCGGCGGCGGGGTCCTGGACAGCAACGCCATGATCGGCGGCAACGCGCATCAGACCGTCACAGCCGCCACGCTGCGCATCCACGGTGGTTTCAACGGCACCAACGGCGCCGGCGTCAGCACCGACCGGGACCAGAACATCAGCGTGAGCGGCGCGATGACCGTGACCGGCGGAACCGGCGCGAACCAGGTGGCGTTTGTCAACGCCGGGGCGGCGCAAACCATCACCGCCGGTAGCCTGACGCTGAACGGCGGCTCGGGCAGCAGCAACGATAGCGCCAACGTCAGCAGCAGCGGCAACCAGACCATCCACGCCGATGTCATTGCCCTCAACGGCGGCGCAGCCGGCACCGGCAACCGCGCGCATTTAAATCTGTCCAACGATGCCGCGCAGGGCGGATTGGTGCAGGAGGTCGTCGCGTCCAGCCTGAGCCTGACCGGCGGCGCCGGCGGCAGCCAGAATGTCGCGCAAATCACCATCAATGCGAACGGCGGCACGCAGAACGTCACGGCCACCGCGCTGAAATTGACCGGGGGGGCTGGCGGCTCGGGCAATCACGCGCGCATCCATGCGCTGGGGCTGTCCGATGGCGTCACGGTATCGGACCAGAACATCAAGGCTGACAACTTGAGCCTGGTGGGCGGCGACGCCAGCGCGAACGCCGCCGACGGCAACAACTGGGCCCGCCTGTTTGGGAGCGGCAAGCAAACCATCACGGCCACCAACCTCAGTATCGCCGGCGGCGGTTCGACCGGTTCCAGTTCCGGCATCAGCAGCGGCATCGTGCAGACCATCACCGTCAGCGACACCCTGAGCATGCGCGCCGGGACGGCGGATCAGAGCAATGCCTTTATCCAGGAGGTGCCTGCCGAGGGGATCACGAACGGCGCGCAGACTATCAGCGCGCATCGCCTCAACATGGTGGCCGGCGCCGATGGCAGCGGCCGTAACGTGACGATCTATGCGCAATCGGGCACGCAAACTTTCAATCTGACCGGCGCCGGCTCGGAATTGACGCTGGCCGGCGGCGGCGGCAGCGGTAGTGCGGACAACAAGGCCGTCATCTACCAGACCGGCACGGGCGCGCAGAAATTCGTCATCAACGGCGGCGGCACGGTCAGGCTGCGTGCCGGCAACGGCGACGGCCTGCTGGACGGCGATCCCGCGGCCGGTTACTGCCCCGGCTGCCGCACCAGCAACAATCAGGCGGCCATCTATGCTTTCGGCGGCGGCGACCAGATCCTGGACTTTGTTGCCGGCGGCACGCTGGATCTGGTGGGCGGCAAAAATGGCTCGGACAACAGCGCCGTCATCCTCGCCGATCTGAGCAATGGCAACCGCCAGACCGTCACCAGCTCGGGCGGCGCGGCCAACTACCCGACCATCACGCTGACCGGCGGCAGCGGCGGCTACTACAACACCGCCGACGGCGCGATGATGACCAACGTCGCGGCGCTGGCCTCGGCCTCGCAGCACGAGAAGGGGCAGGGCGGCGGGCTGAAGACCATCAACGCCAAATCGATCACGCTCGACGGCGGCGGCACGCCCGCCACCCACGGCGGCGCGCTGCTGGGCAGCGGCCGCGGCGCGGCGCTGGTCAACGTCACCGGCGACCTGACTATGACGGGCGGCGCCAGCGGCGTGACCCTGTTGACGCCGGCCGATCCGGCCACGGCGTTCTCGCGCGACCAGGGCGCGGTGGCGGCGATCAACCCGGACGGCAATTTGACGCTGAACGTCGGCGGCAACCTGAACCTGACCGGCGGCAGCGGCGCCAGCGGCGACGCGCTGATCCACGCGACCGGCGTCAACAGCACTGTGACGGTGGCGGTCGGCGGCGCCACGCGCCTGATCGCCGGCGCCGCGTCGGCCTCGATCGCCGCGCACACCACCAATCTGCTGCCGAACAGGGCGCAGGGCGGCGTGCTGGTCGACCTCGGCGGCGACGGCAGCCTGAACACGTCGACCTTTGCCGCCAGCGGCAAGACGGTCGAGCTGAACGGCACCATCAACGCCACCGGCTCGGAGCCGAACGCGACGCTGCTGCCGAACTACAACCCGAACGCGCCGGCGGCCGGCGGCCAGGTCGACTGGACCGTGCTGGGCGCGAAGAACCTGCAGGCCGAGATCTACGCCAGCGACGCCTACACGGTGCGCAGCGGCGGCCTGGTCACGCCGAACGGCAACTGGATCGTCGCGCTGGGCAAGAACGCGGCCGCCGCGCTGGACCCGTCCGGCAGCAGCACCCTGAGCTATGAGCTGATCAACGCCCACGGCTACAGCTGGAGCCCGGCCGTGTACGACAGCGCCAACGCGGCGGCGTTCCGCTTCCTGCTGCCCCAAGGCAGCCCGGTGGTCGACCTGCGCGTGGCCGACGCGGCGGTCCAGTCGACCTGCACCAACAACCCGGCCATGTGCGCCAGCACCGGCAGTAGCGGCGGCACCAGTGGCAGCACGCTGCCGGGCGCCGCCACGGCGGCGGCGCCGGTGACCTACGACGTCAAGCTGGCGGTGGCCGATGCGACGGCGGCGCCGGCGCCGGCGTCGGCCGCTGCGCCAGCCAAGGCCGAGGACGGGCCGGCCGCCGGCGTGGCCGGCGCCAAGGTCGGCTTCGGCGGCAAGCGCGAGGCGACGCGCGAGAAGGAGGTGGCGCAGGCCGCCGACGACAAGAAGTCGACCCAGGAACTGAAGCGCGAGGCGCGCGAAGCGAGCGGCGCCGCCAAGGCCGACCTGGCCGGCGCCCGCAAGGCCGAGCTGGCCGCCAAGAAGGACGCCGGCGAGGCCAGGCAGGCCAGCGCCGAGGCGGCCAAGGTCGAGGCCCAGGCCAAGCGCGCCGAGGCGCTGGCCAAGCGCGCCGAGGCCGACGGCAAGCAGGCCGACAGCGACGCGCGCAAGGCCGAAGCCGAGGTGCTGGGCGCGGCGACGCCGGTGCTGAAGGTGCTGGCGCAGGCGAAGAAGGCCGACGCCGATGCGCGCCGGGCCGGCTTCGAAGCCAAGGTGGCCGACGCCAACGCCAAGAAGGCTGAGGCCGGGGCGAAACAAAGCGAGGCCGGCGCCAAGAGCGCCGCCGCCGAGGCGCTCGGGGTGGACGCGCGCGCGCGCACCGCCGCGGCCGAGGCCAAGATCGCCGACGCCGCGCGCAGCGAGGCGCTGGCGCAGGCGCGCGAGGCGAAGTCGCCGCAGCAGCGCGCGGCGGCCGAGCGGCTGGCCGGCGACAAGCGGGTCGAGGCGACGCAGAAGACGGCCGAGAGCCGGGTGCGCCAGGAACAGGCCGACGACCTGCGGCTGGCCGCGGCCCAGGCCAGGGACCAGGCCGACGCGCGGCGCAGCCAGGCCCAGGCCAGCGTGCTCGAGGCGCGCGCCAAGCGCGAGGAATCGCTGGCGCAGGCGGCCACCGCGCGCAGCCGCAAGGAGGAGGCGCAGGTGCAGCGCGCCGAGGCCAGCGGCAAGCCCGAGCTGGTCAAGGCGGCGGTCGGCGGCAAGGCGGCGGCGGACCGCCAGCTGGCCGTCCAGACCAGGAAGGCCGAGGCGCAGAAGGTGGCGGCGGCGGCCAAGGCCGAGGAGGCCAAGGCCAGGCAGGCCAAGGCGGACGCGGCGGCCCTGGTGGTGGCCAAGCGCGACGAGGCGCGCCGCGCCAAGGCGCTCAAGGCCTTCGCCGCCACGGCGACGGCGGCGATGAGCGCCGAGCAATTGGCCGAGCTGTCGGTGCTGCGCCACGAGCACAAGACCGTGGTGTTCAAGGAGGCGCTGAAGATCCTCGAGCAGAACGCCCACGCGGCCGACCTGCCGCCGTGCGGCCCCGGCGCCGGCGGCCTGTGCGTGCCCGGCCAGGCGCAGCAGGCGCAGTTGCAGGCGATGCCGGCGCGTCCGGCGCTGCGCCTGCCCAGCGCGGCCTTCCTGCCGCAGATCGAGCGCAAGGTGGCGGTGGTGATCGGCATCAACCGCTACCAGGACGCGCGCATCCCGACGCTCGATTCGGCGGTGCCGGACGCCGAGGCGGTGGCCACGCTGATGGCCGAGAAGATGGGCTACGAGGTGCACGTGCTGCGCGACGCCACGCGGGCCGACATCGTCAACGGCATCGGCGCGATGTCGCGCGAACTGGGGCCCAAGGACAGCCTGACGGTGTACTACGCCGGCCACGGCTACATGACCGGCAACGCCAAGAGCGGCAAGCAGGGCTACTGGATTCCGTCGGACGGCAGCGGCAGCAGCCCGGCCAAATGGATCTCGACCAGCGACGTCTCGAAGCTGCTGGCCAGCGTGCCGGCGCGGCAGGTGATGCTGGTGTCGGACAGCTGCTACTCGGGCACCTTCGCCGAGGGGCAAAAGGTCGACGCCGGCGCCGACGCAGGCCAAATCCTGGGGCGCCGCTCGGTGGTGGTGATGTCGTCGGGCGGCGAGGAACCGGTGGCCGACGACGGCGTCGAAGGCCATTCGATCTTCGCCTGGAGCCTGATGAACGCGATGAAGCGGGTCACCCGCTACGACACCGGCAATACGGTGTTCAACGCCACCAAGGCCGGCGTGACCGAGGCCTATCCGCAGGTGCCGCAGTACGGCGCGGCGGTGTCGGCCGGCCACACGGCCGGCGGCGATTATCTGTTCGAGACGCGCAGCTATAAATAAGGCGTGAGCCGGGGAGAGAATGATGTGGTTGATCCGTGTAGTGTTACTGGCCGCCGCCTGCGCCCTGGCCGGCGCGCCCGCCAGGGCCGCCGAGGAGGTGGTCGGCATGGTGCTCGACGTGCAGGGCAACGGCGAGCTCGTGCGCAACACCCAGCACAGCAAATTGCAGTTGCTGAACTACGTCAAGCCGGGCGAGCAGTTGCGGCTGGACGCCGGCGCCAGGGCCTCGGTGTCGCACTACGGCGCCAAGCTGATCTACCAGCTGACCGGCCCGGTGCTGGCCGAGGTCGATCCCGGCGCGATCCGCGTGCTGAGCGGCACGGCGCTGGCGACCAAGTCGCTGGCCGAGAAGGTGGTGCTGGCGGCGCTGAGCCCCAACACCGGGCCGGCGGCGTTCAAGATGCGGGCCATCATGCTGGACGTCACGCTGCTGGGGCCGAAGAACGGCACGCTGGCGCTGAACACCCGTCCGCAATTCCGCTGGGAGGCCAACGAGGCCACCTCCTACACCTTCACGCTGGAGCGTGCCGACGGCGCCGTGGTGGCGCAGTTCAAGACCGACGCCTCGGCATGGGAGCCGCCGCCGGCCGCGCCGCTGGCGTATGGCCAGAGCTACCGCTGGAGCGTGGCCTACACCTCGGCGGTGGACGGCGAGGCGCGCCAGGCGACGGCCCAGTTCCAGGTGGCCAGCGAGGCCGAGCACGCCAGCCTGGTGGCGTTGCGGCCCGGCGCGGGCGCGCCGATCGACGAGTGGGTGCTGTACGCCAGCCTGCTGCAAAACCGCCAGATGCTCGATGACGCCCGCGCGGTCTGGCAGGAGATCGCGGCACGCCGGCCGGACCTGAGCAAGGCCGGCAGCCTGGCGCGCTAGGCCGACCTTGGCCGCGCCGCCGCTAGCCGCCGCGCGCCGTTGGACGGCCTGGCGCGGCTACGCCTGCGTGCTGCTGGCGCTGGCCTGCGCCTTGCCGCTGGCGCCGGCCATCGACGCCCGTCTGCTGGACCTGCAGTTCGGCGTGAACCGCGCCTGCTTCCCGCAGCCGGTGCAGCGCGACCTGGTGCTGGTGGGCATCAACGAGGCCTTCCTCGACGGCGTCGACGAGCCGGTTACGCTGAGCCACCGCTACCTGGCGCAATTCCTGCGCGCGGCCGGCGCGGCCGGGCCGCTGGTGATCGGCATGGACCTGGTGCTGCCGGAAAAGCGCTACGACCAGCTGCAGTCGCGCAGCGACCCGGAATTCGATTTCCACCGCACGCTGCTGGCCGGCCTGCTGGGCGCCATGCAGAGCAGCCCGGTGGTGGTGGCCAAGGTCTGGGACCACGACCGCCGCCACTTCCGCGACATCCAGCTCGACTACAGCTCGGTGCTGGCCAGCCAGGGCGAGGCCGTGCGCGGCAACGCCTCGGCGCTGTTTGTCGCCGACGACGACGGCCGCATCCGCCGCTATCCCGACGCGGCGCTGCAGCCGGACCGCACGCCGTTCACGCTGTCGAGCGAGATCGCGGCGGCGGCCGGTGTGCGCCAGCCGTGGACCGGGCTGATCAATTACCAGCTGGGCGCGCCGTTCCAGTACATCCCGCTGCAGCAGGTGTTGCAGCTGGCGCGCGAGGGCAGGCAGGACGAGCTGGCGCGCCGTTTCGCCGGCAAGGCCGTGCTGCTGGGCGCGGTGCTGGACGATATCGACCTGGTCGACCTGCCGGTGCCGCTGGCGGCGTGGCTGCCCGGCGCCACGCGGGTGCCGGGCATGCTGGCCCACGCGCAGGCGGTGCGCAGCATGCTGAACGGCGGCCTGATCGCGCCGCTGGCGCGCGGCGGCATATGGGCCGGCTCGGCCGTCATGGCGCTGTTCTGGTTTGGCGCGCGGCTGCGGCGCAAGCTGGCGCTGCTGTTGCTGCTGTCGCTGGGCCTGTGCGCGCTGAGCACGGCGCTGCTGCTGCGCGGCGTGTGGCTGGCGCCGGCCGCGCCGCTGCTGGGCGGCTGGATCGCGCTGCTGGCGCGCGCCGGCTGGCAGTCGTGGCAGCAGTTCCTCGAACGGCAGCGCCTGAGCCGCTGCTTTGGCGGCTACGTCAGCCCGCAGGTCATGCAGAACATCCTCGACGGCGGCATCGACGCCCGCAAGTCCGGGCGCAAACTGTCCGTGTGCGTGCTGTTTTCCGATGTGCGCGGCTTCACCGGACTGAGCGAAGCCTTGCCCGCCGAGCAGGTGGTGGCGCTGTTGAACCGCTACTTCGCGCGCATGACGGCGGTGGTGCACCGCCACGGCGGCACCGTCGACAAGTTCATCGGCGACGGCATGATGGCCTTCTTCGGCGCGCCCAACGAGATGGCCTGTCCGGAGGCGGCGGCGCTGGCGGCGGCGCGCGAGATGCTGGCCGAACTGGCGGCGCTGAACGCCGAGTCGGCGCAGCTGGGGGCGCCGTCGCTGCGCATCGGCGTCGGCCTGCACAGCGGCCTGGCGGTGATCGGCTACATCGGCTCGGCGGAGCGCCACGAGTACACGGCGATCGGCAACACCGTCAACGTCGCGGCGCGCATCGAAAGCCTGTGCAAGGAGGTCGGCATGCCGGTGCTGTGTTCGCTGGCGGTGGCCGAACGGCTCGACGGCGAGCATGGGCTGTGCGACCTCGGCCTGCGCGAGATCAAGGGCCACAGCCCGGTCCATGTGCTGGGCTGGGCGCCGGAGCCGCCCGGATGATCACTCTTTTTTCTTGACGAAGACGATCTTGTCGATGACCGACTCGCCCGATTTGTCGATGTGGTAGATCACCTGGGCGTTGTACTGGTTGGCGCTGTTCATGCTGCGCTCGGCGTTGGCCTGCTTGATGAAGGAGTACACCACCGGCAGCAGCGCCAGGATGAACTTGGGCTTGAGCGCGGGGTCGGCCGGCTTGAGCGTGACCTCGCCCTGTTCGGCCACGGCGGTGATCCATTTGTCCACGCGCGGCGGAATGCTGTTGAGCGAGATCTTGCCGCTGATGTTCACCTCCACCTCGTTCTTGCCCTTGCCCAGTTCGCGCGACAGCAGGTTGTCGAACAGCGTGGAGTCGAGGAAGGTGATGGGCGCGCTGTCGGCGGCCGGCGCCGGCGTCTCCGCGGCAAGGGCCAGCGGGGCGGCGAGCGTCAGCAGGAGCAGGGAGTGGCGGAGCGGGTTCATGGCAGGCCTTATGGAGGAGGGGGCGGCTATTTGACGACCAGCGTCAGCAGCTTCTCGTTGCTGCGGTTGCTGGTGTCTTGGATCTTCAGCAGCAGCCGGTGCTTGCCCGATGGCACGTCGGCTTGGTCGATGCGCAACTCGTTGTGGTCGAAGGTGGCGCGTTTGAGCAGGCGGTCGGTGATGTTGATGCCGAAGGCGCCGTAGTACACCTGCAGCGAGGCCGGCACCAGCGCGGCGCCGCCCTCGGTGCGGAACTGCACGCGCACCGGGAACGGCGTGGTGGCGATGTTTTGCGGGTCGGCCGGCTCGAGCAGGTCGATGCTGGGCGCGCCCGCTTGCGGCACGCCCTTGGCGATCAGGATGGAGCGCGACAGCACCGCCTGCTCGGCCTGGCTTTCTGCCAGCGTGATCAGCGGTTCGCCGGCGCGGCACAGGGCCGGGGCCAGCACGGAGCAGCACAGCAGCAGGGTGGACAGTTTCATGGCGTCTCTCGTCGGTGTGGCAGGGCCGGCGTCACCACTCGGTGAATTCGACCAGGGCGGCGCCAAAGGCGTCGGAACATTGGGCGCTGCTGGCCGGCGTGCGCGCCGCGCCGCCGCGGCGGCATTGCGGCGTGGACGCGCGCAGCGAGGTGCCCAGCAACCATTGCAAATTGGCGCGGCCGGCGGCGTCGCTCAGGCTCTGCACGAACGGCCCGGCCTTGTCTTTGCCGAGCGCGGACAGGTCGCGTTCGGATTCGCTGACCACCACCAGCATGCGGTCGACGCCGGCCGGCCCCTGCGCGGTGATGCGCCAGTTGGGACGCGGCAGCTTGAGCGTTTCGCCGGCCTTGATGGCGTTGGCGCGGTCCTTGTCGTTGGGGAACAGCAGGTAGTAGCTGCTGTTGTCCGAGCCCAGCAGCACCAGGTAGACATAGCCGTCGTGCGAGGAGGTGACCGAGACGTCCAGCGCGTCCTTGCCGATGCGCAGCAGGTTCGATGGCGAATTGAGCGCGACCTTGCGGCGCGGATCGCGCTGGGCCAGCACGTCGTTGAAGGCGGCGCCGGGCGCGGCCGAGGCGGCCGGCGCCACCGTCGTCACGCTGGCCTGCTCGAACGCCGAGGCGAACCATCCGGGCACGAAGCCGGTGTTGCCGCCCAGCGTCAGGTGCTGGGTGCTGTATTGCTGGCTGCCGGCGAAGCGCTGGTCGATCTTGCCCTGGGCGCAGGCGGCGATTTCATTGACGGAGATGCCGCCCGAGTTGTCCAGGTCCTTGCCGTCGCCCAGCATGCAGTCGCGCCAGGCCTGGGTGGCCAGGCCGCCGGCGCTCTCGTCGTCGAAGGAGATTTCCTCCGGCCGCGAGGAGGAGATCTGCACGATGTTCTGCGGCAGGCTGCCGCTGCGCATGGCCTCGCCGGTCAGGCTGCGGGTGCGGATATTGGCCGGCTTGGCGCAAGCCTCGGCGATGCCGCCCGGGCTGAACTTGGGCGTCAGCCTGGCGCCGTCGGGCGCCTTCAGGCTGCGCGTCAGCGCCATCGGCTTGCCGACCACGCCGCCCGAATGGCAGGCGTCGTAGAACACGAACAGCTTGTCGGCCTTGTCGGAGATCGGCTTGAGCAGCGTGGCCAGCCGTTCGTTGGTCAGCGGCTGGCTGTCGGCCGGCAGCAGCGCCTCGACGCAGCCGTTGTCCTTGGCCTGCACGTCGTACCAGCGGCTGCCGTGGCCGGAGAAGTAAAAGAACACGCGGTCGCCGGGCTGGGTGCGCTCATTGAGGGCGGCAATTTCCTGCTGGATGCGTTCGGCCGTGGCCTCGTGGTCGCGCAGGATGGTGATGTTTTCCGGCGGTACCTGCATCGCGACCGCCATCTTGCTGGCCGAGTCGATATCGTAGGCGATGCCCTTGAGCTGCGGCACGGTCGGGCTCAGGTAGTCGCCGACGCCGATGATCAGCGCATGGCGGGTGGCGCGCGCCTGCAGGCGCGAGCCGGCGGCGGCGGCCTTGTCCGGGACCGCGGCCGGCGTGGCGGCGCTGGTCTGGCCGGCCACGGCCAGCGCGCAGGCCAGCAGCAGGGCAGAACCTTGGTGCGCCCTCATCTCATTGCCCCAGCATGACGATGCGCACGCGGCGGTTCTCCGGCGCGCCCGGCATGGCGGGATTGAGCAACTCGCTGGAACCCTTGCCCTCGGTGACGATGCGCTTGGCGTCGACATGTTGTTGCACCAGTGCCCGCTTGACCTGCTCGGCGCGCTGGGCCGACAGGCGTTTGTTGTAGGCCGGCTTGCCGTTGCCGTCGGTATGTCCTTCGACCAGGAAGTGCAGCGGCAGCAGTTCCGGCGTCTGCAGCGCCTGCGCCAGGTTGGCCAGCAGCTTCATGCTGGCCGGCAGCACGCGGTCGGAATTGACTTCGAACTGGATGGCCAGGTTAATCGACGGTACCGGAGCGGGCGCCGGCGGCGGTGTCGCCGCGCTGGGCGGCGTGCTGGGCGCAGGCGCCGCGCCGCCCTCGGGCAGGGTGTTGATTTCGACGGCGAGATTGCGGGTCTTGCGCGGCGCCGTTGGCGCCGCAGCCGGCGCGCCGGCGGGGCGGGCGGTCAGCGCGTCTATCATTTGTTGGGTGGTGGGGGCGGCGGGAACGGCGTCCTGGGCCAGTGCGGCGGTGCTGGAGACCAGCAGTAATGCGTGCAAAAATAGCGATAGCCATTGTTTGTTCGACATGAAAACCCCCGCAGGAAGTGATGTCTGTATTGTACTGAAAATTCATCTCAGTCAATTCTTCTTTGCGGGAAATCGAGAAATATTCTGTCGAAGTGTGCAATTTTGCAGACGAAAAAAAAGCCGCATAAGCGGCTAGATTTCCGTGCTCGGCCTGACGACAGCTTGCGGATATGTGCGCGCCATCGGAAGATCCTCAGCAGTTTCAAAGTACACGCTGCAAATGCCCTCCGCACCCATATAGATCAAAGCGTGACTCTCCGAATTAAAGAGGTTCATTACACTCTGGAAGAACGACGGTGCCACGACGTGGTCCTCGTAATATTTCTCTGTCTGGGCCGCGGAACTCCTCATCGCTCTTTCGATTTGCCCAGCCAACTCAGTATTGATAGATCTTAGCAGGTCGGTGGTGGCAAGGCTCATGTCGATGTCACCAGCATTTTCGTTATGAGATGTCGTTCCTGAATGAAACGCAACCAACTTCAATTTGCAATGGGCCAGCTGCAAATCCACATCTGCTGTCCCGTGCGGCTCACGATGCTTCAAACCGAGATCGGCTATCCCCTTTTCCCATCCAAGCCTTATCTCGGTGTCGTTGCTTCCGTTGTAATGCCCCACTGCCATTCCCAATAATTCGCCGCGTGGCGAATAAACTTCGACCGCGAAACCTCTGCAGAACACCAGCCCGTAAATCGCGGCCACGGCAGGCCATTGTGATACCGGGATGAATACGCCGTCGCCCGCTGGCACGTGAAACAAACGCTTACCTCGGAACTTATCCGGGGTAGGAACAACGTATCGGGAATCGTCCGTGATGACACTGGACGACGAGCTGCTGCTGGATGACGAGCTACTGCTGGATGACGAGCTACTGCTGGATGAGGAAGCGCCGGAACTTGACGGCTGAGAAGGTCCTCGGGATATCGAGTACGAACGATGAAGAACGCTCGGGGTTTGTATGGATGTGAGGGATGTTGCTGAGCTGGTTGAACTTTGTATGAGTGGAGTAAGGTTCATTGGCGATTGCGTCGAGTGCCATATCGGTCGCCTGCGATATATCTGCGTTGGCCCTCTGCTTCGCGTCTGAAGTACCGTGCTGGAGACAGACGACATAGGCGCCCGTAGTAATCCAGGAGCCTTTTTTTGTAAGGCCTCCAAAGCCTGCTTGGTCATGCTCATCGCT
Organism: Duganella rhizosphaerae; assembly: GCF_040364205.1. Classification (NCBI taxonomy): domain Bacteria; kingdom Pseudomonadati; phylum Pseudomonadota; class Betaproteobacteria; order Burkholderiales; family Oxalobacteraceae; genus Duganella; species Duganella rhizosphaerae. The sequence continues at coordinate 602,860 of NZ_BPWK01000002.1, forward strand.
GTATCCTCCCGAGTGATAACGATTTCCGCTGCGTTAATATTTTCATAAATACATAATTTACGCAATAACAAATGTTCCGCTGGCCGGCTGCCTGTTCAGCAGCGGCGACTGGAGCCATTTTTCGAGGGGGGAAGGACGGATGGTGTCGCAAGGAAAAACGTGAGGACGAAAAAAATGCCTGTTTCCCTAGGAAAACAAGCACTTATTTCAAGAAACGAATTCTGTGGGGTGGCTGATGGGGCTCGAACCCACGACAACAGGAATCACAATCCTGGACTCTACCAACTGAGCTACAGCCACCACTGATTTACTTCACTTTGTCTGCTGTTTCGTAGACAGGTGTCGAATTATACAAGCCAGTTTTGAATCCTGCAAATCTAAATGCGAAGTTTCTTCAAAAAATACCAGATTGTTTAAACGGCCACTTTTTCCACTGGTGGATGCAGGCCCAACAGGTTGGCGAAGGCCGGCGCCAGGGCGCTGACGGCCGCCGTGGTGTAGCCGCGCAGCGAGGCGGGCGTCTCGGCGTCTCCGCGCGCCGGGCGCAGCAGGCCGGCGGCGCCCAGCAGGCGCACCAACTGGCGGGCCACGGCGTCGCCGGTATCGATCAGGGTCACGTCCGCGTGGCCATGCGCTTGCAGCACCCGTTCTATGCCGGCCTGGACGAAGGGGTAGTGGGTGCAGCCCAGCACCAGCGTATCGGCGCCCTGGTCCAGCAGCGGCGCCACGTATTGCTCCAGCAGCGCGGCGATGGCGGGAGTTTGCAGGTCGCCCAGCTCAATCTGGTCGACCAGGCCGACGCACGGTTGCAGCAGGAACTCCGCCTGGGTGGCGGCGCTGATCTGCTCGCGCAGTTGCAGGAATTTGTCGCCCTTGAGCGTGCGCGCCGTCGCCAGCACGCCGACCTTACCGCTGCGCGTGGCGGCCGCGGCCGGCTTCAGGCCGGGCTCGACGCCGACCACCGGCAGTTCTGGATGGCGCGCCCGCACCGCCTTGATGGCGGCCACGGTGGCGGTGTTGCAGGCCACCACCAGCGCCTTGATGCCGCGTTCCAGCAGGAAGGCGGCGACCAGCAGCGCGCGCTCGACCACGTACTCTTCGGTTTTTTCGCCGTACGGCGCGTGGCCGGAATCGGCGAAGTAGATCAAGTCTTCCGCCGGCAGCTGCGCCCGGATGTGGCGCAGCACCGACAGCCCGCCCACGCCGGAGTCGTAGACACCGATCGGAGCTTCGGGAGAGCGGGCGGCGTGCATCAGGCAGTGACGACCGGAACGTTCAGCGCTTCGATCTTGGCTTTCCATTCCTTCGGACCGGTTTCATGCACCGACGTACCGGCGGCGTCGACCGCCACGGTGACCGGCATGTCGACCACGTCGAACTCGTAGATCGCTTCCATGCCCATGTCGGCAAAGCCCAGCACCTTGGCGCCCTTGATCGCCTTCGACACCAGGTAGGCCGAACCGCCGACCGCCATCAGGTAGGCCGACTTGTGCTTCTGGATCGATTCGATCGCCACGGGGCCGCGCTCGGCCTTGCCGATCATCGCGATCAGGCCGGTTTTTTCCAGCATCATGTCGGTGAACTTGTCCATGCGGGTGGCGGTGGTCGGGCCGGCTGGGCCGACCACTTCGTCGCGCACCGGATCGACCGGGCCGACGTAGTAGATCACGCGGTTCTTGAAGCTGACCGGCAGTTCCTCGCCCTTGGCCAGCATGTCCTGGATGCGCTTGTGCGCGGCGTCGCGGCCGGTCAGCATTTTGCCGTTCAGCAGCAGGGTCTGGCCCGGCTTCCACGAAGCGACTTCTTCCTTGGTCAGCGTGTTCAGGTCGACGCGCTTGGATTTTTCGGTGTCCGGCGCCCAGCTGACGTCAGGCCAGGTCGACAGCGGAGGCGGCGTCATGTAGGCGGGACCGGAGCCGTCCAGCACGAAGTGGCCGTGGCGGGTGGCGGCGCAGTTCGGGATCATGGCGACCGGCTTGGAGGCGGCGTGGGTCGGGTAGGTCATGATCTTCACGTCCAGCACGGTGGTCAGGCCGCCCAGGCCTTGCGCGCCGATGCCCAGCGCGTTGATGCGGTCGCACAGTTCGATGCGCAGTTCTTCCAGCTTGTTCTGCGGGCCGCGCTGCTTGAGCTCGAACATGTCGATGTCTTCCATCAGCACTTCCTTCGCCATCAGCATCGCCTTCTCGGCGGTGCCGCCGATGCCGATGCCCAGCATGCCTGGCGGGCACCAGCCGGCGCCCATGGTCGGCACGGTTTTCAGCACCCAGTCGATCAGCGAATCGGAAGGATTCATCATGATCATCTTGGATTTGTTTTCCGAGCCGCCGCCCTTGGCCGCGACCTTGACGTCGACGGTGTTGCCTTCGACCAGTTCCATGTGGACCACGGCCGGCGTGTTGTCCTTGGTGTTCTTGCGGTCGAAGTGCGGGTCGGCCACGATCGAGGCGCGCAGCTTGTTGTCGTCGTAGTTGTAGGCGCGGCGCACGCCTTCGTTGACGGCGTCGGTGACGGTGCCGGAGAAGCCCTCGAAGCGCACGCCCATGCCGATCTTCAGGAAGACGTTGACGATGCCGGTATCCTGGCAGATCGGACGCTTGCCTTCGGCGCACATGCGCGAATTGGTCAGGATCTGCGCGATCGCATCCTTGGCGGCCGGGCTTTGCTCGGCGTCATAGGCGCGCGCCAGATGCTGGATATAGTCGGCAGGATGGTAGTAGCTGATGTACTGGAGCGCGGCGGCAACGGATTCGATCAGGTCTTCTTGCTTTATGATGGTCATGATGTTCTCGCGTGGGTTTGAGGGATGCTTAGTGGGATTCGTTGTGGGTCAGCGTGGTGATGCGGTCGGTATAGGAGATCGCCAGGGCCGACAGCAGGAACACCGCGTGGATGCCGGTTTGTGCGATCAGCGTCTTTTCATCGTAGACGCTGGCATTGATAAAGGTCTTCAGCAAATGGATGGACGAGATGCCGATGATGGCCATCGCCAGCTTGGTCTTCAGCACGGAGGCGTTCACGTGCGACAGCCATTCCGGCTGGTCCGGGTGGGTATCGAGATTCATGCGCGAGATAAAGGTCTCGTAGCCGCCGATGATGACCATCACCAGCAGGTTGGAGATCATGACGACGTCGATCAGTCCGAGCACGACCAGCATGATGGTGGTTTCGTTGAGCTTGACTGGCACCGGCGCGTTTGGCACGGCGACGGCCTGGAAGATGTGCTGCAGCGCGGACTCGTTGCCCAGTATGGCGCCGATCAAGTCTTTCAGCTCGACCCAGAAATGGAACACGTAGACGCACTGCGCCAGGATCAAGCCCAGGTACAGCGGCAACTGGAGCCAGCGCGTCATGAAGATAAAGGCGGGCAGCGGTCGCAGCTTCGGTGGTGGCTTGGTCATTACGGCGGGACTCCTTGAATTGGTGCAGACTAATGGGATGCCGACATTTTACACGTGCTGCTCAGCAATCGCAGCGGCGTGTGGCTACTACGTATGGTTGATGAAATATTGGTAAAATTGCATAGGGCATTACATCCTCCGCCGGGGATCACCAATCTGTAAGGGCTCAGTAAGCGACGAAGTTTATGTTTATGGCAAACGAATTCAAACACTGGAGACACGTATGAGCAGCACTACCACCCAACAAGGTCCACAGGAATCCCGCGTCTTTACACCCCCGGCGGAGTTTGTGGCGCAGGCCACCGTGGCCGGCATGGAAGCCTACAACGCGCTGTGCGCGGAAGCGGCGGCCGACTACGAAGGTTTCTGGGGCCGCCTGGCGAAGGAAAACCTGGTCTGGCAAAAGCCCTTCACCAAAGTCCTGAACGAAGCCGACGCGCCGTTCTACAAATGGTTTGAAGACGGCCACCTGAACGTCTCGTACAACTGCCTGGACCGCAATCTGCAAAACGGCAACGCCGACAAGACCGCCATCATCTTCGAGGCGGACGACGGCAAGTCGGTCAACGTCAGCTACAAGGAATTGCACGAGAAGGTCTGCAAATTCGCCAACGGCCTGAAATCGCGCGGCATCAAGAAGGGCGACCGCGTGATCATCTACATGTCGATGTCGGTGGAAGGCGTGGCTGCGATGCAGGCCTGCGCGCGCATCGGCGCCACGCACTCGGTGGTGTTTGGCGGCTTCTCCGCCAAATCGCTGCAAGAGCGCATCATCGACGCCGGCGCGGTGGCCGTGATCACCGCCGACGAGCAACTGCGCGGCGGCAAGCACTTGCCTTTGAAAGCCATCGTCGACGAAGCGCTGGCGCTGGGCGGCTGCGACACCATCAAGGACGTGATCGTCTACAAGCGTACTGGCGGCAACATCAACTTCCAGGCGGGGCGCGATCTGTGGCTGCACGAGCTGGTCGCCAGCCAGCCTGCAGAATGCGAGCCGGAGTGGGTCGATGCCGAGCATCCGCTGTTCATCCTGTACACGTCGGGCTCGACCGGCACGCCGAAGGGTGTGCAGCATTCGAGCGGCGGCTACCTGCTGTGGGCCGCGCTGACGATGAAGTGGTCTTTCGACATCAAGCCTAGCGATGTGTACTGGTGCACGGCCGACATCGGCTGGGTGACGGGCCACAGCTACATCGCCTACGGTCCGACGGCGGTGGGCGCGACGCAAGTGGTATTCGAAGGCGTGCCGACTTTCCCGAACGCCGGCCGCTTCTGGGACACCATCGCCAAGCACAAGGTCAGCATCTTCTATACTGCGCCGACGGCGATCCGTTCGCTGATCAAGGCGTCGGATGTGGATCCGAAAGTGCATCCGAAAAATTACGACCTGTCGTCGCTGCGTTTGCTGGGCACGGTGGGCGAGCCGATCAATCCGGAAGCGTGGATGTGGTACTACACGCAGGTGGGCGGCGAGAAGTGTCCGATCGTCGACACCTTCTGGCAGACCGAGACCGGCGGCCACATGATCACCCCGCTGCCGGGCGCGACGCCGATGGTGCCGGGTTCGTGCACCTTGCCGCTGCCGGGCATCATGGCGGCCATCGTGGACGAGGCTGGTGTGGATGTGCCGAACGGGCAGGGCGGCATCCTGGTCGTCAAGCGTCCTTGGCCTTCGATGATCCGCACCATTTGGAACAATCCTGAGCGGTTCAAGTCGAGTTACTTCCCGGAGGAGCTGGGCGGCAAGATGTACCTGGCTGGCGATGGCGCGATCCGGAACAAGGATACGGGTTACTTCACCATCACCGGGCGTATCGATGATGTGCTGAACGTGTCGGGTCACCGCATGGGCACGATGGAGATTGAATCGGCGCTGGTGGCCAATCCGCTGGTGGCTGAGGCTGCGGTGGTGGGCAAGCCGGATGACACGACGGGTGAATCGATCTGCGCGTTTGTGGTGCTGAAGCAGGCGCGTCCGACTGGGGATGAGGCCAAGAAGCTGGCGTTGGAGTTGCGCAATTGGGTGGCCAAGGAGATTGGTCCGATCGCCAAGCCGAAGGAGATTCGTTTTGGGGATAATTTGCCGAAAACGCGTTCGGGCAAGATCATGCGGCGTTTGCTGCGGGTGTTGGCCAAGGGCGAAGTGATTACGCAGGATGTGTCCACTTTGGAGAATCCGGCGATTCTGGAGCAGTTGAAGGAAGCTTCCTGAGGTTGGGGAAATAAACTTTGTACTCTTGGGAATGTTTGCTATAATTCGCGGCTTCTCCGGAAGGGGAAGGAAATGCAGGAGAGGTGGATGAGTGGTTGAAGTCGCACGCCTGGAAAGCGTGTATAGGTTCATAGCCTATCGGGGGTTCGAATCCCCCTCTCTCCGCCAAGGATACAATTCAGCAAGTCCAAAGGCGTCCAAAAACGTCGCAAAAAACCGCCTAAGATCTTGAATCTAGGCGGTTTTTTTGTTTCTGGACGCATCAGGACGTCTCCCGACATCCACCTCCAGAAAGTGCAGGTTTGGGGGCTCCAGCTCAACAGGTGCGGCACGGGTGCCCCCAAAACTTAAAAAAAGGACTATATTGATCTTTACAGCAGGCCGCATAGGAGGTCGCCATGCCCAAGATCATTACTCCTCTGACAGACTTACTCGTCCGTAACGCCAAGCCGCGCGAGAAGCCGTACAAGTTGTTCGACGGTGACGGGATGTACCTGGACGTCGCGCCCACCGGCTCCCGCATCTGGCGATTTAAGTTCCGCCAAGCCAACGGCAAAGAAAACACGCTGACGTTCGGCCCTTATCCGGAAATCACCTTGCACGAAGCGCGAGAAAAGCGCCTGGCGGCCCGCCGCCTTCTGCTGCAAGGGATAGATCCGGCCAAGCACCGCGATGACGCCAAGCGCCTGCTCAAGGAAAAGGCATCCAACACGTTCGAGAAGATCGCCCGCGAGTGGCACGCCAATAAAGTGCCGACGTGGAGCGACCGAACGGCCAAGAACACCATCCAGCGCCTGCAAGCGGACATCTTCCCGGCAATTGGCCGCATGCCTATCGATGAGATCAAGCATCGCGACCTGATTGTCGTGTTGCGCAAGATCGAAGATCGCGGCGCGAACGAAGTGGCGCACCGCCTGAAAGCCGTGTGTTCGCAAATTTTCAGCTATGCGATCCAGTGCGGTTTTATCAGCCAGAATCTTGTATCCGATATGAAGGACGTGCTGAAAACTGTACGCACTGGGCATTTCGCCGCCATCGATGCCGATGAACTGCCACAGTTCCTTACCATACTGGAGCGGAACGAGGCACGCATGTTCGCGCCGACGCGGATCGCACTCCGCCTGATGCTTCTGATCTTTGTGCGGACCAGCGAGTTGATCGAAACGCCCTGGAGCGAGATCGACCTGGAGCGCGGCGAATGGATCATTCCCTGGCAGCGCATGAAGCGCGGCAAGCTGACCGTCAATCCGGACATGACCAACCATCACGTTTGCCTGTCCCGGCAGGCATTGGCATTGCTGCGCGAATTGCATGACATCACCGGGCGCAGCAAGCATCTATTCCCGAACCAGCGCGATCCGCAGAAACCGATCAGCAACAACACGATTTTGGTCGCGCTGGGGCGCATGGGTTACAAGGGGAAGATGACTGGTCACGGGTTTCGGGCGCTAGCGATGAGCACGATCAAGGAGCGCTTGGGATACCGGCATGAGGTCGTGGACCGGCAGCTGGCGCATGCGCCGAAGGACAAGGTCGCCAGCGCTTACGACCGCGCGCAGTTCCTTGCCGAGCGACGCAAGATGATGCAGGACTGGGCTGATTATATTGACGCGATCAGCGGAAAGGGCGCGCCGCCCAAACGGCCAAGGTTAAAGCTGATCAAAAGTGAATTGACACGGGATGACGAAGCGGGAGACCACCATGCCTAAGCGTGTTATGCCCCTCATCGAAGCGCTCATCGAGCAAGCTGCTCCGAAAGAGAAACCATATAGGCTATTCGACGGAGGCGGTCTGTATCTCGAAGTACTGCCTGGCGGAAGCAAGGTCTGGCGTATGAAGTTTCGCCGGCATGACGGCCGCGAAAATGTTCTCACTTTCGGCCATTATCCTGAAGTTGCCATCGACAAAGCTCGCGAACACAGGCTCACCGTGCGCCAACTGCTGAAACAGAAGCAGGATCCTCGACCAGAATTTAGTCGAGAAAAACTGCATCCACCACCAAAGCCGATTCCACTCGATGAAATGTTTGAAGAGCCCGAGCGACGACATGTGCAGTCGAGTATTTCGCGTGCTAGCCAGCACGCTATCCACGATCTCGAAGCTGCCTTATTCCCTTCACTGGCACGTATCCCCACCGACGATGCCCGGCGGAGCATCCAGCGGGTCGCCATCCGGCAGGCCGAGCACGCCGGGTTGCAGTCCATATCTCGCCAGCTAGAAAGCGTAGCGATAGCGCTTGTCGCAAGTTATTTGCGGAGCGGGATGAGCATGAATGAATTGGTCAGTGCGATGAAGGATACGAGGAACAGGACGCGCCGCGCTGACGATACGCCGTACACAGGCAGACGAGCCTCCAAGAATCGTCTGCAGGACATCAGGTAGGCGTGGCAACGTACGGTACACGATCCGCGCTGGTGCCGATGTTATTTCGATTTCTCCTGAGCCTGACGATGGCCAGGGCTGATCGGCGATACCTTCCTGGTGTCGCATGGTTCGAGCTGGCGGTAGGCCTGAAAGGCCGGACCACGCTGCGCGACGCGCGCGTCGATCCACTGCATCACGTCATCATGCAGCCACGCCACCGAGCGCGCCGACAGCTTCACCGGTGCGGGGAACATATGCAGTTTAATTTCGCGGTACAGCGTCGCGCGCGACATGCCGCATAGCTGCAGCACTTCGCGAATGCGGATCAAGCGACGCGTGCCTGGTACGGTTTTGGTGGTGTCCATGTTCTCCCCTTTGTTATCTCGAAAAGCCTTTAGGTAAAGTAGCCGTTTCGAGTAGCGAGGTACTTGCGGCAGCGCTATAAGTGTTGCAGAAGGGGATGGCGTACAGCATCATTCTTGCGTGGGTTAGTGCTGCTAGATTTTTTCTCGTGTCGCCCCATGCCGTGAGGTTTGGGGTTGCTAGCTAGCTTGGATGCATCGCGGAGCTTGATATTATCAAGCGAAATGGAACGAAGGTGACTAATGCAGGATAGGCTGTCGCCGGTAAATGTACTCCACTGCTTTCGCGTTAGCTCTCGGTGTGCGCTCGCGCGGAGTTGTGTGAGGGCGCCAGGATCGTTATTACTTCGGACAGCCGATCAGATGTGCAGTGAAGAGGGGGGGCAGCTTTCGCGACAAATAAATCGATGAGAATTTTAACTCGGTGATCCCGGCGCGATGCCCGGTGGAGGATAATATGCTTTTCGACGCGAAGGATCGCCCTTCGCGCAACCTGGCATCGCGCCAGGCGTAGCGCTCGTCACGCGCCCTTAGTCTCCACATTTGTTTTTAGATTGGCTTCGCCTTTGAGCGAACCTGCGATCAGCCTGGATTGGCTGCATCCATATTGCGCATCCTTCCCCAGAGGGCGATGCGCGTCACATCGTGCGCATTCACGCACCGTCCCCACCTCACGCGGCGATCTGCCGCCGCGTGCATGTCGATTCGCCGCCCTAGTCCGCGGCGCAAACCGCGCGTCGTTACTGGCGGCCTGCTGCCAGTGACGACGCGCTAGCAACCAAGCGCTATATGGGCTCCGCCACTGTTTTCTCAGTGACGGCAGCCAGTGACAGCGGATCTACCGCTATCAGCGCAGCAGAACGCTGCTTGCCAACCTTGCCCCTCGTGGGCCGACAACGTGTGCGAGGCACACCCCATGGACCCTGGGTAACTGGTCCCACCGCGATCAGGCTTCTACAAGGAGCGGATCGCGGCGCCATACGCGCATGCGGCGCGGGCAAGCAGTGAACATACCGCATACACGGGAGTGGTGTCCCGGGGCCTTTACAAACCGTCCTTGCTGCGGCAAGCACGGTGGCCAGAAACACTCACCTGACTCGATCACACCAAGTTTGATTTTAGGAGCATGCGATGCGCGACTTGAACTATCAACTCAAGCAGCTGTGCGACCGCAATCGCGATGGCAGCTATGCTACGCAGTCCGACCGTGCGCGGATACTTTCGCACGTGGCGAACCAGTTGCACGATCTCGGATATCGCCATATGAATGCTGACAGTCTACGTCCCAAGCATGTGGACGCGCTGGTGCAGCAGTGGAAGGCCGATGGCGTCAGCGTCGGCACGATGAAGAACCGAATGAGCGCCATGCGATGGTGGGCGCAGAAGATCGGCAAAGACAACATCATCGCGCGCGACAACGGCAGCTATGACATCGACAAGCGCACCTTTGTCACCAACATCTCCAAGGCCAAGGTGCTTGACGATGCGCGCCTGGCGAAGATCACGGATGTCTATACCGCGATGTCGCTGCGGTTGCAATCGGCGTTTGGATTGAGGCGCGAGGAGAGCATCAAGATCGTTCCTGCGTGGGCCGATGGCGGTGATCGACTGAAGCTCAAGGATACGTGGACTAAGGGCGGCAAGTATCGCGAGATCGCAATCCGCACGCCTGAACAACGTACGGTGCTCAATGAGTCCAAGCGGCTTGCAGCAGGCGGCAGTCTTATTCCGTCTAACCTGCGTTACCGCGATCAGCTTCAACGCTTTCGCGCGCAGTGCGATAAGGCGGGAATTCATGGTGTCCATGGACTGCGCTACAACTACGCGCAGGAACGCTACCGCCAGCTCACCGGCTGGCAATGCCCGGCGCGAGGTGGCCCCCGGTCATCTCAGTTGGAGCCGGAGCAAAGGCAGCGTGATCTCTCGGCGCGCTTGCTAATGTCGGAAGAAATGGGCCATGGTCGAGAGCAAATCACAGCGGTGTACTTGTGTTGGCGCCGACGCCAGATTGACCCATCGCGCCGATTATGCCTGACCCAGGTGCTGCCTCTGGGAGCCGCATGGGGCCTGCGTTTGCGCGAATTGGCCCGGGTCAACGAATCTCGGCCGTCTGGTTCAATTTGACGTCGGCGCCAACAGCCGGTCATACCCATGGCTTTGACCAGTTCGTCGACCGAGCGCATCGAAATGCCTTGGATATAGGCTTCCTGGATGACCGCCGTCAGGGCCTTCCCGGAAGTCCGACGGGGCTCCAAAAAACCGGGAAAATAGCTGCTGCTACGCAGCTTGGGAATTTTCAGGTCGACAGTGCCGGCGCGGGTTTCCCAGGCGCGATCACGGTAGCCGTTGCCGCTGTTGATACGTTCGTCGCTGCGCTCGCCGTAAGCCGCCTGGCACAACGCCTCGACATCCATCTCCATGAGCCTTTGCAAGGCAAATTGCAGCGTTTGTTTGACGAAATCGGCATCGGCACCCTTGGCGGCAAGTTCCGTCAACGCCATAGTAGTGGGGTCGGTCATTGCGATCTCCTCTGAGTTTGGTTGTGTTCGCAAACCCAAACCTCCCCATGAATCAGAATGGCCGCCTCATCATTGATCAAGCCTCAGCGCCGAACTCGGCATGACCTTCATACACCACGCCTGGGGACACAATCACCAGTGCAAACGTCACCCCAGACCTACTTGCACATTTGCAAAAGAAATTTCCACTACGTTACAATTGGTGACTATTTACATAGAAGTATCTGCTATGATTTTCTCAACATGAGAACGATAGCTAACGCCTTCGTGATCATTTACCGCTCTCCGAACATAATGGCTATTTGAAATATGCCGGTTACGACGGGAAACATCGTTTATTTATGAGCGAGTAATCGGGTACTATGAAATAGTAACTGGAAGATTTTAATTTTAATATTTTTTATAAACTATCGCATTGGCCCGAGTTATAAATGGCAAAATCAAAACCAACAAAATATATGAGGTTATTAAATGCGTGAATTAAGTATTTTTGAAATTGAAGAAGTGTCCGGCGCTGGCGCCGCCGACGTCATTGTCGGGGCTGGCTTGTCGCGTGCTGCTTCGGGTGCAGGTGCTGCTTTTGGTGCTGGACTTGCTGAAGGCTTTGGTGCTGGAGCTTTTCTCGGCCCTCTCGGCGCAGTAGTTGGAGCGATGGTTGGTGGAGGTTTGGCATTTTACTTGCTGCGCCCTACCAACAACAAGTAACGGCTTAAAAAACCAGCATCAAATAACATATTTAGGATATTAATTATTTCACACTTGAGTTATTTATTTGGCGGTAAATTTTTACGTCGTTTCACAATAAATATCTCAATATCGCACTTGCCGCGAAATGAAAAATTCCTACTTGTAGCTTCTGGTATTTTTGCATAGCTGAAAGCCATCGCTGTTGTTTGATGTGTTACACGAAAGGGGCACTTGCCCCTTTCGACTCTACGTGAATATGCGCTAGCGTACTGCATAAAACAAATAATTATTCCAGTGCGTAGTAATACTAGGCCATGGAAGGCCGGCATCTTTGCATTGCGGCCACAATACCATCCATGAGGCTACACTGGGAGTTGACAGGAAAACACAGAAGCGATGGTCCTGTTATAATCGGAGCCTCGTCTTAGAAACTTAAATGGATCTTTGAAGCTGTTCGGCAAACGTCTCACAAAGTGCGCCTTCGACAGTCAAGTCAGCTGGTTGCAGGTGCGCGCTATCATCCGCAATTGATTTATGTGCTTAGACAGGAACACTACTGTTGCCGTATCCGAAATTCATATAGAGCCTGGAATTTCAATTGCTCAGATTACTTATGAAACAAACCGAAAATTTATTAAAATTCAAATGAAAATTTCCAAAGTTGAATCATTAGGGTCGCCGCTTCTAAAAATTTTTGCAATTCAATCCTTACGACAGTTAGGATCTTATATTGCTGCCACCTTGATAGGTTTTTTTATTTTGCAGGCAGGTTTAATATTTTTTGGCGAGCCTATTGCTGCGCCAATAACTCTGCTGTTCGCATTTGCTGGATCATCAGTTATCCTAAGAATGACGCTTCCAGCAAGATTCCATATTGCTGCCGACTCTCCGGAAGGTTGTGCGGCGATAAAAGAGTTTCTGGAAAAAAAAATTAAAAACCAAGGTTATAACAATATATCGAGAGGCAATGGGAAAACCATCTTTCAATCCAAATTACCAGCACCGCTCAAATGGAGCGAGAATGAAATACTAATAACAGAGTCTGGCGTGACTTTGATGTTAAAGGGTCCAATATTTATAATTAGTATGTTGCATAGATATGCATCAAATATGTTACCTGGCTAATATTCTAGCATGTATATCCGCAGATGATAACGATCTGAATCTAGTGAGTTCATCAAATATTTATTAAAAATACTATTGGGAAATCGTGGTCGAGGAAAATTTTCATATCACTGCTGCACGAGTTCCAATGTATGAAAGGAAGATGGTTTCTAAAAAATATTGAGTATTTTTCATCGCGGAATTTTAAAAAGACTAACGAGCCGCGACAAGTTAGCAGTATACCTCAAGGTAATATTTTAGTATGGCGGCGAAAAATCCTTTATGAGTGATAGACAGTTGTACCGCACAGAAGCATTGAACGCCCGCCAGATTAAATGGCTCGGCGATATTATCTTAATTCGTCCAGTTGCTTTCACTTTTCTTTGTTTTCTGACCTGCCTGTGCGCACTTATCGTGTTGCTATTCCTGTTTTTCGGTACTTATACCAAACGGTCGACCGTGACGGGACAACTTGTTCCCGATCTTGGTTTAGTCAAGATCTACGTGCCTCAGTTCGGCATTGTCGTGAAAAAGAATGTGGTCGAAGGACAAGTCATCAAACAGGGCGACGTCCTATATGTACTGTCGAGCGAGAGGCGCAGCGATACCCAGGGGGGGGTGCAGGAGACTATCAGCAGCCAAGTTAGTACACGGCGCGACTCGCTGAGAAACGCGCTTGAAAAAACACGCAGGCTAAATGAAGACGAGCGAATTGCTACAGTGAAACGCATCGACGGCCTGGATTCAGAAATAGCCAAAATCGGCAACCAGATCGAGGGCCAAGCTAGCCGAGTCAAGCTGGCCGAGGAAGCCGTCGTACGAATGCGCGACCTCGAGGCCCAGCGCTTCATTTCAAAAGAACAACTGCAGCAGCGGCAGGCGGACTTGCTTGACCAGCGTGCGCGCCTACAATCGCTGGAACGCGACAGGATCAGTGTTAGGCGCGACCTAGCCAGCCAGCGCAGCGACCTGGCGAGTATGCCGTTGCGTCACGAGAACGTGTTGGCACAGATCGAGCGGGACATTATTAGCCTTGGTCAGGAACTCACCGAGAGCGAAGCCAAGCGCAGGCTCGAAATTACGGCTCCGGAGTCAGGCGTCGCGACAGCAGTCATGGCCGAAGTTGGCCAGACGGTCGACGGAGGTAAGCCGCTGGTAAGCATCGTCCCGATGGGCGCGACAATGCAGGCCTACTTGTATGCCCCCAGCCGTGCCATTGGATTTGTCCGCCCCGGTGACAAGGTATTGATGCGCTACCAGGCATATCCGTACCAAAAATTCGGCCAAGCGCAAGGAACGGTTGCGTACGCGGCCAAAGTGGCTCTCTCCAGCAGCGACCTGTTCGGCATGAGCGGCTCTTCCGGACAGGCGAGCGGCAGCGAGCCACTATACCGCGTCACTGTTAGCCTTTCTGAGCAAACGATTAAGGCGTATGGCCGTCCCCAGCTGCTACAAGCCGGCATGACGCTCGAGGCCGACATTCTGCAGGAAAAGCGTCGCCTATACGAATGGGTGCTCGAACCGCTGTATAGCCTCAGCGGTAAACTCTGATTGAGATACTCGATATGCGCTTTCTAAGTGATATTTTCAGCAACATCAAATTTGGGTATGGCAGCAAGCTGCCCGTAATTCTACAAACCCAAGCCACAGAATGTGGCCTGGCCTGCCTCGGCATGGTTGCGGGCTACCACGGCTTTCAGGCCGACCTGGCGACGCTTCGGCGGCGGTTCTCGATTTCGCTCAAGGGCGCCACGCTCGCGCACCTGATCAAGATGGCAAAACAGCTGGACATGGAATCGCGTCCGCTGAGAGTGGACCTCGAAGATCTCGACAGGTTGAAGCTCCCGTGCATCCTGCACTGGAACTTCAACCATTTCGTAGTGCTAAAGAAGGTGGGCGCCAAAAGTCTAACAATTCACGATCCTGCATCGGGCGTACGCGAGATCGCAATGGTCGAGCTATCGGCGGCATTTACCGGGGTGGCGCTCGAGTTGTGGCCGAGCCAAAATTTTGAGCCACAGGTACAAGTACAAACGATCCGACTGCGTTCGATGATGGGCAACGTCTCGGGCCTCGCGCGTTCATTCAGCCAGATCTTAATTCTGGCTGCGTCGCTCGAAGTGTTTGCTTTGATCAGTCCATTCTTCTTGCAATGGGTCATAGACAACGTCATCGTGTCCGGCGACCGTGACCTATTAACGACGCTAGCCCTTGGTTTCGGTCTGTTAATGCTCATGCAGCAAGCTGTCAGCACCATCCGTTCCTGGGTCATCATGTACATGTCCACCACACTCAATGTCCAGTGGCGTGCGAATGTCTTCACCCACCTGCTCCGGCTGCCCGTCGAGTACTTCGAAAAGCGCCACTTGGGTGACATCGTGTCCCGCTTCGGTACGGTCGACCAGATCCAGCATACGCTAACGACTTCCTTCTTGGAGGCGATCCTCGACGGCTTCATGTCGCTGGTGACACTGATCGTGATGTTCATCTACAGCACAACGCTTGGTTGGATCGCGGTCGGCACGATGACCCTATATGCACTTTCGCGCTGGGTTTGGTATCGGCCGCTACGCAGCGCCACTGAGGAGCAGATCGTCCACGCGGCTAAGCAGCAGAGTCACTTCTTGGAGACTGTACGTGGCGTAAAGGCAATCAAGCTGTTCCAACGCCATGATGAGCGCCGCGCCAGCTGGCTGACGCTGCTGGTCGACCAAATCAACGCAGACATCCGCACGCAAAAGCTGACGTTGCTGTACCGGACCGTGAACGGCGTGCTGTTCGGTATCGAAAACATCCTGATCATCTGGCTGGGCGCCAAGATGGTTCTAGACGGCGATTTCAGCGTCGGCGTCCTGATGGCGTTTAACGCGTATAAGGGACAGTTCGATGGCCGAGTCGGTTCGCTGATAGACAAGTTCTTCGAATTAAAGATGCTTCGCTTGCAGGTTGAGCGCCTGGCTGACATCGTCCTCACGGCCCCCGAATCCATGAATGGTTCTCATTTGATGGACGCAGCCGGCCTTGAACCTGTCATTGAAGTGAGTAACCTGCGCTACCGCTATGCTGAACAGGAGCCATGGGTGCTGGATGACGTGAATTTCCGGATCACGTCGGGCGAATCGGTGGCGATCGTGGGAGCATCCGGTTGTGGCAAGACCACCCTGATGAACGTGTTGCTTGGCATTTTGCCGCTGACCGATGGCAAGGTGACGGTGGGTGGTATCGATATTCAGCAGGTCGGCTGCGAGACCTTACGCCAGATGGTCGGCACGGTACTGCAAGAAGACGTGCTGTTCGCGGGATCGATTGCGGAAAACATCAGTTTCTTCGATCCGAGCGCCGATCAGGCCTGGGTCGAGGAATGTGCGCGCCTGGCAGCGATCGCGCTTGAAATCGCCGCGATGCCGATGGGTTATAACACCCTGGTCGGCGATATGGGCACTGTCCTGTCGGGCGGACAAAAACAACGCGTACTGCTGGCTCGCGCCTTGTACAAACGTCCCAAGATCCTGTTCCTTGACGAAGCTACGAGCCATCTGGATATCGCGAAGGAATACGAGGTCAACATCGCCGTGAAGGCGCTAAATATCACCCGGATCATCATCGCGCATCGCACGGAGACGATTGCATCAGCCAACCGAGTAATTGCCCTACAGGCAGGCAAAGTTGTCCACGACTCAGATGTAGCAGACCTGTATCAGGAATCAGCCAAACAAGTGGCCTGAGTCAGGTGATGGCAGTCATTCAGTGGTTGTTTGTTCATTTGCTCGCAGGATTGCTAGTCATTTAGCCGTCCTCCCTTCGGCAGAGCCGAACAATAAAGTCTCGGTACGAATTCGAAGGTTAACGAGATCCAGGATTTTGTTACTGGCTGGCTCTGGACTTACAATCATGAGCGGCCCAACATGGCCTGGGCGGGGTATCTTTGTAGCCCGGATGACCTCTACATCGCATGAATCGATGGCAGAAGTCGATTTCATCACTGCGGCTCCTTCAAAAACCAAACCAATGGGTTGCCCAGAGGCGTCACGGTTTAAGCGAGCAAGGCCGGCCTCCTCAAAAGACCGTAGCAACAACACATTTAGATCGTGCAGGCGCTTTGCTTCCTTTGCGAGTCCACGCCCACCCAACCAATAGAAAATCCAAGAGACCAGTGCTGAAATAACGCCACCGGCCACCGTGGAAACGATCGTGTTCGTATCCATAATTTTCCTTTAGGCCGAAGTCGGGTTAAGCAGTTGTATATTGAAGCCTTCCGGCCAGCCGTGGGGGGGGACGCGCAGCACATCGCCCAGAATCAACTCAGGGATCACATCAGCGTAGCCGTCGTCGGTACCAGACACCATCACTACCGCATGGTGCTTGCCGGTAGCAGCAGTGATCAGGTCAGCCAGCCGGGTTGACTCCCGACGCAGCTCAGCCACCCACGCAGAAACCTAATTGTCCAACATCACCTGCTGCTGCTTCTCTGTCAAAGCCATGGGATATTTTCCTTAGGGAGCCGCTGATCAATTCGTCTTTTTAGCGCAGAAGTGAACACCGAACGATCGAACAGCGCGCCGAGTGACGCGATTCTAATTCGATTTGACGCGATGTTTCACGCCTTTCGGCAGCCAAGACTGTTGGCGCCGACGCCAGATTGACCCATCGCGCCGATTATGCCTGACCCAGGTGCTGCCTCTGGGAGCCGCATGGGGCCTGCGTTTGCGCGAATTGGCCCGGGTCAACGAATCTCGGCCGTCTGGTTCAATTTGGCGTCGGCGCCAACAGTCGGATCGTCATTGGTACGGCCAACCGCGTTGCAAAGGCCGCATGACGAGGTATGCCTGCCCAGGACGGGCGCCGATAAAATCAGGGCCGCTTCAGCTGGTCGATAACGCTCGCCACCTTGGTGGTAATCATATCGACTGCCGGGCCATTAGCGCCGTGCGGGATGATGATGTCGGCGTTGCGCTTGGTCGGCTCGATGAATTGCTTGTGCATCGGGCGTACGGTTTCCAGATACTGGCTGACGACGCTTTCTACCGAGCGGCCGCGTTCGGTAATATCCCTTTGCATGCGGCGGATGAAGCGGATGTCGGAGGCGGTGTCGACATAGATCTTCAGCGACATCATGTCGCACAAGTCCGCGTCATACAGGGCAAACAGGCCTTCGATCACGATCACCGGGGCTGGCTTGACCGGAATGGTCCGGTCGGAGCGGTTGTGAAGCGTGAAGTCGTACTCTGGCATCTCGATCGATTCGCCATTGCGCAAGGCTTGGATATGTTGCACAAGCAATGACCATTCGAAAGCCTGCGGATGGTCGTAATTCTGCTGGGGGCGGACTTCAGGGGAGAGATGGGTTTGGTCGCAGTAGTAGTCGTCCTGCATCACGACCGAGACCATGTCAGCGCCAAACGCAGCTAGCACTTTCTGGGACACCGTGGACTTGCCACTGCCGCTACCGCCTGCGACGCCAATAATAAACGGTTGGAAAGAAATCGTATTCATGCCGAATGATACCGGAACCGCGACCGAACCGACAGGGACCGGGTAGTCCCCAATGAAGCTTTCCTGTGACGCAGACTGATGATTGCCTGTGAGTTGCTGCTTCTGGCCAGCTGCTTCAATCACATTTGGTTAGCAGAAATAGCGTTTGAAACGCTTTTGTACAGCGTGCGACCGCGTTCAGCGGCGGAAAAAGCGCAGAAATGACGGGTAGGATATGTGAGGTTAAGCATTTGAACCGCTGTCACAGGTTTCCTATCCTCAATCTAGTAATCACCATCACCGATATGAATTGTCGTTTAGGTAGTTGTAAATTGAAAACTTTCCATGCTGAGTAATCCTTATCCTGAGATAGTGTTTATCAGAATGATCGGGGTTTATAGATGAGTTCGTCGTAAATCCATCCGACATTCAATCGCCGGTTCTTTTTAATGATAGCCACGGATAATTCGGGCCAATGCGATATTTTAAAAATATTGACTAAGTGATAATTTTTAGGGGGATTAATGAGGGTAAATTGCGAATCGATTTTTCCGAAAAATTAGTGCTGGCGCGGCTCGCGGTCATGATAGGAATCCCCCTCTCCCCATTCGCGGGCACGCTTGAAAGGCCTTAGGCAAGCAAACTCATGACGGTGCTCAGCCGATTAATCTTGGCCGTGTTCTAGGATGACGATGGACAGCTCAACATCTACCAGGGCGGCACCAGCCAGCGCCATCTGATCACCATGCTGGGCTTGCACTCTTGCGGTCAGTATATGTCCTCCTCGTCGTCATTGTTTTCACGGTATCCATATCCGCTGTCGCGTTTCTCCCGCTGTTGTCGCGTCATATATTCTTCGTCGTCCTCCTCGGAGCCTGAGGGGGACGAATCTTCGTTGCCACCGTACTGATCGAATTCGTCTTCCTCGTCATCGTCGCTCCACGCGGACGGCTTGGTCGAGACGACCGTGGGGCTTGTGTCCATGTCCTCGTCGTCCTCATCCTCGTCGTCGGTCAGTTCCGCGCTGCTTGACGTGGCATTGATGGGCCAATTGGCGTTCGATGCGGTAAGGGGGTTGATGTTATTTTTCCTACCCTTTTTCAACCATGCCATGAGTATTACTTCGATTATTGTCGAGCGCACTATCCATGGATCGCGGCTTGGATGTATGGTGTGCAAATAGGCGGTGAGCTGGCCCAGTGTCAGCCGATACAGGTTGAACTTGTTTTTCTCGGTTTTCTAGGGGTCGTCCTTGTCCTTCGGCCACTGATAGATCACCATGACATCGTCTTCGGCTGCGAGGGGGGCTTGAAGATAGGTTGTTCGCATGGTCGCATAGACGTCCGTCTTGTCTCCATTGGACTTGGCTCCAGGGTCTTTGTGGGGAAATTTTCGAATTTTCGCTTTCTTTTTGTTGAGCTGCCATTCCTTCTCGTTAGGGTAGCGCAGTGCCGTCAGCGCCATGTCTTCGTTAGATGTGATGAACGCCGGGTCGAATAGATATTTTTTTGCACTGGCCACCGTAACTTGTTCGATAGGCCTTCCAGCTCCGGTTGTCGATGCCAAATCCCCCAGTTTCTTGCCCCATTTTGCCGTTGGTTTTGCCTCGCCGAGGCCAGGCGAGCAGAGATGAGCGTCCAGCGGATCCAATCGTCTTTTCCTCTCTTTTTCGTCCGTCTCATAGCCGGCACTCAACTCATCATTGAGTGCGACATTCGAGTCGCACATCACAAGTTCATAGCTGGGCCGCGATTTATAACTGAGCACTTGCGCGGCGCGCCGCGTCAACCCAAACCCCACAGCCGTTCCGCAGCTCCAGAATGCCAAGCCGACCTTTCCCTTCTTTAAGAGAGGCACGACATACTTTTTATAAGTCTTCCACTCGGATTTGTGTATCAACAAGTAGGTCGGTCGGTCTTGGGCATGGCGGAACCAGTGTAGTTGTTGCAGGTATTCCTCTGTAGTCAGGGTGGCAGGGCATCCTACCGATATCGCCAGGCAGATCTTGCGGTTTTGGTTGTTTTCGAGTGGAGTCGGCTTGACTTTGATCACTACTTCCAATTCCGATGTCGTCAGGCAATTGATGCGCCGGTTGTATAGCGCTTGGATCACCCCCTCGTTGCTATCGTTTAATTCTTCTCTGGGAACGTGGCACGGCTTATAGCGGAGCCCACTCGTATTGATATTTTTATCAAGCTCTTTTAGATAATTATGCTCGCAGGTGATCACGATATCGGTTGCCAATTTCTGGGTATTTAGTATGAGATAGTCTGCGGACGGAGGTTCGGACAGGGGCCGCTGCTTGCTATACTGGATGTTGCTATTGGATACGCCGCTATTAAGTTTGCTTTTCTTGTCGATCTGCGGATTGGTGAGGGGGACCGCTTCCTTGACAGCTTTCCTCTTTTTGTCTGACTTCGGTTTCACTTCAGGTTTTTTATCGGCGGGCTCAGAGCTCTCGGTCTTTTTCTTACTCAAAGGGGCGTTTGGCAGCCGCGTGCTATTGACCAACTTTGGTGACCGCTTCTGTTTTACGGAACGAGGCGGGCTTTGCGATCGCCGGGAGCAAGCTCCGCATAGATCCGAGTTTGCCGAAGCGGCAATCGGCTTCCTGCAGTCCGGATTACTGCATCTTCTCTGGTAGTTTGAACTTTCCAATTTATAGTCCCACCATATCGATACCGCACTTCATGACAACGCCAAGGCCAGTAATGCCGCTTTGGTGGGCTCGTCCATTTCTCCGGTTTGCGCCAGATTCCTGGCCTCCTGAAAGTCGCGGATCGCCGCCCTGGTCTTGGGGCCAGACTGCTGATCTTCAGCGCCGCAGTCATACCCGAGATTATTCAGTCGCGTTTGCCAGCCGGAGACTTCGTCTATCGGATAGGTGGAGCCAATGTTAAATACATGAATCTCCGGCCAAGTCCCCGGATGGAGGGTGATGGTCGCTTGCACAGTACCCGCTGGAACGGGCTGATCGACAAAGCCCAAGTCGTCGGTCATGCCGGCAATATCGGGCTGCGGGCTTTGCTTGTCGGTGGCCAGGCTAAGCAGGTAGGGCACCTGCGCTCTCGGTGTGTCGTCGAAGTGCAGGAAGCGAATGCGCAAACGTCGCGGCACGCCCAGTCGTCGCAGCGTGACCTGGTCGCCGGCAGCCACCGTAACGGCGGTCGGACGTATGGCCGGGATGACTACCTTGTCCTCTTCGCACAGGATGTGCATGTTGTCGTGGCGCTGCTGTTTCAACGCGGCGTTGGCGGGATGATCCCAAATGGTTTGCGGGAAAAAACCGTAACGCTCGGCGATCTTGCTCACGCATTCCCCCCGCTTGACCGAGTGAATCTGATCGCTTGCGGCTGTGGGGGGAGCAGGGCTTTGCCAATCGGCGGCGCCGTTGCAATTGGCTGCATCGTCCGACAAGGTGAGGGTACTGTCCACCAGCCATGCACTCTGGTCCAAGTGGTCAAGACTCAGCTGATAGCTGCCCGCGTCCAGGCCTTTAAAGCGATAAGTGCCTGTGGGGTCGGTCTTGCCGGTCAAGGCCTGTTGGTCGGCGCTGGTGATCAGCAGATCAACGCTATTCACGCCTGCGCCGTCCTCGTCAAGGACGATCACTTCGAGGACCTTTTTCTTTGCCTGAAGCGGGCAGGGCAAGATGGCAGCCTGCACCGACTTGCTGTCGCTGTATGCCTGCGCTGCCTTGTCGGCGCTTGCGAGGGGTGACTCAGCTTTGCTTGGAGAGTTCATGGCGATTATTTCGTTCGCATCAGGGGATGACTGTTGTGTTGCCAGGCGAGTGCCGGCGAGAGCGCGGGCGTGGATGCAGGAAGAAACTCCTCGTCTTGCCACAGGCTCCGGCTAAGGTGATAACTCAAGGGGTTCAACGAGAATATGCTTGCATCGGTGGTCGGTTCGACCGTGCGGTCGGCGCGTTGGGGACCCAGATAGTCGTGCGCCGGTTGCTGGGGAGGCTGCGCTGGCTGCAAGCCAAGCTGCTGTCGCAGCGCCAGATTTTGCGCTTCGATGCCTTGCCGATGCAGGCAGCTTTGCACCAGCCGATCTAGCCGATCGCCCGGCTGAGCCAAGCTGCTATCGGTGAGGATCTCGCGCATCCAAGATCGCTCGGGGTCGCCATCGAAATTCCATCCGTAGGTCGCCGCCAGGTTCAGGTAGCGGCATACCTGGCGCTGGCTGGTCAGCTGATAGCGGGCGGCGCGTTCAATGCAGGCGTTTATATGATCGCGCAGTTCATCCGGCGTGAGCGACCAGGCCAGGGCAGGGAAATGCGTGTGCAGGTGGGCGGCCATGGCCGCAACAAAATTATCGTGTGCCTGTTGAGCAAAAGTTTGCAGATGTGCCGGGCTGATGCGTTGCATTTATTCGTGCTCCTCCAGCTCGGCGCGTAGCTGAGCGAGTATGCGGGCAAGTTGCACCTGGCCTGTCGCCGGTCCGAAGTAATGGAGGCGGTGGCCGCTGGGTTGGGCGCCGGGGTTGAACGGCAGTTGTTGGTAGCCCAGCTTGGCCAGGGCGCGCTGCGAGGCGACGTTGGCCTGGTCGACCGTGCTGAAAATGTGCCGGATGCCAGACCTGTCGGCGAGCTGATGGAGCAGTTGCATCGCTTGCGTGCCATACCCTTGCCACTGAAATTCCTCCCCTATCCAAAAGTAGAACCGCGCGCCGTGGCTCCCCTGGGGCGCCAGTGCCCGCGGCGGGAATTCCAGGGATGCCACGCCTATCAGTCCAAGGTCGGGATGGAGGATGGCGAGGGGTTGTTTGTGAGCGGCCTGCTCTTGCAGTATCCACGTCCGTGCATGTTCGGTGCTTTCCAGGCATTCCACGTTTGCCGATTCGGCCAGCGCGGGATTGCGTTGCAAGCGGTAGAGCGCTTGCGCATGGTGGGGGCCCAAGAGGGTGGCGTAAACCGGTTGCGGCGACGTCAGCGCGCTCGGCGGCGTTCGCAATGTCTGTGCGCCCAATATGCTCTGGCATTGCGCCTGCCATGCGCGCAGCTCCGTCAGTTGTTCGTCCATGCGGGGCGCCGGCCGCGCCGGGGCTTGGCCACTCTCGTCGGTTTCCTCATCCTCCGCATCCTCGTCGAAAGCGCTGGCGCCATCTTCTTGACGCTCCGGCGCCAGCGTGATCGCGCGCGTCAGGTAATGTTCGGCTTTGGCGTACTCGGCCATCTGCCAATTGGCAATTCCCAGGTTGAAATACACGGCGCTTTTATTCTGTGCATGCTGCTGACCGGGATGCTCCAGGGACTGCAAGAGAAGATCAATCGCCCAGCGCCAGCGGGATAGTTCTCCAGCCAACATCGCCAGGTCGAAAGCGAGGTCGTAGTCCTCGCCTATGGGGAGGTGGTGGCGCCATACTTCCGCCAACGCCGAGTACCATGCGTTTTGTTGCGAGGCAGGGATCTGGGCCAATACATCGAACAGATACGGAAACATGAGGTAGAACAGCTTGGTGTCCCACTGGCCGAGGCGCAGGTAAGCCAGCATGTGTTCAGGACTCAGATACTGGGCCTGCTCCTCCAATGCTTGCTTGATGCTGTAATAGTCGTTGGGATTAAACTGCTGCAACGCCCGCTGAGCCGCCAAGGCCGTCTCACGCCACAACCTCGCTGACCGTGCCGGCGGTGTCTGCTGCATTGCTCCCTGCCAGCGCGCGGCAACGATGGTCAGATCATCCCGCGCGGCGGCCCAGCATTGGCCGCCTTGTTGTTGTATCAGTTGGCTGAGGACGTGGTAATTGACGGGGAAGGAAAAACTGCCGTGAAAAGCGATCTGCGGTTCGTGCTGGGCCACCAGCGCCCTGAGTTCGTGGCTACCGCGATCGGCACTGAGCAAGAACAACTCGCCTTGGTGCAGATTGCCAAGACGCTCCAGGGCCGTCAGCGCGAAGGAGGGAAACAGCATTGCACATGGCGGCCAGTTTTTTGCACAGGTTTCGATCAACTGGTTCCAGTGCGCGTTCGCATACGGCCCGCCGCTGATCCGTCGTTTCTGGTAATGCATCTGCAAGTGTTCTGGTGCATCCTCCAGTCCGATTTCCTCGTCCGGGTTGAGCGCAATCCATCCTTCGTAGATGCGTTCTTTATCCAGGAAAAATAAGTCTTGTCGCACTGCGCTGAAGACGTAATTGGCAATTACGACTGGTGGCAATTGCAGCGAGCCAGGGGAGAGTATTTTGTTTTGTTGTTGCAGGTGGAGGTGGGTATCTTCTTCCGCATCGAAACACGCATAGTCCAAGCGTCCTTCCGCGATGAAAGACTTCAGCTTGTCGTGTATGGGGTGTTGCCATGCCGCGACTGTGGCGCGGGAAAAATCCGTCATCACATAGCAGACCTTGTCGCCGGGTTCGCGAACCGCGTCAAATTCCGCAAAAAACTGCAGCAGAAAATGGTAGGAAAACCGCCCGCAACCCGCGCCGAGTTCAATCACGTACAAGGTCTGGTCGACGGTGCTGTGTTGCGCCTTAAGGTCGCGCCAGTAGCCGAGCACCATGTCTGCGTAGGCTCTGGCCATCACAGGATTGCTGCTGAGGTAGTGGGGAACCTGAGCTTCTGACCATGCCGCCAAACCTGCCTGTTCGTAGTACGAACGCTGCATTTGCCACAAATGTGAGTCGGCGAAAGCGGTATATGTCTCGGCTGCGGCAGGCGCAGCTGTAGGCGCCGTTAAGGCGCTGTCCGTATCTACGGATGAGTTTTTGTCCAGTTTGAACATCTTCGCAACCCCTTTGTCGGTGGCGCATGCGCGTGTCGCCGCTCCGATTTCGACAGACTTCCCACATAGTCCATCCATTTATATGAAATTGGCAACATGATTCTTCGTTTAACTGCGAGAAGATTTTTCCCGGATTTCGTCAAATATTTATATAAGCGCTTATGTAATTGGTGTTACTATCGCCACATGAAACAAGGACTCGGAACCCAACTACGACACCTGATCGAACTGCTCGACGGCGCGGTGCAGCAAGCCTATACCGACGCGGGCCTCGATTACCGGCCGCGCTACACGCCGGTGATGAAGGTACTGGCGCAGCAGCAAAGCGCGACCGTCGGCGAACTGGCCGAACTGGCCGGCATCACGCAACCTGCGGCCACGCAAACGGTGGCGCTGATGAAGAAGGAAGGCCTGCTGCTGGTGGTTGCCAGCGACGACGACGGCCGGCAGCGCGTGGTGCGCCTCAGCGAGCAGGGCGAGGCTTTGTTGCCTCATCTGCAGGCGTGCTGGCAGGCCACCAAGCGCGCGGCCGACAGCCTCGATGCTGAACTGGAGTTTCCATTGTCCGAGTGTCTGGCTCAAGCCATCGCCGTGCTGGAACAACGCTCCTTCGGCGACCGCATCCGCGCAGCAAACAAGAAAGTACGTCCAACTTCCTGAAGAAAGCGATTATGGAAACTACTCTGAACATGGCATCGAACAAACCGACCCTGGCCTCGCGTCTGATGGCAAATCCCGTGGTGCGCATCGTGCTCGGCCTGGTGCTGACCTTTGCCGCAGTGCCGCTGACGATGATCGTCGCCTCGCAGCTGGTCGCCAAGCCCTACCGCATCGCGTGGCCGCAACTGCTCGCTGCCGTGTTCGTGTGGTTCGGCTATCGCTTTTATGTACGCCGTATTGAAAAACGCCAGCCGACTGAACTGGCGACGCAGGGCATGGCGCGTGAAGTGGGCGCCGGCTTGCTGATCGGCGCCGCGCTGGTGATGTCCAGCTTTGCCGTGCTGGGGGCGCTCGGCGCCTACCGGTTCGAGGGCGTCAACGCGCTGAGCTTCGCGATGCTGTTGCCGTTGGCTGAACTGGTGCTGGTTGGCATGGCCGAGGAGATGATGTTCCGCGGCGTGATCTTCGGCGTGATCGAGCGCTCGCTGGGCAGCAAGCCTGCCATCGTGATTTCGGCGCTGCTGTTCAGCCTGGGCCATTTGCCGAATGAGGGCATGTCGATACTGGCGATCGCCTCGCTTGCCGCGTATGGCGTGCTGCAGGCAGCGCTCTACATGAAGACGCGCCGCTTGTGGATCTGCATCGGCACTCACATCGCATGGAACTATTGTGTCAGTACCGTGTTCTCGTCGACCGTGTCGGGCCACGCCGCCACCGATGGCTTGCTGCGCGGCGAGCTGGTGGGCGATGCCTTGTTGACCGGCGGTGTATTCGGCGTGGAGGCTTCGTTGATTGTGGTCTTGTTGATTGGCGCCGCCGCTGTGTTTTGCGTATGCAAGTTCACCACTTCAAATCCCGCCGGCGATGGCAACTGATTGATGCCATCCGTCCGATCCAGATCGGTTCTGCCAAGCACATGGTGATACGCGGCATATTTGGCGTTGGTCTCGCCGTATCGCAATGTCGGGATAATCAAGATGATCTCGCGTGCGCTCAGATACAGCCACTGCGGGCGGCTTTTTTCGGCAAAGTCCAGGCGCTCGGGCGCGCCTGAACCCGGGCGATAGGTGAGCACAAAACCTTGCAGGAAGTTGGCGGTGAACTCGCCCGATACGACCAGCGCACGGACTTTCTTGCCGACGCATTCAGCCCGGACGGCCGAACCCCTGGACTGTTCCGGATCGCCGAACACCGGGCTGTGCTTGCCGTCCCGCCGCAGGTAGTAGATATGCGTGTCCGCTATTTGCGCATCCCTGACGATAGCGATGCGTGTTCCGATATCGCATGCCTTGAACAACTCGACCGCATGCAGTGTTGACGTCGTCAATGCCAGAAGCAAGCTGATGGCTAACCTCATAGGACCATGTCCTTCAGAATTTGCATGGAGTCGGGATTTGCGGCCAGCTTGTCGGCCGCCGCCTGGATCTTGCTGAAGTAAAGGCCGTTCCTGATGCCGCGATAGTCCTTGAAGGCCTCTACGACGGGGAACTTCGCGCCGGCCGCCGTATTCTTTTTTATCAGCGCTTGCAGATAGGCGGTGCCGGTTCGGATGTTGGTGGCTTCGTCTACGAACTCCGGGCTGTCGTGGAAAGCATCGGCTTCGCGATAGAGTTCCGCCTCCGGCCGGCGGTCCTTGGGGGCTTTGGCGAGATTGGCCAGGCGCGCCAGTTCTCGAACGGGGGCTTTCAGCAATTGCATGAGTCCCCGGGCCGAGCTGCCTTGGGCGCGGGCGTTTTTATCAAATCGTGATTCCATGTAGATCTGGCAGATGATGATGTCGCTGCTTAGCGAGGATTGATTGTTTGCTTCAACGAGCTTGCGGATTTCGCGCAGCCTGGTCGAGTCGACGATTTCTTCAGTGGGATGTTCCATAATAAATTCTCCCGTAGCAGGCGCTAGTGATTCATTATTGTTTGGATGCGGGGGCGCGATTTGAGCCAGCGCAGGAGTCGATGGCGCGCTAGAATTGGATGTCGCCGACCGGGAGCCGAACATGGTTGCATCACCGCTGGAAATACGTCAGATGAATGAGGCCGAGCTTGAAGTCGTGCTGGGCTGGGCCGATGCCGAGGGCTGGAATCCCGGCCTGCATGACGCTGCATGTTTTTATGCCGCCGACCCTGGTGGATTCCTGGCCGGGGTGCTGGAAGGCGAGCTGGTTGGTAGTATTTTTGCGGTGAAGTATGGCGCCGGTTTTGGCTTCATCGGCGGCTACATCGTCAGGCCTGCCTGGCGGGGCCATGGCCATGGCTGGGCGCTGTGGCAGGCTGCGATGGCGCGGCTGGCCGGCCGCAACGTCGGGCTCGATGGCGTGGTGGCGCAGCAGGCCAACTATGCCAGGTCAGGCTTCCGTCTCGCGCATCGCAATTTCCGATACGAAGGGCGGGGCAGTGGGCGGCCCATGGATGCGTGTCCAGCGATACCGCTGTCCGCGTTGGGCGAGGAGGAAATCCGCCGCTACGATCGCAGCTTCTTCCCGGAGGAGCGCGACCGCTTCCTGCATGAATGGGTGGGGCAGCGGCAGCATATCGCGCTGGGTGTCGTGGGCGCGCAGGGGCTGGCCGGTTACGCGGTGGCGCGGCCGTGCCGCACAGGCTACAAAGTCGGCCCGCTGTTTGCAGATACGCCGGCCGTGGCCGAGCAGCTGTTTGCCAGCGTGCTGGGCAAGCTGGCGCCGGATGTGACCGTATTTCTTGATGTCCCTGAACTGAACCCGGCGGCCGTTGCGCTGGCCGAGCGTCATCAGATGCAGCGCTGCTTCGAGACTGCGCGCATGTACACGCGTGAGCAGCCCGAAATAAGCATGGACCGGCAGTACGGCATCACCAGCTTCGAACTGGGCTGAGCAGGAGCTGCATAGCGGCTCGCCGGACGTCTCCTTCGACGCCGCCAATTTCAGTGGCGCCGGCATCATCATCATCATCGACGGCCATCACGCCACGGCCAACGACAGCGTCAGAATTCGACAAATTTGTCCAAAGCCTCCATTGGGTTGTGGCGCGCGCTCGTCTAGCATGCTTGTCTGGTGGCTAACTAAATGAATTGATGGATGAGGTGAGTTTTGAAAAGAATAAATTTCACTGACAATTTGTTTTTTAGAGTTGTGCTGCTGTTGGCCGCTGGCCTGATCGCATGTCGGGCCGTTATCGGGTTTATAGATAACGACGTCAGCATCGGTTTCGTACATTTTGGGGGCGCAATCATTTTTATGATGCTGGCAGTCAGCGACATTCAATCTATATGGCGTCAGCGGCACCGCTCCCTTGGTTCTCTATGGGACTCACAGCCGCGAACAGGCGTTTCAGTCGTAAAGGCGACGCTGTTGCTCTTGGCATACGGGTTTATTCTCATTGGTATTTTCGGATAGTCTCCAAAAAAACAGGGAAGTATATGCAAAGCTTACTCCGCGAAAAATCGCATCAAAGTGCCGCTGTTCCAACCGATGATCCGAGTATCATCAAGGTCTCGCCTCCAGCCGATCCGAGTCTGGTTCCCGAGAAAGTAGCACAAGGAATGCTGGGAGGACATTCCTCAGATAATTGCGCCAATTCAAAACTCCCACAACGTGATCCTATAGCGAAAAAAAGCTCGCCGAAGCGAGCTTTCTTGTGATGCTGGAACCTTGATTAGAACTGGTTCATGGTGTTGTCTTTACCAGCGGCCTTCAGGGCTGCTTCGCCGCTGAAGTAATCCTTGTGGTCGTCGCCGATGTCCGAGCCGGACATGTTCTGGTGCTTGACGCAAGCGATGCCTTGACGGATCTCTTTGCGCTGCACGCCAGCCACGTAGCCCAGCATGCCCTGGTCGCCGAAGTATTCCTTGGCCAGGTTGTCGGTCGACAGCGCGGCGGTGTGGTAGGTCGGCAGCGTGATCAGGTGATGGAAGATGCCGGCTTCGCGGGCTGCATCAGCCTGGAAGGTGCGGATCTTTTCATCGGCGGTGATCGCCAGTTCGGTCGTGTCGTATTCCACGCTCATCAGCTGGCTGCGTTCGTAGGCCGATACATCCTTGCCTTCTGCCTTCATCGCGTCGTACACCTGCTGGCGGAAGTTCAGCGTCCAGTTGAACGACGGGCTGTTGTTGTACACCAGCTTGGCGTTAGGGATGACCTTGCGGATTTCGCTGACCATGCCGCCGATCTGGGCGATATGCGGTTTTTCGGTTTCGATCCACAGCAGGTCGGCGCCGTTTTGCAGCGAGGTGATGCTGTCGAGGACGCAGCGCGCTTCGCCGGTGTCGGCGCGGAACTGGAACAGGTTGCTTGGCAGGCGCTTAGGACGCAGCAGCTTGCCTTCGCGCTTGATGATCACGTCGCCGTTGCCCAGCGCGTCGGCCGACACTTCTTCGCAGTCGAGGAAGGAGTTGTATTGGTCGCCCAGGTCGCCTGGCGTGTTGGTCACGGCGATCTGCTTGGTCAGGCCTGCGCCCAGCGAGTCGGTACGGGCGACGATGATGCCGTCGTCCACGCCCAGTTCCAGGAAGGCGTAGCGGATCGCGCGGATCTTGGCCAGGAAGTCTTCGTGCGGCACGGTGACCTTGCCGTCCTGGTGACCGCATTGCTTTTCGTCCGACACCTGGTTCTCAACCTGGATGCAGCAGGCGCCGGCTTCGATGAATTGCTTGGCCAGCAGGTAGGTCGCTTCGGCGTTGCCGAAACCGGCGTCGATGTCGGCGATGATAGGCACGACGTGGGTGACGTGGCCGTCAATCTGGGCCTGGATGGCTGCCTTGGCAGGGCCTTCGGCGGCGTCCAGCTGGCGGAACAGGCCGCCCAGTTCGCGGGCGTCGGCCTGGCGCAGGAAGGTGTACAGCTCTTTGATCAGCGCCGAGACGGCGGTTTTTTCGTGCATCGACTGGTCAGGCAGCGGGCCGAACTCGGAGCGCAGCGCGGCAACCATCCAGCCCGACAGGTAGAGGTAGCGGCGGTCGGTGCTGTTGAAGTGCTTCTTGATCGAGATCATCTTCTGTTGACCGATGAAACCGTGCCAGCAGCCCAGCGACTGGGTGTACTTGGATGGATCCGCATCGTAGGCGGCCATGTCGGCGCGCATGATCTTGGCGGTGTACTTGGCGATGTCCAGCCCGGTCTTGAATTTGTTCTGCGCACGCATGCGGGCGGCCGACTCGGGATTGATGGCGTTCCAGGCGCTGCCTTGTTGCTCTTTCAAACCAGCAACTGCCTTGATGTCGTCTTGATATTGGGACATGTGTATCTCCTAAAAATAAAGCAAGTTTGAGAAAATCGTCGAGTGAGCCGCTGCGTCTTTGTTGAAGCAAACTGCATGACTAAATAGTAGGCCATTCTGGTGCACTGCATCAAGGTCTTATATAAGACATATAACTAAATTTAATCTGTTATTTTTCAATGACTTGAGTATTGATTTTTGGGATGTGAAACGAATTTTCAAAAGGTGAGCTAAAAGCCTCGTCAAGTTTTCGACGGAGATTTCGCGATGTGAAACGATTTTTCAGCTTTTGAGCTGGCTGGGCTATCGGCGACGTCAGCAATATTGCGCGCCGGTTAATGAATCTTTGTCAGCTATGTGCAACCGTGTTGTCATATTTGCTCGTTATCCTTACCGCTTCCTTGCATACGAGAGCCCAGCCGATGTCCATCAGCCGCCGCAAATTCCTCCGCTACGCCGCCGGCGCGGGGGCGACCGCCACTTCCATGTTCCCCGACCTGATCCGCCAGGCGCTGGCGGTACCCGCCAATAACGTCACCGGCACCCTGGCCGACGTCGAGCACGTGGTCATCTTCATGCAGGAGAACCGTTCCTTCGACCATTACTTCGGCACCTTGCCCGGCGTGCGCGGCTTCGACGATCCGCGCGCCATCGACCTGCCGGACGGCCGCCCGGTCTGGTACCAGCCGGACGGCACCGGCGGCTACGTGCTGCCTTTCCATTTCGACGCCAAGAACACCAGCGCGCTGTCGGTCGGCACCAACCACACTTGGAAGGGTTCGCAAGCCACCTGGCAGGGCTGGGATGCCTGGGTCAAGCAAAAGACGCCGCAGTCGATGGGCTATTTCGACCGCGGCGACCTGCCGTTCTATTACGCGCTGGCCGACGCCTTCACCATCTGCGACGCCTACCACTGCTCGATATTCGGCGCCACCGATCCGAACCGCCTGTACTCGCTCACCGGCAGCAACCAGGGCTGGATGGGCGCGATGGGCGGCCTGTACAACATCAGCGCCGCCGGCTACTACAACGCCGACCCGGCCGGCGACAACGTCACGGCCAGCGTCACCGCCAGCGCGCCCAACTGGCGCACCTACGCCGAAGTGCTGGAGGCGAACCAGGTGAGCTGGAAGGTGTATCAGGAGTGGGACAACTACGGCGACAACTACCTGGCCTACTTCAAGAACTTCCGCGTCAACGCCGACGGCAGCCATCTCAGTCCCAACGCGCCCTTGTACCAGAAGGCGCGCACGCTGGCGCCCGGTTCCACCGCCGCCAACTCCACCGGCACCACCGGCGACTGGCTGGTCAACGCCTTCGCCGATGACGTGCGCAACAACCGCCTGCCGCAGGTGTCGTGGATCTGCTCGCCGAACGACTACACCGAGCACGCGCCCAACTCGCCCAACGCCGGCGAGAACATCACGGCGCGCCTGCTGGCCGCGCTGGTGGCCAATCCGGAAGTCTGGTCCAAGACCGTGTTCCTGTTGATGTACGACGAAAACGACGGCTTCTTCGACCACGTGCCGCCCGATATCGCGCCGCTCAACGACAGCATGGGCAAGACCACGCTGGCCGATATCGGCACGCATGAAAACTATCAGGGCGTGCCGGTGGGCCTGGGGCCGCGCGTACCGATGCTGGTGATTTCGCCGTGGAGCAAGGGCGGCCGCGTGTGCTCGCAGTTGTTCGACCACACCTCCAAGATCCGCTTCCTGGAAGAGTGGCTGGTGGCGGGACGCGGCAAGGCGCGCGCGAACGTCCAGTGCGACCTGATCTCGCCGTGGCGCCGCGCCGTGTGCGGCGACCTCACCTCGGCCTTCGATTTCAGCGCGCCCAACAGCAGCTGGCCCGCCAGCGTGCCGAAGACGGCGGCCTACCAGCGTGTGTCCGGCAAGCCGTATCCGACGCCGCCGGTGGTGCAATCGCTGCCGAGGCAGGAGCCCAGCACCAGCGCGCCCGGTCCGCGCATCGCCTGCGCGTTGCCGTACGAGTTGTCGGTGCAGGGCCGGCTGGCCGGCGCCACGCAGTTCGAGCTCAGCTTCGCCAACAGCGGCCAGGCCGGCGCGGCTTTCATCGTGTACTCCAGCCTGCGCAGCGACGGCCCGTGGTATTACACGGTCGAAGCGGACAAGGAAATCGCCCACGAAATGTGGAACTGGACCGGCGCCGCCTACGACCTCAGCGTGCACGGCGCCAATGGCTACCTGCGCCGGTTCAAAGGCGCGCTGGCCATCGCCGGCGGCGCGCGGCCGGAACTGCAAACCCGCTACGACCGCAGCAACGGCGACATCAGCCTGGTGCTGTCCAACCTGGAGGGAACGCAGGCGTGCAGCTTCACCGTCACCGACAATGCCTACGGCGCGGCGGTGGCCAGCTACAGCGTGGCCGCGGGCCAGACCTTGTCGGTGCCTTGCAATCTGTCCGGCAGTTTCGGCTGGTACGATTTCAGCGTCACCAGCAACGCCGATCCGCAATGGCTGCGGCGCGCCGCCGGCCACGTGGAAACCGGACAGGCCAGCCACACCGATCCGATGATAGGCACCAACCGCGTCAAGATCTTTCTCAGCACCGGCACGCCCAACGTGACGCGCGGCGGCGCCGCCGTGTTCGGCTACACGGCGCCGCCGGGCAAGATCGACGCTAAGAACTGGATCGGTTTGTACGCGGCCGGCACCTCGCCGGGCAAAGGCAATGCGGTGCAGTGGGCGTATGCGCCCAACTTCAGCGGCAGCGTGTCGTTCAATACCAGCGCGCTGGCGGTGGGCGAGTACAACGCCTGGTATCTGTACCAGAATGCGTTTGTGGTGCTGGGCGGCCCGGTCGCGGTCAGCGTGAATCAGCTGACGGCCTCGGCCGCCAGCGTCAAGCCGGGCGTGGCGATCGTCTTCAACTATGCGCTGCCGGCCGCCAAGGTCAGCAGCACCAACTGGATCGGCATCTGGAAGGCGGGCGTGGCGCCGGGCGGCGGTGGCTACATCGCGTGGCAGTACGTGACCGCCGCCAGCGGCAGCGCCAGTTTCGATACCAGCAAACTTGCATCCGGCAACTATAGCGCGTGGTGCCTCTACAACGACGGCTACGCGCTCCTCGCTGGTCCCGCCAACTTCAGCGTCGCCTGAACCGTCCAGCACACTTCCGAGGTGTGGTGAAATCGCACCACACCTCCGGCATCGATTGATTGACCCAGCCTATTTGCAGGTGGAGAATGTGTCCCGGTGGCATGCAATTCATTCTAAAAATTATTCATAACAGGGCGTTAAGCTTGCCCTGATGCCAGCTTTGTTTTTTCGATCATCGCTGGACCACCGCATTCCACGAGCAGCAGCACATAACGTCCTTCTAGGGAGAGATGATGTTCGCAAATATGAAAGTGGCGACCCGCCTGGGTCTGGGTTTTGGCGCCGTTGTAATCCTGCTGTTGGTGCTGTCGGTGGTGAGTACCATGCGCCTCGCGGCGCTCAATGAGGGCATCAGAAAAATAACCGAAGACCGCTATCCGAAAGTGGTGCTGTCCAAGGACGTGATCCGGTACACGATCGACAACGGCCGTCAACTGCGTAGCATGATGCTTTCCACGAGTGACGAGGAGCGCGACAAGTTCCGCCGGCTGGTGGATGCCAACCGCGCCAAGGTCACCGAGTCGCTGGATAAAATAGACAAGCTGATCACCACCGAGAAGGGGCGCGCGCTGTTCAAGGACATCACCGCCAAGAGCGACGCGCTGCTCGCCAAGTACGACACGCTCTACTCCCTGGTCAAGAGCGACCAGAAAAAAGCCATCGAATTCCTGAAGAACGATTTTGCCGCGGGTAATAACGCCTACGCAGCTTCGCTGGAAGCGATGGCTAAATTCCAGGGCGACTTGATGGACCAGGAGGCCGCCGCCGCCGACGCCACTTATCTGGAGACCCGCAAGCTGGTCATTTCGCTATCCGTCGCCGCAGTACTGATGGCGCTGCTGATCGCATGGCTGATCACGCGCGACCTGGTCAAGCGCCTGGGCGGCGAGCCCTACTATGCTGCCGAATTGATGGACCGCGTCGTCAAAGGCGACCTGAGCGCCGACGTCCGCCTCAAGCCCAACGACCGCAGCAGCATGCTGTACTCCATCAGCGAAATGATGGTGAAGATGCGCAAGGTGGTCGACGGCCAGCGCAGCCTGGTGGCGGCCGCCAATCGCGGCAATTTCGACGCCCGCGTGGACCTGGCCGGCATGTCGGGCTTCCAGCAGGAGATGGGCGAGAGCCTGAACCAGCTGGCCATCACCACCGGCGCCAGCATCGCCGACGTGGTGCGGGTGATGGGTGCGATGTCCGAAGGCGACCTGACCAAGACCATCGACAAACCCTACGAGGGCGCGTTTGGCGAACTGAAGGAATTCACCAACAACACGGTGAGCAAGCTGGCCCAGGTGGTCAGCGAAGTGAACAACAGCGCCGAGGCGCTGGCCGCCGCTTCCGAGGAAGTCAGCGCGACCTCGCAGTCGCTGGCGCAGGCGGCCAGCGAGCAGGCTTCCAGCGTCGAGGAAACCTCGGCCTCGGTCGAGCAGATGACCGCCTCGGTGGCGCAGAACACCGACAACGCCAAGGTCACCGACGCCATGGCCAGCCGCGCCGCGAACGAGGCGAGCGAAGGCGGCGACGCAGTGCGCTCGACGGTGGCGGCTATGAAGCAGATCGCCGCCAAGGTGCTGATCATCGACGATATCGCCTACCAGACCAACTTGCTGGCGCTGAACGCGGCCATCGAGGCCGCGCGCGCGGGCGAGCACGGCAAGGGCTTCGCGGTGGTGGCGGCGGAGGTGCGCAAGCTGGCCGAACGCAGCCAGGTGGCGGCCCAGGAAATCGGCCAGGTGGCCAGCGGCAGCGTGGACCTGGCCGAGCGGGCCGGGCAGATGCTGGGCGCGATGGTGCCCAACATTAAAAAGACGTCCGACCTGGTGCAGGAAATCACGGCCGCTTCGGAAGAGCAGTCGTCCGGCCTGGCGCAGATCAATTCCGCCATCAGCCAGCTGAGCCAGACCACCCAGCAGAACGCATCCGGTTCCGAGGAACTGGCGGCCACCGCCGAGCAGATGAGCAGCCAGGCGGAGGAACTGCAGCAGACCATGGGCTTCTTTGTAGTGAACGGTTCCGGCGGAAGGCCTGCCCGGCAGCGGGACAGCGGCGGCGCGATCCGCATGCGTCCGGCCGCCTTGCGCGCCATCGCCGTGGAAGCGCCCGACGAATCGCAGTTTGTCCGCTACTGAACCGGCAAGGAAGGACGGGGCCGCCGCTAGCCGCGTCCCGTCGGGCCGGCCTTGATCGAGGCCACGATATCGCGTGCCGCCACTTCCGCGGCGGCGCAGGCCGAGGCCGCGTCCTCGAACCGTTGGATCACCGCCACCCGGTGTTTGCGCTTGACGTTCAGGCGATGCATGGGCGTGGCGGACGGCGCGAACACGGCGACGTAGGCGCCCCACAGCCGGCAACCCTCCAGGCGTTCCGCTGAAATCTCCACTTCATAGTCGTCGATGTACTTGGTCGGCACGGCTACCTCCCTGATGGCTGGCGTCACGCCACCAATGTACGCGCTCCGGACCGGTAATGTCGCGCAGTTTCTGCAATCCTTTACAATCGCTGCACCGCAGATACAAACCCGACCATGACCGATACCCAGAATGTCCGCCGGCGCTCGCTGATCGCCGCTTGCAGCGCCCATGCCATCCATGACGGCCTGACCGACGTGATCTACGTGCTGCTGCCGATCTGGCAGGCGCAATTTGCCATCAGCCTGGCGATGGTGGGGCTGTTGCGCGGCGCCTACTCGGGCATGATGGCGGGCTTCCAGCTGCTGGCCAGCCGCATGGCCAGGCGCTGGGGCCGCGAGCACATGCTGATCGGCGGCACCGCGCTGGCCGGCGTCGCCTACCTGATCGCCGGCCTGGCCGGCGGCATGACGGTGCTGCTGATCTCCCTGCTGCTGGGCGGCCTGGGCGCCAGCACCCAGCATCCGCTGGCCTCGTCCATCGTCACCGACACGCACGAGGCGGGCGGCGGCGTGAAAGAGGCGCTGGCGCAATACAACTTTGCCGGCGACATCGGCAAGACGCTGGTGCCGGGCGCGGTCGGCCTGCTGCTGGTGGTGGTGAGCTGGCAGGCCAGCGTGACGCTGATCGGCTGCCTGGGCCTGGCGGCGGCCGCGCTGCTGTGGTGGCTGTTGCCGACGGCGGCCGAGTCGGCGCGCCACCATGCGGCGTCGGCCAAGGTGGTGGCCGGCAAGGGGTCGGCCGGCGGGCTGCGCGCGCTGATCGCCACCGGCGTGCTCGACAGCGCGGTGCGCATGGGCTTCCTGACCTTTTTGCCGTTCCTGTTGCAGAGCAAGGGCGCCGGCACCGCCGGCATCGGCCTGGCCTTGTCGCTGCTGTTTGTCGGCGGCGCCTTCGGCAAGCTGCTGTGCGGCTACCTGGGCGCGCGCATCGGCATGATGAAGACGGTGTGGATCACCGAGTCCGCCACGGCGCTGTTGATCCTGCTGTCGGTGTGGCTGCCGCTGACGGCGATGATGGCCATGCTGCCTTTGCTGGGACTGGCGCTGAACGGCACCTCGTCGGTGTTGTACGGCACCGTGCCCGAGCTGGCCGGCGCGGGCAAGCGCGAGCAGGCTTTCGCCCGCTTCTACACCGGCACCATCGGCGGCGGCGCGCTGGCGCCGGTGCTGTTCGGCCGGCTGGGCGATGTGGCCGGCGTGCCGGTCGCGGTGATGGCGCTGGCGGCGCTGCTGCTGTTGACGCTGCCGTTGTCGTATCGCGTGCAGACATCGCTGGGCAGCTGAAGCGCCGCCAATATCATTGGCCGGCTTGGTGAATTTCGTAATTGCGGCATGCGGGGGGAGCTTGCAGAATATACGCACAAGAATTCAAATGAGACATTCCCCCATGAAATTGACTCGCTGGCGCCTGGCCCTGTGCCTGGCCGCCCTGTCGGCCTCCGCCCTGGCGGCGCCGACGCCCGACCTGGATATCTACACCGGCCGTCCGTCGCCTTCCTGGCACATCACCCTTGCCGACCCCGACACGCACGTGACCATGAACGGCGCCAGCGCCGCCACTCCGGCGTCGGCCAAGGAGCCGAAGCGCCGCGTCAGCGCCAGCCAGGACGGCAAGGCCGTGAGCCTGCGCTTCAAGGACAGCTGGTACGCCAGCCTGCGCGTGGAGGGCGGCGCTCCGGTCGATCTGCGGCCCTACCTGGCCGACGGCGTGCTGGCGCTGGATGTCAACGTCAAGCAGATGGCGGAGGGCGGCATCAGCTTCGCGATCGGCTGCGGCACCTGGTGCGGCCGCAGCGTGCCCTACGTGTTGCCGGCGCGCGCCATGGCCGGCAAGGGCTGGCAGCACGTGGTGTTTTCGATGCGCTGTTTCGCGCGCGAAGGCGACGATTTCAGCGCCGTCACCCAACCGTTCACGCTGGACGGCAACGGCAGCGGCGAGGTGGCGGTCGCCCATGTCAGATACCAGGCCAGCGGCGTACCCAATGCCAGCTGTCCGGACTACAAGACCGTGTCGGTCACGCCGGACAAGCTGAACGAACCCTGGGCGATCGCGTGGTGGACGCCGCGCCACGAGCAGAAGCTGGCCGAAGCGCGGGCGCTGGGTAAAACGGCCGAAGTGGTGTTCATCGGCGATTCGATCACCGAGGGCTGGGAGAAGCGCGGCGCGCCGGTCTGGGAGCGCAACTACAAGCCGATGCACGGGCTGGCGCTGGGTTTCGGCGGCGACCGCACCGAGAACGTGCTGTGGCGCTTGCTGCACGGCGAGGTGGACGGCCTGGCGCCCAAGGTCGCGGTGCTGATGTTCGGCACCAATAACGCCGGTCATCGGCGGGAGGATCCGCGCACCACCGCCGCCGGCATCCGGCGCAATATCGACGAACTGCGCCAGCGCCTGCCCAACACGAAGATCCTGCTGCTGGCGATTTTCCCGCGCGGCGAGAAGCCGGACGACGAGCTGCGCCAGATCAACGAAAAGGTCAACGGCATCATCTCCGGCTTTGCCGACAACCAGCATGTTTTCTACCTGAACATCAACCAGGCGTTCCTGGCGGCCGATGGCACGCTGTCGAAGGACATCATGCCCGACCTGCTGCACCCGAACGAGCAGGGCTACGAAATCTGGGCCAAGGCCATGGCGCCGACCCTGACGAAGCTGATGGCGAGCGGCCCGGCCTACGCGTGGGACAACGTCGCCATCGGCGGCAGCGGTTATGTTTCCGGCATCGTCACCAGCAAGACCGAGAAGGGGCTGGTCTACCTCCGCACCGACGTCGGCGGCGCCTATCGCTGGGACGGCGCCGGCCGGCGCTGGATACCGTTGCTGGACTGGGTATCCGACCAGCAGACCGGCTTGCTGGGCGTGGAGTCCATCGCCCTCGATCCGAATGCGCCGGGCAAGGTCTATCTGTCGGCCGGCATCGGCTACCTGAACGGCGGGGCCAGCGCGATCCTGAAATCGAACGACTACGGCCGCAGCTTCACCCAGATCGACGTCACCCAACAGTTCAAGGTGCACGGCAACGGCATGGGGCGCGGCAACGGCGAGAAGCTGCAAGTCGATCCGGTCGACGGCAAGATCCTCTACATCGGCACCCGCGCCAACGGCATGTTCAAGAGCGTGGACGAAGGCCTGAGCTGGCGGCACCTGGACGGCTTGCCGGTGGCGGCCACGCCCAACCAGAACGGCCTGAGCTTCGTCGTGCTGGACCCGGCCAGCGCGGCCGGCGGCGCCACGCAGCGCATCTTCGCCGGCGTCTCGCGCTTTGGCTCGGTTGGCGCCAATCTCTACCTGTCCGGCGACGGCGGCAAGACCTTCAGCGCATTGAGCGGCGGCCCCAGCGGGCTGATGCCGCAGCGCGCGGTGCTGGCCAAGGGCAGCCTGGTGGTGGTCTACGCCAAGGGCGCCGGCCCGTGGGGCGATGTGGCGCACGGCGAAGGCATGGAGCGGGGCGCGGTATGGAAGTACGATATCGCCGCCGGCACCTGGAGCGATATCTCGCCGCCGCTGAACCGCGCCTACGGCGGCATCACGGTCGATCCGGCCAACCAGGACCGCATGATCGTCTCCACCACCAACTACTACGGCAAGCCCGGCACGATGGGCGACCGGTTCTTTGAAACGCTGGACGGCGGCAAGCACTGGAACAGCATCGTCGACCAGGGCGTGCGGATAGATCCCAACGGCGTGAGCTGGATCGCGGGCAGCTTCATGCACTGGACCTCCAGCATCGAGTTCGATCCCTTCGACACGCGCACCGTGATGGTGGTGTCGGGCAACGGCATTTTCAAATCGACCGACATCCATGCCGCGCCGGCGGTGTGGAAGTTCGAGGACGCGGGGCTGGAGGAATCCGTGCCGCTCAATATCGTCAGCATTCCCGGCGGCCCGGTCGTCTCGGCCATCGGCGACTACGACGGCTTCCGTCACACCGACGTGAGCAGCTACGCGCCGATCCACACGCCGACCATGGGCACCACCTGGGGGCTGGACTACGCGGCCGCCAAGCCGAACGTGCTGGCGCGCGTCGGCAGCGCGATGTATGTGTCGCGCGACATGGGCGTGAGCTGGAACAAGACCGCCGGCATGCACGGCAAGCAGGGGCAGCTGGCCTTGAGCGCGGACGGCAAGGTGATCGTGCACAGTCCGGAAAAATCCGCCACCAGCTACTACTCCACCGACGGCGGCGACAGCTGGAGCGCCGTCAGGGGCCTGAACGGCGCGCGGCCGGTGGCCGATCCGGTCAACGCCGGCAAGTTCTACGCGCTCAGCGGCGCCGTCATGCTGGTTAGCACCGACGCCGGCGCCAGCTTCGCCGCCGCTGGCGCCGTGGGCGGCGCCAAGGGATCGCCGGTCGTGCGGGCCGCGCCCGGCAGGGAAGGCGACGTCTGGGTCGCGCTGTATGACGGCGGCCTGGCGCGCTCCACCGATTCCGGCGCCAGCTTCGCCAGGCTCGCCAATGTCGGCTACGCGGCGGCGGTGGGCTTCGGCAAGGCCGCGCCGGGCGCGGATTATCCGGCGGTGTATATCTGGGGCTCGGTGGATAGCGTGCGCGGCGTGTTCCGCTCCGACGACAGCGGCGCCAGCTGGACGAGGATTAATGACGATAATCATCAATACGGCGGTCCGGGCGATGCCCAATTCGTTATCGGAGACGCCAATACCTACGGTGTTGTGTACATGAGCACGGCGGGTCGCGGCATAGTGACTGGCAAGCCGATTGTCGCCAAATAGGGACGAGTTCGCCTTTTTCATCAGAACGGGATCGGAAACATGCCACAATACCCAGCGCATCACGCAGAGGGTGCGTCGAGACATGTTGTTCCGAGATTGAGGTCGTTGAAAATGTCGATGAAGTCCCACCGTATTGCGTTGCTGTTCAACGCAAACAAGATTTTTGACCGCGAAGTGATCGCCGGCATTGCCGCTCACCTGAGCAGCACCCGCGCCTCCTGGGATTTGTTCCTGGAGGAAGACTTCCGCCTGCGCCTGCCCGGCATCGAGCACTGGCAGGGCGACGGCATCATCGCCGATTTCGACGATCCCGCCGTGGCGGCCGCGCTCAGCCGCAGCCGCATCCCGGTGGTGGCGGTGGGCGGCTCCTATGCCGACGACAGCAGCTACCCGGACGCCGTGCCCTACGTCGCCACCGACAACTTCAAGCTGATCAAGATGGCCCACGATCACCTGATCGAGGCCGGCCTGCGCAATTTCGCGATGTTCAGCCTGCCGGAGGCGCAGGAGAACCGCTGGGCGCAGGAACGCGAGACCGCCTTCCGCACGCTGATGCGCAAGGACAAGATGGAGCCGCAGATCTACCGCGGCCTGGGCACCAGCGCGCCGTCCTGGGACGAGGCGGTGGAGCAGCAGATCAAGTGGCTGCACAGCCTGCCCAAGCCGGTCGGCATCATCGCCGTCACCGACGCCCGCGCGCGCCAGCTGCTGCAGGCCTGCATCATGGCCGGCATCGAGGTGCCGGAGCAGGTGGCGCTGATCGGCATCGACAACGACCCGCTGGCGCGCATGCTCACGCGCATTCCGCTCAGCTCCGTGATCCAGGGCGCGCAGGAGATGGGCCGCACCGCCGCCCACCTGCTGGACCAGATGCTGCACGGCGTGCGCCTGGGCGGCACGCGCATCCTGGTGCCGCCGGTCGGCATCAACGTGCTGACCTCGACCCGCCACGAAGCGCCCAAGCATCCGCACGTGATGCGGGCGCGCCACTTCATCCGCCAGTACGCCTGCCAGGGCATCAAGACCCACCAGGTGGCCGAGTACGTGGGCATTTCGCGCTCGTCGCTGGAATCCTACTTCCGCCAGGAGCTCGATTGCAGCGTGCATGACGTGATCCTGCGCTTCAAGCTCGATGCCGCCACCGAGATCCTGGCGCGCGGGGAGCGCAGCATCGCCGACGTGGCGCTCAGCTGCGGCTTCACGTCGGTGCAGTATATGCACGCGGTGTTCAAGCGGGAGCTGGGCTGCACGCCGCGCGCCTACCAGGACCGGGCGATGCAGGGCGGCGCCGACGAGAAAGTTGACCACGGCGCCGACGACGGCGCCGCCGTGGCCGACCTGCGCAGCGTCGCCTGAGCGCGGACGCGTAAAACATGACCGTGATTGGTGAGTTTCATAATTGCCGTCACTGGGGAATCGGGTCAAAATCCTCCACGCAGTTTGCTTGCCAGCTTGGAGAGAGAGACCTTGGAAAATAATGTGAAAACGATGCTGCCCGACGATATCGAACGGGCAGTCCTGGTGGGCCGTGTCTGGCGCGATGGCGTCATCGACGGGCCTTGCGTGGTGGCCGTCCGCAACGGCGAGGTGTTCGACATCACCGGCCACGCCCCCACCATGTCCGACCTGCTGGAGCGCGACGATGTCCTCGACATCGCCCGCAGCGCACCCGGCGAATCGCTGGGCAGCGTGCGGCAGCTGATGGCGCACGCGCTGGATGGCAAGGCCTTCGCCGGCGCTCATATCGGCATGCCCCGCCTGCTGGCGCCGTGCGACCTGCAAGCGATCAAGGCCTGCGGCGTCACCTTCGCCGTCAGCCTGCTGGAGCGCGTGATCGAAGAGCAGGCCGGTGGCGACGCCTCCCGCGCCAGCGCGCTGCGCGCGGAAATCCAGGCCATCATCGGTTCCGATTTGTCGGCCATCCGTCCCGGTTCGCCGGAAGCGGCGCGGCTGAAGGCGGACCTGATCGAACGCGGCCTGTGGTCGCCGTACATGGAAGTGGGCATCGGCCCGGACGCCGAGGTGTTCTCCAAGTCGCAGCCCATGTCGGCGGTGGGGCAGGGCGCGGACGTCGGCCTGCATCCGGATTCGAAATGGAACAACCCGGAGCCGGAGATCGTCCTTGCCGTCAACAGCCAGGCGCGCGTGCAGGGCGCCACGCTGGGCAACGACGTCAACCTGCGCGACATCGAAGGCCGCAGCGCGCTCTTGCTGGGCAAGGCCAAGGACAACAACGGCTCCTGCGCCATCGGCCCGTTCATCCGCCTGTTCGATGAACACTTCACCATCGACACCATCCGCAACGCGGAATTGAGCATGCTGATCGAAGGCATGGACGATGGCTTCCACCTGGCCGGCGCCAGCCGCATGCGCGAGATCAGCCGCGATCCGCTCGACCTGGTGAGCCAGGTCTGCGGCCGCCACCATCAATACCCGGACGGCTTCATGCTCTTCCTCGGCACGATGTTCTCGCCGATCAAGGACCGCGATACCGCCGGCGGCGGCTTCACGCACCACCTGGGTGATCGCGTCAGCATCTCGACGCCGTCGCTGGGCGCGTTGGTCAACCACGTGCAGCGCAGCGATACCATCGCGCCCTGGACGTTTGGCGTGCGGGCCTTGCTGAGCCGGGCGCGCGGTGCGGCCGCGATGCGCGTTGCGCCAGCCCTGCAGACCAGGGTGCAGCAGGCGATCTATCCCAGCCTGGCCGGCAAGCGCGTGGTCATCACCGGTGGTGGCAGCGGCATCGGCGCGGGCATGGTGGAGGCATTTGCGCAGCAGGGCGCGAAGGTGCACTTCCTCGACATCGCCGAAGAAGACTCGCTGGCGCTGC
This sequence comes from Duganella rhizosphaerae, assembly GCF_040364205.1. Classification (NCBI taxonomy): domain Bacteria; kingdom Pseudomonadati; phylum Pseudomonadota; class Betaproteobacteria; order Burkholderiales; family Oxalobacteraceae; genus Duganella; species Duganella rhizosphaerae. The sequence goes on from NZ_BPWK01000002.1 coordinate 646,649, forward strand.
AAGGCCGCTTGTCGAAAATGGCGGCGCCGCCGTCCTTCGTGCGCTGCGACCTGACCGATCTCGATGCGGTGGCCGCAGCCTTCAACAGCATCGGCCCGGTCGATGTACTGATCAACAACGCCGCCAACGACGACCGCCACAAGCTGGCCGACGTCAGCCCGGAATACTGGGACGAGCGCATGGCCGTCAACCTGCGGCACCAGTACTTCTGCGCCAAGGCTGTCGCCGGCGGCATGCAGCAGCGCGGCGGTGGCGTGATCCTGAACTTCGGTTCGATCTCGTGGCACCTGGCGTTGCCTGAGCTGACCCTGTACATGACGGCCAAAGCCGCCATCGAGGGCATGACGCGCGGCTTGGCGCGCGACCTCGGTCCGCAGAACGTCCGCGTCAACTGCATCATCCCCGGCGCGGTGCGCACGCCGCGCCAGGAAGCCTTGTGGCACACGCCGGAAGAGGAAGCGCGCATCCTGGCCGGCCAATGCCTGCCGCAGCGGGTGCAGGTGGACGACGTGGCCGCACTGGCGCTGTTCCTGGCGTCGGACAACGCCGGCCGCTGCACCGGGCGCGATTACTTCGTCGACGCGGGCTGGTACGGCGCATGAGTACTCCGCGCCGCTACCGCTCGCAGGATTGGTTCGACAATCCCGACCATATCGACATGACGGCGCTGTACCTGGAGCGCTTCATGAACTACGGGATCACGCCGGAGGAACTGCGTTCCGGCCGTCCCATCATCGGCATCGCGCAGAGCGGCAGCGACATCAGCCCCTGTAACCGCATCCACCTGGAGCTGGCCAAGCGCGTGCGCGACGGCATCCGCGATGCGGGCGGCATCGCGATGGAGTTCCCGCTGCATCCGATCTTTGAAAACTGCCGCCGTCCGACCGCCGCCATCGACCGCAACCTGGCCTACCTCGGGCTGGTGGAAATCCTGCACGGCTATCCGATCGACGCCGTGGTGCTGACCACCGGCTGCGACAAGACCACGCCCGCGCAGCTGATGGCGGCATCGACGGTGGATATTCCCGCCATCGTGCTGTCCGGCGGGCCGATGCTGGACGGTTGGTTCGAAGGCGAACTGGCGGGTTCCGGCACCGCGATCTGGAAGGGCCGCCGGCAGCTGGCTGCCGGTGAGATCGACAATGAAAAATTCCTGCAGATCGCCGCCGCCTCGGCGCCGTCGGCGGGACACTGCAACACCATGGGCACCGCCTCCACCATGAACGCGATGGCCGAGGCGCTGGGCATGTCGCTGACCGGCTGCTCGGCGATCCCCGCGCCGTATCGTGAACGGGGGCAGATGGCATATGAAACCGGCAGGCGCATCGTCGAGATGGCGCGGCTGGATATCAAGCCTTCCAGTATCCTGAACCGGGAAGCGTTCCTCGATGCGATCGTGGTCAACGCCGCCATCGGCGGCTCCACCAACGCCCAGCAGCACATCATGGCGATGGCACGCCATGCCGGCGTCGAACTGCATTCGAGCGACTGGATGGAGTACGGCCATGCCGTGCCGCTGCTGCTGAACATGCAGCCGGCCGGCAAATTCCTCGGCGAGCGCTTCCATCGCGCCGGCGGCGTGCCGGCCATCATGTGGGAGCTGGAGCAGCAGGGCATGCTGCGCTCGGACCGTCCTACCGTCACCGGCCGCAGCATGCGCGACAACCTGGCCGGCCGCGAGACGAATGACCGCGAAGTGATCTACGCCTTCGACCAGCCGTTGAAGAAGGATGCGGGCTTCTTCGTCCTGAAGGGCAACCTGTTCGATTTCGCGATCATGAAAACCAGCGTGATTTCGGACGCCTTCCGCGCCCGCTATCTGAGCACGCCGGGCAGCGAGAATATCTTCGAGTGTCGCGCCATCGTATTCGACGGCTCCGGCGATTATCACGCCCGCATCAACGATCCGGCATTGAACATCGACGAAGACTGTATGCTGGTGATACGCGGCGCCGGGCCGATAGGCTGGCCCGGTTCGGCCGAAGTGGTCAACATGCAGCCGCCCGATGCGCTGGTCAAGCGCGGCATCAATGCCTTGCCGACGCTGGGCGACGGCCGCCAGTCCGGCACCTCGGACAGCCCGTCGATACTGAACGCGTCGCCGGAGAGCGCGGTCGGCGGCGGCCTTGCCTGGCTGCGTACCGGCGACCGTATCCGCGTCGATTTGAACGCCGGCCGCTGCGATGTGCAGGTCGGCGAGGCGGAGTGGGAGGAGCGCAAGAAGGACGGCATTCCGGCCATTCCCGCCAGCCAGACGCCATGGCAGGAAATCTACCGCAGCACCGTGGGACAAATGGAAAACGGCGCCTGCATGGAACTGGCTGTACCATATCGCGGAGTGGCCAATAACCAGGCTCGCCATAATCATTAGTGAACTAGTTGGACAAAGATCCACCGAACAAACAGGAGACCGTAACAATGAAGAAATTACTGAGCGCGGCGGCAGTCGCCGTCATGCTGGTGTGCGCCGGCGGGAACGCCATGGCTGACGCCAAGAACCCGAAAATCGGCTTTTCCATCGACGACCTGCGGCTGGAGCGCTGGGCGCGCGATCGCGATTACTTCGTCGCCGCCGCCGAGCAGCAGGGCGCCAAGGTCTATGTGCAGTCGGCCGACGCCAGCGAGCAGCGTCAGATCGCGCAGATCGAGAACCTGATTTCGCGCGGTGTCGATGTGCTGGTGATCGTGCCTTACAACGCCACGGTGCTGAACAACGCGGTGCGCGAGGCCAAGAAGGCCAAGATCAAGGTGGTTTCCTACGACCGCCTGATCCTCAACGCCGACATCGACGCTTACATTTCCTTCGATAACAAGCTGGTTGGCGAGATGCAGGCGCAGGGTGTGGTGGCTGTCAAACCGAAGGGTAATTTCTACCTGCTGGGCGGTGCTCCGACCGACAACAACGCCAAGATGCTGCGCGAGGGCCAGCTCAAGGTGCTGCAACCGCTGATCGACAAGGGCGATATCAAGGTGGTGGGCAAGCAGTGGGTCAAGGACTGGAATCCGGCCGAGGCCATGTCCATCGTTGAAAACGCGCTGACCGCCAACGGCAACAAGCTCGATGCGGTGGTGGCGTCGAACGATGCGACCGCCGGCGGCGCGATCCAGGCGCTGGCTTCGCAGAAGCTCGATGGCAAGGTGGCCGTGTCCGGGCAGGACGCGGATCTGGCGGCGGTGCGGCGCGTGATCGCCGGCTCGCAGACCATGACGGTGTACAAGCCGTTGAAGCTGATCGCTTCCGAAGCGGCCAAGCTGTCGATCCAGCTGGTGCGCAATGAGAAGCCGGCCTACAACGCTGAGTATCAGAACGGTTTCAAGCAGGTCAGCACGCTGCTGCTGAAACCGACCATGCTGACCAAGGCGAATATCGACCTGGTGGTCACCGATGGTTTCTACACCAAGGCCCAACTCGCGGCCAAGTAATTCCTCTGGCGGGGACGCGTTCCACGGGTTCCCGCACCTCACCTTTGCGAGAACCCGTATGTCCGGCTATTTGCTAGAAATGAAGGGCATCGTCAAGAAATTCGGCGGTGTCCCCGCGCTCGACGGCATCGACCTGCAAGTCAGGCCCGGCGAGTGCATCGGTTTGTGCGGCGAGAACGGCGCCGGCAAATCGACCCTGATGAAAGTACTGTCCGCCGTCTACCCGCACGGCACCTGGGACGGCGAGATCCTGATGGACGGCCAGCCGCTGAAGGCGCAATCGATACGCGAAAGCGAAGCGGCCGGCATCGTCATCATCCACCAGGAGCTGATGCTGGTGCCCGAATTGTCGGTGACGGAGAATCTCTTCCTCGGCAACGAGATCACGCTGCCCGGCGGCCGCATGGACTACCCGGCCATGAACCAGCGCGCCGAGACCCTGCTCAAGGAACTGAAGCTCAACGACGTCAACGTGGTGCTGCCGGTAATGAACTACGGCGGCGGCCACCAGCAGCTGATCGAAATCGCCAAGGCGCTCAACAAGAACGCGCGCCTTCTGATCCTGGACGAACCCTCATCGTCGCTGACGACGTCGGAGATCGAAGTGCTGCTGGAGATCATCCGCGGCCTGAAAGCCAAGGGCGTGGCCTGCGTCTATATCTCGCACAAGCTCGATGAAGTGGAAGCGATCTGCGACACCATCGTCGTCATCCGCGACGGCAAGCATATCGCCACCACGCCGATGCAGCAGATGGACGTGCGGCAGATCATCGCGCAGATGGTGGGGCGCGAGATGAACCAGTTATACCCGAAACTGGAGCGCACGCAGGGCGAGGTGATGTTCGAAGCCCGCAACGTGGTGTGCTACGACACCGAGAAACCGGACCGCAGGAAGGTCGACAACGTCTCCTTCACGCTGCGCCGGGGCGAGATCCTCGGCATCGCGGGGCTGGTGGGCGCGGGCCGCACGGAGCTGGTGTCCGCGCTGTTCGGCGCCTACAACGGCCGCTGCGAGGCCGAGGTGTGGCTCAACGGCGAGAAGATCGATACCCGCACGCCGCTCAAGGCCATCCGCGCCGGGCTGGCGCTGGTGCCGGAGGACCGCAAGCAGCACGGCATCATCCGCGACCTGGACGTGGGCCAGAACATCACGCTGTCGGTGCTGGGCCGCTACGCGCGCTTCACCCGCATCGACCGCGAGGCCGAGCTGAAAACCGTCAGCGAGGAAATCGCGCGGCTGGGATTGAAGACGGCCAGCCCCTTCCTGCCGATTACCTCGCTCTCCGGCGGCAACCAGCAAAAGGCGGTGCTGTCCAAGATGCTGCTGACGCGGCCCAAGGTGCTGATACTGGACGAGCCCACGCGCGGCGTGGACGTCGGCGCCAAGTACGAGATCTACAAGCTGATGCTGGAATTGGCCAGCCAGGGCGTGTCCATCATCATGGTGTCGTCGGAACTGGCCGAAGTGCTGGGCGTGTCCGACCGCGTGCTGGTGATGGGCGAAGGCCGGCTGCGCGGAGACTTCATCAACCAGGACCTGACCCAGGAAATGCTGCTCTCTGCGGCGCTCGATCATTCATAGTGACCATGCATACCAACAAACTCAAACAACTGTTCACGCAGTATAAAATCCTGGCGCTGCTGATCGCCATCGCCATCATCTGGAGCTTCTTCAGCTGGAAGACCGAGGGCGGCTTCATCTCGGCGCGCAACCTGTCCAACCTGATGCGGCAGATGTCGGTGACCGGCGTGGTCGCCTGCGGCATGGCCTTCGTCATCATCTCCGGCGAGATCGACCTGTCGGTAGGCTCGCTGCTAGGCCTGCTGGGCGGCGTGGCGGCGGTGCTCGACGTCACGCACCACATGCCGCTGCCGGTGACGGTGGCGGCGGTGCTGGCCTGCGGCCTGCTGCTAGGCCTGTTCAACGGCTACCTGACGGCGTATGCGGGCATACCGTCCTTCATCGTGGGCCTGGGCGGCATGCTGGCCTATCGCGGCATCGTGCTGGGCGTGACGGACGGCGTGACGGTGGCGCCGGTGTCGGAAGCGATGGTGCAGGTGGGGCAGGGCTATCTGTCGCCGGAGCTGGGCGTGACGCTGGGCGTGGTGCTGTTCGCGCTGGCGGCCGTGCTGACCTGGCGCCAGCGCCTGAACCTGGGCCGCCACGGCCTGCCGGTGCCGCCGATGTGGCGCGACGGCGTGCGCCTGGCCGCCATCGGCGCGGTGCTGTTCGCCTTCGTGAGGACGCTGAACAGCTATGAGGGCATACCGCTGCCGGTGCTGTTGCTGCTGGTGCTGCTGGGCGCCTTCAGCTACGTCGCCACGCAGACCGTGTTCGGCCGCCGCATCTACGCGGTGGGCAGCAATATGGAGGCGACCCGCCTGTCCGGCGTGAACGTGCAGGCGGTGAAGCTGTGGATCTTCGGGATCATGGGCCTGATGTGCGCCTTGGCGGGCCTGGTCAACACGGCGCGGCTGGCGGCCGGTTCGCCGTCGGCCGGCACCTCGGGCGAGCTCGATGCGATCGCGGCCTGCTTCATCGGCGGCACCTCGATGCGCGGCGGCTCCGGCACCGTCTACGGCGCCTTGATCGGCGCGCTGGTCATGGCCAGCCTGGATAACGGCATGTCCATGCTGGACGTGGACACCTATTGGCAGATGATCGTCAAGGGCTGCATCCTGACGCTGGCTGTCTGGGTCGACGTGGCGACGCGCTCCGGCCGTCGTTGATGTTTTTCGCGCGGTCCATAACGCTCACTGGGCCGGACCGCGCCACTTCTGCGGCTACGTTGTCTGATCGACGCTACGCTTGCTGATTATCATTCTCCCGCTTGGTGAATTTCGCAATTGCGGCCAGTTGGCGTAACTTGCAAAATGGTCTCATAACATCGTATGACCTGGCACCCCGCCAGTAAGCCATAACGATAAAAAAAACCAAGAGCGAGACACTATCAAATGACGATGACAACCCTGCGCTATTCAGCGCCTGCGAACCCGTTCGCCTGAAAAAAACACCCGTAACAGATGGCCAAAGAGCCATGAATAATTCGTATAACTCCGGAGAGCATAGATGAAACAGTTTAAGAAAACAGCGATCGCGTTGGGCCTGGCCCAGATGGCATCCATGTCGGGCGTGGCGTTCGCACAAACCACCCCTACCGATACCGGCGCGACGGTGGTGGTGACCGGCCAGCGCGCGGCGCTGCAATCGGCGCAGAAGATCAAGCAGAATTCCGATGAAATCGTCGATTCCATCGTCGCCGACGACATCGGCAAGCTGCCGGACCGCTCGGTGACGGAAGTGTTGCAGCGCATCGTGGGCGTGACCATCGACCGCACCATGTCCAAGGGCGATCCGGAGCACTTCTCGGTCGAAGGCTCTGGCGTATCGATTCGCGGCTTGAGCTATGTGCGCTCCGAGCTCAATGGCCGCGATTCGTTCTCCGCCAACGGCGGCCGTTCGCTGAACTTCGAAGACGTGCCGCCGGAGCTGGTGGCCGGCGTCGACATCTACAAGAACCCGTCGGCCGAACAGATCGAGGGCGCCGTCGGCGGCCTGGTGAACCTGCGCACCGCGATGCCGTTCGATTACAAGGGCTTCAAGGCCGCCGTCTCGGCTGACCGCACCTGGTCGGAACTGAAGAAGGGCAAGACCTCGCCATCGTATTCCGGCCTGGTGTCCAACCGCTGGAAAACCCCGGTCGGTGAAGTCGGCGCGCTGCTCGATCTGGCCTACTCGGAAAGCGCTACCCGCACCGACGCCTTCCAGGTCGAGCCTTACTATCCGCTGAAAGACGCGAACGGCAATTCGGTCTACGCACCGAAGGGCGCTCAATGGCGTACGCTGGAATTCAACCGCAAGCGCGAAGGCGCCTACGGTGCGCTGCAATGGAAGAAGGATGACTGGTCCAGTTCCCTGACCTACTTCAAATCGAAGTATGAGATGACATGGGATGAGCAGGCGATCTTCGCGCAATCGAGCCCGTACAACATCCGTCTCTCCCCGGATTCGACCTTTAATTCGAAAGGCGCGCTGCTGACCGGAACGCTGACCGATTCCTCCGGCGCCGGCATCAATTTCGGTGACGATACCCGCGGCGCCAACCGCAAGTCGGAAACCACCGACCTGTCGTGGAACCTGCGCTGGCGTCATGACAGCTGGACCGTCACCACCGACGTGCAGCACATCAAGGCCAAGACCAACAGCCTCGATTCCACCGTGGCGACCGGCGTGCAGATGCCGAAGGAGCAGCTGGACCTGACCGGCAGCGTGCCTAAGCTGATCTTCAGCGACGCGGACCGCGCCTACCTGGCCAATCCGAACAACTACTACTGGGCGTTCACCATGGAACACCTGGACCAGAGCAAGGCCAATGAAACCGCGTGGAAGACCGACGTCAAGTACGACTTCGATCATCCGGTGCTGCGCGACGTGCGCTTCGGTGTGCGCCTGACGGACCGCTCGGCGACGACGGTGAAATCCAATCCCGACTATAACTGGTCGCCCATCACCCAGCCATGGCAGGGCGAGATTTCGCACCTGGCCTACCTGGGCGATCCTCGCTTCGCCGGCAACACCAATCTGCATAGCTTCAATAACTTCTTCAACGGCGGCGTTTCCGTACCGTCGGTGGTGTTCCCGAACGCCTCGCTGGCGCAGGGCTATCCAAGCAGCTATGCCGCGCTGCATACCTACCACGACATCCTGTGCGCGGAAAAAGGCAATACCTGCTCGCCATGGACGCCGGCCACCTTCGGCACCGATCCCGCCGGCACCAACGAGCAGACGGAAAAGACCAAGGCGCTGTATGGCCAGCTGCGCTTCGGCTGGGACAAGTTGAAGTATCCTGTGGATGGCAACATCGGCCTGCGTTATGTGCAAACCGATTCGACCGCGCACGGCTACACCGTGTTCAAGTCGACCGCACCGACCGGCGCCACGCTGGGCATTCCGATCCCGGTCATCGCGCCGTTCGCGAAGGCGCAGGATTTCGACAACTCCTACCACAACTTCCTGCCTAGCCTGAACCTGCGCCTGAAGGCCTCCGACACGCTGCAGTTCCGCTTTGCCGCGTCGTCGGCGCTGTCCCGTCCCGACTTCAGCGATCTGCAGGCTTATACCTCGCTGTCGCAGACGGCGGATACGTTGACGGTCAACGGCGTCACCACCGTCCGCAGCCTGGACCAAAGCGGTACCGGCTCGGGTAATCCCAACCTGCGTCCAACCACCTCCAAGCAGATCGACCTGACGATGGAGTGGTACTTCGCGCCGACCGGTTCGTTCACCGCAGCGGTGTTCAACAAGAATCTGAAAGACGTCATCATCAAGCAGGTCTACAACTACCAGCTGACCGACGCGACCGGCAAGGCGCAGAACTTCACGGTGACAGGCCCGATCAACGGCGCCAAGGGCCATGCCCGCGGCGTGGAGCTGGCCTTCCAGCAGTACTTCGACAAGCTGCCTGGCGCATTGTCCGGCCTTGGCATGCAGGCCAACTTCACCTTCGTCGACAGCAAGCGCGATCTGTATAACCCGGTGTACTCGAAGTATTGCACCGGCGGCGACAGCGCCACCAATGTCAACCTGAACCTGAACGGCTGCGACACCAACGGCACCACCTTCGGCAACCTGCCGCTGGAGAACCTGTCGCGTCAATCGTACAATCTGGCGCTGCTGTATGACAAAGGCCCGGTGTCAGCACGACTGGCGTACAACTGGCGCTCCAAGTCGCTGCAAGGCGTGAACGTCAACGGCACCAAGGGTGGTGATGGCCTGGATAGCAATCCGGCCAGCCCGACCTACGGCCAGACCAATGTCGCCTGGGCGTTGCCTACCTGGTCGGATTCGTACGGCCAGCTGGATGCGTCGGTGTTCTACAAACTCACCGACAAGGTGCAACTCGGCCTGGAAGCGCAGAACCTGACTGATACGACCTACAAGCAGCTGATGCAGCAATCGACCGGCATGATGGGGCGTGCATGGTTCAAGACCGGTCGCCGCGTGGTCGCGAAACTGAGCTACGACTTCTAAACCACGAAAGGCTTTGACCAGATGAAGCATACCGCCCGCCAGCTTGTTTCCGTTTTGAGTTTCGCGGCCCTGGCCGCAGCTGGCGCGGCGGCAGCCGATCTGCCGCAGATTGTGAAGAAGGACGGCCGCCACGCCTTGATGGTCGATGGCGCGCCGTTTGTGATGTTCGGCGCCCAGGTGCACAATTCCAGCAATTATCCGCTGGCCTTGAGCAAGGTGTGGCCTGCCATCAAAGACATGAACGCCAACACCGTCGAGATTCCCGTGGCGTGGGAACAGATCGAACCGGTCGAAGGCAAGTTCGATTTCAGTTATGTCGACACCTTGCTGGCGCAGGCGCGCGAACACAAGGTGCGCCTGGTGCTGCTGTGGTTCGGCACCTGGAAGAATACCGGTCCGCAGTACACGCCGGAGTGGGTCAAGTTCGACAACAAGCGCTTCCCGCGCATGCTGGACAAGGACGGCAAGTCGATCTACTGCCTGTCGCCCAACAGTGAGGAAACCATGAAGGCCGACAGGAAGGCCTTTGTCGCGCTGATGGAACACATCAAGAAGGCCGACGCGGCGCAGCGCACCGTCATCATGATGCAGGTCGAGAATGAGGTCGGCACCTACGGCTTTGCGCGCGACTTCGCGCCCAAGGCGCAGGCGGCGTTCGAGCAGAACGTGCCGCAGGTCGTGCTGGATCATAAAAAATCGCCGGTCGCGCTGGCGGCCAGCGGCAGCTGGAAGCAGGTCTATGGCGACTACGCCGATGAATACTTCCACGCCTATTCCATCGCCAGCTATATCGAGGAAATCGCCAAGGCCGGCCGCGCAGTCTATAACCTGCCGATGTACGTCAACAACGCGCTGCGCGATCCGCTGGAATCGCCGGTGATGCCGTGGAAGGGCAACTTCGCCAGCGGCGGCCCGACGTACGACGTGATCGATATCTACAAGGCGGCCGCCCCGCACATTGACATCGCTGCGCCGGACGTCTACGCGCCGGAGTCGGATAAATTCCATGCCACGCTGGACCGCTTCCAGCGCGCCGACAATGCGCTGATGCTGCCGGAAATGAGCAACGCGGCGCAGTATGTGCGCTATGCTTACCTGGTGCTGGGACGTGGCTCGTTGGCTTTTTCGCCCTTCGGTATCGACTACGCGGACTACAGCAATTTCCCGCTGGGCTCCAAGGCCACCGACAAGACCATGGTGGCGCCGTTCGGAAAAATCTACGCCGCCTTCCGGCCGATGGAACGCCAGTGGGCCAGGTGGGCGTTTGAAGGCCGCACCCATGGCGTGGCCGAGGGCGACGACCGCAAGCCGCAGACCGTCGCGCTGAAGAACTGGACTGCCACCGTCAGCTTCCGCTTGTGGCAGTTCGGCGATGCGGAGTGGCTGGCCAAGGTCAAGGACCTGCCGGCCGATACCGAACAGCCCAACGGCGGCGTGTCGATCGCGCAGATCGGCGACAACGAATTTATCGTGGTGGGGCAGCACGCGCGCGTGAGCTTCGCCAGCAGCGACGGCAAGCCATCCATGCTGGCGCGGGCGGAGGAGGGACACTTCGACCCATCCGGAAAATGGATCATGGAGCGCAACTGGAACGGCGACCAGACAGATTACGGCTTGAACCTGACCGGCAATCCGGTGGTTCTCAAGGTCAAACTGGGTACATACTAAAAATACGGAGATTAAATGCGATTCAAATCGATGGTGCCTGCGGCGTCGTGCCTGGCGGTGATGGTGTCGGGCCAGGCGCTGGCCGGCACGTTTGAGAAGACCGTCACCGGCGTGGTGGTCAAGCCCGATTCGGGCGCGGCGAAAGAAGTGCGGCTTGAAGTCATGGGCGATAACATCATCCACGTGGTGAAGCTCGATCGGTCGGGCAAGGAGCTCATGCCTTCGCTGATGACGGTGGCGGCTCCTGTTAGCGGTAACTTCAGCGTTGCCGCAGCGGGCAAGGACAAGGTCACGCTGAAGGCGAAGAAGATCTCGGTGGCGGTGTCGCTGGCCACGGGCGAGGTGCAGTTCTTCAATGCGGTCGGCAAGGCCTTCCTGAGCCAGGCCTCGGAGAGCATGGCGCCGGTCGATGTCGGCGGCAAGCCGTTCATGGCGGTCAAGGAAGGCTTCAACCACGGCACCAAGGACGCCTACTATGGCCTGGGCCAGCACCAGAACGCGCAGATGAACCTCAACGGCGAAGACGTGCTGCTCATGCAGCACAATATGGCGATCGCCGTGCCGTTCGTCGTCTCGGACAAGAACTACGGCGTTTTGTGGGATAACAATTCGATCTCGCGCTTCGGCGACGCCAAGCCGTATGGGCCGATGGTGCGCGACCTGAAGCTTGTCGACGACGAAGGCAAGGCCGGCGGCCTGACGGCGCGCTATTACATCGGCGGCAAGCTGGCGCTGACCCGCCACGAGAAGGATATCGCCTACCAGTACCTGAAGGACGTGGCCGAGAACTGGCCGAAGGAATTGGGCGACCTGAAAACGCTGAACGACGTCAAGGTCGTATGGGATGCGACGCTGAGCTCCGACAAGCCGGGCGTGCACAAGATGCAGCTGTATTCGTCGGACTACGCGACGTTGACGCTGGACGGCAAGCAGGTCATGGACGTATGGCGCCAGGGCTGGAATCCGTGGTATCACAATTTCGAGGTGAAGTTCGAAGCCGGCAAACCGGTGAAGCTGCACCTGGAGTGGAAGCCGTCCGGCGGCATGGTCGCCATCACGCATAACGATCCGCTGCCCGATGCGGAACGCCACTCGCTGACCTTCTCGTCGGAAGTCGCACAGAGCATCAACTATTACGTCATCAACGGCGACAGCATGGACAAGGTCATCGCCGGCTATCGCCACCTGACCGGCCAGGCGCCGATGATGCCGAAGTGGGCCTACGGCTTCTGGCAATCGCGTCAGCGCTACGAAACGCAGGAGCAGCTGCTGGGCGTGCTGCGCGAGTACCGCAAGCAGGGCTGGCCGGTGGATAACATGGTGCAGGACTGGTTCTACTGGCCGCAGGATCAGTGGGGTTCGCACGATTTCGACAAGGTACGCTTCCCGAATCCGAAGGCGATGCTGGACGAAGCCCACAAGGCCAATGCACGCGTGATGATTTCGATCTGGGGCAAGTTCTATTCGAACACCGACAACTACAAGGAGCTTGCAGCCAAGGGCCATATGTGGACCAAGAACGTCGAGGACGGCGCCCTGGACTGGGTGGGACCCGGCTACAAGAACAGCCACTACGATCCATACACCAAGGAAGCGCGCGACATCTACTATCGCCAGATGAAGCCGAAGCTGGTCGACCTGGGCTTCGACGCCTGGTGGATGGATAACACCGAACCTGACGTGCTGTCCAACACCAGCGTCGCCGACTTCAAGAAGTTGATCGGTCCCACCGTGTACGGCGGCGGCGAGATCACCTTCAATCCCTATAGCCTGGTGCATACGGAAGGCTTCTACCAGGGCCTGAAGCACGACCAGCCGGACAAGCGCCAGTTCATCCTGTCGCGTTCCGGGTTCGCCGGCATCCAGCGCAATGCGGTCGCGGTGTGGAGCGGCGATACGGCGAGCCGCTGGAACAACCTGTACGACCAGATCTCGGCCGGCGTCAGCATCTCGATGTCGGGCATTCCGAACTGGACGCACGATATCGGCGGCTATGCGCAGGAAGTCCGTTATCAGGTCGGCGATGTCGGCTCGGCGCAGGAGAACCGCGCTACCGGCGCGGCCAAGGGCAATGCGGAGGACATGAAGGAATGGCGCGAACTGAATCTGCGCTGGTTCCAGTTCGGCGCGTTCTCGCCGCTGTTCCGTTCCCATGGCGAGGTGGTGAAGCGCGAGATCCACGAGATTGCGCCGGAAGGCTCGCCGATGCGCGATTCGATGGTCTGGTACGACAAGCTGCGCTATCGCATGATGCCTTACATTTACTCGGCCGCCGCCGATATCCACTACGAATCCGGCGCCATCATGCGCGGGCTGGTGATGGACTTCCCGAAAGACGAAGCGGTCAAGGATATCAAGGACCAGTACCTGTTCGGTCATAACCTGATGGTCGCTCCGGTGTATGTGTACGGCGCGCGCGAACGCAAGGTCTACATGCCTCGGGGCGCGAGCTGGTACGACTTCTATACCGGCGAAGTCCACAAGGGCGGCAGCACCGCCGCGATCAAGGCGCCGGAGACCCGCATGCCGCTGCTGGTGAAGGCCGGCTCGATACTGCCGATGGGCCCAGTGACGCAGTACGTGGACGAGAAGCCGGATGCGCCGATCACCCTCAACGTCTACACCGGCGCCGACGGGAAGTTCAGCCTGTACGAGGACGATGGCGTGAGCAACGCCTATCTGCGCGGAGAGTTCAGCCGCATCCCGTTGAGCTACAACGACAAGACCGGCGTGGTCACCATCGGCGACCGCGTGGGCCAGTACAAGGGCATGGTTGGCAAGCGCCAGTTCAAGCTGCGCTTCATCAAGGCTGGCATTTCGAGTTCGGACGATTTCGATGCGTCCGACAAGGTCGTCGCGTATGACGGAAAGTCGATCACGGTCAGGAAATAAGATGTTTCGAAAGATGTTGATTTCGGCGTGCCTGCTCGCCGCGCAGTTGTGCGGCGCGGCGGAAACGCGCGACCTCACGCTGCGCTACGACCGGCCTGCGCCCGATATGGCGCAAGGCTGGGAGCAGGAAGCGCTGCCGATCGGGAATGGCCGCATCGGCGCGATGATCTTCGGCCAGCTGGCGCGGGAGCGTATCCAGTTCAACGACATCACGCTGTGGACCGGCGACGACAAGGCGATGGGCGCCTACCAGCCGTTCGGCGATGTCTATATCAACCTGCCGGGGCATGAGCAGGGGACGACGGGCTATGCGCGGCGGTTGGACATAGCCCAAAGCCTGCACAGCGTCAGCTACACGCACGGCGGCGTCAGGTTCAAGCGCGAGGCCTTCGCCAGCTATCCGGCGCAGGTGATCGCGATGCGCCTGAGCGCCGACAAGCGCGGACAGTACACCGGCTCGATCGAGCTGACCGATATGCACGACGCGCAGATCAAGGCATTGGGCAACCGCATCGTCGCCACGGGTTCATTGCGCGGCAAGGGACAGGCGTCCAGCAATGCGATGGACTATGCCAGCCAGGTGCAGGTGCTCAACGAGGGCGGAACGATAGCGGTCGATGGCAACCGCATCACGTTCACCGGCTGCGATGCGGTGACGTTGATACTGGGCGCTGGCACCAGCTACGTTCTCGATCCGCTCAAGAAGTTCCAGGGCGAGCATCCGCTGCCGCGCGTGGCGGCGCAGGTCAGCGCTGCTGCGCGTCCGTGGGGGACGCTGCTGACCGAGCACCAGAAGGATTTTCACGCGCAGTTCAATCGGATGAGCGTGGACTTTGGTAGCGCCGTGCCGGCACGCCGCGCGCTGCCGACCGACCAGCGTATCGCCACCTACACGGCGGAGGGGCGCGATCCCGGTCTGGAGGCGCAGTTCTTCCAGTACGGCCGCTACCTGCTGATTTCCAGCTCGCGCGATTCGCTGCCCGCCAATCTGCAGGGTCTGTGGAACAACAGCCTTACGCCGCCGTGGAATTCCGATTACCACACCAACATCAACATCCAGATGAATTACTGGCCGGCGGAACCGGCCAACCTGTCGCGGAACGCGCTGCCGTTCTTCGCGCTGGTGCAGGGCGTGGCGCCGGTGTATCGTCAGGTGACCGCCGACACCTTCGCCAGCAACGCCGGCAAGCCGGTGCGCGGCTGGACGGTGCGTACCGAATCGAATCCGTTCGGCGCCATGGGCTATGTGTGGAACAAGACCGGCAATGCCTGGTACGCCCAGCACTTCTGGGAGCATTACGCCTACACGCAGGACAAGACCTTCCTGCGCAACGTGGCCTATCCGGTGATGAAGGAGGCGGTGCACTTCTGGCAGGACTACCTGAAAGAGCTGCCGGACGGCCGCCTGGTGGCGCCGCTGGGATGGTCGCCGGAGCATGGGCCGATCGAGGATGGCGTGACCTACGATCAGGAGATCGTCTGGGACCTGTTCAACAACACCGTCGAAGCGGCGGACGCGCTGGGCGACGACCAGGCCTTCCGCGCGCAGGTCGCCGCCATGCGGGACAAGCTGGCCGCGCCGCGCGTGGGCAGCTGGGGCCAGCTGCTGGAATGGATGGAAGAGAAAAAAGATCCGGTGCTCGATACGCCGGACGATACGCATCGCCATGTGTCACACCTGTTCGGGCTGTACCCCGGCCGCCAGATCTCGCCGACACAAACGCCTGAACTGGCGGCCGCCGCGCGCAAGTCGCTGGAAGCACGCGGCGATGCCGGCACCGGATGGTCGATGGCGTGGAAGACTGCCTACTGGGCGCGCCTGCTGGACGGTGACCACGCCTACACGATGCTGCGCGGGCAGCTGGCCAAGCCGGGCGCGCGCGCCGCGCAGCAAAGCGGCAAGGGCAGCGAGGGTAACAACGCAGGCGGTACTTATCCGAACATGCTGGACGCGCATCCGCCGTTCCAGATCGACGGCAACTTCGGCGCCGTCGCGGCGATCTGCGAGATGCTGGTGCAGTCGCAGACCGGTGAAATCCATCTGCTGCCGGCGCTGCCATCGGCGTGGCCGGCCGGCTCGGTCAAGGGCCTGCGCGCACGCGGCGGCTATGAGGTCGATGTGGCATGGGCCGGCGGCAAGCTGACGTCGGCCATCATCCGCCGCACCGCGGGCTCAGGTCCGGGCAAGGTGCGCTACGGCGACAAGGTCGTTCCGTTGAACCTGAAGGCCGGCGAGAGCAAGCGTCTGGCCGCGCGGTTGTGATGCGTGGCCTGTTGTGCTGTCTGCTGCTCGCGCTGTGCAGGTTGTGCGCAGCGGATGTCACCCAGGTCCAGTACCTGAGCGGTACGGACAAGGATCACCGCGTGAACTGGGAGTTCATGGTCAACGGCGGGCGCAATAGCGGTAGCTGGAAGACCATCCCGGTGCCGTCGAACTGGGAGATGGAGGGCTTCGGCACCTACCGTTACTACAGCGACTGGCAGAACGATCCTGCGCCGGACAATACCGGCATCTACCGCCATACGTTCAAGGTGCCGGCCGATTGGCAGGGCAAGCGGATCGACATCGTCTTCGGCGGCGCCATGACGGATACGCTGGTGAAGGTCAACGGCCAGCCGGCCGGGCCGGTACACCAGGGCGGGTTTTACGAGTTCCGCTACGATATCTCGGCGCTGCTGAAGCCGGGCGCGGAGAACCGGCTGGAGGTGACGGTGAGGCGCTATTCCGCCGATGCATCCGTCAACCGCGCCGAGCGCAGCGCGGACTTCTGGCTGTTCAGCGGCATCTACCGGCCGGTATGGCTGGAGGCCACGCCACAGCACCATATCGAACGCGTGAGCCTGGACGCGAAGCACGATGGCGACTTCGCAGCGGACGTGTTCATGGCGGGCGGGGACGGCAAGGTGGTCGCCCGCGTGTTCACGCTGGACGGCAAACCCCTGGGCAGGGAGATGAGCGCCGTGGTCGCGGACGGGAAGGCGCACGTGTACGGACATCTCGACCGGATCGTTCCGTGGTCGGCGGAATCGCCGCAGCGTTATCGGGTGCGCTTCCTGCTGCTCGGCGGCGGGCGTGTGGTTCACGAGATCAGCAAGGTGATCGGATTCCGCACGATCGAACTGCGCCAGCGCGATGGCCTCTACGTCAATGGCCAGAAGGTGCGCCTCAAGGGATCGAACCGCCATTCGATCTGGCCGACCTCCGGCCGCACCACCAGCAAAGAGCTCAGCTACCTGGATGCGAAGCTGATGAAGGACATGAACATGAACGCGGTGCGCATGTCGCACTATCCGCCGGATGCGCACTTCCTCGACGTCGCGGACGAACTTGGCCTCTATGTGATCGACGAGTTGACCGGCTGGCAGAAGGCTTACGATACCGGTGTCGCAACGCCGCTGGTGAAGGAACTGGTGCAACGCGACCAGCACCACCCATCGGTCATCCTTTGGGCCAACGGCAACGAGGGCGGCTTCAATCGGGACCTGGACCGGCTGTATCCGACCTGGGACCTGCAGCGGCGGCCGGTGATCCATCCGTGGGAGAATTTCGGCGGCATCGATACCGCGCACTATCCCGCCTACGATTGCTGCGCGACGTCGCTGTTCCATGGCCGCGACGTGTTCATGCCGACCGAATTCCTGCACGGCCTGTACGACGGCGGCGCCGGCGCAAGCCTGGACGACTGGTGGAAGGCCATGCTGGCCAATCCGCTCAGCGCGGGCGGATTTATCTGGTCCTTTGTCGACGAGGGCATCGTCCGCGACGACAAGGGCGGCATGGTCGACGTCGCCGGCAACCAGGCGCCGGATGGCATTCTTGGACCATACCGCGAAAAGGAAGGCAGCTTCTACGCGATCAAAAAGATATGGTCGCCGGTGTACTTGCCGTTGTCCGAACTGTCGTCGCTGGCGCCCACCTTCGACGGCAGGATCGTGCTGGAGAACCGCTACGACTTCAGCAACCTGAATCGGCTCAAGTTAAGCTGGAAGCTGGTGAATTTCGGCGTGGATGCCGGCCACACTGTCGTCGCACAGGGCAGCGCCAGGGCGCCCGACGCTGCGGCCGGCATGCGCGGCACGACGCGCATCGAGCTGCCGCGTGGGTGGGCGCAGCAGGATGCGTTGTACTTCACTGCGGTGGACGCCGACGGCCGCGAAATCTATACCTGGTCGTGGATGATCTCCAGCGCGCAAAAGGTCGCGGTGCGTATGCTGCCAAGGCAGCCGGCGGCGTCCGTCGCCACGTTGACGGAGCTTGCGGACGGCTTCCTGCTGCGGGCGGGCGCGTTGAGCGTTACGATCGACAAGGGCACCGGCTATCTGCGCGAACTGAGGAAAGGCGATATCGTCGCGCCGCTGACGAACGGCCCGCGCCTGGTGGCCGGCACTGCCGCGCTGAAGTCGATACAGGCGGACGGCGACGGCGGCGATGTCGTCGTGCAGGCCGAGTACACCGGCAACCTGCGCAAGATCAAGTGGCGCCTGGGTGCGGCCGGCACGCTGAGCGTCAACTATGCTTACCACGTGGACGGCGGCCAGCAGGTCGATGCGCTGGGCGTCAGCTTCGACTATCCGGAAAACCAGGTGCAGTCGGTGCGCTGGTTGGGACGGGGCCCTTACCGCGTATGGAAGAACCGCAGGCAGGGCGTGGAGTTCGATGTCTGGAACAAGGCCTACAACGACACCGTTTCCGGCCTGTCCTGGAACTACCCGGAGTTCAAGGGCTTCCACGACCAGGTCTACTGGGCGCGCCTGGCGACAGCCAATTTGCCGATCACCTTCATCAATCACGCGGACGATATCGCCTTGCGGCTGTTCACGCCGCGCGAGGCAAGCGGAGAAGGTTTCGAACCGAAGGCTACGCACGTGGATTTCCCGCCTGGCGATATCTCGTTCCTGAACGCGATACTGCCCATCGGGACCAAGTTCCATGCGCCGGCGGAACTGGGGCCGGCGGCGCAACGCTCCCGTACGCCCAACCTTGGCGTCTGGCTGGAGAATACGATCGATATCGTCGTGGGGGATCAGCCGGCGGCCGTGAGCCAGGCCCGATAGCGCCTGGTCAGCAGCGCCATGCGGAACTGGCCGGCGATCATGGTCAACAGCGGCGAGTAGCGGCGTGCCGGCGCGGTATCGCCGTTGCCCAGCGCCCGCATGCGGCGTTTGACCAGCGCCATCGCGGCCACCGACGCCATGGTTTTATCTTTCCATTCCACTGGCGCAGGCAGTGCCGCCGGTTCGCGGCCTACGCGCCATTGCAGCGGCAAGTCCGGCACTTCGGCCAATGCGGTCGCAATGCCGGCCACGACGACGCCGCTGGTCAATACCTGCTCGGCCACAGCCTTGCGGGCGATGCCGCCGGTGGTCATGACCGGCATGCGCGCCACCGCCGCCAGCTCCTTGGCGAATTCCAGGAAGTAGGCTTCGCGCGCCAGCGTGCGGCCGTCGGCGGTGCGGCCCTGCATGGCCGGGCTTTCGTAGCTGCCGCCCGACAGTTCGATCAAGTCCACCGGCAGTTCGTTCAGCAGCAGCACGACCTGCCTGGCGTCGTCCTCCGAGAAGCCGCCGCGCTGGAAGTCGGCCGAATTCAGTTTGACGGCCACGCTGAAACCGGGCGATACGCGTGCCCGCACGGCGCGCACCACCTCCAGCAGCAGGCGCGCGCGGTTGGCCAGGCTGCCGCCCCAGTTGTCGCGGCGGCGGTTGGTCAGTGGCGACAGGAACTGCGAGAGCAGGTAGCCATGCGCGGCGTGGATTTGCACGCCGTTGAAGCCTGCCTGTTCGGCGGCGCGCGCGGTGGCGGCGAAGCGGTTGATGACTTCCTCGATCTGCACAGTGCTCATCTCGACCGGCTGCGCAAACAGCTTGCTATGCTTGCCCAGGTCCAGCGCCACCGCCGACGGCGCCCAGGCGTTGCCGCCCATATTGGCCATCACCTGACGGCCAGGGTGGTTAATCTGCATCCACACCTGCGCACCTTGCTGGCTTGCCGCTTGTGCCCATAGCCGGAACGGTTGCAGCGGCGTGCTCGCTTCCAGCACCACGCCGCCCGGACCGGTCATCGCGCGGCCGTCGATCATGACGTTGCCGGTGATGATCAGGCCCACGCCGCCCTCGGCCCAGCTTTGGTATAAACGGTTTAGCGCAGGACCGGGCAGCTGGCCCGCGTCGGCCATGTTTTCTTCCATCGCGGCCTTGGCCAGGCGGTTGGGGAGGGTGCTGCCGTTCGGTAGTGTCAGTGGGGTGAACATCATGTCGGGTCCGGGCTTGGTATAGGAATGATGTATGCTAAGGTTGAAGTTCACTTTAAGGTCAAGCGAAAAATGAAAATAGGCGAATTGGCGGAGCGTTCGGGCCTTGCGGCGTCGGCGATCCGCTACTACGAGAAGGCCGGCTTGTTGCCGAAGGCGGCGCGTGGCGCCAACGGCTATCGCGAGTATGCGGAGACGGCGCTGGAGCGTCTGCACATGATCCAGATCGGCCAGAACCTCGGCTTTACGCTGGAGGCGATACGCGCGGTGTCGCAGCTCGAAGGTGCTGCTTTCCAGGATGGGCTGCTGCATAACCTCGATGCGCGGCTGGGCGAGATCGAGCAGATGATGCGGACGCTGCGCAACCAGCGCGAGTCGTTGCTGGACACGCGGCAGAGACTACAGCGGTCCTGGGCCAACAATGAATGCCTGAGCAATGCCGACCTGGCGGCTGCAAAGCGCTAGAAGCCGACGATGTCGCCGTCCAGCGGCATGCGGCGGCGCAGCTTGGGCGCTTGCGGCACGAGCTTGACGGACGAGGTGTTGTTCAGCGCCTCGCTCTCGCTGCCGTGGCCTGCGGGCGTGTAGCTGTCGAATACAAAGGGCAGGCCTTGGGAGTCGGCGAAGCTGGCCTTGTCCGAAACGTGGAAGTGCAGGTGCGGTGCGCCGGCGGCGCCGGTCAGGCCCAGGCGCCCCAGCGGCGCGCCGCGTTTCACGTGCTGCCCCGGCTTGACCTGCACGCTGCCCTGGCGCAGGTGGGCGTAGTGGACGAACACGCCGGGCTGCACTTCCAGCACGACGAAATTGCCGTACAGGGAGCGGGCGCTGAGTTCTTCCGGCTCTTCCTGCGGCGACAAGGGTTTGCGGTCGGCGAGGCCGTCCCGCGTGTCGCGCACCACGCCGTCGGCGGCGGCCAGCACGTCGCTGTTCCAGCCGGTCCAATCCTCCGCGCGGCTTTCCGCCAGTTTTTCCACCGGCGTGCGCACGGCGTGGCCCTGCGCATCCAATCCGAAGAAATCGATGCCGTAGCGCTGCGGGATGGTCAGACGGCCATTCTGCGCGATCACGCTGCCCCAGTGGTGCGATTGCGCGTGGCCGGGGCCTTCGTCGGCCAGCCACAGGCCGCCGCGCAGGGGCGGGCTCAGTACGACCGGCGGCCTGGTGTCGACGGCTACGGTGATGTCGTCGGCGGTTTGCAGCTCGCCCTTGGTGGTCTTGAAGGTGAGCTTGTGGCGCAGTGTGTGCGGCGGTTTGCGGCCGTTCGGCAAAGGTGCGGCGATCAGCAGCAGCGCATGCGCGCCGCCGGCGATGGCGAGGCTGTTGTCGGCTTCCAGTTCCTTGTTGGGCCGCAGCAGGCCGGCCAGCGCCGCACCACTGAAGGTGGCCAGCGGCTTGGTGTCGCGGTCTGCATAGACGGCGGCCTCGGTCAGTTTCAGCGTGCCGGTGTCGGCGTAGAAGTTACCGATATCCAGCTCGTAGTAGAGGCGGCGCACGCCGTCGCCGCCCGTCACCGTTTGCGGCGCGTGCAGCGCATGCGCCTCGACCGGCGCCTGCGACGCGGCCCCGGCTCCCGCAGCGGCGCAGGCCAGCAGCAGCGCTAGCGCGGCCTTCATTTGAAGATCCGTTTCCGCAGCATGGCGTGCACGCCGACGTTGCCGTCGACCAGTTGGGTGATCTCCATGTCCACCGCCACGCTGGCGAGCATGTAGGCGTCGTCTCGGCTCAAGTGCTTTTCCGCGACCAGGAAATCGATCATGTCGCGCAGCGCGTGTTCGGTGGCGGTCTTCAGGTCGGGACTGAAGCCCATCGAGATGTAATGGGTCGGGGTTTCCGCGCGCGGCCAGATCAGGTGACGGTCCTTGTGGACGATGAAGCGGAAGCTGCCGCTCAGATAGGTCTCCAGCGCGGTGATATCCACCTCGCCGTTGCCCTGCGCGGCGTGGCCGTCGCCGGCCTGGAATAGCGCGCCCTTGGCGGCGACCGGGATGTACAGCGTGGCGCCGGCCACCAGCTCCTTGTTGTCCATGTTGCCGGCGTGGGCGAACGGCGGTGCGCTGTCGATCTTGCCGCCGGCCGGCGCCAGGCCCATGCTGCCGAAGAAGGGCTTCAGGGGAATCTCGATGCCGGGCGCGAAGTGGCCGATCATCTTTTGCCGGTCCAGCGGGATGATCTTGCTGCGGCTGTACGGATACTCCATCGGCAGGAAGCCTTTGCCCAGCGCGAAGCCGTTGCAGGCGAAGTTGGCGTCGAGGTCCACCTTGAGGATCTGTACCTCCAGCACGTCGCCCGGTTCCGCTTCGGCGATGGCGACCGGGCCGGTGAGGATATGCCCACCCGGTCCCTTGTCCTTGACTTCGTTGTAGATGGCGGCGGTGTAGGGCGGGATGTCTTCCGGCTTGACGCCGTTGGCGATCATGCGCTCCGGCGTGCCGCAGGTGGACAGGGTTTGCATGCGCACCGTGTCGCCGCTGTGCACCGTCAGCACCGGCTTGGACTGGCCGGAGTAGTAGCCCCAGGCCACGGTATCCGGCCGCGCCGGCAGGTTGTAGTCGGCCGCCGTGGCGGAGTGGCACAGCAGGGCTGCGGACAGCAAGAAGCTAGGACGGCGCATGGCGTAACGACTCCGGCTGGTGGCGAAACACCGACAGTGTCACACCGCCGTTGTGCTTGTCAATCGGCCGTTGTCAATCGGTGGTGACTTCGGCGTCGGCCAGGAAGTTGACGATGGCCGGGTTGACCACGGCGCCGTGGGTGATCGGCCCCATATGGCCGCCGCGCGTTTGCAGCGCGGTGGCGTCGGGCAGGGCGGCGGCCAGCGCTTCGGCCAGCAGGCGGGTCGAGGCCGGGCTGTTCGCGCCGGACATGACCAGCGACGGCATCGTCAGCGCCGACAAATCGTCCAGCGTGGCCGCTTCGCCCAGCAGCGCCTGGAAGTCCAGCCGCACCTTGGCGATCATGCCGACCATCTTGTCCTGCGCCGCCGGCGGCGCGGCGTCGAAGGCGCCGGCGCGGTTCCAGTAGTCGATGAAGATGCGGGTGGCGTCGCGGTCCTGGTCGGCGCCGCAGGCGTTGATGCGCTCCACCACGGCGACGATTTCGGCGCGCGCCGGATGCTGCGCCGGCAGCAGGTGGAAGGCCACCGGCTCGAACAAGGTCAGCGACAGCACGCGGGCCGGCATGCGGCGCGCCATGTGCAGCGCCGAGGCGCCGCCGAAGGAGTGGCCGATCAGGTGGAAGGCTTCGCCCGGCTCCAGGCGCGAGGCGACGGCGGCGTTGACGGCGTCCACCTCATGCGCCAGCGTGTGGACATAGCCGGCGTCGACATCGGCCGGGAAGGGCGAGGCGCCGTAGCCGAGCAGGTCGACGGCGATGCAGCGGAAATTGCTTTCGAGTTGAGCGATCAGGTCGGCCCACTGGGCCTTGGAACTCATGGAGCTATGCAGCAGTACGACAGCAGGTTTCATTATCGGGAATGCACGAAAAAACGGAGCGCGTATTATACCGGCTCTTGTGAAACCGGCCGAGCGCACAATCTGTGGCCTATATCACGCACGGGGCGATTTTTCCTTACCGTGCCAGCTTGGAACGAAGGTAAAGTAGAGGTATGAAACATACTAAAAAAGTCGCGGGTCTGGCCGGCATCGCCAGCGTGCTGTGGATGGGGCTCACGGCCGCGGTGGCTGCCAACCAGAAACGGTTACTGTTCAATCCGCTTGGCAGCAAGCGCGAGGTGCTCAAGCCCTACAGCAGCGGTCATCGCACGCGGCCCATCGTGGTGCGCTCGAATGACGGCACGCGGCTGGCCGGTTGGCTGATGACTCCGCCTATCAATGGGCCGCATCCGGGCGTGATTTATTTCGGCGGCCGTTCGGAGGAAGTGTCCTGGGTGGCGCGCGACGCCGGCAAGCTGTTTCCTGGCATGGCGGTGCTGGCGGTGAACTATCGCGGCTACGGCGATTCGCACGGCGATCCGGCGGAGGAACATTTCGTCGACGACGGCCGCATGTTGTTCGACTGGCTCAGCGAACGCCATCATGTCGACCCGAAGCGCATCGCCGTGGTCGGCCGCAGCCTCGGCTCCGGCGTGGCGGTGCAGGTGGCGATGGAGCGCGACGCCAATTCCATCGTGCTGATCACGCCCTACGATTCCATCCTGGCCATCGCCAAGCGCAAGTTCAAGGCGATCCCGGTCGAATATGTGCTGCGGCATAAATTCGAATCGGTGAAGTACGCGCACCATCTGAAGGCGCCGACCTATGTGCTGCGCGCCGCCTTCGACGACGTGGTGCCGCATTCGCACACCGACCTGCTGGTCGAGAAGCTGGGGCAATTGCATGCGGACGAAATCGTCCCCGATTCCGACCACATGAACATCCCCTACCTGGAAGCCACGCAAGATCGCATCGCCAGCTTCCTGCGCGGTCGGTTCGGCCAGACATGACGGGCCCGTTCATGCGTGGTGCTCCCTGGTTGTTGCTGCTCTGTTGCGCCGGCCTGGCGCAGGCGGCCGCGCCCGCCGTGGTGCGCAGCCTGGCGGTGCAGGGCAAGTCTGCCGATGGCAAGCCGGCGCCCGCCGGCGATATCGTCATGCCGCTGGTGCAGGCCGGCGATCCGCTGCTGTCGGCCAAGATCAACGACAAGCTGTTTCTGTCGCGATTCGGGGTGCTGGCGCCCAAGCAGGCAGGCAAGGCGGTGGGCGCGGCCGACGGCATAGCCCTGGACGGCATCGCGACGCAATCGTTCGAGGTCGGCCGCAACGATGGCCGCATCCTGACCATCGCCGTCGACAGCGAATTCTGCGGCGCCTATTGCGAGAGCAGCCGGGAATACTACAGCTTCGACATGGCCAGCGGACGCTCGGTGCAGGCGGAGGATATCTTCACGGCCGCCGGCATGCGCGAGCTGGCGCGGCAGATGCGCAAGCAGCGCCTGGCGAGCTACCGCGGCGAGCTGGCGCGGCAGAAGGCAGCGCTGGACGCGCTGCGCAAGACCAAGAACCCGTCCAAGGACGACCTCGACGATCTTGAGCAGCGCGTGGCGCTCAATGCCGAATGCGCCAGCAAGGAAAGCCAGCTGGCCAAGCAGTCTGACGCCGATTTGCTGGCGGCGTTCCGGTTCTATCGGCTGGAGGCGGGCGCGCAGAAGTACAACATCTATTCGGAGCGCTGCTCCAGTCATGCCGAGCACGCGCTGGATGATGTCGACACCGTCAAGCTGGCGATTTCCTATGCCGAGCTGTCGCCGCAGCTGAATGGCTATGGCAAGGCGCTGCTGTTGGGGACGGGGCCGGTGCCGCCGGCCGGCGGATATTTCGGCCAGGTGCTGCATGGCCGCCTGGGGACGACGGCGGTGACGATGACGCTGAAACAAGATAGCGACGGTAGCGTCCAGGGCACGTATTTTTACGATAAGTTCCGCCAGCCCATCGCGCTCGATGGCGCCGAGCGCGACGGCAAGCTGGTGCTGAACGAGCGCAGCGGCGACACGGTCAGTGCGACGCTGCAGCTGGCCTGGTCGGAGCCGGCCCACGCGCTGCAAGGCCGCTGGGTCGGCAAGAAGGAGCTGGACGTCAGCGTCGCTCCCTGAGACCGTCAGGCGTGGCGGGCCTGCCCGCCGCCCGGTCCGGTCAGCTGCTTGTGCAGCCTGCGCAAGCCCATCCACACGCCGATGAACACCAGCGGCGCCGCCAGGCCGGTCAGGATGTCCGGATTGATGGGCACGTTGCTGGCCTTCATGGCCTTGCCCGCGTAGCCGATCAGGCCCAGCGTGTAGTACGAGATCGCCACCGCCGACAAGCCTTCCACCGCCTGTTGCAGGCGCAGCTGCTGCGCCGCGCGCGCGTCCAGCGATTGCAGGATCTTGCGGTTCTGCCGCTCCTGCTCGATGCCGACCCGCGTGCGCAGCAGGTCGTTGCTGCGGGCGATACGCTTGGCCAGCGTTTCCTGCCGCTGCGAGACCGAGGTGCAGGTGTGCATGGCCGGCGCCAGGCGGCGGCCCATGAACTCGGCCAGGGTCGGCATGCCGGCGATGCGCACTTCGCGCAGTTCCTGGATGCGCGATTGCACCAGGCTGAAGTAGGCCTGCGCCGCGGCGAAACGGTAGCTGTTGTTGACCGACAGTTTTTCCAGCCGCGCCGCCAGGCTGGTGATGCGGTGGAGCAGCGCCTGTTCTTCGCGCGCCTCGTTGGGCGCGCCGTCGGACTGGTCGCCCTGCACCAGGGTGGCGGTCAGGTCGGCCAGTTCGTTCTCGATGCCGTTCAGCACCGGCTGGCTGGCTTCCGCCTGCGGCAGACCCAGCAGCGCCATCATGCGGTAGGTTTCGATTTCCAGCAGGCGGCCGACCAGACGGCCGGCCTGGAATTCGCGCAGGCTGAGGTCGCGCACCACGAAGCGGCTGAAGCCGTCCGGCTGGATCAGGAAGTCGGTCCACACCTCGGCGCCGCTGCCGACGCTGCTGCCGACCAGCGATTTGCCCTGGAACAGGTCGCGGATGGCGCCCACCGCGCCGCTGTCGTCCGGCTCGCCCTTGCACAGCAGTACATGGGCGGCGACGATGATCTTGCCGTGCAGTCCGGCCAGCCATTCCTGCGGCACGTGTTGCAGCGGCATGCGCTCGAAGGCCTCGCCGCAGGCGGCGCCCGGCTCGCTGCGTTCGACGAAGGTGTAGGTGGCGAACTCGGTGTGGCATTCCCACTTCAGGCGGAAGCGGTCGAAGTCATGGAAAAAATAGCGCGCCTGCGGGGACGGCGCGGCCACGCCGTAGTGCATGCACAGCTGCTCCAGGATCTGGTGCTGGCTGCTGCGGTGGAATTTCTGCGACGGCTGGTCCTGCTGCACGTAGAGCGCGAAATGGGTCAGGCTTTCCGGCGCTTGCAGCTGCAGGAAGGGGCGTGAGTGGATTTCCGCCGACAGCGGCACCCGCATCGGATGGTTCAACTTGGCGAAATCGGCATTGGCGCGGTAAGCGAGAGACATGACCTTCCCCGGGAATAGACTGCGATCGGATGTGAAAAAACGCGCATTGTTGCAGTGCAGTATAGCTAGCCCATCGCACCGGCACAACCATGCATTCCGCATGACTGGTATGCGGAACGCTGATGTTACCGGGGAAAAGCTGTCTAAGCGATCACTTTTTGATCGCTAGTGATGCCGCTAACCCCGCACGACCAGGCTGGGGTCAGACCCCGAACGGGGTCTGACCCCTAAGTGGTGTGGCTGGCGTATCGCTAAGGCGTGCGGGGCAGGGCTATGATCAGCTGCTGGCTGGCGTCCCAGCTGCGGGCCGCCGTGTCGAGGCGGAACACGGTGAACGGCACTTGGCCGACGATGTCGCCGACGCCGTCCCAGTCGATGTCGGCATAGGCGCCGGCGTAGTCGACGTCCTTGCCGGCCCTGACCAGCGCCAGGGCGGCGCCGATGTTTTCCGGCCTGACCTTGTCGCCCGGCGCGTTCATGACGAAGCGCAGGCTGTCGCGCACCATCAGGCCGGTGGGACTCTTGCTGTTGTTGACCAGGCCGGCGCGCTCGATGGCCAGCGCCATCACCATCGCGATGTCGTAGGTGGGGGCGGTGAAGTCCTGCGGCTCACTGCCGTACTGGGCGATGTAGCCGCTGCGGAAGCTCTGGTAGGAGCCGTTGCCGTAGGCGCCGATGGTGGCGGCCGAGCCGCTGACGCCGCCAGTCAGCTTGCCCGGATCGGCCAGGTTGTCGAGGAAGGTCTGGTTGCCGGCGGCGGTGCCGGGCAGCAGCCACATGGCGCCGCTCTGGAACGGCAGCGATTCGTTGAGCACATTGGCCGAGATGTCGGCCGCCAGGATGCCGTTCAGGATCACGTCCGGCTTGGCGTCGTAGACTTGTTGCAGGTAGCTGGCGAAGCCGTTCTTCAGGCCGAAAGGAATGGTGACGGTGGCCACCACCTGCCCGCCCAGCTTCTGGAAGGCGGGCGAGAACAGGCTGGCCAGGCCGGCGCCAAAGGCGTCGCCGGCGTTGATCAGCACCACCGCGCGGCGCTTGCCCGCCTCCCACGCCACCTTGGCCAGCACCGGCGTGGCGTCGACGTCGGAGACGCCGATGCGGTAGATCAGGTCGTTATCGGCCACGGTGCTCAGCGACGGCGAGGAACTCGATTCGGTGAGGATGGGCACGCCCTTGGCCAGCGCCTGCGGCAGCAGGTTCAGCACGCGGGTGGAGGTCGAGACGTTGAGCGCAATGACGCCGGCGTCCAGCAGTTGCTGGCCCATGTCCTGCGCCTCGGCGTTGTCGCGCGCGACCAGCGCGATGGCGTTCAGGCGCTTGCCCAGCACGCCGCCGGCATCGTTGACCTGCTTGGCCGCCAGCAGGAAGGCGTCGCGGGTCGAGGTGCGCCAGCCGACCGAGGCGATGTTGATGGCGGCCGGATCGATCATGGCCTTGATCGGATTGGCCGGCAGCGGCGTGGTGGCGTCGCCGGTGCCGCCACCGCCGCCGCCACATGACGCCAGCAGCGCCAGGGCGGTCGTCCATGCCGCGGCGGCGAGCAGGCGGCTAATAGCGGTATTCATATTGCACTCCATAGCGCCGTCCCAGCGAAGGGTAATCGATGCCGCCCACGCCGGGATCGACGTACCGGCTGTTCCACAGGTCGCGCACCTGCAGGCGCAGGCTGGAGCGGGCGTTGATGCTCCAGCGCGCGCCCAGCGTGGTGTCGACATAGCTGGCCAGATGGTAGGCCTGGTTGGCCAGCAGCACGTTGGAGGTGGCGGCCGGGCGCCGGCCGACGTAGCGGTTGTCCAGGCTGAGCAGCAGCTTCTGTCCCATCAGGCTGGCGCTGGCGCCGGCGTTGGCGCTGTTGGTGGGGAACAGTTCGCCGTCGCTGCGCTGGGCCAGCGGCGCCAGCGTGTAGCGGTTGATGCCGCGGCTGCCGTTGGCGCGGCTCAGGTTGGCGTAGGCGTTGAACCAGTCCTGCTGGTAGCGCAGCTCCAGCTCCACGCCGTTGACCTTGCTGTCGCTGGTGTTGCGCGCCACCAGGTTGAAGAATTCCTGCTCCAGCGTGACCAGCTCGCTGACCTTGGTGTGGTAGACCGTCAGCGCGCCGTTCCAGTGCGGCCGGGGCGGCGTGCTCAGCTGCAGTTCCAGCGTGCGCGATTTTTGCGGCGCCAGGTTGGGGTTGCCCTTGACGTCGCCCGGCTGCACGGCGGTGCGGTACAGCAGCTCGGCCGACGGCGCCTGGAAGGCCGTGCCGCCCAGCACTTTCAAGCCCCAGTCGCCCGGCAGCGTGCCGACCACGCCGGCGCGCAGCGATTCCTGGGTGCCGTAGACCGAGTGCCGGTCCTGGCGGCCGCCGAGGATGGCCTGCCACTTGCCGACCAGCGGGAACTGCCATTGCGCATACAGGCCGGTGTTGCGCAGGGTTTTTTCGCCAGGCTGGCTGAGCTGGAAATTGCTGCCGTCGACCAGGCTGTGGCGGCGGAACGATTCCAGCGTCTCGCGGTCGCGCAGCACGTCGGCGCCCAGCAGCAGGCTGGTCTGCGGGCCGGGCTGCCACAGCCATTCGGCGCTGCCGTCGACCGCCTTGTAGCCGAAGTCGCGCAGCAGGTAGTAGTCGGCGGCGCCGGTGCGCAGGATGTCGCCGCTGCCCGGCTCGCCCTGGCCGTAATTGAGGCTGGCGCGCAGCGTGTGCCGCTCGTTGAAACGGTGGCTGGCCTCCAGATGCACAAATCCCTGCTCCAGCACCACGTGGCTGGGCGGGCGCAGCAGAGGGTTCAGATTGGCGTAGACGTTGTCGCTGTCCTGCCGTTGCCAGAAGGCGCTGGCCTGCACCTCGTCGCTGGCGCCGCGCCAGCCGCCGCGCAGGTACAGGCTGCGCGGATCGGCGTCGTCCGCCGGGGCCGGGCTGAGCCTGGCGTAGCGATTGTAGTCGGGCGAGATGCGCGGCAGCGCCAGGCCGCCCCGGTCGGCCTTGGCGGCCTGCATGCCCCACGCCAGCCAGTACGGCGCTGGTGTCCCTTCGGCCGCGCCGAACTGGACGCTGCCGCTGGCCGACAGCAGGTCGGCGCTGCGGCCGCCGCCGGACCATTCGTGGGACAGCCCCAGACGCTGTTCGGTGCCGTCGCGCCGGGTGATGACGTTGACGGCGCCCAGCAGCGCGTCGGCGCCGTACAGCACCGACACCGGCCCGCGCACGATCTCGATGCGCTCGACCATGTTGAGCGGAATGAATTCCAGCCCGGTCAGCTGCTGCTGGGTGCTGCGGAAGGCGATCGGCTGGCCGTCCAGCAAAATCTTGATGGCGCGGCTGGCCGACTGCGCGCCGGCGTTGATGCCGCGCACGCCAAAGTTGTGATTGAGACGGTCGTCGCTTTCGATAAAGCCGGCCACGTGGGACAGCGCCTCGGCCAGCGTCTGGTAGCCGTAGCGGGCGATGTCGTCGGCCGTGACCAGCGTGACCACGGCGGGCGTGGCGTACAGCGGGGTGGCGGTCTTGGTGGCGGTCAGCACCTTGACGTTGCGCAGCTGGTCGAGGCTGAGGTCGAACAGCGTGTCGTCATCGCTGGCGCCGTCGGCGCCGGCGGCGGCCAGCGGCAGCAGCAGTGCGCAGGCGGCCTGTAGCAGTGCCAGGCGTCGGCGGTAGGTGCTGCGATGCTGTGTGCGTTGGCTCAAGAGGTTTCCCCTATGCTGCACTATTTATTTAACAAAGTATTCACCAATTCCGACATGATCACAAGCTGCAAGTTTGCCGTCCGCACGATGCGTTGTGTTTAGAGAACAAGGCCTTACCACGATGCAAAAAAATATTGCATCGGGGGCTATTCGGATAAAATCAATGGGCGTTGGATGCGCGGAAACATGCGGCTACGCTATCGGGAGGGGCGTGCGTGATGAGACGACTGGGCGCTGCGAACATCAGGATGCTGGCCGTGCTGTTGCTGGCCTGCCTGCCGGCGACGCTGGCCGGCGTTTCCGCGCGCGCCGAGCAGGCCATCCCCGAGCAGCAGGTCAAGGCCGCCTACATCCTCAACTTCACCCGCTACGCCAGCTGGCCGGCGCCGGTGCTGGTCGAGCCGCATGCGCCGCTGGTGGTGTGCATGGTTGGACCGGGCGCGGTCGAGATGGCGCGCCAGTTGCAAAAACGCGCAGCCGGCAGCCATCCGCTGGAGCTGCGCATCGTCAACCGCGTCGAAGAAACCGAACCCTGTCACGCAGTCTACCTGGCGCTGCCCGAACGCAGCCGCCAGAGCGCATGGCTGACGCGCATGCGCGAGCAGGCCATCCTCACCATCGGCGACTCCACCTCCTTCCTGGCCGACGGCGGCATGATCAATATGCTGCTGGTCGATGGCAGCATCCGCTTTGAAGTCAACCTGACGGCGGCCAAGCATTCCGGCGTCAGCCTCAATCCCCGCATGCTGGCGCTGGCCGAACGGGTGGTCGGCGGAGATCCCAAGTGAGCGGGCTGCCCCAGCGTTGGCACGACCTGGCCCTGCAGCGCAAGCTGTTGATCGTCTCGCTGCTGACGGCGCTGGCGGCGATGCTGGTGGCCCTGGTGGCGCTGATCGCCTACGACTTCAGCGTGGTGCGGGTGCGGTTGGTGCAGGACCTGGCCAGCCGCATGGACCTGGTGTCGCTCAACCTCGACGTCGACCTGAATTTTGGCGACCGTCCCGCCGCCGTCCGCACGCTGTCGGCGCTGCGCGGCACGCCCGACATCCACAGCGCCTGCCTGTTCGACGCGCAGTACCAGCCGTTCGCCAACTATGCGCGCAGCGGCGCCGCGCAATGCGACTGGTCGGAGGAGATGGCGCCGTCCGGCCACCGCTTCCACGGCGACTATCTGTCGATGCTGGCGCCGGTGCGCTTCCAGCATGAGGTGGTGGGCTACCTGCAGGTGGAATACGCCTTGCAGCCGCTGGCCGAGCGCCTGAGCAAATATGGCCTGGTGCTGGCGGTAGTGATGATGACTTTGCTGATCGGCGGCGGATTGCAGGCGCTCGGCCTGCGGCGGCTGGTGACGCAGCCCTTGCTGGCACTGTCGAAAGTGGCGGACCAGGTGACGCGCGAGGAGCGCTACGACCTGCGCGCGCCGCATTTTTCCAACGACGAAGTGGGGCGGCTGTCGGCTGCCTTCAACACCATGCTGGCCACCATCGCCGCGCGCGACGCGGCGCTGCGGGTGAGCCAGTCGCTGCTGACCAATATCGCCGACAAATCCTCGGCCGTCATCTACGTCAAGGACCTGGAGGGACGCTACCTGATGGTCAACGAGCGATTGCGCCAGGTGCTGCCGCCAGGCTCGCCCGATCCGATCGGCCACAAGGACGCCGACATCTTCGACGACGACACCGTGAAGGTGATACGCGAAGGCGACCGGCGCGCGCTGGAATCGACCCACTCCTACATCTACGAGGAAGGCGTGCCGGATGCGCAGGGCATGGTGCGCACCTATATCTCGGAAAAATTCTGCCTGCGCGACGACCACGGCAAGGTGTGGGCGATGGGCGGCATCTCGACCGACATCACCGACCGCAAGAAGGGCGAGGTGGAATTGATCCAGTACCGCGACAAGCTGGAAGAGCTGGTGCAGCTGCGCACCGGGCAGATGGTCGACGCCAACAAGGACCTGGCCGAATCGCTGGAGACGCTGCGCCGCGCGCAGGATGAGCTGGTGCGCAGCGAGAAGCTGGCGGCCTTGGGATCGCTGGTGGCCGGCGTGGCGCACGAACTGAATACGCCGATCGGCAACAGCCTGCTGGCGGTCAGCACGCTGATCGACCAGACCCGTTCCTTCACCAAGCTGACTGCGGACGGCATGAAGCGCTCGACGCTGCAAGCCTTTGTCGACGATGTCGCCAGCGGCGGCGAGATCGTGCTGCGCAACCTGCACCGTGCGGTGGACCTGGTGTCGAGCTTCAAGCAGGTGGCGGTGGACCGCACCACCTCGCAGTGCCGCGAGTTCCTGCTGTGCGACCTGGCCAATGAGATCCTGCTGTTGCTGCTGCCGTCGTTCAAGAAGAGCGGCATCACGGTGCGCCAGGAGATACCGGTGACGATACAGATGAAGAGCTATCCGGGGCCGTTCGGGCAGGTGCTGATCAACCTGGTCAACAACGGCCTGACGCACGCCTTCGAAGACCGCACCGAAGGCGAGATACTGATCTCCGCCCGCATGCTCGATGCGGAGTGGGTGCAGGTGGTCATCCGCGACAACGGCGCCGGCATCGCGCCCGAGAACATGGGCCGCATCTACGATCCGTTCTTCACCACCAAGCTGGGACGGGGCGGTTCGGGCCTGGGCCTGAACATCGTCTACAACATCGTCTACGGCGTCTTGCGCGGCAAGATCGAAGTGGAGAGCGAACTTGGCGCCGGCACCCGCTTCGTATTGACCCTGCCCGTCACCAGCTGACCATCACCAGCTGACCGGCAGCAGGTTGGCGCACGGCGCGCCGTTCATGTGGCAGGCCAGGTTGGCGAAGGTGACGGCGGCGATCTCGCGCATCGCTTCGATCGTGAAGAAACCCTGGTGGCCGGTGACCAGCACATTGGGGAAGGTCATCAGGCGCTGGAACACGTCGTCGGCGATGATGTCGCTGGAGTGGTCGTGGAAGAACAGGCTGGCCTCCTGTTCGTAGACGTCGATCGCCAGCGCGCCCAGTTGGCGCGACTTGAGCGCGTCGATCACGGCGGCGGTGTCGATCAGCGCGCCGCGCGAGGTGTTGACCAGCATCGCACCCGGCTTCATGCGCGCCAGGCTGGCGGCGTCGATCATGTGGCGCGTGGCTTCCATCAGCGGGCAATGCAGGGAGACGATGTCCGACGCGGCCAGCAGCTGGTCCAGGGGCACGCGGGTGACCACGCCGTCAAGCTGCGGCGACGGCGCCGGATCGCTGACCAGCACCGTGCAACCCAGTCCCTTGAAGATGCGCGCCGCCGCCGTGCCGATCTGGCCGGCGCCGACGATGCCGACGGTTTTGCCGTGCAGCGTCATGCCCAGCAAGCCGTCCAGCGCGAAGTTGCCTTCGCGGACGCGCGCGTAGGCGCGGTGCGTGTTGCGGTTGAGCGTCATCACCAGGGCCAGCGCGTGTTCGGCCACCGCTTCCGGCGCGTAGGCCGGCACCCGCGCCATGAACAGGCCGAGGCGCGCGGCGGCGTTCAGGTCGACGTTGTTGAAGCCGGCGCAGCGCAGCAGCACGGCGCGCACGCCCAGCGCATGCAAGGCTTGCAGCACGGCGGCGTCCAGCTGGTCGTTGACGAACACGCAGACGGCGGCGCAGCCTTGCGCCAGCGGCACGGTGTCCAGCGTCAGCGGATCGGAGAAGTAGACCGCGTCGACGGCATGCTGTTGGCGTGCTTCGTCGAGGAAGCGGCGGTCGTAGGGCTGCGCGCTGTAGACGGCGATCTTCATGGCGCTTCGATGTCGGGAACGATGACCAGCAAATCGGTGACGCCGATATCGACGCCCGCCTGCGACAGCAAGGTGCTGGCCTGGCCGCGATGGTGGGTCTGGTGGTTGAAGAAGTGCTGCACCACGCCGCCGAAGGACTTGCAAAACAGGTCGCCCTTGGTGTTGCTGTATTCGAAGGCATGCGCCAGGTCGGCCGCGCTGACCTGCGCCGCCCATTGCGTGATGATGGTGTCGAGCTGCTGGCGGTAGGCCAGCAGCGGCGGCAGGTCTTCGCCGAAGCTGTGCGTCAGTCCGGACGGCGCAGGCAGGTCCCGCATGCACTCCAGCGCGCTGAATCTGGCCGGATGGGTGGCGAAGCGGCGCAGCCAGATGGTGTCGCCCGCCAGCAGGTGGTTCATGGTGCCGAGCAGGGAGCCGAAGAAGGCCTTGCGGTCTGCGGCCAGCTCGCCGTGCGGCAGCTTCGCGGCGGCGGCGTACAGCTTCTGGTTCATCGAGGCGTTGTAGGCCGCCATCAGGACTGTGGATTCTGGTGTCATTTTGTGAGCGCGCCTGGTTCTGGTTGCAGGAAGATCATTTGGTTGACCGCGTCCAGCTTATTGCGGCGTTCATCTTCGTCGGGTTTCTTTTTTGGCGACAGCATATCGAGCAGGTCGCGGGTGTGGGCCGCGCTGGATGGGACGGTAAGGTCTTCGATCTGCTTGTCCAGCAGGTACTTGACGGTGCGCGTCGATTGCCTGGCCGATTGATCCAGCGTGGCCTTGGCCAGGGCTCCGTCCTCGTAGGCCAGCGCGGCGTTGCTGCTGGCGTTGTCGTCGACCAGCACGTAGTTGTAGTTTTGCGATGCGCGGTCGAGCGTCAGGGCCAGTATGCCGTCCGCCCTGCTGGGCGCGTGGTAGCTGGCCTTGAGCTGCGATTGCTGCTGTTGCGCGATCGAGCGGTCCAACTGGCTGCGGCCTTGCACGCTGGTGCTTTGCGAGGCCTGGTAATCGAAGCTGTCATGCTCGCCGAGCCGCAGCGGATTGGGCGACGTTTCGGTCTGCGTGATCGAGGCGCTGAAATCGGCCAGGCCGGTGAGGGCGGCGTGGTCCTGGTCCGCCAGCGTGACCCGCTGCTGCGGCGCGGCGGGCTGCTGGCCGTAGTCGCTGTGCATCTCTGTGAGCGCGTCCTTGAACAGGCCCGCCAGCTCGGCGTCGGCGTGACCGCGCGAGGCAGCCTGGTCGAACTGGTGCAGGTAGTTGACCAGCGCCTTGGCTTGCTGCTCCTTGCTGCCCCAGGCCGCGGGCTGGCTCAGGTCCACGCCGATCTTCGCTTCGCCGGCCGGGCCGCTGAAGCGCACCGAGCGTTGTTTGGCATCGGCGTGGAAGTCCAGTCGTTGCGTGTCGGTTGCGTTCAGTTTGATTTGGGAGTGCAGGTCCACCGACGACAGCACGGAGGAGTCGAATCCGGTCAGGCCGGACAGGTCGATTTTCGGCGGCACGGCGGCCAGGCCGTCGATCGCATGTTGAAAAGCGCCCGAGAGTGCGGCCAGCGCCGCGCGTTCGTCGTCACTGAGTTTGCCGCTGCTTTGCACCTGCACCGCCACGCCGTTGTCCGAGCTGTCCAGCGCCAGGCTGACTTTGACGCCGCTTTTGGTCGTGACGGTGAGGCCGGCCTGGTCGTCGCCGACGCGATGCAGCGGCGGCAGCTGCGCGTACAGCAGCGTATCGTAGGTGCCGGTGCGCGCATCCCGGGATGACTGCTGCACCGATTGCGAGTAGTCCGAGCCGTCGGTCTTGAAGCGCTCCAGCAGCGCGGCGCCCAGGTTCTTGAAGCGGCTGGCGGACGGCAGGCCGTTGTAGTTGCGCGCGACCAGCGCGGAGATGGCGTCCTTGTCGCTGCGCTCCCAGACCAGCGGCGCGCGCGAAGCGCCATCCACCGCCTGTGCGCCGGCAACGCTGAGCGTTACCACCGAGGCCGGCGTGGCGGGCGGCGCAATACTGGCAGCGGCGGCGGACGAAATGCCGGACGTCTCCGCCGTGGCGGGCGGAGACGTGGGCGTACTGTTTTTGCTTAACGGGGTTAAGGTTGTCATAACCTTATTATACGGCGATATCCCCTCAGTGCAGCTTCACCGGCGGCAGGATCTTTGCGCGCAGCCAGTCGACCAGCGCTTGGGTGACGACGCGCGTTGTGCCGTGCAAACTGAGCAAGTGCTTCTGGTACAGCAGCTGATACAGCAGGCTCGCCGTCGCGCCGCCCACGCGGATGCTCTTGCCGGTGATGGCGCCGGTCAGCACGCCCACCGCGGCCTGCGGCCCCAGCGAAACCAGCGAGCCGTAGTCGTGATAGCGGAAGTCCGGTCGCGGCGTGCCGCTGCGGCGGGCCAGCAGGTCGGCCAGGAACATCGCCTGCTGATGCGCCACCTGCGCGCGCGGCGGCGCCGCACCCTTGATCGGGCAGACGTAGCTGGCGCAATCGCCCAGCGCGTAGATCTGGCTGTCGTTGGTCGAGCACAGGCTGGAGTCCACCACGATCTGGCGCAGATGGTTGACGGTCAGGCCGAACGTCGCGCACAGCTGCGGCGCTTCGACGCCCGCCGCCCACAAGGTCAGGTCGGCGCAGTGGGTGTTGCCGGCGGCGTCGATCACGGCGTCCTTCTGCACTTCGGCGACGGCGGTGCTGGTCAGCACGTCGATCCCGAGCGCGCGCAGTTCGCGCGCCGCGCGGTTGGCCTGCTGCGGATGCAGATGCGGCAGCAGGTGCTGGCCGCGTTCGAGGATGCTGATGCGGATATCGGTTTCCGGGTTCAGCGTGTGCACGCGGTAGGCGGCCAAGGCGCGGGCGCTGTTGCTCAACTCCGCCGCCAGCTCGACGCCGGTGGCGCCGCCGCCGACGATGACGACATCGACGCCGGTCTTCTGTTCGCCGGCCTTGATGCAGGCTTCGATGAAGCGGCGGCGGAAGGCTTCGGCTTCGTCCACGCTGTCGAGCGTGAGCGCATGCTTGGAGGCGCCGGGCACGTTGTAGAAATTGGTGACTGCGCCCAGTGCCAGCACCAGCTTGTCGTAAGCGACGATGCGGCAGACGCCATCGGTACCGCTGCCCTTGCGTGGCGCCAGGGTGATGGTCTGGTGGACGCGGTCCACGCACAGCACTTCGCCTTGCACGAATTCGAAATCATGCTCGACGGCCTGGGCGGGGAAGGACAGTTCTTCCACGCGGGGATCGCATTTTCCGGAAGCGACCGTATGCAGCAAGGGCTTCCAGAAATGGCCTGGGCAGCGGTCCACCAGCAGCACGCGGGCGCGCTTGCTGGCGCCGAGGGTGTCGCCCAAACGGGTTGCGAGCTCGAGTCCGCCCGCACCGCCTCCTACGATGACGATGGTTTCCATGTTGCGTCTCCAGATAAGTGAAAAAATCTGTGCTGCGGCTGAGGCGCCGCTTGGTGCTACGCCGCCAGTTCGTGTTTTGCGCGCTGGTCCGGCGTGTAGGGACTTGAGCGCAGCTCGCGCAGCGCGTCGTAAGTGATGAATTGGCGTGGGCGTACCACCTCGTTGCCGTATGGGGCGACGGAGACGGTCCACAGGCCGGTTTCCTCGGCGGCGCGCAGTCCGGGCACCGCGGTGTCGATGGCGATGGCGTCCTGCGGCGCGACGCCCATGGCGTTCAGCGCGCGGGCATAGGGGCCGGTGCCGGCAGGGCCGTCGAAATTGGCGCCGCCGGTGACCACCGTGAACAGGCTGTTGACGTCGGCGCCGAAGCAGCCGCTCAGCAGCGCCGAGGTGGCGGGCGCCGGCAGGTCGGTCAGCACGCAGATCTTGCAACCGGCGTTGAGCGCGTCGTCGATCAGGGCCAGCGCGGCCGGCAGCGCCTTGGGCGGCTGGGCACTGATCGCCTGATGGAACTGGCGGTGCTTGTCGGCGAACAGTTCGGCCACGCGGGCCTTGTCGCGCGAGAGCAGTTCGCAGGCGATGGCGGAACCGATGGCGCGGGCGTATCCGTGGGTGGCGGCGGCTGTACGCAGCGCCGGCAAGGTCCAGCGTACCGACAGGCCGGCGTTGGCAAACGCCGCGTTGCATGCCGCAAGGTGCAGTGCTTCGGTGTCGAACAGTACGCCGTCCAGGCCCAGGAAGATTACGTCGATGCTCATGTCGGTCTCGCTTAAAACGATGTCAGATGATTATGAATATACGGGTACAATGAACAAAAGAAAAATTAAACATTTTGAATAATCGATAAGGAATGACTTATGTATCACGCCAGCTTTCGCCAGCTACAGTCGCTGGTATTGGTCGCACGCCACGAGAGCGTGTCGCGCGCGGCGGACGCGCTGCATGTGACGCAGCCTGCGGTTTCGTTGCAAATCCGCACACTGGAGGAAATCGCCGGCATTCCGCTGACGCGCAAGGTCGGCCGCAACATCCAGCTGACGGCGGCCGGCGAGGTGATGGTGGAATTCTCCGAACGCATCCTGCGGCTGTGGGAGCAGGCCGGCGACGAGCTGGCGGCGTTGCAGGGCGTCACCAGCGGCACCTTGCGCATCGGCGCGGTGACCACGGCGGAGCACTTGCTGCCGCCGTTGCTGGTGCCGTTCACGATCGAGCGGCCCGACGTGCGGCTCAAGCTGCAGGTGGGGAACCGGGCGGAGATCGTGCAAATGCTGGCGCGGCATGAGATCGAGCTGGCCATCATGGGCACGCCGCCGCGCGAACTGCGCACCAATGCCGCCAAGTTTGCGCGGCATCCGATGGCGTTTGTCGCCAGTCCCACGCATCCGCTGATGAAGAAGAAAAAGATCACGCTCAACGATGTGATGGCGGCCAACCTGATGGTGCGCGAGCGCGGCTCGGGTACGCGCACGGCGGTCGAGCGGCTGCTGCGCGACGCCGGGCACCCGCTGGAATTCGGTTCCGAAGTGTCGAGCAACGAGGCGATCAAGCGCATGGTGTCGGCCGGGCTGGGGCTGGGTTTCCTGTCGGTGCACGCCTGCGGCCTGGAGTTCGAGGCGGGGTTACTGGCGATCCTGCCGATGCAGGAGAATCCGGTGGAGGCGGACTGGCACATCATGCACCTGACCGGCCAGCCCATCCCCAAGGTGGCGGCCGCGTTCCAGGATTTCGTCATCGAGAACGGCCAGGACCTGGTGCGGCGCGAGCTGGAAAGTTTCTACAAGCTGCTGGGGCGGCAGCGCAAGCGGGGCTGAGTCGTACCGGCCAAACTACCAATACACTCCCGCCCACTGTTTGCAGAAGTGTACTGGTACAGTTGGGCGCACTTTCCCTACAATGGGGGCTCCTGCCTGCCACCGGATACGCCCATGACGCCCGATCTGTTGTTCCCTCTTTGTGCCTTTGCCGCCATCTCGACCATCACGCCCGGCCCGAACAACGCCATGATGCTGGCTTCGGGCTTGAACTATGGCTTTACGCGCTCGCTGCCGCATCTGTTCGGCATCTGCTGCGGCTTCACGTTCATGATCTTCGCCACCGGCCTGGGCCTGCACGCGGTGTTCGAGCAGGTGCCGGTGTTGCAGCTGATCCTGAAGTACGCCGGTGCGCTGTACCTGCTGTGGCTGGCGTGGAAGCTGGCGCACGCGGCGCCGATGAGCGCCGAGCAGGCCGGCCTGTCCAAGCCGATGAGCTTTGCCGGCGCGGCGGCCTTCCAGTGGATTAATCCCAAGGCCTGGGTGATGGCGATAGGCGCGCTGACCACGTATCTGCCGCCTGGCTTCAAGGTGCTGGATGTGGCGCTGCTTTCTGGAGTGTTCGGTGTGATCGGAATATTCTGCGTCGGCTCGTGGGCGGTGTTCGGCGTGGCGATGCGGCGTGTGCTGCAGGATGCGCGTTCGGTGCGCATCTTCAATGTGGCGATGGCCTTGCTGCTGGTCGCCAGCTTGTACCCTATCCTGATACCATGATGTTTTAACGTCTCCCGAGGATTTTCGATGTTGCGTCTGATTGCCACCACCCTGTTGTTGAGCGCTCCGTTGATGGCTGCCGCCGCCACCTTGCCGTCGGACCTGATGCGGCCGGTGCCGGAGCAGGCCGCGCGCGGCATCGCCGTCAGCTGGGAGTTCAGGGTGGAGGTGGAGTCGGACCAGCTCAAGGACATCGAGCCGTGCCGCAAGGTGCTGGCCGAGCGCGGCTTCTCTCCGCTGCTGTCCAAGACGGCCAGCTCCAGCGCGCCGGCGCTGCATTTCAAGATCGTTGGCGCCAAGCAGTATCCGCAGGCCGACATCGACGCCGACGCCGCGCTGGAGGCGATACAGCAGGCCAAGTGCCCCGCAACGCTGACCTGGACGGTGGAGTCCAAGGTGCGCCAGGCGGTCCGCTAGCGCTTCTGATATTGCGCTGGTAAATGGTTCAATTTTGAACTATGCTGTTCAAAATTGAACCATTTACCAGCGTGACGCCGTCAGGAGCCTGTCCATGAATCTCATTTTTCGCCTGTTGTATGTGCTGGTCGCCTCGCTGTTCCGGCCCCGGCTGCCGGTCGGCCCGGCCACCAGCGAATTGTCGCTGCTGACCTTTCCCAACGACCTGGACATCAATCTGCACGTGAACAACGGGCGCTACCTGACGCTGTGCGACTTGAACCGGGTCGACCTGTTCATCCGCTCCGGCCTGGTGAAGCAGATGCGGCGGCATGGCTGGATGCCCGTCATCACCGAGCACACGATGACTTACCGCAAGCAGCTGGGTGTGTTCCAGCGCTTCACCGCCACCATGCACCTGACCCATTGGGACGAACGGCATTTCTTCATGACGCATCGTTTCTCGGTCGGCGACAAGCTCATCGCCGAAGGCACGTCCAAGGGCCTGTTGCTCAGCAAGCAGGGCGTGATCGCGCCGGAGACGGTGATTGCCGCGCTGCAGGCAGCGCGCTGACCAGGCGCGGGTTGTTGGTCTACAGCAGTGTCTCCAGCTGCGCGGAAACGCGGTCCATCACGCGCCGGATATCGGCCAGTTCGCGTTCCGAGGCCCCGGCCACCATGACGCTCACCACGTCGGACTGGATCTTCATGGCCTGGGCCGCCAGTTTCATGCCGTCGCCGGTCAGGGCCAGGCGCTTGGAGCGGGCATCGCTGGCATCGGCGGTGCGGGTGACCAGGCCGCGCTCCTCCATTTGCGACAGCAACATGCTCACGCCGCTTTTGGTGATGAAGCAGCGCGCCGCCAGCTCGCGCTGGCTCAGTCCCGGTGTGGTGGCCAGCGTGGCCAGCACTTCCAGGTCGCCGACCCGCAGTTGGAGATCGGCCAGCCGGTGGCTGACCACGGTTTCGCACAGATTGTAGGCGCGGACAGCCGACAGCCAGGCCTGCGTGCCGTGCGGTGATGAACGGGGTTTCATGAGTTATGGTAGAGGCGGATGCCGATTGTTCAAAGTTGTACCAATTTACCACAAGCCTCCGTGGCGTTACGGCAGCCGCAGTGCGTGCAGGTTGGCGCAGATCGTCGCCAGGTCGGCCGGCTGCGTGGCTTGCAGCGCCTGCAGGTAGCCGCGCGCGAACTGGACGGTTGCGCCGGCCGCGTCGTGCTGCTGGCCCAGTTCCCGCAACAGCCGGTCGGC
Organism: Duganella rhizosphaerae; assembly: GCF_040364205.1. Taxonomy (NCBI): domain Bacteria; kingdom Pseudomonadati; phylum Pseudomonadota; class Betaproteobacteria; order Burkholderiales; family Oxalobacteraceae; genus Duganella; species Duganella rhizosphaerae. The sequence goes on from NZ_BPWK01000002.1 coordinate 688,841, forward strand.
AACCACCAGGTCGTTGTGGCGTCCCAGTTCCTCTTGCGTGGCGGACAGGGTTTTCAGGTACGTCCGCAGCGCCTTGCCGCTGTGCAGGGAATGGAAGAATTCCAGCGCGTAACGGGCCCGCTTGGCGGCGATGCGCGTGCGGTGGATGCTGTCCGGCGCGTCGTCGTCCATGCGTTGCGAGCGTTTCATCAGCTTCTTGTGCAGGCGCTTCATGGTGCGGTTGGCGAAGGCTAGCGCCGGTTCTTCCATGCCCTCGGCCGGCAGCTGCATCCATAAGCCCATCGTCAGCAGCAGGCGCGTGTAGCGTTGCGAGAGCAGGGCTTGCGCCGCTTCGCGCCGCTTGGCGTGGGCGGCCTTGAGCGCCAGCGCTTGCAGGTCCAGCACGCTGTTGCGGCCGCCGGGATTGGCCTGGATATGCGTCAGCGTGGACGCCAGCAGCACATCCCAATCGCGCGCCGCGCCCAGTTCCTTACCCAGCCAGCTGATGTCTTCCTGCAAGGCGGGCGGGCAGGGCGCTGCTGCTTCGAACAGCTTCAGCGCCGAGCGCAGGCGGCGCACGCCCACGCGCATCTGGTGCAGCGTTTCGGCGTCGTCGCCTTCGATGACGGCGTTTTCGTTGCGCTGGATGTGCTGCAGGCAGTTGTTGAGGATGGCCAGCCGCGCGTCGGCGGCGGTGGCGTCCGGCGCCAGCGACAGGCTTTGCGCGCGGTACGGCACGGTGCCGGTCTGGCGGCACAGCATATAGCCGCGCTCGGCCTTGTTGGTGTTGCTGAGGCGCATGGGGATCTGCTCCTGCAGCTGCAAGGCGAAGGCGAACAGGCTGGCCGGGTCGCCGTCTTTCAGTTCCAGTTCGATTTCGTTGACCGGCACCTGATGGCCGTGGCGCTCGATGTGGCCGTGGTCGAGCACCAGTTCGATGTGGTTGCCGTCGACGTCCAGGTCCCAGCTGTGGCGCTGCACTGTCACGGCGAACAGCGGCTCCAGCCGGGCTTTGAGGTCCTCGCCGTCCAGCACGTCCAGCCATTGCTGCTGGTCGCCGATCAGCTTGCGCAGCTTGCCCAGGCGCGGCCATGGACGGTCGACCGGGCCTTCCCATTCGTTGCGCCGGTGCAGGCCGCTCTGCACGCTGCCGCCGGCCTTCATGGTTTGCATCCAGGTGCCGTCGATCTTGCGCACGCGCAGGCCGGCGCCGTGGCGCAGCAGGTGCAGGTCCGGCGTGTCGAAGTAGCGGGCCGACAGTGGCTGCGAGCGCACCGGCGCGCGCGCGTGGGCGGCGATCAGCGGGTGTTGCAGCAGCTGGTCGTTGTCGGCCGGCGAGAGCAGTAGTTTGAGTTCGACTTCCATTGCTTCAGTGTAGAGGAAAAGCCGGCGCGTATCGCGCACGCCAGTGCCGGTGTTGATCGATATCGAGACTAGCGTGGATTCGGCAGATTCCGTAGAACTTGCGCCCACGCGGGCACGGCGGCGCGCCAGAAGGCGTCGATGTTGTCGGCGTTCAGGTTCATGCCGAGGAAGCGGGCGGCAGGCAGCATGGCGTCCTGCAACAGTTGTTGCGGCGCGGCGCCGTTGTCGAAGGCCGTGGCGCCGGTCTGCTTGGACAGCTTCTCGCCCAGCTCGTTGACCACCACCGGCAAGTGCAGGTAGCTCGGTTGTGGCAGGCCCAGCACCTGTTGCAGGTAGAGCTGGCGCGGCGTGGAGTCGAGCAGGTCGGCGCCGCGCACGATGTCGGTGATGCCCTGGGCGCCGTCGTCGACCACCACGGCCAACTGGTAGGCCCAGAAGCCGTCGGCGCGCTTGATGACGAAGTCGCCGACATCGTCGGTCAGGTCCTGGCTGACGGGGCCGGCCCAGCGGTCGTCGAAGCGCAGCACACAATGTGGCGATTGTGGCGCTTGCGGCACCTTCAGTCGCAGCGCGCGGGCGCTCTTGCCGGGCGCCAGGCCGTGGCGGCAGGTGCCGGGGTAGATCAGCGCCTGCGCCTGGCGGCCGGTCAGGCTCAGCTGCGAATCGGCGATTTCCTTGCGCGAACAACCGCAGGGGTAGACCAGCTCGCCCAGTTGCCGCAAGGCTTGCTGATAGAGATCGGTGCGGTGGCTTTGCCAGCTGACGTCGCCGTCCCAGTGCATGCCGCAGCGTTGCAGCGAGGCCAGGATGTGCTGGTCGGCGCCGGCCACGTTGCGGTCGCCGTCTACGTCTTCGATGCGCACCAGCCACTGGCCGTGGTGGACTTTGGCGTCCAGGTAGCTGGCCATGGCGGCCACCAGCGAGCCGATATGCAGGGGGCCGGTGGGCGAGGGGGCGAAGCGGCCGAGGTAGGGAGTGCGGTCAGTCATGCCGCCATTTTAGCGTGGCTATCGCATACAATGTACGCGCGGCAAATTCAATGGACCGCGACCACCCCTTACGTCTCCAGGAAATCATGCAAAAAATGACACCCTCCTTTGTTGCCTCCGCCTTGGCCATCAGCCTGGCGCTGGCCTTCCCCGCCCACGCCGACAGCGCCAAAAACGCCGCCGTGAAGGAAGCTCCGCTGCGCGCCCACCTGGCCTTCCTGGCCAGCGATGTGCTGGAAGGCCGCGGCACCGGCCAGCGCGGCGCCGACCTGACCGTTGCCTATCTGGAAACGCAAGCGCTGGCGCTGGGCCTGAAGCCGGGCAATGGCGACAGCTATCGCCAGTCGGTGCAGATCGCCGGCGTCAAGACGCAGCCGGCCGAGAGCACGCTGAAACTGGAAGCGGGCGGCCAGGCGCTGCCGATCAGCTTTGGCAAGGACTGGGTGTTCGCGCCGGGCGATGCGACCGCGTCGCACAGCTTCAATGCGGACCTGGTGTTCGTCGGCTACGGCATCACCGCGCCGGACGAGCAGTGGAACGATTACAAGGGCGTGGACCTGAAGGGCAAGATCCTGGTCATGATGGTCAACGATCCGCAGCCGACCGCCGAGCAGCCCAACCGCTTCAACGGCAAGGGCCTGACCTACTACGGCCGTTGGACCTACAAGTTTGAGGAAGCCCAGCGCCAGGGCGCCGCCGGCGTGCTGCTGATCCACACCACGCCGACCGCGTCGTATGGCTGGAGCGTGATCCAGAACAGCTGGTCGGGCGTGGAGCGCTTCCAGCTGGCGGCAGGCACGCTAGGCACGCAGCTGCAAGGCTGGATGACCGACGACACCGCCCGCGCGCTGTTCAAGGCGGCAGGGCAGGATATCGATGCGCTGCGCAGCGCCGCCGAACGCAAGGATTTCAAGCCGGTCCCGCTGGCCGCCAAGCTGAACGGCGAAATGAAAGCGGCCGTGCGCAAGGTCGAGCAGTTCAACGTGGCGGCCGTGGTGCCGGGCACCGATCCCAAGCTGAAGGATGAAGTGGTGATCTACAGCGCGCACTGGGACCACTTGGGCAAGCAAGGCGACACTGGGGACACGATATTCAACGGCGCGGTAGACAATGCTTCCGGTTCGGCGGCCCTGCTGGCGATGGCGCAGGAAGCGGTGCGCGCACCGGCCAAGCGCAGCCAGATGTTCCTGTGGGTGGCTGCCGAAGAGCAGGGCTTGCTGGGCAGCGCGGCCTATGCCTCGTCGCCGCTGTGGCCGCTGGCGAAGACCGCCGCCAACCTGAACCTGGACAGCCTGAATTTCGTCGGCGCCACGCGCGACATCGGCACGCAAGGCAGCGAGCGCACCGAGCTGGGCAAGCTGGCCGAGACGGCGGCCAAGGCGATGGGCATGCACATCGCCGAAGCGGAACCCGATCTGGCGGGCGGCTACTTCCGCAGCGACCACTTCAACTTCGCCAAGAACGGCGTGCCGGCGTTCTCGATCGAGTCGGGCCGCGAGTACATCAAGGATGCGGCCGGTTCGAAAGCCAAGGCCGCTGCGTACGACAAGCGCTACCATCAGGTGAGCGATGAGTACGATGCGAGCTGGGACTTGTCGGGCATGGTGCAGACGGCGCAATACACGCTGAACCTGGGCCGCCTGATCGCCAACGGCGCCAAGCTGCCGGAATGGAAAGCCGGCGACGCTTTCGCCAAGCCGCGCAACGCCAAGTAAGCCATCGGGATCACGTAGTACAAGCAGCCTGTGGGCTGCTTTTTTTTTGATGCGGCGGTGAATTTTTTATTACGAAATGGTAAGTTCTTATTGCTGATTTTTCATGTCATGATGCTATTCTTTATTTCTTGGGATGCCGTGTTCATGAAGCGATTTTTGTTGATGCTGTGCCTGGCCTTGGCGGGCTGCGGCGGGCCGCAGGTGGTCGTGGTGCAGGGCGAGGGCGCGCAGCAGGCGATTGAGAAAAAATCGCTGGCGATGGTTTTCAGCGGCAAGACCAGCACCGGCTGGACCAAGCATCAACGCGGCACCGGCTTGCAGCAGCCGATGATCACCGACGAGGAAAAACTCGCCACATCGGCCCGCTGCAAGCAATTCGGCAACGGCATTGTCAAGAATCTGCCGCTGATGTCGCGCACCCCACTGGCGCCATACCTGGCCAGCTCCGACAAGGACTACCGCAACGCGCTGACGGTGGAAATCAACCGCATCATTGCCGATACCGACGGCTCGGCCGATATCGTGGTGACCGTTTCCTACGGCGCGCGCGGCAACGACAAGCAGGGCTGGTCGCGCATCATCCACATCCAGGCCAGCCCCTTCAGCTCGGCCGAATCGGTCAGCCGCGAACTGGCCGACTCCATGCTGGCGCAACTGAAGGCCAGCGCCCTGATTCAGTGATGGGTTGGGCGCCCGTCTGGTGCGTTGCCGCAGAGCGGGCCGGCCCTACCAAGTGCGTTGCAGCGGCTCGTTGTACATATAGTCCACCGCTATGCGCCCTTCATCATCCAACAGCAGCAGATTCAGACCGGCTGCGATCGCATCGCCGCCGTTTTTGGGAAGCATGATCCAGTTGAATTTCACACTGTTGTGCAAGCTCGCGACCTGGCCGACCGACTTGAAAAGATAGCCGGCTTGCGCCACCCATTTTTCGTGGGCTTCGATGACGCGTGACTCCAGCGCGGCATGGCCACGCAGCTCGCGTTCCTGCACGTAGTGAACGGCGTCCGCATTCCATAAGGTGGCGATTTGCTGGCGCCTGCGCAGGGCATTTTCTTCATTCCAGACTGCGGCGTAGCGCTCGGCAAGGCCGGTTAAATTGATTTTCATCGTCGCATCCTTTTAAAGTGGGCTGGCAGTCACGCCGGTATCGGCAATGACGACCTTGCCGACGTGTTGCTTGGCCTCGAAATGGGCGTACGCCAGTCTGGCTTCTGCAAATGGGAAAACGCTGTCTATCACCGGGTGCAATTGGTGCTGTGAGATGGCGCGGTTCATCGTCTCAAAGCTTGCCTTGCTGCCGACGAACACCCGGCGTATCGTCACCAGGCCGCGCAATGCGCTGGCGTTCAAGTAGCCTTCGCCCAGCGCCGCCACGAGTGCGAGTTCCGCATTCGCAGCGCATGCGGCCAATGAGTGAGGCAGCGTCTCGATGGATCCGGTTTCCACCACGTGATCGACACCGCGCCCTTGTGTCAGCTTGCGTACTTCGGTCGCCCAGTCGGCATGCACCGTGCGGTTGACGACCTCGTCGGCACCCATGCCGCGCAACAGCGCCGCTTTTTGTTCGCTGGACGTGACGGCCACGACACGTGCCCCGAACAATTTGGCAAACTGAAGCGCAAACAAGGCGACGCCTCCGGTTCCGATAGTCAACACCACATCGCCCGGGGCCAGGGCCCGCCCGCCGACCAATGCGTTCCATGCGGTGACGCCGGCGCAGGGCAGGGTGCACGCCTCGTTGAATGACAGATGCGCTGGCAGCTTGACGGCCGACGAGGCGTCCAGCAACACATACTCCGCCAGCATGCCGTCACGCGTACAGCCAAACTGGTCGGCACCCATGAGCACGTTGAGGCGGCCGTCTTGCCAGAGCGGGAAATAGGTCGCCGTGACACGGTCGCCGAGCGCGAACGTTGTGACTCCTGCTCCGAGCGCGACAACTTCGCCCGCTCCATCCGACAGAGGAACCACGCCCGCTCTGGCTGGAACGGCGTAGCGCTGCTTGACGATCAGCAGGTCGCGAAAGTTCAAGGATCGCGCGTGCACTTTCACCAGGATTTGGCCGGCCCCGGCTTGCGGCGTGGGGCGCTCATGCTGTATCAGGCCGTCAAATGTCCCGAATTGCTGGAGTTCGTAGGTTTGCATAGTCCTTTTCTTCGCGCTGTTGAGTCCACTTTCCGCATCGGTTTCGATGAAGGCGTGACGGATCATCATGGCATCGAAATTATTTGGCAATTACTTCGGAGGTAATGAGCGGCTCACACCCGCCTGGCTTTGAACCATTCTGCAGTGGCAGGATCGGCGGGGAAAAATGTCTCTATGCGTAGTTCATGCACAGTCACGTCATGGGGCGTTCCCATGGTGGTGATGGAACTGAAAAGGTTCAACTCAACGCCGTTTTTCCGGATTTTCGTGGCCAGAAACGGCAGCGTGCGGGTATCCAGATCGCGCGGCTGTGCCGCTTCGAGTATGCCCGGGTACGCGGCCAGCTCGGCCAGCAAGCGAGTCGCCTCACTGCCCGGGCCGTCGCCCATGGCTTCGCGCTGTATCCAGTGCAGCAGGTCGGCGCATACGTCTTGCCAGTTGACGATGTACTGTCGCAAAGCGGCGGGGTCCAGCGTCAGCTTGATGATGTTGACCCCTTCAATTGGCAGCGCCTGGTCTTCCGGCAGATCCAGCAGCCATTGCATCAGCTGGACGGCCGGTCGATTTGTCATCACCAGGTTCCATAGCCGGTCCACCACCAATGCAGGGTAAGGTTCCTGCTGCTGCATCATGAAGTCCAGCGCCTGCTTGACGGCCGCGAGCTCGGGGTCGGACAGTTTGCGTTCCTGATAGGCCGGCGCAAAACCTGCCGCCAACAGCATGACGTTGCGCTCCCGTAGCGGAATCTCCAGCACCAAGCCCAACTTCATGATCAGTTCTTTGCTGGGTTGGGCGCGCCCACTTTCAAGAAAGCTGATATGGCGCTGCGAGATATTGCTGTCGATGGACAAGCGTAGCTGTGTATGGCCGCGCTTGCCTCGCCAATAGCGCAAGGCCTCACCGAAATCACTGAATGGCGTCATGAGTAGGGATCCTGGTTGGCTCGGACGGCAAGACAGTAACATGCAAACGGCGTGTGCGTTGGCCCTTCTCCGAAAATCCCAACGCACCGGTGCGGTATGCCGCCGGCGCTCGCAATGTTCGCCGTGCGAACGCCGGCGGGGGAACCAGGTATCAGTGGTGGAAGGCCAGCGTGATCGAGGTGCCGGTCAGGTCGATGCCCTTGATCGAGATGCTGCCGAAGCTGGCGCCCTCGGTGCCCTTGACGCGGATGTTGTTGAAGTTGAGTTCGCCGATCGACGAGGGCAGGGCCAGGGTCAACGAGCCATCCTTGTTGATGGTGGCGGTGGCCTTGCTCGGATCGTAGACCACGTTCTTCATGCTGGTGTCGGCCTCCAGGAAACCCAGCACCGGATTGAGCAGCTTGGCCATGTCGCCCACCACTTCCAAGCCGTTGTGCTTGGTCTGCTTGACGATTTGCAGCAGCTCTTCACTGAGGCCTTGCGCCGAGGTGTCGCCCAGTTCCTCTTCGCTCAGGGCTTGCAGGCCCGGACGTTCCTTGATCTGCAGGCCGCGCTGGTCCTTGCTCAGCACCACCGGCGTGCCCACCGCCAGCGACGGCAGCGCCTGCGCGGCGTAGGTTTCCATCGGCGCCAGCAGCGAGGTGGCGATGGCCGCCGCCATCCGCAGGCGGCGCTGTTTGCGCAGCGCTTCTTCGATGTGCTGCTGCGTGATCAGGTTCAGCTCGGCGAAGATGTCACCCAGCCGCTGGCCGGTCGTGCGTTGCAGCTCGATCGCGTTGGCCAGTTGTTCTTCGGTAATCAGCTTCTGTTTAACCAGCAGCTGACCCAGCATCGACTTGCTTTGATTATTCGATAACCATCCCATCGCCCCGTCTCCTTTTTGTTGTTATGCCGATTTCTTTATGCCGATTTGCGCGGCGTGGTGGCGTTCATCGACTCGGGCTCAGGCCCGGGCTGATGCGCCATGTGCACGATGTCCGACGGCGCCATGCCGAACCAGCGCTTGCAGGCCCGGTAGAACGCGCTCGGTTCCGAAAAGCCCAGCTGGAAGCTGAGCATCTTCAGCGACAGTTCGCCGCAACTGAGCGATTGCCGCGCCAGCTCGCGCCGGGTGTCGTCGACCAGGTTGGTGAAGCTGGTGCCTTCCTCGGCCAGCCGGCGCTGCAGGGTGCGCTCGCTCATCATCAGCTGGGCGGCGACGTCGTCGCGGTGCGGCGGTCCTTTCGGCAGCAGGCTGGCCAGCAGGCCTTGCACCTTGGCGCTGAAGGTCGGCGGCTCGGCGCGCGCCAGCGTGGCCAGCACGCGTTCGCCGCTGCCCGGCACCAGCGGCGGATTGGCCGGCAGCGCCATGACCAGGTCGGTGTCGGAAAACTCCATGACGTTGTGCGGCATCGAGAACTTGACCGGGCAGCCGAACGTTTCTTCATACACGTAGGCGTTGGCCGGTTCCGGGAAGGTGTATTCGACCACCACCGGGGCGATGTCGTCGCGGCCGGCGGCGCAGCGCAGCGAACGCAGCAGCACGCACCAGACGAAGTCGTAGCGTTGCTGCGGCACGTCGCGGCGCGCGCCCGGCAGCAGCAGGCCGACGCGGGTGTGGCCGTGGCAGCGCTCGATCGAGCTTTGCACCGTCGGCGACACCAGCATGATGTGGCCCATCACGCCCAGCCAGCCGAGCCGGTGCGGCGAGGAGATCTTCAGGCCGATCAGCGGATCGCCGGATTTTTCCACCACCAGTTCCCACAGGTGGCTCAGTTTGTCGGACAGCGTGAGGGCGTCGCAGGCGAGGCCGTCCCCTTCGTCCAGACCGGCTTGCGCGAACAGCGCTTCCGCTTCCACGCCGGAATGGGTCAGGCGCGATTTGACGCCGCGCACCAGATGCAGGGCGGAGGAGTAAGTCATGGCGTGACCGCGGTGCGCAGACGCAGGCCGATTTTTTCCTTCAGGCCTTGCAGTTTGGGATCGATGACGGCGCGGGTGTCGGCGGCCACGCCTTCGCCCAGGGTCTTCTGCATTTCCGGCAGCATCGCCTCGAACTTTTTCTTGACCGGTGATTCGAGGATGGCGATCAGCTGCTTCAGTTCTTCCTCGGTGTAGCGCTCGGCCAGCAGCGGCGCGATGGTGGTCGGGATCAGCTTGTCGGCGCTGCCCTTGGTGATCGGCGTGGCCTCGGCCATGAACAGCTTGGCTTCGCCGACGATGTCGTTCATGGCGGCGTCGCGCTTCTCCGGCGCGGCGCGCCCTTGCAGCATGGCGCGCGCCTGTTGCACCGCGTCGGCCACCGGCGCTTGCAGCATCTGCTGGCCGATGTTGTCCGGGTTCCACAGCTTCAGCACCTTGTCGACCAGCGCCTGCTTGGCCGGCGGCACCGGGGCGGCGGCGTACGCGCCGGCGCAGGCCGAGGCCAGCGCCAGCAGCATCAGGCCGCGCTTGCAATGGGTAGTGAGGGGTGTCGTCATAATGTGCTCCTTAAAAAATCAGAAACGCTTGTTGATTTCAAAACCAAAATAGCGCACGTGGATGTCGCCCTTGACGTTCTGTCCGGCATACGGGTTGTAGATGATGTTGAGGAAGTTGCTGCAGTTCAGATTGCAGTCGGTGTTGGCCGGCACCTCGTACTTGCCGCTCAGGTAGGAGCCGGTGACGCTGACTTCCATGTTCTTGCTGATCTTGTAGCTCAGGCCGGCGCTCAGCAGCTTGGTGTTGGGCAGCGGCGCCAGCAAGTCGATCTTGTCGTTCGGGATAGAGGTCTTGCGCGGCTCGAAGCCGAAGCGCAGCGCCAGCTTTTCGATCGGGAACAGCTGCACGCCGTAGGCCAGGTTGATCACGCTCTTGTAGCCGCGCGGGATGACCAGCTTGGTCGAATCCGGAATGCCGTACAGCCGCGCCACCTCCAGCAGTTTGACGCTCTGGTCGAACTGGAAGCGCAGCGCGTCCCATTCGCTCCAGCGGGCGTAGCTGGCGTCGACGTTGAGCTGGGCGTAGCGGATGGGCTTGAGCTTGATCCCCACCTGCAGGTGCGAAGGGAAGGGGATGATGGCGCTCATATTGCCCTTCTGCGTGGCCGGGATCGAGCTGGGGAAGCCCAGCACGGCGCCGGCGATCGGCCCCAGCAGCGAGGCGTTCATGCCGCGCACGAAGTTGCGCAGCATCGGCTCGGTGTCGAACTGGTAGCTGCCGGTGTAGTGGGTCTTGGAGCCGCCCTGGTAGACCGCGCCCAGCGCCAGCCACGGCCGCGGTTCCCACAGCACGCCGAGGTTGATGGTCGGGTCGAACGGGGCCGTCAGTTCCAGCCGCATATTGGCCGCCTTCTTGAACGGGCTGACCATGCCGTCCTTGCCGCCGCCGCACACGCCGAAGCCGAGCACGTCGATGATGTTGCCGCCGTCTTCCGGGCACCAGCCTTTTTGCAGCTGGCCGAACACGCCCAGCAGCTCGTTGGGGAAGCGCATATTGGTGTCGACCACGAAGGCGGCGTGGGCGATCGGGATCGAGACGCCGAAGCGCAGCGTCTCGGAGAACTTGTAGCCGACCGACGGCGACAGGTAGACCAGGCGCTGGATCTGTTCCTGCCGGCCCTGGTACTGGCCGGGGTCGTTGGGATCGGTGGTGCGGTCCAGGCTCATCGCCTGCGACATATAGCTGTCGGTGGCGAAGGTCCACGGCGAGCCGGCCTTGTTCCAGTACATGCCGACGCCGGGCACGGCCACCGCCGGCAGGCGCCAGCCGGGCATGCCGTAGCCGGGCACGTACATCACCTGGCGCACCGGGCCGGTGCGGGTGTTGGAGATCGGGTCGTCCTTCCAGCCGCCGATGTCGAAGTTCGGTCCCGGCGTGAAGCTGGCCGCGGTGCGGATCGAGGCCACGAAGTTGTGGATGCTCTCGCCGTCGCCGGTCAGCCGCGCCAGGCCGGCGGGGTTGAAGTGGATCGAGGCGACGCCGGGCGGATCGGCGGTCACGGCGTTGCCGAGCGACATGGCGACCACGCTGGTGGTCAGGTTCTCGGTCAGCGCGGCCTGCGCCGACAGCGGACACAGCGCCGCGCACAGCGCCGCGGCCGCGGCGGCGGTGGCGCGGCGGCGCGCGTGGACTGGACTGGACTGGCTCATGGATCGTTACGCCGTCAGAAGTTCAGCGGGATGTTCATGCTCACCGTCATGTTCGGCGAGTCCGGCGTCAGGCCGATGCCGACCGACATATTGACCGTGGTCTTGGGCGAGATGCGGTAGCCCAGGCCCATGTTGAGGATGCTGGAGGTCTGCATGTGGGTCTTGGCTTCCAGGCCGTCGGCAAAGCGCAGCTTGGAGCCGGCCGAGATCGCTTCCTGGAAGGAGATCGTGGTGGAAATGCCATACGACAGCGCATACGCGAAGCCCATGCCGAAGCCGAGCGTGCCGCCCGGCGCCACGCGGGTCAGGATGCGGGTGCCGTTGACTTGCCACAGGTGCTTGGCCGGCAGGCTGGCGGTGTAGTTCAGCGAGCCGAACAGCGCGACCGGGTCGACGATCTTGTTGACGCTGAGGCCGGCCGTGAAGGCGCCGACGCCGCTGCCGGTGGCCTCGCCGCTGCCGGCGATGATCTTGAACGGGCTGCGGCCGGTCGGCAGGCGCACGTTGCTGGTCACGGTCAGGTTGGGGGTGTCGCGGCGCGCCTCGAACGGCTGCCAGCGCGCGCCCAGCAGCAGGTCGCCCAGCGAGTTGGAGACGCCGTTGGACAGGTTGTTGTCCGAGTAGCGCGAGATCAGCGGCAGGGTGACGTTGCCGGTGACGTTGTCGAGCAGGCCGTAGTCGGCCGAGAAGGTGTTGGTGACGCTGTGCGAGCTGGTGTTCTCGATGTTGAACAGGGTGGTGCTGCCGTTGGCCAGGTCGGTGACGATGCGTTCCTCGCCGACGTAGGCGTAGGTCAGGTCGTAGGTGACGGACAGCTGGTTGCGGCGGATCATCGAGTACTGCTTGTCGACGGCGGTCAGGGTTTGCTTCAGCAGCGCGCTCTGGTCGCCTTCGCCTTCCTTCTTGGCCAGGGCGTCGCGGGCGGCGTCGGCGCTGGCCGGGGCGGCGCCCGGGGTGGTGGAGGCTGGCGGTGTCTGTTGCGCCACAGCGGGCAGCGCCAGCAGGGTGGCGGCAATGGCTGCGGCGATAGGCAGGGTACGGAAAATCATCTTGGTCATCCTTGAAGAGTGGTGGCGCTGCTGAGGTTTAATTGCGATGCATCCAGGTGCCGGCGGCGCCCGAGTTGACGGCGCGCAGCAACTGCTGGGCCGAGTTGGACAGGCCGTCCTGCCGGCCCTTGCCTGTGACGCGGTCCATGTCGGTCACGCCCAGTTCCTGGTCGGTCAGCGCGAGGTGCGCCACCGGTTGTTGATCCTTGGCCGGGGAGATGATGAACAGGGTGTTCTTGTCCCACCAGCGCGCGAACTCTTCGACCGAGAACACGATGTTGCCGGCCGACGGGTCGGCGATGAAGACCACGCCGTCGCGTATGCCGCGCAGCACCACGAAGTGCTTGGAGCCGGCGTAGTCGATCGGCACGATGGCCGGTTCGGTGAGCGTCATCAAGTCCTTGATCTCGGCCTTGAAGCCGGCGCCGGACATGCCCAGCGAGCCGACATAGCGCTTCATGTCCAGCAGCGAAAAGCCGCGCCGTTCGATGATTTTTTCCTTCTCGCCCTTGTCCAGCATGCCTTCCATGGCCTGCTGCTCGTTGACCATCACGCCCAGGTGGTAGTTGAGGATGGTGACCAGCGCGGCCGAGCCGCAGCTGAAGTCGAAGGCCTGGCGCACGATGTGTTTGTATTTGAGTTCGGAGAACGGCTCCAGCGTCACCGATTGCACATAGGCGCCGCCGCCCAGCCGGGCTTGCGGCATCTCGAACTGGTCCTTGGGGCGGTCTTGCGGCTCGTGGCGCGACATGACACCGGCGCCGCCGATGACGGCGGCGATCACGGTCAACAGTATCATCAGCATGGCGTCAGCCCTCGCGCACGGCACGCGTCATGCGCGGGAGCGCGTCCATACGCGCGCGATAAAAATGCCGTCGGCACTGGCGGGAAAAACTGCGGGCGTAGGCTGCGCCCAGAGGCGTCGGGCGCCCCGCTGTTGGGTTCATCTTGTCTCCAGTATTTGTAATTAGAACGGTCGTGCTTTATTAAGGCGACAACTCGTCTTTCTTTTCTAGTAATTAATTAACGCATGGTTTGGCAAAACCGAGCATCTGTTTTTTTAGAGCTGTGACTCTAGATAATCCGGGCCGAACTTATGCTACCTGGCGTCCGGTTTGCCGCAACTTTTTGACAACAAGCGTGCAACAACGACCACACTCCGCGTCCTCACTCTGCATGGCTCTCAGGGCCAAGTCGTTGGCTTTGCAAGTCAGCGCGACACGCTGGACCGGCGTCGGGAGCGACTCATATGATGGACTCAATTAATAGTCAAATATTAAGATTTTCACGGTACCAGGCAGTGCGCCGCAGCTCCTACCCGGAGCCAAGGATCAGCCTGTCGGACGTGAGACCGGCCAAAAATTTCAAACACAACTCGGAGATAAAAAATGCAAATCGTTAAAACCGCAATCGCAGCAGCCCTGGCAACCCTGGCTTTCTCGGCATCGGCCATGACCCCGATCCAGGACGCAGAACTGAGCACCGTCAGCGGCCAGGACGGCGTGTCGATCGCTGCCAATCTGAACATCAAGATTGACTCGTTCGTCTACACCGACACCGACGCACTGGACGCCAACGGCCTGGGTGGCGGTTCGGTCAGCTTCAACGGCATCAAAGTTAACGGCCTGATCGCCGCTAACATCGACATCCTGTCGAAAAACTCCTTCCTGGCCGCCGCTGGCGCCGCCGGCGTGACCAACCCAGGCACCTTCTACAACCCAGCCACCGGCGGCGACGTGGTGCAGATCGCTATCCCTGCGAGCGTGGTTGCTGACGGCCACTACCTGAACGTGTCGGTTGACGCGATCAAAATGGGCAACAGCGCAGCATCGTTCGGTTCGGTTGCAATGAACCAGATCGACATGCGCGGCACCACCGTCTGGATCTTCGCGCACTAATCCAGACTTGTCCGCGCTGGCTCGCAGGGTCTGTAGCTTGGCCTGAAAAGTCAGCGCGGCATGCTAGACGCTTGCAACAGCGTAGCCCTAAGATGGTTACGTAGCATTGAAAAAAACACAAATACCTAGACCAAAACCTCACGGAGACGAGCACATGCAATTCATCAAAACCGCAGCAGCAGCAGCCCTGGCAACCCTGGCCTTCTCGGCATCGGCCATGACCCCGATTCAAGACGCAGAGCTGAGCACCGTCAGCGGCCAGGACGGCGTGTCCATCGCTGCCAACCTGAACATCAAGATCGCATCGTTCACCTACACCGACACCGACGCGCTGGACGCGAACGGCCTGGGTGGCGGTTCGGTCAGCTTCAACGGCATCAAAGTTAACGGCCTGATCGCCGCCAACATCGACATCCTGTCGAAAAACTCCTTCCTGGCCGCCGCTGGCGCCGCCGGCGTGACCAATCCAGGCACCTTCTACAACCCAGCGACCGGCGGCGACGTCGTGCAGATCGCCATCCCGGCAAGCGTGGTTGCTGACGGCCACTACCTGAACGTGTCGGTCGACTCGATCAAGATGGGCAACAGCGCAGCATCGTTCGGTTCGGTTGCAATGAACCAGATCGACATGCGCGGCACCACCGTCTGGATCTTCGCTCACTAATCAGTCGAGCAACGGCAGCCGCGCCCGCGGCTGCCGTTCCCACATCATGAGCCCCCTCTATTTCCTGCGTTCGCTGTGGCTGTGCGCGGCTTTGGCCTGCTGCACGCTGACGGCTTCGGCGCAAATGCAGCCGCTGAGCGAAGAAGAGCTGTCCAACACGCGCGGACAAGGTCTGGTCGCGCTGACCAACACCAGCCTGGGCGGCTTCGATTTCAGCAAGGTCGCGCTGGACGCCGACATCACGCTGAGCGCCAACCTGCGCAATATGCGCCTGGGCGAATACACTTACGCCGCCCGCAACGGCACCGGCGCCGACCTCGATATCGGCCTGCTGCAGTTCGGCCGCAGCGACGGCACCGAGGCGCAGCGCCTGGTCCATATCAGCAATCCCTATTTCGAATTCGTCTACAAGAACGCGGCCGACGGCGCCTCGCGCGAGGCGGTCGGCATGCGCTTCGGCTTTGAAGGCATCAGCGGCGATATCGGCCTGAAGATCAACAGCCTGTCGGGCTCGATGAAGGTGAGCGGCCTGGCGGCCGACGGCAGCGCCGTGCAGCTCGATACGCACACCGATGCGCTGGGCGGCAAGCGCTGGGATGGCGGCTGCACCGCGCCGTGTCTGTCGCTGGCGCAGCTGGGCGGTGTGACGGCCGGCGATGCCGCCGGACCGAGCCGCGATTTCTGGATTTCCGTGTTGAAGACCGGCGTGCAATTCCCCAGCGCGGCCGGGGTGCCGCCTTCCGATGCGGCGCAGGCCGGCATCTGGCTGAACTGGCGCGACAAGCTGCAAGCGCTCAACACCACCGGCCTGGTGCCGCCGAATCTGCCGAAGGGCCGCTGATGAGGGCCGCGCGCGCATCCTTGCTGGCGCTGCTAGTCGCCGTGTGCGCGCCGGCGCCGGCGATGGAAGCCTTGACCGATGCGGCGCTGTCGTCGGTGCGCGGACGCGACGGCGTCAGCTTCGACCTGAACGGCTTCGCCATGAGCGGCGACGCGCGCGTGACCTACACCACGCCTATCGGTTCCAGCCTGTACGTGGAAAAATTCAGTGCGTCGCGCAGCGATAATCCGCTGCCGTTTTCCGATCCCTACAAGCTCGACATCGTGGCCGGCGCGCCCGGCCTGGCCGATGTGGTCAATATCGCCTTCCCCTTGAATATCAATGCCGACCAGCGCTGGCAGGCCGCCTACGACTGGGGCGTGACGGCGGACGGCGTCACGCGCGAGCAGGGCAGCGTGGTGATCAAGGACCTGGTGTTTTCCGGCGGCGGCTTGCAGTTCTCCACGCCGCAGGTCAACGACGGCGTGGCTTTCGGCGCCGCGCTGCGCATGGATATCGGCCAGTTGTCGTTCCAGCCGCGCGGCCGCACCGACGCCACCGAAGCGATGGTGCTGAGCGGCGTGCACATCGGCGGCGTCGACGGCAACGGCGTGTTCAACAACACGCCGTGGATGCTGGCCAATGTGGCGTCGCAGCCGGCGGTGATCAATGCGCTGACCGACGAGACCGGGCCGCGCCTGCACATCGGCATTGACTGGCCGGATGCGCGCTACGGCAGCGGCGTGGCGCCGGCCGGCGGCATCGTGGTGGACAATATTTCCTTCGTCAGCCCGGGGCAGGCGACGGTGGACCTGGGGTCGTCGCGCATAGGCTCGATCCAGATCCAGTACCTCGACATAAAGTTCAAGCACTGATGGCGCGCGCCCTGTTCCTATCGCTGCTGCTGGCGGCCGGCGTGGCGCAGGGCGGGCCGTTGCAGGCGCTCGACGACCGGGAGTTGTCGCAGGTCAGCGGGCAGGACGGCATCAGCTTCGCGGCGCACATTTCGCTCAACGATCCGACGCTGGTGGGGGCGGTCAGTGATAGTCGCCTGTCGCTGGGCTTCAACGGCGACGGGCAGAACCGCTACATCGTGTTCAAGAATGTGCGCGGCGTGGTGGACATGTTTGCCGTCAGCCTGGGCGTGCAGACGCGCTCCGACGGCGGCGGCGACTACATCGCCATCGGCCTGCCGGGTTACGTACGCTACACCAACTTCGGCTTCGAATCGCTGAGCGTGCAGATGGATCCGAACGCGCCGGTGACCGGCAACCTGGGCAGCCTCAACATCAACGGCACCGTCTCGCTGCAAGGCCAGGTCCGCCTCTGGTCGCACTAAGAAGTTGCTTCAAAAACTTCGGGGTCAAGTCTGACATTCGGACACGGCCTCTGCCGTAGCGGCTGCTACGGCAGAGGCCGTGTCCGAATGTCAGACTTGACCCCGATTTTATTCGGTGGCGAAGATGCACAGGGCGGTCAGGGGGAAGGCCAGGCCGGCCCACAGGACGCCGGTCCAGCCGTGCGCGGCAAACATCCACCCACCCAGCGATGACCCCAGCGCGCCTCCCATGAAGAACAAGGCCATGTAGAGGCCGTTCAGGCGGCTGCGGATCTCGGCCGGCAACGCGAAGATGGCCCGCTGTCCCGTCACCAGGTTGGCCGAGACGCCCATGTCCAGCACGATCGAGGTCAGCACCAGCACGCCCAGGTCAACCATGCGGCTGGAGTGGACCAGCAGCGGCAGGGCGAAGGCCAGCGCGCCCAGCGTCAGGGCGACGGCGGTGGTGGAGCGGCTCTTGCCGTGGTCGGCGCGGCGGCCGGCGATCGGCGAGGCGATCGCGCCCGCGACACCCACCAGCGCGAAGATGGCGACGCCGGTCTGGCTCAGCTCGAAGCGCGGGCCGGTCAATTCCAATGACACGCAGGTCCAGAACAGGCTGAAGGCGCCGAACATGCACGCCTGGTAGGCGGCGCGGCGGCGCAGGATGGGCGTGGTCTTGAGCAGATGCCACATCGAACCCAGCAAGGCGAAATAATGCAGGCCGGAATCCGGCTGGCGTTGCGGCAGCCGCGCGCGCAGCAGGAAGGCCAGCGCCGTGGTGCCGACGGCGGAAATGACGAAGATGGCGTGCCAGCTCAACGCGTCGGCCACCAGGCTGGCGACGGGACGCGCCAGCATGATGCCCATCAGCAGGCCGCTCATCACTTTGCCGACGGTCTGGCCGCGCTTTTCCGGCCGCACCATGTGGGCGGCGAACGGCACCACGATCTGCGCCGCCACCGAACCCAATCCAATGCAGAAGGAAGCCAGCAGGAACAAGGGCGCGTTGCGCGTGAACGAGGCCGCCAGCAGGGCGGCGGCCGTGGTCAGCAGGGCGATGAAGATCAGGCGGCGGTTTTCCAGCAGGTCGCCCAGCGGCACGATGAACAGCAGGCCGAGGCAGTAGCCGATCTGCGTCAGCGTGACGATCAGGCCGGCGGCGCCGGGGTCGAGGCCGGTGGCGCGGCTGATCGGGCCGATCAGCGTTTGCGCGTAGTACAGGTTGGCGACGATGAGTCCGGTCGCGGTGGCAAACAGCCAGACCATGCCTGGGGAAATGTCTTGCTGGGCGTGGGACTGGCTCACGGGTGCTCCTTCAATTTGCAGGCCGCAATTTTACCGGCGATCGCAAATTGCTGCTGAGCTCGGGCCGATTTCGCTACAGCCCGGCTTGCGCGCGCAGCAGTCCCTGCCGCACCTCGGCCGTGATTTCGTAGGAGCGCAGGCGCTGCGCGTGGTCGAAGATCTGCGAGGTGATCATCAGCTCGTCGGCGCCGGTGCGGGCGATGAATTCCTGCAGCTGGCGACGCACCGTGTCCGGCGCGCCGATGGCCGAACAGGACAGCACGGAGTCGAGCAGCGCCCGTTCCTGCGGCCCCAGCGCTTGCAGATAGCCGGCCTGCGGCGGCGGCAGGCGCGCGGGGCGGCCGCTGCGCAGGTTGACGAAGGCTTGCTGCATCGACGTGGCGCGGTAGTGGGCTTCCTCGTCGCTGTCGGCGGCGAACACGTTGAAGCCGAGCATGACGTGCGGCTTGGACAATTGCGCCGATGGCTGGAAGTTGCTGCGGTAGAGAGCGATCGCCTGCATCATCATCTGCGGCGCGAAGTGCGAGGCGAAGGCAAACGGCAGGCCCATGTGCGCCGCCAGCTGCGCGCCGAAGGTGCTGGAACCCAAAATCCACAGCGGCACCTTGGCGCCTTTGCCCGGCACGGCCAGCACGCGCTGGCGCGGCGTGTCGGACATGTAATCTTGCAGTTCGAGCACGTCCTGCGGGAAGGCGTCGGCGTCGCTGTCGAGGTTGCGGCGCAGGGCGCGCGCGGTGGTCTGGTCGGAACCGGGCGCGCGACCCAGGCCGAGGTCGATACGGCCGGGGAACAGCGCCTCGAGCGTGCCGAACTGCTCGGCGATCACCAGCGGCGCGTGGTTGGGCAGCATGATGCCGCCGGCGCCGACGCGGATGGTCGAGGTGCCGCCGGCCACATGGGCCATGACCACGGCGGTGGCGGCGCTGGCGATGCCGGGCATGCCGTGGTGCTCGGCCAGCCAGTAGCGCTGGTAGCCCCAGCGTTCGCCGTGCTGCGCCAGATCCAGCGTGTTGCGGAACGATGCGGAGGGCGTGCTGCCTTCGGCGATCGGGGAAAGGTCGAGGATGGAAAATGGAATCATGGGTGCTATATCTGGCCGGCGGCGCAATAATCAATGAAGTCCATGGAATGAGTAAGGGTATTAGGCGTAGTAAATCAATAATATCTAATCATTTAAACAGTATTTTTATTAAACGTCTGATATTTAGTGTGTTTATTTCGCTGAAGTTTAGCCGGAAGTTTTAAAAATATTCCTCACCGCGCATTTTCCTGATTTACCATAGGAAACAGTAAAGCGCATCGCATTACTACTCCCTTATTACATTTTCATTCTTTCGATGGCATCCCTGCCATCGCGGGGAAAACTCATGCCGAAGAAAATTGCCATTCTATTTACGATACTGCTGGCCTGCTGCCAGGCGCTGTTTGCCGCCGGGCTGAGCGAGCCGGTTTCGGTCGTGCACCGAGGCCAGCTGTACCGGGTGACGCATGATGGCAAGACCAGCTATTTGTTCGGCACCATCCATGTCGGCAAGGACGGTTTCTATCCGCTGGACCCGGTGGTGTCGCGCGCGCTGCTGGACTCCAAGGCGCTGGTGATCGAGCTCGACATCCGCCAGGACGCGCCGTTCCAGCTGGCGCTGGCGCGCCATGGTCGCTATCCGGACGGCGACACGCTCCAGCGCCATCTGTCGCCGGCCGCGCTGCGCCTGACGGTGCAGGCGCTGGCGCGGGCCGGCATGTCGCTGCAATCGGTGCAGCAGTACAAGCCCTGGCTGATCGCCAACCTGCTGATCGGCGCCGAGATGGAGCTGCACGGCTTCCAGCGCAGCCAGGCGGTCGAATACGCGCTGCTGGCGGCCGCCAAGAGCCAGGACAAGGCGGTGCGCGAGCTGGAAAGCGCCGATTATCAGCTGAGCCTGTTCGATACGCTGGATGAACGCCAGCAAGAGCAGTATCTGCTGGAGAACCTGGCCGACCTGGCCGACGGCGCCTCGCTGAAGAAATCCACCGCACTGATCGACGCCTGGAACGCCGCCGACGCGCCCGCTATCCGCGCGGCATGGCAGTCCGCCACCAGCGGCGACACGATCTCCGCCGGCTTCATGAACCGTGTGTTGCTGGGCAAGCGCAACCCGGAAATGGCCAACAACATCGAGCGCATCATGCAGCAGGAGCCGGCCGCCTTTGTCGGCGTCGGCCTGCTGCACCTGGTGGGCGACGACGGCCTGCCGCAACTGCTCAGGAAGCGCGGCTATCAGGTCGAGCAGCTGTACTAGTAGCTGGTCAAGCTGCCGTTGTTGTAGCGTACGCGGTCGCCGGTCTTGTAGCTGGGCATGGAGTCGACCACCACCATCTGGGTGCTGCCGTCGTCCATGCGCACGGTGACGCGGTAGACCTTGTCGGTCGGCAAACCAACGCTGCCGCCGGCCGCCGCCGCGCCCGCCATGCCCACGCCCGCGTCCTGGCGCTGCATCTGGTCGATGGCCTGCACCACACCGTAGGAGGTCTGGGCGCTGGGGCTGCTGCTGGTCATGGTGCCGGTGGTGCTGCTCTGGTTGGCACTGCCACTCTGGCTGGTGCCGCTGGTAGTGCTGGTGGTGCTGGGACTGCTTCCATCGGATGGATAGCTGCTGGTGCCGGTGCTCGTGCCGGGTTCGCTGCTGCGGTCCGAGGCACAAGCTGCCAGCGTCAGGATAAATAGCGCAATGGTGGTGTTTCTGATCATATTCATCACATTCTCCCCACGGTCGATTAATCAAAATGGCTAGTCATTTGATTCAGAGGCTGACCGCCAGGTTTTGTTCCCCTCCAATCTGCCGCAGTTGATATACATCAATTGAGCGGTGCTACTCACACGCAATAATTGTTGGGTATCACTTTAAAGGATATCGATATGTTGACACGCGTGACAGACACTATTATCGAAGATTTAATTAATTCAACTTGTGGCAACGGGCCGGACCCTCGCAGCCGGCATTTATTAACGCATTCTTTGCACGAATTGGTACGCGTGGCCAAGGCGGAGCAATTGCAGCAGATGCGTTTGGACGTGGAGCTGGCGATGGGCGCGCCTGGAGAACGCGCCGGAAGTATCAGTTTGACGGCTGGATGCGATAGCGGGTCCACAGGACCCACATGAAGAGCGCCGTCAGCACGGCGGCGTTGCAGTCGACCAGCCAGTCGGACACGGCACCATGACGGTAGGGGAAGAAGCTTTGTACGTATTCGTCGAGTGCGCCCATCAGGGCGATGGTCAGTACGGCCTTGCCGGCGCGTAGCCGCAAGCTGCCGGTGCCGCCGGTGAATATCAGGAAGGTCAGGCCGGCGTAGGCGATGGAGTGCAGTATCAGTCCCGACGCCACTTGGCCGATGTCCTGGCGGGCGCCGGGCAGCGAGCCGAGTATCAGGATCAGCAGGTACAGGACGATGGCGGTCCAGTAGCGTAGTCGGGCGTGGGAATTGGTCAGAAGGAGTAGCTTGATCATGACCCGGACAATACCATGCAGCGCAAAAAAGAGGGAGTGGTGCACCGGAACCCCGGTGCACCTTTCTTCCGTCATGCCTATCGGTTGCATGTACTGAAGATGTGACCAGTATGGGGAGCGAATATGACGCTGTAATGACAGCAGGCAAAAAAAAGCCCGCTGGTTAAAGCGGGCTTAAAACTATTTTCTTGGAGGAGAATAGTGGAGACAGGTGTAATTATGGGGGCGCCAAAGATATGTGTCTAATTGATGTTTCAGATACCAGACATCAATAAGGCGTATAACTCTTTATTTCACCGGCACCGTGTAGTTCAGCGCCAGCCGGCCGCCGTCGACGTACAGCGTCTGGCCGGTCATGTAGCTGGCGTCGTCGCTGGCGAGGAAGGCGGCGATCGAGGCCACTTCCTCCGGCTCGCCGCAGCGGCCCATCGGCGTGCGCGACAGGATGGTGTGGCGCGCTTCCGGGCTGGCCATCACGGCCTGCTTGGCCAGTTCGGTCAGGATGGTGCCGGGGCCGATGCCGTTGACGCGGATGCCGTGCGTGACCAGGTTGAGCGACATGACCTTGGTCAGCTGGTTGATCGCGCCCTTGGACACCACGTACGGCACCTGGTTCGGAATCGCCAGTTCGGCGTTCACGCTGGACATGTTGATGATGCAGCCGCTGTGCTGCTTGGCCATCTCGCGCGCGACCGCCTGGCCGCACAGGAACATCGATTTGAGGTTGATGCGCAGCACGCGGTCGAAATCGTCCTCGGTCAGGTCGAGGAAATCGGCGGCGTGGGTGACGCCGGCGTTGTTGATCAGGATGTCGATGCGGCCGAACTGGGCCAGGGTGGCGGCCACCAGGGCGTCGACGTCGCATTTCTGGCTGACGTCGGCGGCGAAGAAGCGCGCCTGCTCGCCCAGCGTGGCGGCGGCGGCAGCGCCTTCCGGCTTGATGTCGACCAGCATGACCTTGGCGCCTTCGGCCACCAGGCGCTGCGCGCAAGCCAAGCCTATGCCTTGGGTGGCGCCGGTCACAATCGCGACTTTGTTCATGAGTTTCATAGGAATTCGCTTTCTAAGGAATGAGGGCCAAATTTTAACAGGCCGGTGTGGGGGGCGTTACAATAGAGGGTTTGCAACAAATTCGAAGGGTGCGTCGTGACTTTTATCAACAAATTATCTGCCGCCTGGGCGGCCAACGACTCCCTGCTGTGCGTGGGCCTGGATCCGGACATGGCCAAGCTGCCGGCCCAGTTCCAGAACGACCCGCAAGGCATCTACCACTTCTGCCGCGAGATCATTGACGCGACCGCCGACCTGGCGTGCTCGTTCAAGCCGCAGATCGCCTACTTCGCGGCGCTGAGCGCGGAAGACCAGCTGGAGAAAATCTGCCACTACGTGCGCGACAACTATCCGCATATCCCGGTGATCCTGGACGCCAAGCGCGGCGACATCGGCGCCACCGCGCGCCAGTACGCGCGCGAAGCGTTCGACCGCTACGGCGCCGACGCGGTGACCGTCAATCCCTACATGGGGTCGGATTCGGTGGAACCGTACATGGAGTGGAGCGAACGCGGCGTCATCATCCTGTGCCGCACCTCCAACCCGGGCGGTTCGGACTTGCAGTTCCTGAACGTCGACGGCAAGCCGCTGTACCAGCACGTGGCGCGCCTGGTGGCGGACAAGTGGAACGCCAACGGCCAATGCGCGCTGGTGGTGGGCGCCACCTTCCCGGAAGAACTGGCGCAGGTACGGGCGATCGTCGGCGACATGCCGCTGCTGGTGCCTGGCATCGGCGCACAGGGCGGCGATATCGAAGCCACCGTCAAGTCGGGCCGCACCTACAACGGCACCGGCATGATGATCAACTCGTCGCGCGCGATTTTGTACGCGGCGCCGCAGGGCGCTGAAGACTTCGCGGCCGCCGCGCGCCGCGTGGCGCTGGAAACGCGCGACGCCATCAACCAGCATCGCGCTTAAACCACCCCGCAAGCCTGGGGTCTGGAGAGGGCTGCGCCCGCATCTCGCAATGCGAGATGCCCCCGTCGGGGTCAGACCCCTTCGCCGTTCGGGGTTAGTGCGCTGGAGCGATCAGCTCCACGTACTCGTACAGCTCGGCCAATATGTGTTCGGCGCGCTCATCGGCATCCTGTTGCAGATGGTCGATCTCGCCGAAGAACTGGTCGATGCTGCGCGCACCGCCGGCGCCTTCGTAGAAGCGCGCCGCGCGGTGCTGCTCCCAATGCTCCATCTCGCCTTCGGACAAGGTCTCGGGGAAGTTGCGCGCGCGGTAGCGGAACAGCAGTTCCAGCAAGCGCGGATCGCTGAACGACGGCGATGAGGTGGCCAGCTTGGCCGGCGTCTCCTTGCGCAGCGCGTCCAGCATGCGGCGGTCGTCCTTGCCGACGAAGCCGTTGTACAGATCCTCGTCCACATCCAGCTCGTCGCCGGCCGGACGGTGGAACACCTGCTCCCATTCCACATCCATGTTGCGGCCGGCTGCGGCCAGCGCGGCGTAAGCCTTGCCTTGCTCCAGGTCGATGCCCCATTTGGCCGCCATCGCCGGCGACAGCGTCTTCAGGTTGGACACCAGCATCGGCGACTTGTTCAGGTGGATGCTCTTGACCGGCAGCCGCGTCACGCCTTCCGGCAGCGCGTCGGCGCGGCTGAAGATGCGGGTGCGGATGGTATCGGCGTCCAGCGTGAACAGTTCGGTCGGATCGTAGGTGCAATCCCAGACGATCACTTCGTTCTTGTTGGTCGGGTGCGTGGCCAGCGGCCACACCAGCGCGATGCAGCCGCGCTCGGCCGGGAACATGCCCGACACGTGCAGGAAGGGCGCGCGCAGCTGCGGCGCCAGGTGCATGCCGATCTCGTCGGCCACGCGGTCTTTCTTGTGCAGCGCCAGGCAGAAGTCGAACAGCTTCGGCTGCTTCTGCTTGATCAGGCGCGCCAGCGCGATGGTGGCGCGCACGTCGGACAGCGCATCGTGCGCCGCCTCGTGCAGCAGGCCGTTGGCCTTGGCCATGTGTTCCAGCTTGAAGCTGGGCTTGCCGTCTTCGCGCAGCGGCCATTCGATGCCTTCCGGGCGCAGCGCGTAGGTCATGCGCACCACGTCCAGCAAGTCCCAGCGGCCGCACTGGTTTTGCCATTCGCGCGCATACGGGTCGATCAGGTTGCGCCAGAACATGAAGCGGGTGATCTCGTCGTCGAAGCGGATGGTGTTGTAGCCCACGCCGATGGTGCCCGGCTTGGAGAAGGCTTGCTCGATGGTGGCGGCGAACTTGTGCTCGGGCACGCCCCATTCCAGGCATTGCTGCGGCGTGATGCCGGTGATCAGGCAGGATTGCGGGTCCGGCAGGAAATCGTTGGCCGGTTTGCAATACAACATGATGGGATCGCCGATCTCGTTCAGGTCGGCGTCGGTGCGGATCGCGGCGAATTGCGCCGGGCGGTCGCGGCGCGCCTGGGCGCCAAAGGTTTCGTAGTCGTGCCAGAGAAAGGTCTGTGTGGTCATAGTTGCGGTCAAGGGGGCTACAGTTATTCGTAAATCTGCCGATAATTAAAAGATATTCCAACAGGAGCCACACCATGGCCACTCCCGTCTCTGCAACATCCGGCAGTACAACGGCCGCGACGCCGGTCCAGGCCAAGGACGACAGCAAGGGGAACGTCCTGGCCAAGGCCAAGGCGCAGCTCAACGTGTCTATCGTACAAGCTTCCTTGACGGTATCGCTGAATTCTTCCAACGATCCGTTGTCGGTGGTGCTGAAAACGGCGCTGACCGGCATTAACGAGGCGCTCAAGGACGATTTCGGCGACAACGCCATCCAGAACGCCGTGTCGCAGGATAATACGCCGGAAGGCACCGCGAGCCGCATTGTATCGCTGTCGACGGCGTTTTATGAAGCCTTCGCGCAGCAACACCCCGGCGAGGACGGCGATGCGGTGCTCAACAAGTTCATGGATACGCTGAAAAAAGGCGTGGACCAGGGCTTCAAGGAGGCGCGGGGCGTGCTGGACGGGCTGAAGGTGTTGAACGGCGACGTGGCCAGCAATATCGACAAGACTTACGAGCTGGTGCAGAAGGGCTATGCGGACTTCGCGGCCGCGCACAAGGCGCAGCCGGCCGCCGAGACCGATGCCGATACCGGTGCTGCGCCGATCAAGGCTGGGCCGGCCCAGTAGCGTCGTGATGGGCCACGCGGTTGCGGCCCAGGTCCTTGGCGCGGTAGAGCGCGCCGTCGGCGGCGGCGATCAGCGCATGGTCGTCCTGGCCGGCCTGCAGCGTCGCCACGCCGAACGAGGCCGTGATGTGCGGCAGCGCCACGCGCATGTCGGCAAACACCACCGCCTGCTGCATGCGCTCGCACAGGCGCTCGGCCACCGCCACCGCGACCTTGTCGCTGGTGTCCGGCAACAGCACCATCATTTCCTCGCCACCGTAGCGGACCGCGAAATCGGTCGGCCGCAGCGCGCTGCTGAGCACGTGCGCGGCCGTGCGCAGGGCCTGGTCGCCGGCCAAGTGGCCGTGGCTGTCGTTGAATTGCTTGAAGTGGTCGAGGTCGATCATGATCAGCGCCAGCGGCGCGTGCGAGCCTTGCGCGGTGGCGATCATGGTCGGCAGCAGGTCGTTGAGCCAGGCGCGGTTGTACAGGCCCGTCAGGCCGTCGATCATCGACAGCTGGCGGTAGAACTCGCCCAGCTTCTGGCGCCGGCGCAGCTGCGCGTTGGCGGCGCGGATGCGGAAGGACAGCAGCCGCAGCAGGTTGCGCGCCAGCACATTCGATTCGTCGATCAGCTTCCAGACGAGGTCGGCCTCGATCACCAGCACTTCGCTCTGCTCCAGCGCGGTGATGCTGGACAGGTTGGCTTCCTCGTCCAATACCGATTGTTCGCCCACGCTTTCGCCCGGCAATATCTTGCTGACGGTGCCGTCGGCCATGCCGGTGCGGGTGTCGGTGGCGACCGACAGCGCGCCGCTCAGCACGATGTAGAGGCGGGCGCGGCTGGAATCGGTGACCGCTTGCCCGGCTTCCAGTTGCATCACGGGGCAGGGCGCCAGCAGTTTGGCGATGGTGGCGTCGTCATCGGCGTTGCGCAGCAGTTGCAGGTCGCTGATCTGGTAGCGGGAGGCGCCGAATGTGCTGATTTGTTTCAAAATGGTCTTTCAGGGTGCTGATGGGCAAGCACAGTAATCATAGCTGAACTGCCTTGTATCCAGTGTAAATTTCACCCCGCAGTTGTTGCACGTTGTATCCGCAGGTGCTTCAATGTCGCATTGCTTAGATTGGATGACAACATGGAATATACCGACGCGATCGGCACTACGCACCGGGCCGATCCGAACGCGCGCATCGTCTCGCTGGTGCCGTCGATTACCGAGCTGCTGTGCGACCTGGGACTGGCCGGGCAGGTGGTGGGACGCACCGGCTTCTGCATCCATCCGGCCGCGGTGGTGCCAGCCATTCCCAAGGTCGGCGGCACCAAGGATGTGAATATCGAAAAAATCCGCAAGCTGGCGCCGACCCATCTGGTGGTCAATATCGACGAGAACGAAAAGCCGACCGTCGAGCTGCTGGCGGAGTTCATTCCCAACATCGTCGTCACCCATCCATTGCGCCCGCGCGACAACCTGGATCTGGCGCGCCTGATGGGCGGCGTGTTCTGCCGCGAGCAGGCGGCGGCCGACTGGTGCGCCGCGTTCGAGGCGGAATACGCGCTGCTGCGCGCCATGCCGCCGGGCCGGCCGCAGACGATGTTGTACTGCATCTGGCAGGACCCGTGGATGACCATCTCGCACGACACCTACATCGCGCGCATGCTGGAGGAAATCGGCTGGCGCGTGCCGGAGCTGGGCCAGGTGCGTTATCCGCGCTTCGAATGGTCGTCGGAGCTGATTGCTCAAGTGGATGGGGTGTTGTTGTCGAGCGAACCGTATCGCTTCACGGAAGCCCATGCGGACGCGCTGGAAAAACAGATCGGCAAGCCGGTGCTGCTGGTCGACGGGGAGATGATGTCGTGGTATGGCAGCCGGTCGCTGCAAGGCTTGAAGTATTTGCGGGAGCTAGCACAGCGCTAGCTCCGCCCATTTCAGAATTATTCGGTGTCGTCTGCGTCGGCTTCGGCCGGCACGGCGCCGTTGGCGTGACGCTTGTCTTTGTCATGCAGGCGGCCCAGGGCGCTGTCGATGGCGCGCTTGAGTTTGTCCGCCGAACCGCCGATGGCCTGGTGCAGCGTGGCGGCGTGATCGCTGACGGCGATCGGTTGATATCCGGTGACACGGGCTTCCATCAGGCAGCGGTTGTCGCCGTCGGCCGATTTCTGCGTCAGGTTGTCGCTCAGGTGGACTTCGACGCGGGTGATCTGTTCGCCGAAGCGGTGGAGGGCATTGCTCACGACCGTATTGACATGTTCATCCAGACCGGCGTGGCGGTCGATGGTTTTGTCGGCATTGATATTGATTTGCATAAGCTTGCTCCTGTTTGTTGAACTGCAATTCAATATTACTCCTTTTCTCCTTAGGTTCCTCTTAAGTCACTACGCATTGATGAGCGAAGCGGCAATATTGATCGACAGACCCAGGATCGCCAGGTTGTAGAAGAAGCACAGCACCGACTGCCCCAGCACCACCTGGCGCATCGCGCGGCTGCGCACGGCCACGTCCGAGGTCTGCACCGCCACCGAGATCGTGAACGAGAAATACAGGAAATCCCAGTAGTTCGGCACCAGCTTCTCGTCGGGGAATTGCAGCGGCCGTTCGCCGTCATCCTTGATGTAGTACAGATGCGCGTAGTGCGAGCAGAACATCACGCCTATCATGAACCACGAACCGGTCAGCGTCAGTACCACGAAGCCGTAGTGCAACGCCATGTCGGCAGCCTTCAGCTCCTTCAGCGCCGACAGTTGCGAGACGATGGCCGCCAGGCTGATCATGATCGCCACCGACAGCGTGGCCAGGATCACCGGCCCTTTTTCATCCTGGCGGCAGGCGGCGCGCTTGATGTCGTGCTGGTCGGCGCGCACCATCATCCAGCCCATCATCAGCAGATAGGACCAGACGGCGATATTCCAGCCCGTCAGCAGGCGCGCCAGCAGCGGCCAGCTTTGAGGCAGCAGCGGCCCGACGATGGCGCCGAGCGCGACGGCCAGACTCAGATGCGGGCGGCTGTGGATGATGCCCGGCAGCGGTATGCGTAAGCTCATTGTTTAACCTCGTTCATTGCTTGTCCTCGTGTGGGAAACGGTCCATGCGCGACAGTACCGGGAACAGC
This sequence comes from Duganella rhizosphaerae, assembly GCF_040364205.1. Classification (NCBI taxonomy): domain Bacteria; kingdom Pseudomonadati; phylum Pseudomonadota; class Betaproteobacteria; order Burkholderiales; family Oxalobacteraceae; genus Duganella; species Duganella rhizosphaerae. The sequence continues at coordinate 717,876 of NZ_BPWK01000002.1, forward strand.
ACGGCCCAGGCGCCGGTCACGACCAGGGTGGCGGCGCCGCCGAACAGCACCGCGCGCGTCAGGCCCATCCAGCCGGCGGTCAGGCCGGACTCAAATTCGCCCAGCTCGTTCGAGGCGCCGATGAACACCGAGTTCACCGCGCTGACGCGGCCGCGGATCGCGTCCGGCGTTTCGTACTGCACCAGCAGGTGCCGCACGTAGACGCTGATCATGTCGCCGGCGCCCATCAGGAACAGCGCCGCCAGCGCGACGACAAAGGTGGAGGTGGCGCCCAGCACCAGCGTGCAGACGCCGAACACGCCGACGCCGCCCAGCATCCACAGGCCGACCCGGCGCGTGATCGGAAAGAAGGCCAGCGCGATCGAGCACAGGGCGGCGCCGGCGCCGGGCGCGGTGCGCAGCATGCCCAGGCCGGTCGGGCCGACATGCAGCACGTCGTGCGCCAGCGCCGGCAGCAGCGCGGTGGCGCCGCCGAACAGCACGGCAAACAGGTCGAGCGAGATCGCCCCCAGCACCACCGGCTTGGACCAGACGAAGCGCAAGCCTTCGAGCACGGTGTGCCAGGTGGCCGGCTCGCGGTTGCTGGGCTGCTTGACGGACTTAACCAGCGACATCATCGCCACCGCGGCCATCAGCAGCGCCGAGGAAATCATATAAACCGTTTTCGGCCCGGCCAGGTAGAACAGGCCGCCCAGGGTGGGGCCGAGGATGACGGCGACGTGGAAGCTCGACGAACTCAGCGCGACGGCCTTGCTGAAGCTCTCGGCCGGCACCAGGTTGACCAGGATGGCTTGCGTGGCCGGCCCCATGAAGGCGCGCGCGCTGCCGAACAGCACCAGCACGGCAAACACCGGCCACACGGCGTTGAGTCCGGCGACGGTGAAGCCCAGCAGCATCAGCCCGCACAGCAGCTGCGCGCCCAGCGTCAGCGCGATCAGGTTGCGGCGGTCGTAGCGGTCGGCGGCGTGGCCGGCGAACAGGATCAGCAGCAGGAAGGGCGCGAATTGCGCCAGCCCGATCAGGCCGAGGTCGAACAGGTTGTGGGTCATCGCATAGACTTGCCAGCCGATGGCGACGTTTTGCATCTGGACCGCCAGGGTGGCGAGGGTGCGGGCGGAAAGGTAGAGGGCGAAGTTACGGTGGCGCAAGACGCCGAAGCCGTTGCTGGTACTGGTCATTTGAGCTTTCAGGGAGCAGAGCCTTGGGACTCCGCATCCCTGTCTGCTCCCGGTGGAGATGGATGCTTAGGACTTGTGGATGTCGGCTTCGGTGGTGAAGGCATCGGCGTAGAATTCGTCCTCCGGCAAATGGCATTGCGCGACGAAATCGCGCTTGGCGGAGTCGACCACGATCGGGGCGCCGCAGGCATACACCTGGTGGCCGGACAGGTCGGGCAGGTCGGCCATGACGGCGGCGTGCACGAAGCCGGTGCGGCCGCTCCAGTGGTCTTCCGGCAGCGCGGCCGAGATCACCGGCACGTAGGTGAAGTTCGGCAGGATCGCTTCCCATTGGCGGCACAGCGCGTCCATGTACAGGTCTTGCGGGCGGCGGCCGCCCCAGTACAAGGTCATCGGACGTTGCGAATCCTGCGCGCGCAGGTGCTCGATGATGGCCTTGATCGGCGCGAAGCCGGTGCCGGAGGCCAGCAGCACCATCGGCTTGTCGCTGTCCTCGCGCACGAAGAAGGTGCCCATCGGGCCTTCGAAGCGCAGGATGTCGCGTTCCTTCAGGGTGCTGAACACCTGGTCGGTGAACAGGCCGCCCGGCATGTGGCGGATGTGCAGGCTCAGCGGCTGGTCCTGGTCCGGCGGCGAGGCCAGGCTGTAGCTGCGGCGCTTGCCGTCGCGCAGCATGAATTCGATGTATTGGCCGGCGCGGAATTTCAGCGTCTCGTTGGCCGGCAGTTGCAAGGTCATGACGATCACGTCCGGCGCCAGTTTTTCCAGCGTCGCCACGCGCGACGGCATCTTGCGGATCGGGTAGTCGTCGCTGCCGGCTACTTCGCGCGCTTCGATCACCAGGTCGGTGTGGGCGGTGGCGCAGCAGAACAGCGCCTGGCCGGCCGCTTCCTCGTCCTTGCTCAGCGCGCGCTCCTGGTGCGCCTTGTGCGTGATCGAGCCGGAAATGACTTTGCCCTTGCAGGAACTGCACGCGCCATTCTTGCAGCCGTAGGGCAGGCCGACACCGGCGCGCATGGCCGCGGCCAGCACGGTTTCGTCTTCTTCGCAGCTGAATTGATGGCCGCTGGGCTGTACAGTGATTTGAAACGTCATACAATCCTTCAATGAAAAAACTTACTATTCAAAAATTCAAGCTGCCGCGCCTGTTGATCGTGGGCTGCGGCGACGTCGGCATGCGGCTGGTGCCGCTGTTGCGTCCGTATTTTCGCGTGTTCGCCACCACCAGCCAGCCGTCGCGCTGCGCCGAATTGCGCGCGCTGGGCGCCGTGCCACTGGTGGTCGACCTGGACCAGCCCGCCACTTTGCGGCGCCTGGTCGGCCTGGCCAGCCATGTCGTGCATCTGGCGCCGCCGCCCGCCGAAGGGCCGCTGGACCGCCGCACGCGCAATCTGACCGCCATTTTACCTGAGCATGGCCGTCTGGTTTATGTCAGCACCACCGGCGTCTACGGAGATTGTGGCGGCGCGTTGTTTGACGAGAGCCGGCCGGTGGCGCCGCGCAACCCGCGCGCCTTGCGCCGGGTGGACGCCGAACAGGTGTTGCGGGGCTGGGCGCGGCGCGCCGGCGCGCAATTGTCCATCCTGCGGGTGCCGGGAATTTATGCCGCCGAGCGCCTGCCGTTGAAGCGCTTGCAGGCGGGCACGCCGGCGCTGGTCGAGGCGGAGGACGTGTACACCAACCATATCCATGCGGACGACCTGGCCGCCATCATCGCGCGCGCACTGTTCCGCGCCTTGCCCAACCGGGTTTATCACGCGGTGGATGACAGCGACATGAAGATGGCGGAGTATTTCGATGCGGTGGCGGACGCTTTCCAGCTGCCGCGCCCGCCGCGCTTGGTGCGCGCCGAGTTGCAGAAGGTGGTGACGCCGGCCTTGCTGTCGTTTATGTCGGAGTCGCGGCGGCTGAGCAACGGCCGCATCAAGCGTGAACTGGGCGTGCGGCTGCGCTACGCCACCGTGGCGCAGATGTTGAGGGGATGATCAGGCGCGCGGCGGACGCTTCTTCTGCTGCACGCGCTGTTGCTGCTTCTTCTGGGTCTGCACTTTGTTCTGCTTGGCATCGTACAGGGCGATGGCGTCCTTGCGGGCCTGTTCCGGCGTGCGCATTTCCTCATTGTCATCATGGGCGACGAAATATTCGGCGTCCTGGGCGTCGACCACCAGCTTGATGGCGGCGGCGTCGTCGAGGTCGTAGATTTCGTGGAGCAGCGTCGTTACTTCGTCGAGAAATTCTTCGTAGGTCATGGGAGTATGTAAAAACAAGTAAAGACGGGGCGGAAATTACACTAGTGCAAGTCGTTTCCGTGGGGTTTGTGCCAAAATGGCAACGCAATTTGTATGAGGTATATCAATCAAGTCTGCACATGATACGATATTGTTAGCCATCTCACGAAGGAGCCATGGGTATGACAGCCACTTCCCATCCCAGCAAGGAGCAGGTTCGCGCCTATATGCACCAGCGTGAGTGCGACCGCCGCCCTCCGCCTACTCCCGACGAGATCCGCCGCCAGCTGGGCTGGTACTACAACTCGCACGACATCGACTTCCTCGGTTCATCCACACTTCTCTTCCCAGGCTCTATCGCCCAACTGGCCACTTTGATGGCCGTTGAATGGTGTTTCCGTGCCGCCGGCATCAGCCGATCCAACTAACTTTACCAATATTTATACCTTTTCTCGCAACAAATATCTTCCTAGCACAAGAAATAGGGGTAAAATCTCTCTAAATCTCACAGAAATGTCTGATGAGTTAGCCGTTCGTTAACGTAAACGTGTATTATCTCGGCTAAGCACTAAAAACCGGCACAAATGACTGTGTTTTGTAGTGCTTCATTGGTAATAGAGCTGAAAATTTTTTTTACCCATGTGTCGTTTTTTGTCTAAGACGGCCAGAACCTACTTAAAAAACATTATGTCTATCAAAGAAATCACCGCATCGCCGACCTACAACCCAAATCGCGTGTTGGACGCCATCATTGAGAAATTGCAGCTGAAAAATGATGCGGCCCTGTCGCGCGCGCTGGAAGTAGCGCCACCGGTCATCAGCAAGATCCGCCACAACACGCTGCCTATCGGCGCGACCATCCTGATCCGCATGCACGAGATCAGCGATTTCAGCATTCGCGAACTGCGCGAACTGATGGCGGCCTAAAGATGGCCTAGTCGCAAAGAAAACGGCGCGGACCTCTCGGTCACGCGCCGTTGTCTTATGCGGCCTGGTTGGTCTTGCCGGCGGCCCGGTGCTCAGGCCGACGTGCTGATGGTGGTGCCGATGCGCTGGCCGCTGGTGTTGACGGTCGGCGCGGCTGCCACTTGCGGCGGCGCCGGCGGGGCCGGCGGCGCGACGCGTTCGGCGGGTTTGTCCGCCGCCTTCACCGGCTCAGGCTGGCGGGGCGGCGTCGCCGGTACGACGGCAGTACTGGAAGCTACGGTATTGACAGCCATGATGAACTCCCATCATCCATAAATATCCCCAGAGTATGCCACTTATTTGAGCAGTCCGCCTGTTCGCCTTGCCGCGTGTGGCGCAAACGCCAGTGCTCAGGCCGACGGCGTCAGGCGCGGGCGGTCGCTGTAGAAGCTGGCGACGCGGGCCTGGTCGATGATCGCGCCGGCGTCGGCCGCCGTTTGCAAGCCTTCCGCTACCTTGCCCGGCGCCGCCGAGTAGGCCGTCACGCCTGGAGCGGCCGAGTACGCGGTCTTGGCGGAAACGCCAGGGGCTGCCGAATAGGCGGTTTTGGCGGCAACGCCAGGAGCAGCCGAGTAAGCGGTCTTGGCGGAAACGCCAGGGGCGGCCGAGTACGCGGTGTTGGCGGCAACGCCGGGCGCTGCCGAGTAGGCGGTCACGCCAGGTGCGGCGGAGTAAGCGCTTGCGCCAGGTGCTGCCGAGTAAGCCACGTCCTGATGCGCGGCGCCGCGCAGGTAGGACTCGCCGAAAGTGGCCTCATACAATTCCTGCATGCGATGGCCCAGGCGCTCATGCGCCACCAGGTCGTCCTCGCCGCGCAGGCCGATGTACGGGAAGTGATGCAGGAAATGGCCGAACACGGCGTCGCAGTCGACCGCGTATTTCATCGTGTCCAGGATGTGGTAGTGCCAGAAGGTGTCCACGTCCACCAGCGGCGCGGTCTGCTCATTCGGGAACTGCTTCATCAGGAACAGGAAACGGCGATATTCGGTTTCGATGGCGTTGGCGCGTTCCAGCGACCAGCCTTCGCCAGATTCTTTGTGCATCAGCTTGACTTTGATCGGTTCCAGGTCCAGTGCATTGATGACGTTCATGGCATTTCCTTTGCGTTGATGAGGCGGGTTGAAAAAATAGAACAATTGCAATTCTTGCCCAGCGCAAGTGAAGCGCCTTTGATTTTTCTCAAGCTTTATCAGGAACGTCCTACGGTATTGGGAATGCGCTGACCCGGACGCTGCCATTTACGCCGGCGCGTCGGCCGCCAGGCGGGCGGTGAGCTGGTGCTCGTCGGCCGCCGAGGGCGGTTCGTAGTCGACCGGGACCGAGATCGATACCGTGGTGCCGGCGTTGTGGCCGCCGGTGATGGCGCAATGGCCGCCGAGCAGGCTGATGCGCTCCTCGATGCCGACCAGGCCGAAGGAGCCTACCTTGTTGCGGCTGCTCTCGCGCATGCCGACGCCGTTGTCGCTGATGGTCATGCTGAGCATGCCGCCGGCCTGGCGCAGCTCGACCCGCACCAGGCTGGCGCGGGCGTGCTGCAGGATGTTGCTCAGCGATTCCTGCAACACGCGGAAGAAGGCGGTGGCGCAGCGGTCGTCGATGCGGATGTCGCTCTGGTGCTCGATCAGTTCGCAGACCATGCCGGAGCGCTGGCGGAACTGGGCGATCTGCCATTCCACCGCCGCGTTCAAGCCCAGGTCCAGCACCGTCGGCCGCAGGTCGTTGATGATGTGGCGCACGCTCTTGATGGTGCTGTCGATCTGGGTCAGCGTGCTGCGCGCGCGCGCGTGCAGGCGCGGGTGGTTTTGCCGGGTGCGCGAGGCCAGCAGGTCGGCCTCGATGCGCAGCACCAGCAGGTTCTGGCCCAGGTCGTCGTGGATTTCGCGGGCGATGCGCTTGCGTTCCTGTTCCTTGATCTGGTCGGCGTGGGCCGCCAGCTGGCGCAGCTTGTGGTGCGACAGTTGCAGCTTGGCCTGGCTGTCGCGCAGTTCCTTGGTCATGGCCTTGGCCATTTTGATGGCGCGCATGCGCGACGACGACAGCGTGTGGAACAGCAGGTAGAACAGCAGCGAGCCGACGAAGCCGCACGCCATGGCCAGCCACGGCAGGAAGGCGTCGAAGCGGCTGTACCAGACCGTCTTGGGGGCGCTGAAATGGGCCGACCATAGTCGTCCGTTGAAGTCCAGCGGCAGCACGATGGCGAACTGGTCGTCGCGGTGCGCCGAGCGCCTCGTGCTGGCGCTGTTGTCGTACAGCAGGGTGAGCGGCGAGACGCTGCCGTCGGCGTTCTTGCCATCGTCGTACAACATCAGGTGCACTTCGCGTACCTGCATCTGGTCCATGGCCGCGCGCACCAGGCGCGGCACGCTAAAGCCTATGCCCACCGAGCCGATGTAGGCCGCGCGGCGCTGCGCCACGTCGTTGAGCGGCACGTCCTTGTGGTACAGCGGCAGGCGCATCGCCAGCGACCAGCCTTGGGAGTTGCGGGTGTTTTCGATCGGCATGCCGGAGGTGATCAGCTTGCCGGTGTCGCGCGCCAGTGCGATGGCGCGCGCCGCCTGCTCCCTGGCGCCGATGTCGAGGCCGAGCCGGTGACGGTAGGGGGCGACCGGCTCGATCATGGTCAGCACCGAATATTCGGCGCGCCGGCCGGCGGGTTTGATGGTGAAGTTGGGGTAGCCGTCCGGCTGGCCGTCGCCGCTGCGGGCGGCGGCGCGCTCGAAGGCGTCGCGCTGGGCGTCGGTCACGTGCTGCGTGAAATTGATGTTGTCGAGCGCGGGGAACTGCTCTGCCAGGTCCAGTCCGTTGACGTAGCGGTGGAAGCTGGCGCGGTCGACGCGGTCGCTGGCGTCGAAGAAGCTGGCGGTGCCGCGCAGCACGTCGGTGTAGGCGTTGATGCGCGAGGTGATGTTGTATTGGGCGTTGCGGGCCTGCTGCGTGAAGCGCTCGGCGGCATCGTGTTCGATGGTTTTGTAGACCAGCACATAGCACAGCGCACCGACCCCCAGCGATAACAAGACGCCAGCCCACCACACCGGCTTGCTCGGGGAGAACAGTTGTTTTTGCGCAAGTAACGCTGTCATATCGATTGCTTGAAGCAACTCCTGGGACCGGATGAGGCTGAATATAGGAAACTTTGGCGATGCGAGTCAAGTAATTTTGTGAATTTGCTATTCGTCCTGGACGTTTTGCCATGACCGGCCATGCAAAAGGCCGGCGCTTCCTATGGGAGCGCGCCGGCCTGGAGGCTTGCAACTTCTCGTATCAGTCGCGCTTACTTGGCGACCCAGCTGTCTTTCAGCGTGACGATGCGGTTGAACACCGGCTTGCCTGGCGTGGAATCGACGCGGTCGGCGACGAAGTAGCCGTGGCGCTCGAACTGGAAGCGCTGGTCCGGCTGGGCCGCGCTCATGCCCGGCTCCAGGTAGGCGGTGATGACTTCCTTGGCGTTCGGGTTCAGCAGCGAGAGGAAGTCCTTGCCGCCGGCGTCCGGGTTGGCGTCGGTGAACAGGCGGTCGTACAGGCGCACTTCGGCTTCCAGCGCGGTGGCGGCGGAGACCCAGTGGATGTTGCCCTTGACCTTGTAGTTGTCCGAGCCCGGCGTGCCCGATTTCGAATCCGGGAAGTAGTTGACGTGCACCGCCACCACTTTACCGTTCTCGTCCTTGTCGTAGCCGGTGCATTCGGTCACGTAGCCGTGGCGCAGGCGCACGCGGCTGCCCGGCTTGTCGTCGACCGGCGGCGCGTAGCGGAAATAGCCCTTGCTCGGCACTTCCATGAAGTCCTCTTCCTCGATCCACAGCTCGCGCGTGATCGGGAAGCTGCGCACGCCCATTTCCGGGTGGTGCGGGTGGACCGGCGACGTGCATTCCTCGCTCAGGCCCTCAGGGTAGTTGTCGATGATCAGCTTGAGCGGACGCAGCACGGCGGTGGCGCGCGGCGCCTTCGGGTCCAGGTCTTCGCGGATGCAGCCTTCGAGCGTGCTCATGTCGATCCAGCCGTCGGCCTTGGTCACGCCGATGCGTTCGCAGAACAGCTTGATCGCTTCCGGCGTGTAGCCGCGGCGGCGCAGGCCGACGATGGTCGGCATGCGCGGGTCATCCCAGCCGTCGACGATGTTTTCTTCGACCAGCTGGCGCAGCTTGCGCTTGCTGGTGACGACGTAGGTCAGGTTCAGGCGCGAGAACTCGTACTGGCGCGGCACCGGCAGCTTGAAGAAGCCGCCCGCCGACAGGGTTTCCAGCAGCCAGTCGTAGAACGGGCGGTGGTCCTGGAACTCCAGCGTGCAGATCGAATGGGTGATGTTTTCCAGCGCGTCCGAGATCGGGTGCGTGTAGTCGTACATCGGGTAGATGCACCAGGCGTCGCCGGTGCGCACGTGGTGGGCGTGGCGGATGCGGTAGATGGCCGGGTCGCGCAGGTTCATGTTCGGCGACGACATCGCGTCGGCGCTGGTCTTGGCGCGCAGGATGTGCTCGCCGTCGGCGTATTTGCCGGCCTTCATGTCGCGCAAGATCTGCAGCGATTCGGCGGCCGGACGGTCGCGGAACGGCGAATTCTTGCCCGGGGTGTTGAAATTGCCGCGGTTGGCCGCCATCTCGTCGGCCGACTGGCTGTCGACGTAGGCATAGCCTTTTTCGATCAGGTACTCGGCCATCGCGTACAGCTGCTCGAAGTAGTCGGACGCGTAGTGCAGATGGTGCTCGACGCCGCCGTTGGCGGCCGGATAGTCGTAGTCAAAGCCCAGCCATTTGACGCTGTCGATGATGGTGTCGACGTATTCCTGCTCTTCCTTGGCCGGGTTGGTGTCGTCGAAGCGCAGGTTGCAGCGGCCCTGGTAATCGCGCGCCAGGCCGAAGTTCAGGCAGATCGATTTGGCGTGGCCGATGTGCAGGTAGCCGTTCGGCTCCGGCGGGAAGCGGGTGATCACGCTCGGCATGCCCTCGCGGACGTGGGTGCCGGCCGCCAGGTCGGATTCGACGATGGCGCGCAGGAAATTGGAGGTCAGGACGGGCGTTGGGCTGTTTTTGTCGTTGCTCATCTGAAAAGTTGGCTTTGCAAAAGTTCGAGTGAAGGGCATTTTACCGTATCCCCTCTATGACAGCGGCGGAAATGCTGCGTTGCGGCGGCCCTCGGAGGAAATTGCAATGGCTACACGGGTATAATTCGTCTTTAATTGTTCGGAGGCCGTTTAAAAAAGACCGCAGCGTCGTTGCCGCTCCTCGCCGTGCATTTGCACTGTCTTCGTCGCTACGCCTAGCTGCGCTCATTTTTAACCAGCCTCACACGGCCCGGAGTTTCCAAAATGGAAAATTATTACAACACGCTGGGTATCGCGCCTAACGCCACCGACGACGAGATCAAGAAGATTTACCGCTCGCTGGCGATGCGCTTCCACCCGGACCGCAACCAGGCGCCCGGCGCGGAGGCGCGCTTCAAGGCCATCACCAAGGCCTATGAAATCCTGTCCGATCCGGTCAAGCGCGAGGAATACAACCAGAGCGTGAACCACCGTATCATCATCGACCCGGAAGCGGAAGCGTACCAGTTGTGGCGTGCGGTGTTCAACCTGCATGGCACCGTGCTGCCACCGGCCTGAGCCGGCCACACATCAAGAAATAGAAAGCAAGCAATGTCTAGAAAAGTACACCCTGAGTTCGCCTATCAATCGCGCGAGCTCGAAGGCCAGATCGAGGGCATCCTGGGCGACCCTCCCGACCGCAAGAACTACCAGCGCATGATAGACGCACTGGTGTCCGAGTACGCCAGCGGCGGCGGCATCGAGGATGTCAACATGCTGGCCTTCGCGCTGGTCGACCATCTGGAGTTCAACAACCCGAAAGGCTTGCTGGCCGAGGCGGAAGACTACGAGTTCGGCGACGCCGGCCGCGTGTTCGCGATGGCGTCCTGCAAGGGCGAGGACGCGGCGCGCATGTACGCGGCGCTGGAAGAGAACCTGCCGGACCTGGCGCGCCAGGCCATCATCACCGCCTTCCTGTACAAGAATCCGCGCAAGTGGGACGACGACGACCAGTCGCTGGACCAGTTGTCGGCCAACGACGACGGCGACGATGTCAACGACGAAGACCAGGCGACCGACGACTTCGCCCAGATGTTCGATCAGGATGGAGATTAATCATGACCGAGAAAAGTAATCTGCCGGCACTGAGCAAGCAAGTGACCGAGCTGGTGCTGGCCGGTTCGCTGGGCCACGCCGAGCAAGCCTTCGCCGATGCTGCCGACCAGTTCGGCGACCTGGCGGTGGTGGAAGTGCTCAACAACATCCCGCCGCAGGTGACGGCGCTGCATCTGGCCGGCTTCGACGGCGGCAAGATGTCGCTGGCGACCCTGCTGGTGCCGGCCAAGGCCTGGGCCGACAGCCTGGCCTTCTTTGCCGCGACCTGGTCGGACGACCAGATCGAGGACGACCCGGAGCGCATCGCCGAGTCGCTGTTCGCCCACATCCACGGCGTGGTGTTTTCCACCGACGATGAAGAGCGCCGCAAGGAACTGCTGGCGGCGGCCTCGGCCACTGACCACGGTTCGACCGCGTTCGCCATCCTGTTCTCGATGGCGCCGAAGGAAATCCTGGAAGTGGCCGGCGAGATCATCTCCAAGGGCCCGTACCTGACCGGCCAGACCTCGTCCGACAACGACGTGGTTCCGCTGGCGATCCTGCTGGCGCAAGCCTCGGAAGACGGCTGGGACCGCGCGCTGTTCGAGCTGTTCCCGGAGTTCCGCCACAGCGCCGACCTGGCCGACGCCGAGTTCAGCGACGACCCGGACGACGAGCCGAACTTCCTGCAGCGCTCCACCAAGGAATTGCTGTACCGCTTGCGCAAGCAGGTACCGTCCACCCGCAGCGCCGCCAAGCCTGGTTCGCGCCGCAGCCTGGGCACCGGCATTTTCTCGTGATGGGTATCTGATACATGCTGCCAGCAATAGTCGTAGAAAATTTACCGCGCCTGACCCGCGCCATCCAGCAACTGGCGGCCCATCCGGACGACGAGGCCGCCTACGCGCTGGCCGATGAACTGACCGGCATCACCGCCATGGTGGCCGAGAAGTTCACCAACGACCGCACCGCCGACGGCATCCAGAAAGCCTTGCAGCTGACGGTGGGCGGCGTGTCGCTGGGCCTGGACCACGCGCTGATGCACGAGGGCGACCTCGCGGCGCTGGACTTCCTGCTCGAGCACGGCGCCGAGCATGCGTTCCAGATTGGCTTCCGCCTGATCAAGGAGTTGTCGGCCCTGCCGGAAGACTCGCTGGTCGGCGAGTACGATACCGATCCGGTGTATTCGGCGCGCCGTCTGCGCGACCTGTTCATCGACCTGTGCCAGACCGATCCGAACCAGAACTGGAACGGCATGGAGCGCTACGAAGTGCTGCTCAAGCAGCGCAAGGAAGTGCAGGCCGTGGTGCGGCTGGCCGGCTGGCTGCGCCGCCACCACAGCGAAGGCCCGGTCAGCGACACCGACCTCAATGCCGAGGGCGTGATCGCGCTGGCCATCATCTTCGCCATCGAAGGCGGCGGCCGCGTGGTGGCGCGCACCGGGCAGAAGGAGTTCGAACGCTTCGTCAAGTCGGTGCGCAAGTCCAAGCCGGATTACGAAGAGGGCTGGGCGGCGCTGGCGGCCAAGGTGCCGGTGCAGCATCACCCGGTGCTGCTGGACCGCATCGCCAGCTATCGCACCGGCTGCACGGTGATCCAGAACATCAAAGGCCGCACGGCGATGAAAACGCTGTTCGCGGAACTGGAAAACTACGCCGGCTCCGAGCTGGACGCCGACTATAATTAGGCAACTAAGCTAAGCAAGCAAGCTAAGCCGCAGCTGCCTCCGTCGCCACCGCGACGAAGGCCGCCACCAGCGGCGAGCTTTCATCCCTGCGCTGCGCCAGCAGCAGCGTGGTGTTGGCCTCCGGATCGGCCAGCGGGCGGTAGCAGACGCCGCCCATGTGGATGATGTCGAACGAGCGGGGCAGCACCGAGATGCCGCAGCCGGCCGCCACCAGGCCGATGATGGTCGATGCTTCGTTCGCTTCCATCGCGATCGTCGGCATGAAGCCGGCGGCCCGGCACAGCCGGAAAATCTGCGGATAAATCCCGGTGCCGGCCGTCTTCGGATACATCACGAACGGCAAGCCTTGCAGGTCGCTGATGGCGACCGCCTTCTTCTTTGCCAATGGATGGCCCAGCGGCAGCACCAAGGTCAGCGGATCGTGCCGCAGCACCGTCATCTCGACCGCATCGGTCACCGCCACCTCCGGCGGACGCACCAATCCCAAATCCAGTTCCCGCGCGGCGATGGCGTCGATCTGCGGCACCGTCGACATTTCGCGCAAGGTCAGCGTCACGCCCGGATAGCGCTGGCGGTAGCGGTTGACCACGGTCGCGAACAGCGGCGTCAGCGGGGTGGAGAAGGTGAAGCCGACGCGCAGTTCGCCGGCCTCGCCGCGCTCGGCCCGGCGCGCGGTCTGCACCGCCTGCTCGGACAGCGACAGCACGCGGCGGGCGTCGTCCAGGAACAGCTTGCCCGCCTCCGTCAGGCGCACCCAGCGTTTGCTGCGCTCCAGCAACTGAGCGCCCACTTCGGCTTCCAGCATCTGGATCTGGTGGCTCAGCGGCGGTTGGCCGATGTGCAGGCGCTCGGCGGCGCGGGTGAAACTGAGCTCCTCGGCGACGGCGACGAAGTAGCGCAGGTGGCGGAGTTCCATCGCTGTTATCTTTTTAAAGTATGAGTAACGGCTTAAATATATATTGGACAGTGATTCGGCGCAATCCTAAGATGAAGACATCGTACCTCTGAAGAGAGCACCACCATGTCGTCGAGCGCCGCCGCACTATCCCACATTACCGTCGGCAGTCCCGAGTTCAAGCGCAGCAGCCGCGCCTTGTTCTTCGGCGGCTTTTCGGCGTTTGCCTTGCTGTACAGTGTGCAGCCGCTGATGCCGGTGCTGTCGCATGAGTTCGCGCTGAGCGCGGCGCAGAGCAGCATGGTGCTGTCGGTGTCGACCGGGGCGCTGGCGGTGTCGCTGGTGGCGTCGAGCGCGGTGTCGGAGCGGATGGGGCGCAAGCCGCTGATGGTGGCGGCGATGGTGATCTCGGCGTTGCTGACGATCTTGTGCGCCTTTGCGCAGAGCTACACGCAGTTGTTGCTGATGCGCGCCACGCTGGGCGTCGCGCTGGGCGGCATGCCGGCGATCGCCATGGCCTACCTGGGCGAGGAGATGGAGCCGAGCTCGCTGGGCTTGTCGATGGGGCTGTACATCAGCGGCAGCGCGTTTGGCGGCATGTCGGGGCGGGTGATCGCTTCGGTGCTGAGCGATCATTTTTCGTGGCGGATGGCGCTGGCGGCGGTGGGCGTGGCCGGGCTGCTGGCGGCGTGGGAATTCTGGCGCTCGTTGCCGGCGTCGCGGCATTTCGTGGCGGTGCGCAGCGGCTGGCGTACTTTTCCGGCCGGCTTCAAGCTGCACCTGTCCGATGCCGGCTTGCCCTGGTTGTTTTCGCTGTCCTTCCTGCTGATGGGGAGCTTTATCAGCCTGTACAACTACATCGCTTATCGTTTGCTGGCCGCGCCTTTTCACCTGAGCCAGAGCTTGGTGGGCGCGGTGTCGTTCCTGTACCTGCTGGGGATCTATGGCTCGGTGTGGGCCGGGCGCCTGGCGGACCGCTACGGCCGCCGCCATGTGCTGTGGGCGGTGATGACGATCATGATCGCCGGCTTGCTGCTGACCTTGTCGAACTGGCTGCCGCTGATCGTGTTTGGCGTGGCGATGTTCACCTATGGCTTCTTCGCCTCGCATTCGATCGCCAGCAGCTGGGTGGGGCGGCGCGCCAGCACCAACAAGGCGCTGGCGTCGGCGCTGTATCTGTTTTTCTATTACCTTGGTTCCAGCGTGGTCGGTTCGGCCACCGGCGTGATGTGGGGACGCAACGGCTGGCCCGGCGTGGTGCTGGTGTTGAGCGGCTTCCTGGGCCTGGCGTTCATGGTGGCGCTGCGCCTGCGTCGCCTGGCGCCGCTGGGCCAAGCCGAGCGCTAGTTATTTCGGGCAGTTGGCATATGACCTCCTGCCGTCCGGGTGGATGTTGATGCAGTAGGTGACGATAGCGGTGACGATTTTGTAGGTGCGCGTTTTGTTCTCGCCGTCTGGCGTGCTCAGTTCGATGATCTTGGCGGCCTGGTACCACTTCGGCGGCACGGCTTCGTGCGCGGCGTCGATGCCGCGTTCCAGGCGGGCTTGCTTGCTGTCCGGCGGCGGCACCGGGGCGCGCTCGGGGTAGGCTGCGCGCAATTCCTTGTCTATTTTTCTCACGTCCAGCCTGGCCTGGCTCAGGATGTCGCTGGCGCTGGGCGGGCGTTGCGCGGCCGGCGCCTGGGCGAAGGGATCGTCGGCGATGCTGGCCGGCGTTGGCGCGGTCGCCGGCGCAGGAGGGCTGTCGTCGGCCTTGGGCGGCGTGATGGTTTTCGGGACCGGCGCGACCCGGGCCTGAGGCGCGGGCTTGACCTCCGGCTTGGGTGGGCTCTTGGCGGCGGGCCGCGCCATCGGCAGCAGCCATTGCATCGCCTCGCGCGGTGCGCGTGGCGCATCGGCGGCATGCTGGCGCTGCATGAATGCGTAGATGATTGCGATGTGCAGCAATCCGGTGATGAGCAATCCCGGCAGATGGCGTGGTCGATGTCTGATCATGCCGTAGGATAACTTGCAAATTGGATATTTATTGGTTTTGTCACAAGTCCTTACAAAGCCTGTAAGTTTGCCGCCGGCGGCGCGACCAAGGTGCATCACTTATCGCCCTGGAGACGTCGTGAAGCATTTAATCCTGAGCCTGGCCGCCGCGGCCGCGCTGAATATTCCGCCGGCGCTGGCCGCCGGTTGCAGCGCGCAGAGTCCGGTCTATCGCATCGCCTTGCTGGAGTTGTACACGTCCGAGGGCTGCAGCAGTTGTCCGCCGGCCGACCGCTATGTCAGCGGCTTGCGCGCGGACGGCGTGACCGCGCAGCAGGCGGTGCTGTTGTCCGAGCATGTCGACTACTGGAATTACATCGGCTGGAAAGATCCGTTTTCCAGCAAGACCTACACCGACCGCCAGCGCTGGCTGAGCGACCTGGCCGGTTCGCGCACCATCTACACGCCGGAGATTTTTGTCGGCGGCAAGGAGCAGCGCGGCTGGCCGCGCGGTGTGGTCGACACGGTCAAGCGCATCAACGGACTGGCGGCGCAGGCCGATATCGGCATCGCGCTGGACGCCGCCAGTGCCGGCGGACTGGCGGTTAGCGTGACGGCCAGGTCGGCGCATGAAGGCAAGCTGTTTGTCGCATTGGTCGAGAACGGCGTGGCCAGCCAGGTGAAGGCGGGCGAGAACAGCGGCCGCCTGTTGCGTCATGATTTCGTCGTGCGCGAGTGGCTGGCGCCGGTGTCGTTGGTGTCGGGTGGCGCGGTCGTCAGCCGCACGCTGGCGCTGCCTGCCGGTGCGGCGGCCAGCAGGCTGGGCATCACCGCTTTCGTGCAAACGGACAAGGGAGAGGTGTTGCAGGCAATGTCGCTGCCGGTTTGCGGCGGCTAAATTTGAGCGCGCGCTGATCTGCGTCAGCGCTCCCTTGGTTAGCGTTCCGTCCGCCGAAACCGGCGGCGGCCTCCACGGTCGAACCTCCTTGGCACGCCTGTGCCGGAGAAAACAGAGGAGGGTAGATCATGCTGCAAGCGAACGACATCCAACATCGGTTTCATTTATTGGAGCAAGCGATAGGACAGGCATCGCAAGCCTGTTCAGCCGAGCGCCACGTGCCCGGCGAACTGCGTGACAGCATCCAGAGATTGGACCGGCAGTCCGATACGGCGAAGGAAGTGCTGCTGTCCCAGGATCAGCTGCGCATCCACAAGCTGATGCGCGAAATGGAGCGGCTTTCGGAGCGGGCCAGGCAAGTCTGCATCAACGTCCCGCAACTGTCGTCGCACACGCGCGGTGCGGTGAGCTATATGCATGGACAGGTCATGGAGCTCAAGCGGGACATGCGTATCAGTTCGTAGACGAAAGCACAGGCCGTCTGAGGACGGCCTGTTGCTTAGTGAGAAATCACATGCCGGAACGTCGGTTCGATGTTTTTGGCGTGCAGGTGCTGGATGATGTCTTCCAGCGTCGCGTCTTTCAACAGCAGGCCTTCCGGGGCTGCGTGCGTCGCCGGCGCTGCCGGTTTGTGCGGACGTTCCTTGCCGTGCGGCGGGTGCATGGTGGTGATGGCGTGCGTGAACTGCTTGTCGCCGATGCTTTGCAAGCCCTCCAGGAACGCGGCTTGCGCGGCGTAGGGCGGCATCATTTCCAATCCCGATTCGTCGGCAAACGAGGCGCCCATGCCGGGATTGATGAAGGCGGCCCAGCGGCCGCTGGCCATGTGCAGGCAAGGCGGCAGTTCGGCCGTCGTGCTGGTCAGGGTGTCGGGACGCAGGCCGATCTCTTCGTTCGGAATGTCGGGGAAGTAGGTCTTGCGCAGCAGGTGCAGGAAATGCTGCGCCTGATTCAGCGGCACCGGCGTCTCCAACGACAGCCACAGCGAATAGCCTGCGCCACCGCTGATGCTGACCGCCGGCGCAGGCAGGCCCAGCTGATCTTGCAGCGCGTTCGCCACGCCGCACAAGCGATCCCAGTGCTGCGAGGCCGGGGCGTCGCCCATGCGGTTGAAGTCGACGATCATCGTGCGCACCAGGCCGTTGTCCGAGACCAGGTTGATGGCGCCGGTCTTCTCGCCGCCCAGGTGCTGCGCCAGCAGCTCCGACGTCAGCGCGCCTGCGGGGAAGCACTCCTGGTCGACGAGCAGGTACAGCCGCTGCAATTCCGCGATCAGCTTGTCCATCACAGCACTCCCTGTGCGCGCAAGGCGGCGATGTCGTCGTCGCTCTGACCCAGCAGATTGCGCAGGATCTCGTCGGTGTGCTGGCCCAGCAGCGGCGGCGCGACCGCGTTGTCGGTCGGCGTCAGCGACATCTTCATCGGGCTGCGCACCAGCTTGGTGCTGCCGGCGGTCGGATGCGGCACGTCCATCACCAGCTCGCGCGCCAGTACTTGCGGGTTCTTGTAGACGTCGTCGAGGTTGTTGATCGGGCCGCACGGCACGCCGACCGCTTCCAGCTGGTCGATCCAGAAATCGCGCGGCTGCGCCAGCACCATCTCGGCCAGCAGCGGCACCAGTTCGTCGCGGTGCTTCACACGCAGCGGATTGGTGGCGTAGCGTTCGTGCGTCGCCAGGTCGGCGCGGCCGCCCACTTCGACAAACTTCTGGTACTGGCCGTCGTTGCCGGTGGCGACGATGATGTAGCCGTCGGCGCACTGGAAGGTCTGGTACGGCACGATGTTCGGATGCGCGTTGCCCCAGCGCTTGGGCGGCTTGCCGCTGTTGAGGTAGTTGCTGCCCATATTGGCCAGCATCGCCACCTGCACGTCCAGCAGCGCCATGTCGATGTACTGGCCTTCGCCGCTGCGGTCGCGGTGCGTCAGCGCGGCCAGGATGGCGATGGTGGCGTACATGCCGGTCATCAGGTCGGTCAGCGCCACGCCGGCCTTTTGCGGGCCGCCGCCGGGCAGGTCGTCGCGCTCGCCGGTGACGGACATCAGGCCGCCCATGCCCTGGATCAGGAAGTCGTAGCCGGCGCGGTGCGCGTACGGGCCGTCCTGGCCGAAGCCGGTCACCGAGCAGTAGACCAGGTCGGGCTTGATGGCCTTCAGCGATTCATAGTCCAGGCCGTAGCGCTTGAGCTGGCCGACCTTGAAGTTTTCCAGCACCACGTCGCAGTGGCTGGCCAGTTCGCGGATCAGGGCCTGGCCGTCGGCGCTGGCGATGTCGATCGTGACCGAGCGCTTGCCGCGGTTGGCGGCCAGGTAGTAGGCCGCTTCGGTGGTGTCCTGGCCTTCGGCGTCCCTGGCGTACGGCGGGCCCCAGGCGCGGGTGTCGTCGCCGCTGCCGGGCCGTTCGATCTTGATGACGTCGGCGCCGAGGTCGGCCAGGTTCTGCGAGCACCAAGGTCCCGCCAACACGCGGCTGAGGTCGAGGACGCGGATATGGCCTAGCGCTTTTGGAGCTGTCATGATGAGTGTAACCTTTTGAGTAATCCGATCAGGCCGCTAGTGTAGTGGCTCAGTCGGCGCTTGCACATAATTTTTTTGCAAGGTGGCGGCCAGTTCGCGCGCGGCCTGCCAGCGCAGCTGCGGCGATGGATAGTCGGGCTTGCTGTGGCGCGGAGACCCGCTGCCCCGGTACATTTTCCTGAAATAGCCCGCCAGCTGCGCCGCCGGCCAGCCTGCGCGCCAGGCCAGCAGCATGCCTTCGCGGTCGGCTTCGACTTCCTGTGCATAGTTGATGGGCGTCAGTTGGTCGATCAGCTCGCTGTCGTAGTCGACCGCGTGTTCCAGTTCCAGGAAGGGGCGCCCGGCCCAGCGCGGTTCCAACTGCAGCGCCTGCTGGTATTCCTTCAGGTTGTGGTGCAGGGCGGCGTGCTCGATCTCGTGCGCCAGCAGCATGGCCAGCTCGGCGTCGGCCAGTTCCAGCCGCTGCACATAGGCCTGGCTGACCAGGATTTTGCCGCCCGCCATGCAGTCGGCGTTCTGGTCGGGATCGTTGGTGGTGTGGACTTCCCAGGCCCAGCCGGCCGTATCGGGATAGTCGCGCCTGGCGCGGGCGATCAGCGTCGCGGCGATGGCGTTGACGCGGGCGGTGAAGCGGGCGTCGGCGTCCAGCACATGGTCGTTCAGGCGGCTGGCGTACACCTGGGCGGCGCGGGCGATGAGCAGCTGCTGGGTCAGGGCGGCGGCATCCTGTGCGGGCGCATTGGCGGGCGCGCAGGCCAGCAGCGTGAACAGCACGGGCAGCAGCGCGGGCAGCAGCAGGGCTGCCCGGCGCCGCCTATTTGCCGCGTCCCGCATTCGTGATAATGTTGACATCGTGTCCATTACTGCTTTCGAGGCATCCACCATGTGGCCCTACCCAAAAATCGTTGCACACCGCGGCGGCGGCACGCTGGCGCCGGAAAACACCGTCGCCGGCCTGCGCGCCGGCCTGGCCTACGGCTTTCATGCGGTCGAGTTCGACGTCATGCTGTCGCGCGACGGCATCGGCATGGTGATGCACGATCCCGACTTCGGCCGCACGGTGGCGGGGCGGGGCAGCGTGGCCGGGACCGACGCCATCGAGTTGTCCGGCATGGACGCGGGCAGCTGGTTCGGGCCGCAATTCCGCGACGAGCCGGTGCCATTCTTCACCCAGTTCATCGATTATTGCAAGCAGCAACGCATCTGGATGAACGTGGAAATCAAGCCGGCCGACGGCTACGAGCGCGAAACCGGCGCCTGGGTTGCAAAAATAACACGCGAACACTACGCCGCCGAAATCGCGGCGGGCGACCCGGCCGCCGTTCCCCTGCTGTCCTCGTTCAGCTTCGACGCCCTGGCCGCCGCCCGCGATGCGGCCCCGGAGCTGCCGCGCGGCTACCTGCTGGACCGCATCCCCGCCGACTGGCAGGCGCAGGCGCGCGAGCTGGGCGCCGTGGCCATCCACACCAACCAGAAGCACCTGACGCGGGAGCTGGCGGCCCAGATCAAGGCGGCCGGCTACGGGCTGTTTTGCTATACCGTCAACGATCCCGAGCGCGGCAGGGAGATCCTGTCGTGGGGCGTCGATGGCTTTTGTACGGATCGGATCGATTTGATCGGACCGGGTTTCGCCTAAGACCCTGTGGCTCTCGCGGTCATATATAATCAACCCTTTGCATTTGCCAGCTACCACTGCTTACGACATGAAATCATCTGAAATCCGCGACAAATTCCTCAAGTTTTTTGAATCCAAGGGTCATTCGATTGTCCGTTCCAGCTCCCTGGTGCCTGGCAACGACCCGACCCTGCTGCTGACCAACAGCGGCATGGTGCAGTTCAAGGACGTGTTCACCGGTACCGACAGCCGTCCGTACACCCGCGCCACCTCCGTGCAGCGCTGCGTGCGCGCCGGCGGCAAGCACAACGATCTGGAAAACGTCGGCTACACCGCGCGTCACCACACCTTCTTCGAAATGCTGGGCAACTTCAGCTTCGGCGACTACTTCAAGCGCGACGCCATCAACTACGCATGGGAACTGCTGACCAAGGTCTACGGCCTGCCGGTCGACAAGCTGACCGTGACCGTCTACATGGAAGACGACGAAGCCTACGACATCTGGGCCAACGAAGTGGGCGTGCCGAAAGAGCGCATCATCCGCATCGGCGACAACAAGGGCGCGCGCTACGCGTCGGACAACTTCTGGCAGATGGCCGACACCGGCCCATGCGGCCCGTGCACCGAGATCTTCTACGACCACGGCGCCGACATTCCAGGCGGCCCGCCAGGCTCGCCTGACGAAGACGGCGACCGCTTCATCGAAATCTGGAACCTGGTGTTCATGCAGTTCAACCGCGACGAAGCGGGCGTGATGCACAAGCTGCCGAAGCCGTGCGTCGACACCGGCATGGGCATGGAGCGTCTGGCCGCCGTGCTGCAGCACGTGCATTCGAACTACGAGATCGACCTGTTCCAGGCCCTGATCAAGGCCGCCGCGCGCGAAACCGGCGCCACCGACCTGGAAAACAAGTCGCTGCGCGTGATCGCCGACCACATCCGCGCCGCCGCCTTCATGATCGTCGACGGCGTGATCCCTGGCAGCGAAGGCCGCGCCTACGTCCTGCGCCGCATCATCCGCCGCGCGCTGCGTCATGGCCACAAGCTGGGCCAGACCAAGCCGTTCTTCTTCAAGCTGGTGGCCGACCTGTCGATCGAGATGGGCGCCGCCTACCCAGAGCTGGAAGAAGCCAAGGACCGCGTGGCCCAGATGTTGAAGGCCGAGGAAGAGCGCTTCGGCGAGACGCTGGAAACCGGCATGAAAGTGCTGGAAGCCCAGCTGGCCAAGGACGGCAAGGGCATCGACGGCGCCACCGCCTTCACCCTGTACGAAACCTACGGCTTCCCGCCGGACCTGACCGCCGACATCTGCCGCGAACGCAATATCGAGTTCGACCAGGTGGGCTACGACGCCGCGCTGAAGGAAAGCCAGGAACTGTCGCGCAAAGGCGGCAAGTCGACCAAGGATGCCAAGGTCGAGTACACCGGCGAGAAAAACAAATTCGTCGGCTACGACAACCTGACCCACAGCAGCAAGATCGTTGCTCTGTACGCAGCCGGCACGCCGGTGCAGGAACTGAAGGCCGGCCAGTCCGGCATCGTGGTGCTGGACACCACGCCGTTCTACGCCGAATCGGGCGGCCAGGTCGGCGACCAGGGCGTGATCGCCACCGGTGCCGCGCAGTTCGCCGTCAGCGATACGCTGAAGATCCAGGCCGACGTGTTCGGCCACCACGGCACGCTGGAATCCGGTTCGCTGAAGGTCGGCGACGCCGTCAGCGCCAACGTGGACGAAGCCAAGCGCGCGCGCACCATCCGCAACCACTCGGCCACCCACCTGATGCACAAAGCCCTGCGCGAAGTACTGGGTTCGCACGTGGCGCAGAAAGGTTCGCTGGTCGATCCTGACAAGGCCCGTTTCGACTTCAGCCACAACGCACCGATGACCGCCGAGCAGATCGCCCAGGTGGAAGCCATCGTCAACCGCGAAGTGCTGGCCAACACCGCAGTCCAGCAGCACCACATGTCGTTCGACGACGCCGTCAAGCATGGCGCGATGGCGCTGTTCGGCGAGAAGTACGGCGATGAAGTGCGCGTGATGGACATCGGCAGCTCGAAAGAACTGTGCGGCGGCGTGCACGTGCACCGCACCGGCGACATCGGCCTGTTCAAGATCATCTCGGAAGGCGGCGTTGCGGCCGGTATCCGCCGCGTGGAAGCCGTTACCGGCGAAGGCGCGGTGGCGCTGGTGCAGTCCATGAACCGCCGCTTGCTGGAAGCTTCGGCAGCGTTGAAGGCGAACCCGGAGGAACTGACCGCGCGTATCGGCCAGGTGCAGGACCATGTCAAGGCGCTGGAGAAGGAACTGGCCGCGCTGAAATCGAAACTGGCTTCGGGCCAGGGCGATGAGCTGGTCACGCAAGCGGTCGATGTCAACGGCATCAAGGTGCTGGCGGCGGTGCTGGAAGGCGCCGACGTGGCGCGCCTGCGCGAAACCATGGACAAGCTGAAGGACAAGCTGAAGACCGCCGCCATCGTGCTGGCCAGCGTGGCCGACGGCAAAGTCAGCCTGATCGCGGGCGTGACGGCGGACGCCACGTCCAAGGTCAAGGCCGGCGAGCTGGTGAACTTCGTTGCACAACAAGTGGGCGGAAAAGGCGGCGGACGCCCTGATATGGCGCAGGCCGGCGGCACCGATCCTAGCGGTTTGCCAGCGGCTCTGGCAGCTGTTCCGGGCTGGGTGGGCGAGCGCGCTTAACTTGCCTAAAGGCCTTGTAATGCAGTAACTATGCGGCCTGCGTATCTTACGCAGGCCGTTGTTGTCTAGTGTGAGCTGTTGTATACTTGCCAGTTCCCGTTGCAAACTTGCAACGTACTATGAACTATTTTGGTGCAGCGCGTCATTTGATCCGTTTTGGAGTAGTATGACGTCAGTCCTAACAAAACATGCGGGTTTTTGATGAGCGACACGATACTTGAAAACGAAATCATGGAATTCCACAAAGAACTCGACGCACGCGGCCTGAACTGCCCGTTGCCGATTCTCAAGGCCAAGAAAGCCTTGTCCGAGTTGCAAAGTGGCGAAGTCCTGCGCATCATGGCGACGGACCCAGGTTCGGTGCGCGATTTCCAGGCATTTGCCAAGCAGACCGGCAATGCACTGTTGTCCCATGTCCAGACTGGCCGCGAATTTGTCTTTTTGATGCAGCGCAAATAAGCCTGCTGCGTCTTTTTCTATAGAAACATCGTCTGAGAGATTTATTTTTTAGACGATTTCTACTAGCTAAAAAACGCACGATCGTGCTTTATTTTCTTGTGCGGGCTGAATTTCTCATATAATCTAGCCCACATAATTTAGTCCCGAATTCTTTAATTTTTCCAAAGGCACAGCTATGAAAGTCTTGGTACCCGTCAAACGCGTGGTCGACTACAACGTCAAAGTGCGCGTCAAATCCGACGGCACTGGCGTCGATATCGCCAACGTCAAAATGTCGATGAACCCATTCGATGAGATCGCGCTGGAAGAAGCGATGCGCCTCAAGGAAGCAGGTAAAGTCACCGAAGTGGTTGCCGTGTCGTGCGGCGTGACCCAGTGCCAGGAAACCCTGCGCACCGGCATGGCGATCGGCGCCGACCGCGGCATCCTGGTGGAAACCGCTGTCGAGCTGGAGCCGCTGGCGGTCGCCAAGCTGCTCAAGGCGCTGGCTGACAAAGAGCAGCCGCAGCTGATCATCCTGGGCAAGCAGGCGATCGACGATGACTCGAACCAGACCGGCCAGATGCTGGCAGCCCTGCTGGGTTGGCCGCAAGCGACGTTCGCGTCGAAAGTGGTGCTGGAAGACGGCAAAGTGACCGTGACGCGCGAAGTGGACGGCGGCCTGGAAACCCTGGCACTGACGCTGCCTGCGATCATCACCACCGACCTGCGTTTGAACGAGCCACGCTATGTGACCCTGCCGAACATCATGAAGGCCAAGAAAAAACCGCTGGATGTGACCAAGCCGGAAGACCTGGGCGTCGATGTGACCCCGCGTCTGAAAACCCTGAAAGTCGTCGAGCCTGCAAAACGCTCGGCCGGCATCAAGGTGCCAGACGTCGCCACCCTGGTCGCAAAACTGCGCACCGAAGCCAAAGTCATCTAAAGGATAAATCATGGTCGCATTAGTTATCGCAGAACACGACAACGCTAGCCTGAAAGGCAGCACCCTCCACACCGTGACCGCCGCAGCCCAATGCGGTGGCGACGTGCACGTCCTGGTCGCTGGCTCGAACGCCGGCGCCGCCGCTGCCGCCGCCGCGCAAATCGCCGGCGTGTCGAAAGTCATCGTGGCCGACGCCGCTTACTTCGCCGACGGCCTGGCCGAGAACATTGCCGAGCAAGTGCTGGCGCTGGCAGGTTCGTACAGCCACATCCTGGCTCCGGCCACCGCCTACGGCAAGAACATCCTGCCGCGCGTAGCCGCCAAGCTGGACGTGGCACAGATTTCGGAAATCACCAAAGTGGATTCGCCGGACACCTTCGAGCGTCCTATCTACGCCGGCAACGCGATCGCCTACGTGCAATCGTCGGACAAGATCAAGGTCATCACCGTGCGTTCGACCGGCTTCGACGCCGCTGCCGCCACCGGCGGTTCGGCTGCGACCGAGAATGTCGCCGCGGTTGCCGACAACGGCAAATCGGCCTTCGTCGGCCGCGAGCTGGCCAAGTCGGACCGTCCGGAACTGACCGCCGCCAAGATCATCGTTTCCGGCGGCCGCGGCATGGGCTCGGGCGAGGCGTTCAAGATCCTGGAACCGCTGGCAGACAAGCTGAACGCCGCCATGGGCGCGTCGCGCGCAGCCGTCGACGCCGGCTACGTGCCGAACGACTGGCAAGTCGGCCAGACCGGCAAGATCGTCGCGCCTACGCTGTACATCGCCGTCGGCATCTCCGGCGCGATCCAGCACTTGGCCGGTATGAAGGATTCCAAAGTGATCGTCGCGGTCAACAAGGATCCTGAAGCGCCGATCTTCTCCGTTGCCGACTACGGCATCGTCGGCGATCTGTTCGACATCGTGCCGCAACTGGTTGCAGAACTGGGCTAATCAAGCCGTGATGAATACAGGGCCACGCTGATCCGGATGACCGGATTGCCGTGGCCTTTTTCTTGGAGACATAAGATGCCGTATCAAGCACCCCTGAAAGACATGCTGTTCGTGATGAACGAACTGGCCGACCTGGCCGGCGTCAATGCGCTGCCGGGCAATGAAGACGCGACCCCGGACACGGCCGAAGCCGTGCTGGAAGAAAACGCGAAGTTCGTCGCCAACGTGGTCGCGCCGCTGAACAATCCTAGCGACAAAGAGCCGAGCTTCTGGCACGACGGCCAGGTCACGACCTCCAAGGGTTTCAAGGACGCCTTCAAGGCGTTTGCCGAGGCTGGCTGGCAAGGCGTGCAGCATCCGGTGGAATTCGGCGGCCAGGGCCTGCCGAAACTGCTGGCGACGCCGTGCATTGAAATGCTCAACGCCGGCAGCATCTCGTTCGCGCTGTGCGCGCTGTTGTCGGACGGCGCGATCGAAGCGCTGCTGACCGCCGGCAGCGATGCGCAGAAAGCCACCTACCTGGAAAACCTGGTGTCGGGCAAATGGACCGGCACCATGAACCTGACCGAGCCGCAGGCCGGCTCCGACCTGGCCGCCGTGCGCACCCGCGCCGTGCCGCAGGACGACGGCACCTACAAGGTGTTCGGCACCAAGATCTTCATCACCTACGGCGAGCACGACTTCACCGAGAACATCGTGCACCTGGTGCTGGCGCGCACGCCGGACGCGCCTGCTGGCGTGAAGGGCATTTCGCTGTTCATCGTGCCCAAGTTCCTGGTCAACGCCGACGGCTCGCTGGGCGCGCGCAACGATGCGCATTGCGTGTCGATCGAGCACAAGCTGGGCATCAAGGCCAGCCCGACCGCGGTGCTGCAATTCGGCGACCACGGCGGCGCCATCGGCACGCTGGTGGGCGAAGAGAACCGCGGTCTGGAATACATGTTCATCATGATGAACGCGGCCCGCTTCGGCGTCGGCCTGCAGGGTATCGGCCTGGCCGAGCGCGCTTACCAGAAGGCCGTGGCCTTCGCCAAGGACCGCGTGCAGTCGCGCGACCTGGCCGGTTCGGCCGGTCCGGTGGCTATCATTCATCATCCGGACGTGCGCCGCATGCTGATGGCTATGCGTTCGCAGACGGAAGCGGCGCGTGCGCTGGCCTACGTCGGCGCCGGCATCAGCGACGTGGCGCACAGCCACGCCGATGCCGAGGTGCGCAAGGCCAACCTGGCGGTGTACGAGTATCTGGTGCCGGTGATCAAGGGCTGGTCGACCGAGATGTCCCAGGACGTGACCCGCGACGGCGTGCAGGTGCACGGCGGCATGGGCTTCATCGAAGAGACCGGCGCGGCGCAGCACTATCGCGATTCGAAGATCCTGACGATTTACGAAGGCACGACCGCGATCCAGGCCAACGACCTGGTCGGCCGCAAGACCGTGCGCGACGGCGGCGCCGTGGCCAAGGGCATCATCGCCCAGGTGCGCGCGACCGAGGCGCAGCTGGCTGCTGTCGATCATGCCGACTTCAAGGCCATCCTGGCGCAGCTGTCGTCCGGCAGCAAGGACCTGGAAGCGGTGGTGGACTACGTGGTCGCCAATATGAAGAGCGATATCAAGGGCGTGTTCTCGGGCAGCGTGCTGTACCTGAAGTTGGCCGGCCTGGTGCTGGGCGGCTGGCAGATGGCGCGCGCGGCCCTGGTGGCGCAGCAGAAGTTGGACGCCAATGAAGGCGACGCCAGCTTCTACAAAGCCAAGATCGCCACCGCGCGCTTCTTCGCCGACCATATCCTGTCGCAAGCATCGAGCCTGCGCATCGCCATCATCGACGGCAGCGCCGGCGTGCTGGCCTTGAGCGAAGACCAGTTCTAAGCGGCGTTTTCGTCTCCAGCAAAAGCGGCCTTCGGGTCGCTTTTTTTTTCGTCGAAGCTTAAGCATTTCGTAGTTCGATTGCCCTGATTTCGTCATCGTTTACTTTGACGGCATTCGAGATACGCTAAGATGAAAACTCGGGAACTGATTGAACTATTGCTTGCGAATGGCTGGTTTCAAGTCCGGATGAAGGGCAGTCATCGACAATTCCATCACCAGACGCTGCCTGGCACAGTTACTGTGGCGGGCAAGCTGAATGTTGACGTCCCCATTGGCACGCTCAACTCGGTCTTGAAGCAAGCCAGAATTGGAAAATAGGGAGTGAAAATGAAATTCCTGGTCATCGTTGAGGAGGGGCCGAAATCCTTTGGCGCATACGTGCCGGATTTACCTGGATGCGTGGCGGTTGGCACTACGCGGGATGAGGTCGTGATGCTAATTCAGGAGGCGATCGAGTTTCATCTTGAAGGAATGAAGGCGGATGGCAAGCCGATGCCGCACCCCAATTCGTCGGCGATGTCGGTTGAAGTAGCTGTTGCGTAAAAGGCCCTAGGCGCAGTCGTCGAGGTTGGATTTGACTTGCAGCAGCAGGCTGCGCAGCGTTTGCTGTTGTTCCGCGCTGAGGTTTTGCATGGCTTGCGCATTCAATGCTTCGGCCTGGCGCTTGATCTTTTGTTGGACGATGCGGCCGGCGTCGGTCAGCGACAGGCAGGTGTTGCGGCGGTCGGCGGCGTCGGCTTCGCCTTGCAGCAGGCCGCGCTCGCGCAGCGCCGTGATCAGGCGCGTCAGCTGCGCCTTGTCCTTGCCGGTGCGCTTGGCCAGGTCGCTCTGCGTGCTGCCCGGATGGCGCGCGAAAAATCCCAGAACCCGACCTTCCATCGGCGTCATCTCATGTTGGCCTTCGCGCAAGGCCTGGAATTGCTGCGAACGGAACTGATGCATGATCGTATGCACGAGATCGAGCACGCCATCCAGGTTGGGATCGCGAGAATGGTTGACTTTGTCATTTGATTTGGAAATAATAGGTGACATTATCAATTATCCGGATAGGCAAAGACATGAGTATAGACGCTCCAATCAGCCGTGTGCAGCGGGTTCGCCATGAACTCAAGATCCGTGAGGTGGAAGTGGCACAGGTGCGCGACGTCGGTACGCATTTTCGCCGCATCACGTTCCGCGGCCCGGCCTTGCATGATTTCCATAGCGCTTCGTTCGACGACCACGTCAAGTTCATCCTGGGGCAGGGCGAGGGCGCGGTCAAGCGCGACTACACGCCGCGCAGCTTCGATCCGGTCGCCGGCGAGCTGTGCCTGGAGTTCGCGCTGCACGGCGACGGTCCCGCCGCGCGCTGGGCGGCGCAGGCGGCGCCGGGCCAGCGCGTGATCGTGGGCGGACCGCGCGGCTCGTTCATCATTCCGGCCGACTATGACTGGCAGCTGCTGGTCGGCGACGAGAGCGCCTTGCCGGCGATTGCCCGCCGGCTCGAAGAGTTGCCGGCAGGTGTAAGCGTGATCGTGATTGCCAAGGTGGGCGATGCCGCCGACCGCCGCGCGCTGGCCAGCGGCGCCCAGGTCGATCTGCGCTGGGTCGGCAGCGATGAGGAACTGATCGCTGCGGTGCGCGCGTTCACGCTGCCGGATGGCGACGGCTACGCCTGGTGCGCCGGCGAGGCGGCGACGATGGTGGCGGTGCGGCAAGAGCTGGTCGGCGTGAAGGGCCTGGGCAAGCACCAGATCCGCGCCGCGGCGTATTGGAAGCGCGGCGGTAGTGGCTTTCACGCGACACTGGAAGATTGAGCCCGGGCCTCAAAAAGTTGAATCCGCCGTCGTGTGCGCTGCGTACAAGGAGGATATCAACCATGAGGCCCAGTATGAAATCCATCGTTCTTTCCCCGACGCCTGCTGCGTCCGATCGCAAAGCCTACGCCGTCGGGCGCATGAACATCGCCGCCCAGCGCCTGTTGTATGCCGAGTCGGCCGCGGAGGAAATCCAGGCCGGCCATTGGGTGCTGGCCTGGGCCGTGGCCGCCGGCGCCCGCCCATCCGCCCGCGCGCTGCGCGAGGCTGAGTCCAGCATGACCACGCTGGTGGAGTTGCGCTTGCACTGACATGTGAACCGGAACCAGAACGGCAAGTCCTGCGAACAGTTGCTGGCCGAGCAGCTCGACCTGTTGTTCGTGGGTTGAGCCATTCACTGATGAATAGTGCGTATTTAACCGTGTGTGTTGTTGGTCGTTATCCATTCCGCCATGATGTCAATACAGTGCGATTCGGCTGGGTGACAGGGCAGGGCTAACGATGATGCGAGGCGGGATTGACGTTCGGATGTCGGAGAAGGAATTCGGGGCTATCTTGGCCGCGTCCGACTGGGACCAACTAAGTGAACGGGTGCTGAGCTTGCTGGCCGGCACCGGCATCGTCGATTTCCTGATACGCATGGACGTCGACGCCGCCAATGGCAGTCCCTGCTCCCACCAGTTCGGCAGCCTGCCGGCGCCGCTGATGCAATGGTTCGGCGCCAACCACAAGCGCGACGACGACATGGTCAACCGCCACCTGGCGCGCTCCGGCCTGCCGCTGGCGTGGGATATCGACCGCTCGGGCAAGATGGCCGATGTGGACGGCGCCCAGCCCTACGCGGCGCTGCGCGCGCGCGGCATCTGCCAGGGCATCAGCGTGACGGCGCGCGACGCGCTGGCCGTGAGCCGGGTCGACTTCTACCGCCAGTCCGTGCGCGGCCATGCGCTGCCGCTGGCGCTGACAGCCGACCTGATGTTGCTGGCCTCCTACCTGCACGAAGCCGTGCGCGACCTGTGGAACGAGCAGAACGCGCACCGCATGCCCAGCCTGACGGAGCGCGAACATGCGTGCCTGTACTGGAGCGCCATCGGCAAGACCAGCAAGGAGACCGCGCTGATACTGAGCATCTCGCGCCACACCGTCTATTTCCACCTGAAAAACGCCGCCCGCAAGTTCGACGTCTATTCGACCCGCCACGCGATCAACTGCGCGACCCGGCTGGGGCTGATCAAGCGGCAGCCGGCGCACGGCTGATGCCGCCGCGCCGGCTGCCGTTGCCGGCCGTCAGGCCGCCAGCGCCTGCGGCCGCACCGATTGCGCGGTGCGCGCGATCGCCGTGGCCAGCGGCGTGCCGGCGATGTTCAGCGTGCGCTCGGTCAACTCGCTGGAGAAGGCCCATGGCGTGTTGTGCAGATACTGCATTTCGATCAGCTCGCGCATGGCCGGATTGAACAGGCCGATCAAGCGCATCATCCACGGCCCGGCCGCGCGCAGCTTGACCGGCTGGCCGCCGTGGGCCGCCACCTGTTCCAGGAACTGCAGCAGCGAGGCGCCGTTGTGCGACGGCGCGTGCCATTGGCGGCCGAACGCCGTCTCATCCGCCGCCACCCGCACCATCGCGGCCGCGAAGTCCGGCACGTAGGTGAAGGCGTGGGCGGCGTGCGGATCGCCGATGACGTAGGCGGGCTTGCCGCTCAGCGCGCTGTCGATCACGCTGCGGCCGACACTGGACTGTTCCACGCCCGGCCCGAAAAAGGTGGCGGCGCGCACCACGGCCACGCGTACCCGGCCGCGGCCGTCGAGCTGCATCAGGCTCTGGGCCACCTGCTGGCGCACGCGTCCCTTGCGGCTGCATGGCTGGCTGGGGCTGATTTCCCGGAAGGTAAGGTCGCAGCGGCCGTAGCCGTAGACGTTGTCGGCCAGGACGATGCGCACATCCTTGCCTTCCACCGCCGCCGCGATGCCGGCCGCCAGCGCCGGAAACTGGGTGGTCCATTGCCAGTAGGCCGGCGCCGCGCACACGTACAGCACGGCGGGCTGGTCCAGCAGCGCGGCCAGCCGGGCCGGATCGCTGGCGTCGCAGGCGACCACCGGCCATTTTCCGGCCTGGCCGCCGCTGCGGTTGAGCATCAGCGGCACGATGCCCTGTTCGTCGAGACAGGCGGCGACACTGAGGCCCAGTGCGCCGGTGCCGAGGATGAGATGTTTGCGTTGATTCACGATGACTCCTGAGGTGTGAGGGGATGGCGGGCGGCCGGGATTCAGGCGCCGCGGCGCAGCATGTCGAGGCGGGCGCGGATGTCGCCGACCACCCTGGCCTCCTGGCTTTGCAGGAAGAAATGGCCGCCGTTGTATTCCAGCGTTTCCAGCGTGCCGTGGGTGTGTTCTTGCCAGCCGTCGATGTCGGCGCGCGAGCAATGGATGTCGCGCCGGCCGCTCATGCCGCAGATCGGCAGCGACAGTTCGGCGCGCGGCGTCGGCGCCAGCGCCGCATACCAGCGGTCGAGCAGGATGAAGTCGGCCTTGATGGTGGGCAGCAGCAGCTGCATCAGCTCGGCGTTCTCGAGCAGCGCGGCCGGCGTGCCTTCCAGCCGGCGCAGTTCGTCGATGAACTCGGCGTCGCTCATGTCCGCCACCTGGCGCGCGTTGCGGGCCAGGTGCGGCGGCTTGCAGCCGGACACGAACAAGGTGTCGGGCTGGGCCGCGCCGCGCCGCAGTAACTCCAGCGCCACATGGTGGGCCAGCAGCGCGCCCATGCTGTGGCCGTACAGCGCGTAGCGCGTGTACTGGTTTTCTTCCAGCAGGGCGTCGGCGATGTCGCGCACCAGCACCCGGTAGTCGGTCTCGGCCGGTTCCAGCATGCGGCTGCCGCGTCCCGGCAGCTGGATGCCGATCAGCTCGTAGCTGTCGTCGAAATACGCCGGCCACTGGCGGAACACCGCCGCGCTGCCGCCGGCATAGGCAAACAGGTAGAGCCGGGTGCGCACGCGCTCCGGATGGGCGCTGCCGTAGCGGTGCAGGTAGGCGCTGCGCGGCGGCGCGGCGGTGCGCGGCGCGAGGAGGGGGGCGGTATCGGTGTAGGTCAACATGAAAAAAACTCCCGTTTAAAAAGTGCTGCGGATGCCGGCCTGCAGCGATGAGGTGAGCAGGCGGCCAAAGTCGGAACGGTCGCCGCCGACGTTGAGGCTGGCGATCAGGAATAGCTGGTGGTGGTTGCTCAGGTAGTAGGTCAGCGAGCCGGAGGCGGCGCCGCCGCGGCCGCCGCCCAGCGGCTGGGCCCAGCGCAGCGCGACGTCGCCCTTGTCGTGCCACTCGGTGCGCAGCAGTTGCACGAACAGGTAGTTGCGGCTCAGGTAGGGCAGGTTGGGCGCCAGCGCCCGGCCCAGCGTTTGCGCCGCCGCCGCGCTGCCGGCGTCCTGGCGGCGCCAGGCTTGCGCCGCCAGCGCGGCCGTCGTCTCGTAGGCCTTGCGTTCGCCGGCGCCGTAGCCCTCGTTGCCGTTGAGCCATTCGACGGTCCAGGTCCAGCCCGATTCGACGGTGTAGCTGGCGCCGGCCAGCAGCGAGTGGTACAGCTTGTTGTCGCCGAGCTTGCCCTGGGCGAAGGTGCCGTCCGGCTGCACGTACCAGCCGGCGTTGCCGCGACCGGCCGACAGGTCGGCATAGACCAGCGCGGCCTTCGACACCGGCAGCGTGCCGTACAGGCCGAGCCGGCGCACGCCGTTGGCGCGGCGCGACACGATGGCGCCGGCGCTGGCGTCGTCGCCGATCCAGTCCAGCTTGACCGCCGAGGTGGGCGAGAAGCTGGCGGGATCGGCTTCCAGGCGGCCGTGGCGGAAGTTGCGCAGCGCCGCCAGGGTCAGGCCGGGCGCGGGGAACCATTGCAGTTGCCAGATGTCCTTGCCGTACAGCTCCTGGATCGGATTGGTCTTGCCGGTCTCGGTGAAGAAGGGATTGCTGGGTGACAGGAAGTAGCTGCTGCCCCATTGCAGCACCTCGCGCCCGACGCCGAACTCGGCCTGGTCGCCCAGCCGGCAGCGCAGGCCGCCCTCGTTGAGGAAGGTTTCGTGGCTGTCGGCCGGCGTGGTGGCGTCGTCGATGCGGCGGCTGTACTGCGCGCGCAGCTTGGCCGAGGCGCCGCAGCCGGCCAGCTTGGCGTTGAGGTTGACGCGCAGCTCGGCGTCGGCCTGGCGGCGGGGCAGGCGGGCCAGCGCGTTGTCCGGATTGAAGCGGCTGTCGGCGGGCGACAGCGCGCTGCCGTACAGCAGGCCCTGGCCGAACGCGGTGTAGCGCGGCGCGAGGCCGGTCTCGGCGGCCTCGGCGGCCTCGGCGGCATGACCGACATCGACATCGGCATCGGCGCCGTCGCCGGCGGCGGCCGGCCACGGCGCCGCCGCCAGCGCCAGCAGCAGGCCGGCGCGGCGTAACAGCAAGCTAGGCCGTGGCGCGGCCATCTAGCGGGTCAGCGCGGCGAGGGTCAGCTCGTCGCGCGGGATCGCCTGCACCTTGATGGCCGAATACTCCAGCACCGAGACGTTGCCGCTGACGATGGCGTCGCGGATCACCATGCGGCTGACGAAGGCTTGCTTGCGGCCGTCGCGCTGGATGGTGTTGTCGGTCTCGAACATGGCCGACTTGAACAGCTTGCCCGACACCGTGTAGAAGTCGGCCTTGACCGGCACCAGCCGCGCGCGCGAGACGTAGTAGACGATGCGGTCGTAGGTCACCCACTTGTTCTTGCCGACCAGGTTGAGCACGTACACCGGTTCGCCGTCGACCTGGTCCTCGGGCAGCAAGGTGGCGTCGTATTCCTTGACGTAGTTGGTCGAGGCGATGTCGCCGTTGGCGGCCGGGCCCATCATCTTCTGCCGGCTGGAGATCGACACCGGCTTCTGGATGTCGGGACGGCCGTACCACATGTTGCGGCCCAGCTGCAGCAGGCGGCCGCCGGCCGAGCGCGCCGGGAAGGTGGTCTCGGCCACGCTGTTGTCGCCGTCGGCCTTGACCCGCATCATGCGCACGTTCTCGCCGGCGTCGGGGTCGACGGCGGTGATCTTCAGGTCCCAGGCGACGCCGGGCAGGCCGCCGCCGCGGCTGCGGTCGGTGGCCTCGAGCAGTTGCTGGGCGGTCATCGGTTCGGCGGCGCCGGCCGGCGCCGCAGCGGCCAGCAGGGCGCCGGCCAGGGTCAGGATATACAGGGCTTGCATGGTCAGGGATCCGTTCATGGTGAGGGGAGTCAGGCGAAGGCCAGCGCGTCGACGATGCCGCGGCGCGCCGCCTTCAGCGACGGCAGCAGCGCCGCCAGCAGCGCCAGCACCAGCACCACGGCGGCCACGCCGGCGATGCGGGCCCAGTCGAGGTCGACCAGCAGGTCGACCGCGTACGAGGAGTTGGGCGGCACGTAGGAGATGCCGGCGCGGTTGACCACGGCCGCCAGCAGCAGCGTGGCGGCCAGCCCCAGCGCGATGCCGCCCAGCGCCAGCCAGCCGGCCTCCAGCGCGAACAGCCGGATCACGCCCAGCGTGCGCAGGCCGAGCGCGCGCAGCGTGCCGATTTCGCGGGTGCGTTCGATCACCGTCATCGAGATGGTGTTGGCGATGCTCATGGCGGCGATCACGAACACGATCGAGGCGATGAAGGCGAAGATCATGTCGAACAGGCCGCGCACCTGGGTGTAAAAGCTCGACAGCTCCTTCCAGGTCTTGATCTCGACGCGGAAGCCGGCCGCCGCCAGCGCGGCCTGCAGCTCGGCGCGCTTGGCCAGCGTCTGGGCGGCGTCGTCGAGCAGCACCACGAAGCGCTCCGCGCCCTCGGTGTCGAGCAGCATCTGCGTCAGGCCCAGCGGCAGCACCAGGTATTTGTCGTTGGTGTTGACGTTGCCGGTGTTGAAGATGTCGACGATCTGCGCGTCCATCGCGTTGGCCTGGCCGTCGATGGTCGAGGTCATCAGGGTGACGGTGCTGCCGATCTTGTAGTTGAGCAGCTTGGCCAGGTCGGCCGAGGCGGCCACGCCGTACTTCTGGGCCGGATCGAGCTTGCCGCCGGCGCCCTCGGCCAGCTTGCCGCGCAGGATGGCGGCATCGCTGGCGACCACGCCCTCGCCGATGAAGATGGTGGAGGCGTTGCCGTTGGACGCCATGCCGCTGATGCCCACGCGCGGCGACACCAGCCGCACGCCGCCGGTCTGCTCGACCACGCGCCGCAGCCGCGCGGCCTCGTCGGCGCTGAACATATAGCGCTTCGGATGCAGCTTGCCTTCGAGCAGCATGCCTTCCTTGTAGATGGTCAGGTGGCCCAGGCGTTCGCCGGCCACGGCCTGGATCTGCAGGCCGCTGTAGACGTTGGCGATGTAGCCGGCGAACAGGTTAATGGCGGTCAGGCCGGCGGCGATGGCCAGCACGGTGGCCAGGCTGCGGTGGCGGTTGCGCAGCACGTTGCGCAGCGCGAGCAGGATCATGTTCATGTCAGGTCTCCGGTGGCGATGCGGCCGTCGCGCAGGTGGACGGTGCGGTCCATGTGGCCGAGGATGCGGTGGTCGTGGGTGGAAAACACGAAGGTGGTGTCGAGGTCGCGCCGCAGCGAGGCGATCAGGTCGATCACCACCATGCTGGTGTCGGTGTCGAGGTTGGCGGTCGGCTCGTCGGCCACCACCAGGCGCGGCTGGGTGACCAGCGCGCGCGCGATGGCCACGCGCTGGCGCTGGCCGCCGCTCATGCGGTCCGGGTAGGCGTTCAGCTGCGCGGCCAGGCCGACCCGTGCCAGCAGTTCGCGCCCGCGCGCGCTGGCGGCGGCGTCGAGCTTGCCGCGCAGGCGCAGCGGCAGCAGCACGTTCTCCAGCGCCGACAGCACCGGGATCAGGTTGAAGCTCTGGAAGATGAAGCCGATCGCGCTGCTGCGCAGGTCGGCCTTGGCGTCGCGGCTCAGGCGCAGCACGTCCTGGCCGTCGATGACGACGCTGCCGCTGGTGGGCTCGTCGAGCATGCCGACCAGGTTGAGCAGGGTCGACTTGCCGCTGCCGGACGGGCCGCAGATGGCCAGCATTTCGCGCTCGGCGATGACGAGGTCGACGCCGCGCAGCGCCTCCACCATCACCTCGCCCTGGCGGTAGGTCTTGTGGATGGCGCCGAGGCGCGCCAGTTCGGCCACCGGCATGGGGGCCGGCGCGGCGCGGTGGCCGGGGTCGTTGGCCGCGGGGGCCGGGAGATCGATCATCATGGTTTTATCCTTGAACGGAAGTAGGGGGAATCGGGGCGGCGGCTTGCTGCTCCGCCTGCATGGCGCGGATCAGCGCGGCCTGCGCGGCCACCGTCGGATGCTGGAACAAATGCTTGAGGGCGACGTCGCAGCCGAAGGTGGTGCGTAGCGCCAGCAGCATCTTGATGGCGAACAGCGAGTCGCCGCCGGCCTGGAAGAAGTCCTCGGTGACGCCGACCTCCGGCAGTTCGAGCAGCGCCGCCCACAGCGTGGCGATGGCGGCCTCGGTGGTGTCGCGCGGCGCCACCACTTGCCGTTCCTGCAGGGGCGCGGCCTCCGGCGCCGGCAGCCGGCGGCGGTCGACCTTGCCGTTGGCGCTGAGCGGCAGCTCGTCGAGCTGGCGCAGCGTGTGCGGCACCATGTAGGCAGGCAACTGCGCCAGCAGCGCGCCGCGCAGTTCGGCCGCATCGAGCGCGGCATCGGGTTGCAGGCAGTAGAAGGCGGCCAGCCGCTTCTCGGCGTGGCGCTCGCCGTGGCACACCACCACGGCGTCGCGCACGGCCGGATGCTTGAGCAGCGCGGCCTCGATCTCGCCCAGTTCGATGCGGAAGCCCTGCATCTTGACCTGCTGGTCCTGGCGGCCCAGGAATTCGATGTTGCCGTCGGCCATGCGGCGGCCGAGGTCGCCGGTGCGGTACAGCCGCTCGCCGGTGCGCGGATGGGTGACGAAGGCGGCGTCGGTCAGTTTCGGGCTGTCCCAGTAGCCCAGCGCCAGGCCGATGCCGCCCAGGTACAGCGCGCCCGTCACCCAGGCCGGCGCTTCCTCCATGCGGTGGTCCAGCACGTGGATGGACTGGCGGCGCATGGCGTGGCCGTAGGGGATGCTGGTCCAGGCCGGATCGACCGTCTCGATCGGATACCACACCGACCAGATCGACGCCTCGGTGGCGCCACCCAGGCTGCGCACGCGCGCCTGCGGCCACACGGCGCGGATGCGGCCGGGCAGGTTGACGGCGATCCAGTC
Source organism: Duganella rhizosphaerae (assembly GCF_040364205.1). NCBI lineage: Bacteria > Pseudomonadati > Pseudomonadota > Betaproteobacteria > Burkholderiales > Oxalobacteraceae > Duganella > Duganella rhizosphaerae. The sequence goes on from NZ_BPWK01000002.1 coordinate 754,848, forward strand.
GCCGCTGAGCATGACGTGGCGCAGCGACGGCGCCGGCAGCGCGCTGCGCTCGCAGTAGTCGACCAGCAGGCCGCACAGCGCCGGCACCGAGTTCCACACGGTGACCTGCTGCTCGGCCACCAGCTGGTGCCAGTGCGAGGGATCGAGGCGGCGCTCGTTGGCCGGCAGCACCAGCGTGGCGCCGGCCGCCAGGGTGCCGAAGAAGTCGTACACCGACAGGTCGAAGCTGAGCGAGGATACCGACAGCACGCGATCGGACGGGCCGATCTCCAACGTGGCGTTGACGTCCTCGATGGTGTTGACGGCGCCGCGGTGGTCGATCACCACGCCTTTCGGCTTGCCGGTCGAGCCGGAGGTGAAGATCACGTAGGCGATGCCGTCGGCGCGCGCCAGGCTGTGCTCCAGCAGCGCCGGCGGCGCGGTGCAGCTGGCGTCGAGCACCACCACGCGGGCGGCGTCGCCGGCGCTGGCGGCCAGCAGCGGCGTCAGCTCGGCCGCGAGGTCGGGCGTGGTGACCAGCGTGGCGACGCGGCCGTCGGCCAGCAGTTCGGCGATGCGCTGCGGCGGCAGCGCCGGATCGACCGGCATGTAGGCCGCGCCGCCGTTCATGATGCCCAGCGTGGCGGCCACCTGTTCCCAGCCCTTGTGCATGACCACGGCCACCAGTTCGCCCGGCTGGGCGTCGGCCAGCGTCATTTGCTGGCGCACCCAGGCCGCGTGTGCGGCCAGCTGCTCGTAGCTCAGGTGCAGGCCGGGCGCGGCGACCGCGCAGGCTTGCGGCTGGCGCACCAGGCTGGCGCTGAACAGCGCATCCAGCGTGGCCGGGCCGGCGGGCGTGTCAGCCGCGTCGGCCATGTGAGGCGCGGCCAGCGTGGACGCGGGCGCGCCGGCGGACGGCGCCAGGCCCAAGTCGTGCAGCGGGCTGTCCCATGCGGCGTCGTCGTCGGCCAAGCGGCGCGTCAGGTGGCAGTAGGCGGCGAACATGTCTTCAATCAGGCCGGCCGGGTACAGCTCCAGCACCACGTCCCAGTTGCACAGCAGGACGTGGTCGTCCTCCCACACGCCGCAGTCGAGCCAGACCTGCGAGGTCTGGGTGACGCCGTCGCGGTAGATCGGCGTGATCGGGAACGCTTCCTGGCGCACCGGGATCGGCACCACCAGCGCGCTGGTGAACACCACCGGCATCTTGGCGCGGGTGGCGCCGCCGTGGGCGCGGGTCAGGTCGCGCAGCACCTGCACGCCGCTGATGTCGTGGTGTTCCAGGTCGTTCCACAGGTCGGCCTGCACGCGCCGCGCGCGCTCGGCGAAGGTGGCGCCCTGCGCCAGGTCGACGCTGAGCAGCGTGAGCGAGGTGAACTCGCCGACGATGTCGTTGACCTGCGGGTGCATCGGGTGGCGGTTGAGGAAGGTCAGGTTGAGCGAGAAGGCCGGATCGGCGCTGTAGCGCGCCAGCACTTCGGCGTAGGCCGCCAGCATCAGGCCGGTGGTGGTCAGGCCGTTGCGTACTGCGCGCTGCTTCAGGCGCGCCCAGGTCTCGCGGTCGAAGGCTTGGTGCAGGCGGGTGAAGCGCGGCTTCTTGAGCAGGGTCGGATCCATCGCCATCGGCAGGTCGGGCGCGGCCGGCAGATCGCGCACCCGTTCGCGCCAGTAGGCCAGCGAGCGGCGATAGCGCTCGGTGGCGCGGATCTTGTCCTCGGCGATCACGTAGTCGCGGAACGACAGCGTCAGCGCCGGCAGCTCGACCGCCTCGTCCAGGTAGAACTTGACCAGGTCCTCGATGATGATGACGAAGCTCCAGACGTCGAAGATCAGGGCGTCGTTGGAGAAGTGGATGCGGGCGTCGGCGCCGGGCAGCAGCGTGACGCGCACGTCGAACACCGGCCAGTGGTGGACGTCGAGCATCTGGTGCGACATCTGCGCCCGCACCGACTCGATGCCGGCCTCGCACTGCTCGGGCGTGGCGTGGCGCAGGTCCAGCACGTCGACCGCGTAGTTGGGCACCGTGGCCAGGATGCGCTGGGTGCCGTCGTGCAGGATCTCGGCGCGCAGCATGTCGTGGCGCGCCACCACCTTGTTCCAGGCCCGTTCGAAGCGCGCGGTGTCGATGTCGACGGTGCCCATTTCATCGTAGCTGTGGGTGGTGACGTTGCCGAACTCGAACACCTCGTTGCGGCCCAGCCAGTAGGCCTGCTGCACCTCGGTCAGCGCGAACGGCAGGTGGCGGCTGGCGGGATCGGTCACCACCACCGGCAGCGCGTTGAGGGTGGCGTCGTAGGCGGCGCTGGTGCCGCGCAATTCGCTGATGGCGCGCGCCAGGCCGGCGATGGTCGGGTTGATGAACAGCTGCTGCAGCGGCAGGTCGACCTGGAAGGCGTCGCGCACCTTGGACACCAGCTGGAACGCCAGCAGCGAGTGGCCGCCCAGCGCGAAGAAGCTGTCGTGCACGCCGACCCGCGAAACGCCGAACATCTGGATCCAGATGGTGGCCAGGATTTCCTCGTTGAGCGTGCGCGGCGACACGAAGCCCTGCATGGCGCCGCCGTCGCCGGCCTGCGGATCGGGCAGGCGGGTGCGGTCGACCTTGCCGTTGGCCGACAGCGGCAGGCGTTCCAGCGGCAGGTAGCAGGACGGCAGCATATAGGCCGGCAGCAGCGCGCGCAGGTGCGCATCGAGTTCGCTGGCGGCCGGCAGGGCCGAGGGTGCGCCGACCAGGTAGGCGACGATGCGGGCGTGGCCGGCGTCGTCGCTGCGCACGGCGGCGGCGCAGTCTTCGACGCCGTCGACGCCGCGCAGCGCCAATTCAATCTCGCCCAGTTCGATGCGCATGCCGCGCAGCTTGACCTGGGTGTCGCGGCGGCCGACCAGTTCCAGCGCGCCGTCGGCGCCGATGCGTCCCAGGTCGCCGGTGCGGTACAGGCGCGCGCCGGCGTCGGACGACATCGGGTCGGTTACGAACTTCTCGGCGTTCAGTTCGGGGCGGTTGATGTAGCCGCGCGCGACGCCGGCGCCGCCGACGCACAATTCGCCCACCACGCCGGGCGGCAAGGGCCGCAGCTGGGCGTCCATCACCCACACGGCGACGTTGGGGAAGGGACGGCCGATCGGCACCAGCGCGCCGTCGGCGCGGCCGGCCAGCTCGCCCTCGAACAGCGTGCTGTCGATGCTGGCCTCGGCCATGCCGTAGGAGTTGATCAGACGCGCGTCGTCGGCCAGCAGCGCGCGGTAGCGGCGGTATTCGCCGGCGTACCAGGTGTCCGACGCGACCACCAGCACGCGCACGCCGTCCAGCCGCAGGCGTTCGGCGGCCAGGTAGTCGGCCAGCGCGCGGAAGGTGGCCGGCACGAACTCGGCGCAATCGACGCCTTGTTCCTGGATCAGCGCATGCAGGCGCTCGGGCGCGCCCAGCAAATGCTGTGGGCAGATCAGCAGCGTCTTGCCGCTGCCGAGCGCGCGTATCAGGTCGCCGCAGAACACGTCGAACGGGAAGCTCGCCATCTGCAGGTGGACGCGCAGTTGGTCAAGTTGGTAGTGGTGCTGCCAGCCCAGGTAGGCGTTGATCCAGTTGCCGTGGCTGACCATCACGCCCTTGGGCTGGCCGGTGGTGCCTGAGGTGTAGACCACGTAGGCGCCGTCGTGCGGTTCCAGCGCGATGGTCGGGGCGGCGTTCGGGCGGGAGCCGATGTCGGCGGCGTCGGTGTCGAGCGCGAGGCGGGCGCAGGACAGCGTCGCGGTGGGCGCATCGGCATGGTCGATCACGCAGGCCACGCCGGCGTCGGCGGCGATCAGCGCCAGCCGGGCGGGCGGATGCGAGGGATCGAGCGCGACGAACGCGGCGCCGGCCTTGAGCACGCCGACCACGGCGGCGATCAGCGCGGCCGAACGGTCCAGGCAGACGCCGACCACGTCGCCGTGGCGTACGCCGCGCGCGGCCAGCGCGTGGGCGATGCGGTTGGCGCGCAGGTCCAGCTCGCGGTAGCTCAGGGTGTCGTCGCCGTCGATCACGGCGGCGACGTCCGGCGTTTCGGTCGCACGTAGGGCGAACAGCGAGATCACGTCGCCGCACGGCGCGTCGACGCGCTCGCCGACGCTGGCCGCGTGCACCGCCGCCAGTTCGGCGTCGCTCATCAGGCGCAGCGTCGACAGCGCGCGCGTCGGTTCGGCCAGCACCGCGCGCGCCAGCTGGGCGTAGCGGGCCGCCAGGGCGGCGATGCGGGGAGCGTCGAACAGGTCGGCGCTGTATTCGAAGATGCAGTTGGCGCCGTCGCCGCTATGGTAGACGTCGAGCGACAGGTCGAACTTGGCGGTGCCGCAGTCGACGTCCATGTAGCTGACCGCGAGGCCGCCGGCGCTCATGGCCGGCAGCGCGTTCTGGTAGGTGTACAGCACCTGGAAGATCGGGTGGCAGCCGGCCGCGCGCTCCGGGTTGACCGCTTCGATGATGGCATCGAACGGCAGTTCCTGGTGGGTGAAGGCGTCCAGGCTGGCCTGCTTGACCGCCGCCAGCACCTGCATGTAGCTGTGGGCCGGGTCCAGCGTGCTGCGGATCGGTAGCGTGTTGACGAACACGCCGACCAGCGGCGCCAGGTCTGCGTGCTGGCGGCCCGACACCGGCGTGCCGACGATCAGGTCCTGCTGGCCGGTGTGGCGGAACAGCAGGATCTTGAACAGCGTCAGGAAGGCGGCGTACGGCGTGACGCCGGCCGTCGCGGCCAGCGCGACCAGGCCGTCCGACAGCGCGCGCGGCAGCACCAGCTTGTGGATGGCGCCGCGGTAGCTGGGCAGTTGCGGGCGGGCGCGGTCGGCCGGCAGGTCCAGCAGCGGCAGCGGCGCGGTCAGCGTGGCGCGCCAGAACGCCGTCTCGGCGGCGTGGCGGGCTTGCTGGCCGTCGCGCACGCGCCAGGCCGTGTAGTCGCTGTACTGGTGCGCCGGCGGCGGCAGCAGCGTGTCCTGGCGCGCCAGGCCTGCGCCGTACAGCGCGAACAGCTCGCGCGCCAGCACGCCCAGCGACCAGCCGTCGAAGATGATGTGGTGGCAGCTCAGGATCAGTACATGGCAATCGGCGCCGGCGGCCAGCACGCGCGCGCGCCAGGGCGGGCCGCTGCGCAGGTCGAACGGTTGCAGCAGCACGTCGCGGATGCAGTCGTCCAGCGCGGCGTTGTCGGCGCCGGGCGCCGGCGCTTCCAGCAGCGCCAGGTCGGGCGCGCCGTCGGCATCGATGACCTGGAACGGCACGTTGTCGCCGTCGGTCTCGAAGCGGGTGCGCAGGATTTCGTGGCGGCGTTGCAGCGTGTGCAGCGCGCCGCGCAGCGTCGCCAGGTCGAAGGCGCCGTCGAGGCGGAACACGCCGGGGATGTTGTAGGCGCTGTTGGCGCCGTCCAGCTGGGCCATCAGCCACAGGCGGGTTTGCGGCGGCGACAGCGGGCAGCGGCCGCACGGCACGCGCTGCAGGCCCTGTTCCAGGCCTTGGCTGGCGGCGGCGCGCTCCAGTACCCGTTTGACGGCGTCGCGCTGCGCGGCGCTCAATTCGCCCAATTTCGATCCGAGACTGCTCATTTCGATGACTCCTGGTTGGTAAGGTCGTTCAACAGCGCCGCGCGGTCTGCCGGGCTGAGTGTGTCGAGGTTGGCGATGATGTCGGCCACGGCGGCGTCGTGCACCAGCATGCGCTGCTCTTGCAGCTGCGGCAGCAGCAGGGCGGCGATGTCGTTGGCGCTCACTCCGCGCAGCAGGTCGACGATGGCGACGCCGACCTTGAGGGTCTGTTCGAGCCGGTTTTTGAGTTCGATCGCCATCATCGAGTCGAGACCGTGGTGGCTGATGTTGGCGTCGGCCGCCAGGCCGGCGCTGTCGACGCGCAGCACGCGGCAGGCCAGCGTGCGCACATGCGCGGCCACGGTGGCCTGCATGGCGTCGGCGTCGGCGCAGGCGGCCAGCAGTTGCAGCACGTCGGCCTGGACGGCGCCGTCATCCTGGCGGCCGTCGGCGTCCTGCGCGCGCTGGGCGGCGATCAGGTGTTCCAGCATCGGCGCGGCGATGCCGAGCGGGCTGGTGTCGCCGACCACCGTCCATTTGGCGCCCAGCACTACCGCCTGGCCGACCTTGCCGCTCATCAGCCAGCCCAGCGCCTCGCAGCCCTGTTCGGCCGTCATCGGATAGAAGCCGCGGCTGTGGAAGTAGGTCAGCAGGTCAAGCTGGGTGGCCATGCCGACGTCGCCCCACGGGCCCCAGTTGATGCTGGTGGCCGGCAGGCCGTCGGCGCGGCGGCGGTGCGCCAGCATGTCGAGGAAGGTGTTGGCGGCCGCGTAATTGCCCTGGCCCATGGAGATCACCAGCGAGGCCACCGACGAGAACAGCGTGAAGAAGTCCAGCGGCGCATCGGCCAGCGCGCAGTGCAGGTTCCAGGCGCCCAGCACCTTGGCCGGCATCACGGACAGGAAGTCGGCGTTGCTGGTCTGGCTGAGCAGGCGCGGATGGGCCACGCCGGCGGCGTGGATCACGCCGCGCACCGGCGGCCGCGATTCGGCCTGGCGGCGCGCCAGCATGGCGTCGAGCGCGCCGCGGTCGGCGATGTCGAGCGCCTCGATGCTGACCTGGGCGCCGAGGCGCTCCAGCTCCAGCACGCGGGCGACCCGCTGCGCGCTGGCGTGGCCCGCTTCGAGGCCGGCCCAGGCGGCGCGCGGCGGCAAGCCTTCGCGGCCGATCAGCACCAGGTGGCGGGCGCCGTGGCGCACCATCCAGCGGCTCACTTCCAGCCCCAGCGCACCGAGGCCGCCGGTGACCAGGTAGCTGGCGTCGGCGCGCAGCCGTGGCGGCGCAGGCAGGCGCGCGGCCGGCGCGCATTCGGCCAGGCGCATCACATGGCGCGCGCCGTCGCGGTAGGCGATCTGGTCTTCGTCGTCGGCGCCCAGGCATTCGGCCACGAGGTGACGGGCGTCGTCCTCGTGCGGCACGGCCTGCAGGTCGACGATGCCGCCCCACAGGTCGATGTGTTCACCGTGGCCCAGCACGCGCGCCATGCCCCATACCGGCGCGCGGAACGGGTCCGGACGGTCGGCGGCCAGCACCGGCTGGGTGGCGCGGGTGGCGATCCACAGGCGCGGCTTGGCGGTGCCGGGCAGCGCGGCCAAGGCCTGCGTCAGGTTCAGCGTGACCAGGCAGCCGCGCGCCAGTTCGGCGTCGATCTCGGTTGCCGATGGCGCGCCTTCCAGCGGCGGGCGGCACAGGTCCAGGTGCAGCACGCCGCGCAGATCGGCGGCGGCGCCCAGCTGCGCCAGCCACGCGTGCTGGTCGTCGGCGGCGAAGCCGGGCGGCAGCGCTTCGGCGTGGTGGCCGTGGCGGGCGAATTGCGCGGCCACGGCCTGCGCCAGCGCCGGCTCGCCGCCGTACAGGTACCAGCGGCCGGGCGCGATGTCGGCCGATGGTTCGGGCGCGGCGGCGGCCGGCCACTCGGGCTGGTACAGCTGCTGCGGCGTGACCGCGAACGGCGCGGCGGCGTCCAGCGCGCGCGCGCTGCAGCCGCTGATCTCCAGCAGCAGCCGGCCGTTGTCGTCGAGCATGCGGATGTCGCCCAGCATGCCATGGGCGTCGCGGCGGGTGATGACCGCGTGGATCCACAGCTGCTGCGGCAGCGGCGCCAGGATGCGGCCCTCGGCCACGCCGGTCGGCATGTAGACGGTGGCGGCGCCGTCGAACGGCAGCGCGGCGGCCAGCGTCTGGAAGCACAGGTCGAGCAGCGCCGGATGGATGCCGAAAGCGGCCATGTCCGGGCACAGCGCGGCCGGGGCGTCGATGCGCGCCAGCGCTTCGTCGGCGCCGCGGCGCAGCGCGGCGATGCCGCGGAACAGCGGGCCGTATTCGAGGCCGAGGCGTTCGAAGTGGGTGTAGCACTCGGCCGCGCTGACGACGCTGGCGCAGCGCTGATGCAGCGCGTCGAGGTCGGCCGGCGCGGACGCGGCGCGGCTGCCGGTCAGCAGCTGGCCGGTGCAGTGCAGCTGCCACGCCGCCTGCGGCTGGTTGAACACGCGGCTGGCGATGCGGAACTCGTAGGTCTGCGGGTCGACGCTCAGGCGCAGCGTCAGCGTCTGGTCGGCGCCGAGGTAGAGCGCGCGGCGGAAGGAGACGTCGGCGAAGGTGGCCAGAGCCAGTTCGCCGAACAGGCAGCGCGCGGCGTAGGCGGCCATCTCGACGTAGCCGGCGCCGGGGAACACCACGGTGCCCTGGATGCAGTGGTCCTGCAGGAAGCCGAGCGAGGTGCGGTCCAGGTCCGCCTCCCAGGTCGGCACGTCGGCGTCGAGGCGGCGCGCCAGGATCGGGTGGACGGCGGCGCCGCAGCGGTGCGCGGCCGATTCCTCGGTCTCGTACCAGTGGCGCTGGTGGCGCCACGGATAGCCGGGCAGCGGCAGCGCCAGGCCGGGCGGCAGGGCGCCGGCCCAGTCGATACCCGCGCCCTGGCAGTACAGCAGGCCGACGGCGTGGCGGAGCTGGGCGTGGTCGTCGCGGTCGCGGCGCAGCGTCGGCACCACGTGGGCGGCGATGCCGTGCATGATGGCGTTTTCCTGCAGCGCGCCGGCCAGCACCGGATGCGGCGCCAGTTCGACGAAGTGGTGGAGGCCCTCGGCCAACGCGGCGTTGACGGCGTCGGCGAAGCAGACCGGCTGGCGCATGTTGCGGTACCAGTAGCCGGCGTCGTGGATGGCGCCCACCACGCGGCCGCCGGTGACGGTGGAATACAGCGGGATGGTTGGCGCGGCCGGGACCAGGTCGTCCAGCGCGGCGTGGATCGGCGCTTCCAGCGTCTCCATGTAGACGCTGTGGAACGGCACCTGCACCTTGAGCGCGCGGGCGAACACCTGGCGGGACTCGAGCGCCAGGCGCAGGCGCTCGACGCCGTCGGCGGAGCCGGCGACGGTGACCTGGGTCGGGCCGTTGACGGCGGCCAGCGTCAGCGTCGGATCGCCGAGCGCGGCCAGTTCGTCCAGCGCCTCGCGCTGTCCCAGGCCGATGGCCAGCATGCGGCCCATGCCGGCGGTCTGGTGCTGCAGGTGGCTGCGGTGATAGATCACGCGCACCGCCTGCTCCAGCGTCAGGCAGCCGGCCACGTAGGCGGCGGCCGGCTCGCCGGCGCTGTGGCCGATGATGGCGGCCGGGCGCACGCCCCATGCGGCCAGCAGTTCGGCCAGCGCCACCTGCAGGATGAAGTTGGCCGGCTGGGCGATGTCGGTGTCGGCCATGCGCGAGTCTTCTTCGCTGGCCAGCATTTGCTCCAGGATGGCGCCGCCGGCCAGCGCGTCGAACAGCACGGCGCAGCGTTCGGCCATGGCGCGGAACACCGGTTCTTCGCGCAGCAGCTGGCGGCCCATGGCCCACCACTGCGGCCCCATGCCGGAGAAGACGAACACCGGCGCCGGCGCCGCCGCTTCCGGCGCCAGCTGGGTGGCGGCCTGCGGATGGTCGTGGCCTTCGGCCAGCGCGCGCAGCGCGGCGATCAGGTCTTCGCGGCCGGCCGCGCTGACGCAGGCGCGCCAGGGCTGATGGTCGCGGCGGGTGGCGGCGCTCCAGCTGACGTCGCGCAGCGCGGCGCCGGCCAGGGCGCCGCCGGCGTCGAGCGCGGCGGCGTAGGCGCCGGCCAGCGCGCGCAGCGCGTCCGGATGGCGCGCCGACAGCGGCAGCGTGTATTGGGTGTGGGCGTTGGCGCCGTCGCCGTCCTGCGGCTGGGCGCGGGACGGCGCGGCCGACAGGATGGCGTGGGCGTTGGTGCCGCCGAAGCCGAAGGAGTTGACGCCGGCGTAGCGCTCGCCGTCGGCCGCCGGCAGCGCGGTGACGGCCAGCGGGATGGCCAGGTTGAGCGCGTCGAGGTCGATCTTCGGATTGCGGCTGCGGAAGTGCAGGTGCGGCGGCACCAGGCCGTGCTGCAGCACCAGGCTGGCCTTGATCAGGCCGGCCACGCCGGCGGCGGCCTCGGTGTGGCCGATGTTGGTCTTGATCGAGCCGAGCAGGCAGGGTTGGCCGGCCGGGCGGCCGGCGCCGACCGCCGCGCCGATGGCGTTGGCCTCGATCGGGTCGCCGACCGGGGTGCCGGTGCCGTGCGCCTCGACATAGGCCAGCTGGCGCGGAGCGATGCCGGCGGCGGCGCAGGCGCGGCCGATCAGGGCGCGCTGGGCGTCGCCGCTGGGCACGGTCAGGCCGTCGCTGTGGCCGTCCTGGTTGACGGCGGTGGCGCGTATCACCGAGTAGATGTGGTCGCCTGCGGCGAGCGCCTCGTCGAGCCGCTTGAGCACGACGATGCCGGCGCCTTCGCCGCGCACGTAGCCGTCGGCGCGGGCGTCGAAGGCGCGCGAGCGGCCGCTGGGCGAGAGCATGCCGGCGCGCGATTCGGCGATGGTGAAGCTGGGCCCGAGCAGGGCGTTGACGCCGCCGGCCACGGCCAGCGCCGATTCGCCGCTGGCCAGGCTCTGGCAGGCCAGGTGGATCGCCACCAGCGACGACGAGCAGGCCGTGTCGAGCGCCACGCTGGGGCCCTGGAAGCCGAACACGTAGGACAGGCGGTTGGCCAGCATGGTCATCACCGAGCCGGTGGCGGTGTGCGGCTCGACGGCGCGGTATTCGCTGCCGCCCATCTGCATCAGCATGTAGTCGAGCGTGAAGCCGCCCATGAACACGCCGACCGCTGTGCCGCGCAGTTGCTGCGGCAGCTGGCCGCCGTCCTCCAGCGCCTGCCAGCACACTTCCAGCAGCATGCGCTGCTGCGGGTCCATCAGCGCCGCCTCGCGCGGCGAGATGTTGAAGAAGTCGGCGTCGAAGCCGTCGACGCCGTCGATGAAGCCGCCCCAGCGGCTGGCCGACTTGCCGGCCAGCCCGCGTTGCGGATGGAAGTGGCGGTCGGCGTTCCAGCGGCCGGCCGGCACTTCGCCGACGCTGTCGGCGCCGGCCAGCAGGTTGCGCCACAGCGTGTGCGGATCGTCGGCCTGGCCGGGGAAGCGGCAACCGATGCCGATGACGGCGATGGCCGTACTGGGCGAGCCTGCGGCCGGCGGGACGGCCGGGGTTGGCGTGCGCGGCACGCCGGACGAAATGGTTGTCATGATTTAGCGGTCGGAGTTGTAGATTGACTGGGAATAGCTCTGGACGTAGCGGCGGTCGAAAGCGCTGCACGGACGGCGTTATGCCGTTGTGATAATGACAATGTAACAGGGAGGCTTGCGGAGCGTAAGCTACGAATAATCGTAGTGGCTGTAGGGCAAGTAGGGCGGCTGGCGGCTGGCTGGCGGGGGAGGCGGGGAGGTGGGGGAGGCGGCGGAGGGCGGATCAGGCGAGGTCGGGGTCGGCGGCGGCGGCGCGGCCGGGCACGCCTTCCTGGCCGAGCGCGGCGCGCAGGCCTTCGACCAGCATGGCGAACACGATCTTGATGCGGCGGCTGCTGCGCAGCTCGCGGTGCGCGGTCAGCCACAGGGGGATCGGCGGGATCGCCGAGCGCGGCATGACCATGCGCATCTGCGGCGCCTGGCCGGCGACGATGCACGGCGCCAGGCAGATGCCGGCGCCGGCCAGCGCCAGTTGCCAGCCGGTGATGTGGTTGTCGCAGCGGATGCCGAAGAAGTCGCGCTTGACCGGGATGCCGGCGTCGCGGAAACCGCGCAGCAGCGCGTCGGAAGTGTCGTAACCTATCCACTGATAGCGGTCGAGGCAGGTGGGGTCGACGCGGCCGCCGACCGCGGCCAGGTAGTCGGCGTGGGCGTAGGCGCCGATGTCGAGCTGGCCGATGCGGCGCGCGATCAGGCCGTTCTGGCTGACGTCGGTGTGCCGCAGCGCGATGTCGGCCTGGCGCTCCAGCAGGTTTTCGACGTGGTTGGAGACCACCACTTCGATCTGGATTTCCGGATGGTGGTTGCGGATGCGGGTGATGATGTCGGGCAGCAGGTAGGCCGAGGTCATTTCGCTGGCCGTCAGGCGCACGGTGCCGTCGAGCTGCTGGGTATGGCTGAGCGCGGTCAGCGACACCGACTGCGCCGCCAGCCGCATCTGGCGCGCCGGCTCCAGCAGCGCCTCGCCGGCCGCGGTCAGGCGCAGGCCGCGCGCGGCCCGTTCGAACAGCGACATGCCGATGTGCAGCTCGAGCTCCTCGATGCGGCGGCTCAGCGTGGGCTGGCTGGTGCCGAGCAGTGTGGCGGCGGCCGTCAGCGAACCGCTGTCGACCACCGCCAGGAAGATGCGGATCAGGTGCCAGTCGATTTCGGGCGGGGCGGTCAGGGTCGGCGGCTTGCTATGCATTGAGATTGAGGCGATGGATAGTTGACGAGAACGCAATGTTACCCGGTTCGGCGGCGTCGAGCCGCACTTCTTGCAGCGTGACGGTGGCGCCGGCCGCCGCGCCGCGCAGGGCCACGGCCAGCGCGTGGCCGCCGGCCAGCTGCTCGGAGTGGAAGCGCCAGTCGTCGCCGGCCGGGGCGGCGCCGAGGCGGCAGCGGAGCGGTTGCGCGTCGGGCGCGAACGCGACCCGGGTCAGGTCGATGGCGATGCCTTCGCCGGTGGCCTTGGCGTAGGCTTCCTTCAGCGTCCACAGCGTGAAGAAACGGCGCTGGCGGGCATGGTCCGCCAGGCCGGCGAGCTGGGCCAGTTCGTCGGGCGAGCACACCAGGCGGGCGATCTGTTCCATGTCGTCCAGCGGGCGGACGGTTTCGATGTCGAGGCCGCAGGCGCCGGCGCGCGTCAGCACGCAGCCGACCAGGCCGGAGGTGTGGCTGAGATTGCAGGCCAGCGCGGCGTGCGGCGCCGGCAGCTCGGGACTGGGTTTGCCGCGCGGGCCGCGGCGGAAGCGCAGCTGCGCCGGCGCCAGGCCGGTGCAGGCCGCCAGCGCCAGGCGCTGCAGCGCGTGGGCCGCCAGGTAGGCGTGGCGGTCGGCGGGGCGCAGCAGCTGGCGGTGGCGCGCGCGTTCGTCGTCGTCGAGCAGCGGCAGGTAGCGCGCTTCCAGCCGCGCCGGGTCGTGCAGGCCCGGTCGCGCCAGCCAGACGACGGCTGCGTCGGCCGGCAAGATCGTGGTGCCGAAGGGAGGACTGTGGCGCATGCGGTTTCCATTGTGTGTGGGGCGTCGGTGCAAAAGTCCAGAACCAACCATATTGTTGTTCCGAGATCCGGTGATCGTTCCGGAAAAAGTGGAGCGACGATCGCGCCCAAGTTTGCGGCAAGTCGGTTTGCCGCGTCAATGGCCCGCTAAGCTCGGTGGATGAAAGTGCGCACCGTAATTAAAATGCTGCTGAACGACGGTTGGGATATAGTGAATATTCAGGGCAGTCATCGTCAATTCAAACATGCCGTCAAGTCCGGACGGGTCACCGTTCCTGGAAAGTTGAGCGACGATTTGGCGCCCGGTACGCTTAACAGTATCCTCAAGCAGGCGGGGTTGAAAAAATGAATACGGTTCGTTATGCCATCGTGATTGAAAAAGCCGGCGGGAACTACTCGGCCTATGTGCCGGACTTGCCTGGTTGCGTTGCCACCGGCGACACCGTGGCGGAAGTGGAGTCCTCCCTTAGAGAGGCAATTGCTTTCCACCTCGACGGCATGCGTGAAGATGGATTGCCCGTCCCGGCGCCCGCCAGCCTGGTCGCTTACGTGGACGTGGCCGCCTGAATGGCGCGGTCGTGCCGGTAGTTCAGGTCGCCGCGCCCATGACGTCGACGATGGCCTGGTAGACGCGCACCGGTTCCTCGGCGATGCGGTTCAGCACGTAGAGGAAGTGCTCGTCGCCGAACACCGCGTACTCGCGGGTGGGGAAGCCGCGCGCGTGCAGTTCGGCGATCTGCTCGGTGCCCAGGCCGATCAGCGATTCGAATTCGAACCAGCGCGGGTCGATGCGTTCCTTCAGGATCAGCGCGCTGACGTCCTGCTGGATGCTGCGGTCGTGGGTGGCGATCGAGCACTTGTGGCCGCTCAACAGCAGCTCTTGCGCGTAGCGGCGGTAGGCGGCGGCCAGTTCCGGGCTGTTGCGGTGGTGCGAGACGTCTTGCGCTTCCAGGAAGGCGCCTTTCACCAGGCGGATGCGGCCGGGGATCTTCATCAACGTGGGCAGGTCCCGCGCCGTGCGGTGGCGCTTGGCCGGCACGGTGATGCCGACGTTGTGCAAGCCTTCTTCCTTGTGCAGGCGCGCGTAGATGGCGTAGATGTCGTCGGCGCGGTCGGCCGCTTCCATCGAGATCATCACTTCGCGGTTGATCTCGGCGGCGGCCAGCGCGATGCGGCGGGCGTTGCGGTAGCCCAGCTCCTTATCCACCGTCAGGCCCACGTGCGACAGGTCGAAGGAGACCGAGCAGTTCAGGTTGCGCTGGCCGATGGCGCGGGTCAATTCCATGAATACTTCGGTCTCGGCCATCGCGAAAGCTTCGTCGCGCACGCTCTCGCCCATGTATTCGACCGAGGCCGCGTGGCCCTGGGCGATGATGTGCTCGACCCGCTGCAGCGCCTCGGCCACGGTGCGGCCGGCCACGTAGCGCTGCGACACCTTGTGCATGTAAGGGCGCAGCAGCGGATCGTTGCAGAACTTTTCCTTGGCGCTCTCGTCGAGCGCCAGCGCGCGCAGGGTGGTGGCGGCCTGGTCTACCAGCGGCTGCCATTGGGCGGGGAAGGCGGGTTGGTGCACGGAGTCTCCAGTAATCCAGTAATGGTCGAATGAAAAAAAACAGCCCGGAGGCTGTTTTGATTTTACCTAGTTGCGGACCAGGTTGCCGTTGTTGTTGCGGACCCGATCGCCGCTCATCAGGCGCGGATCGTGGTCGAAGTTGAAGCTGACCTGCTTGCCGTCGTCGTATTGCACGTGCACGGTCCACTGCTGGCTGGATTTGGCCTTCTCTTCGATCTTCTTGCCGGCATAGGCGCCGCCGGCCGCGCCGGCGACGGTGGCCAGTTCGCGGCCGTGGCCGCTGCCGACCTGGTTGCCCAGCAAAGCGCCGGCGACGCCGCCGGCGATCACGCCCAGCGCGCTGCCTTCGCCGGCCTTCTCGCTGACCACCACCGAGGTGACCTTGCCGCATTCCATGCAGCTGCCCGGTTTGGCTGGGCTGGCTTTGAGCTGGGCCTTGGCCAGCGCCAGCGATTTATCGTATTCGGATTTGGCGTCGCGCGTGCATTGCATGCGGGCCGCCGAGTTGCTTTCTTCCGAGCACAGCTTCTTGTCATCCGCGTAGCGGGTGGCGAGGCGCTTGGATTCCGCGTTGAATTGCTCTTTGGGGGTTTGTGCCATGGCCGACGAGGCCAGGCCGGCCAGCAGCAGTGCTGCCAGAATAGAACGGTTCATGCTTTTTCTCCTTATTAACCGTAGGAACCACCAGTGTACAACAAGTCAAATAGACGGGAAATCGTGGCGATCAGGCTGCCCGCGCCCATCATCATGCTGGCCACCAGCACCACGGCCAGCGGCCAGTGGGTGTCCGACTGCTTGCCGGAGCCGGGGTTGAAGCGGGCATCCCATTTCTCGTCGGACATCAGGCCCAGCACCAGCGCCTCGAGGAATCCGACCAGGCCGGAGAGCATGATGGGCAGCAGCTTGTAGAAGCCGTCGGCGTCCGGCCAGGCGGCGGCGATGGCGGCCGATGCCGGCAGCGCGGCCAGGTGGGCCCACAGCCAGGGGTCGCGCGGGCCGCGCAGGTACAGCCGTTGCAGGCCGAGGCCGCCAACCAGGAAGGCCAGCAGGGTGGCGAAGGTCTTGTTTTTGTGCGATGTGTGGTGCGAAACAGTCATGTTTGTTCGGCAGTAGACGGAAAACATGCAGTATCGGTCATAATACGGGCCCCGGCGGACCTTTTTTATGGACAAGGCTATTGCCCCGCACGCCGGTTCGGGGGATAATCTTCGATTACCCCAATCTGCCCGATTATTTCATTAACGCTTGCTGCTTCGCGGCAAAGCGCGCTATAATTTGCGGCTTTTTCCGTCCTAGCACACTTTTTGGAAATATTATGGTCGTTATTCGTTTAGCTCGTGGAGGCGCCAAGAAGCGTCCGTTCTTCAACATCGTTGCAACCGACTCGCGCAATCGTCGCGATGGCCGTTTCATCGAGCGCATCGGTTTCTACAACCCGATGGCATCCGGTGGCGAAGTGCCACTGCGCATCACCGCTGACCGTCTGGCTCACTGGCAATCGGTTGGCGCACAATTGTCGCCTACCGTGGCTCGCCTGGTAGCTTCGAACAAAGCTGTTTAAGTCTGGTTGCTGGTTTGACCGATAAGAATGCATCCGGGGTGCAAATCCCCGACGATCTGGCACAGGTAGGCTTTGTCTTCGGTGCTTACGGCGTCGCTGGCTGGGTGAGGATACGTCCTTTCTCGGAAGATGCGGATGCGCTCCTGTCGGTAAAAAACTGGTGGATCGACAAGCCTAGCTTGCGCGATGTCGAAGTCAAGCAGTGCAAGCTGCATGGCGGCGACGTGGTGGCACAGCTGGCGGGAGTGACCGATCGGGACGTGGCAGAAGCGCTCAAGGGTGCAGCTGTTTCGGTTCCGCGCAGTCGTTTCCCGGCCTTGTCCGACGATGAGTTTTACTGGACCGAGTTGATTGGTCTGGAAGTAGAGAATTTGCAAGGTGAGCACCTCGGTACGGTGACTGACATGATGAGCAATGGTCCGCAGTCGATCTTGCGCATACAGCCAGCCGCTACGCCAGATGCCGATCCAGAGGCTGTGGCGCAAGAGCGCCTGATTCCATTTGTGGACGCGTTTGTCATCAAGGTAGACAAGGCCGCAAAGAAGATCACTGTCGACTGGGGCCTTGATTATTAAAGAACATAAGGGCGGCCCGCCATGCAATTCGATGTCGTGACCCTGTTCCCTGAAATGTTCGCCGCACTGACGCAGTCGGGTGTCACCCGGCGCGCGTTCGAACAGAATAAATGTGGCTTGTCGTTGTGGAATCCGCGTGATTTCACGACCGACAATCACCGCACCGTGGATGACCGCCCCTATGGCGGCGGCCCCGGCATGGTGATGCTGGCCAAACCCCTGGAAGCGACGCTCAACGCGGCGAAGCAGCGCCAGACCGATGCCGGTCTGCCCGCGCCGCGCGTGGTGTTCATGTCGCCCCAGGGCAAGCAGTTGACGCACGAGCGCGTGATGCAGCTGAAGCAGGAGCCCGGTCTGGTGATCCTGTGCGGCCGCTACGAAGCGGTGGACCAGCGTTTGCTGGACCGTTGCATCGACGAGGAAATCAGCCTTGGCGATTTCGTGCTGTCCGGCGGCGAGCTGCCGGCGATGGCCTTGATGGATGCCGTGATCCGCCAGATTCCCGGCGTGTTGAACACGGATGCGTCGGCGATCGAGGACAGCTTCGTCAACGGCCTGCTGGATTCGCCGCACTACACGCGGCCGGAAACGTATGAGGGTGTGGGCGTGCCGCCGGTGCTGATGGGCGGCAACCACGCCGAGATCGAGAAATGGCGCCGCCAGCGCATGCTGGAGGCGACCGCGCGCAAGCGCCCGGATTTGCTGGTCAAGGCGCGTGAGGCAGGGCAGCTCACCAAGCTTGACGAAAAGTTTTTGGCAGGTTTGTAAACCTGTTGTCGTAGAAGCCGGCGGACATGTCGTCCGCATGGTTGTTTAACCCCATCCTCTACTGGGCATCGAGTTTCGACTCATAGCGCGCCAGCACGATGGTTTATGGAGTCATCTAAATGAATCTGATTCAACAACTCGAGCAAGAAGAAATCGCTCGCCTGGGCAAGAGCATCCCTGACTTTGCACCTGGCGATACCGTGATCGTCAACGTTAACGTAGTCGAAGGCACCCGCAAGCGCGCCCAGGCTTACGAAGGCGTGGTCATCTCCCGTCGCAACCGTGGCCTGAACTCGAACTTCATCGTTCGTAAGATCTCGTCCGGCGAAGGCGTCGAGCGTACCTTCCAGCTGTACTCCCCGCTGATCGCTTCGATCGAAGTGAAACGCCGCGGTGACGTACGTCGCGCTAAACTGTACTACCTGCGTGATCGTTCCGGTAAATCGGCACGTATCAAGGAAAAACTGCCAAACCGTCGCCCAGTGGCGAAAGCAACCGCCGCTTAATAGCTGCGTTTGTGTTTGGATAAAAGGGGCGCCACTGGCGCCCCTTTTTTCGAAGTTGCTTCAAAATGACCGCAGCGTCGTTGTTTCGCCACCCCTGCGGCGTGGCCCTCGCCGTGCATTCGCACTGTCTTCGGCGCCACGCCTAGCTGCGATCATTTTGAAACAACTTCTCTAGTGGAGGTAGTGTTTGGCCAAGCCGTTATTCGACCCGAAAGAACTCCCCGTTGATGCCATCGCCGGCGAACCCGCCGTCGCGCCGGAGCGTTTGACGCCCTCGTGGCTGCGTGGCCGCTTCATCGAGCAGCCGCTCTGGACGCCCGAGGGCGCCGAGGAATCGCTGGGCAGCCTGTCGCAGCGGGCGACGCCGACGCCGGCCTCGGTGCTGATCCCGCTGGTGTTGCGCGAGGACGGCCTGACCATCCTGCTGACCCAGCGCACCGCGCACCTGACCGATCACGGCGGGCAGATCAGCTTTCCCGGCGGCCGTGCCGAAGACTACGACAGCGACGTGGTCGACACCGCGCTGCGCGAGTCGGAGGAGGAGATCGGACTGGCGCGCCGCCATGTCGACGTGTTGGGCACCTTGCCCAAGTATCTGACCGGCACCGGTTATTGCGTCACGCCAGTGGTGGGCCTGATCGCGCCGCCGTTCGAGCTGACCGCCGATCCGTCCGAAGTGGCGGAGATCTTCGAAGTGCCGCTGGCCTTTTTGATGGATGGCCTGAACCATCAGCGGCTGTCGGTGCAATTGCCGGGCGGGCGGCGCAGCTTCTACGCCATGCCGTATGGCGACTATTACATCTGGGGCGCCACGGCCGGCATGCTGCGCAACCTGTTCCATTTCTTGCGTGCTTAACTGCACTAGGCTATCGTAGCGACTGCCGACTCAAAGGATCACTAATGACTTTTCTTTCCATTCTATGCGCGCTGTTGATCGAGCAAATGAAGCCGCTGCGCGCGGACAATCCGATCTACGCCGAAATCAAGCGCCTGGCGTTGCGGATGGAGACCTGGTTTAACGCCGGCGACTCGACCCACGGCCGCATGGGCTGGTTCCTGATGATGGCCATCCTGATGGTGCCGACGGCGCTGATCTACTGGGTGCTGAAGCACTACAACTGGTTCCTGGCGGCGTTCGCGTGGAACGTGCTGATCGTCTACCTGACCCTGGGCTTCCGCCACTACAGCCATTACTTCACCTCGATCCAGCTGGCGCTCAACGCCGGCGACGACGCCGCCGCGCGCGCGCTGCTGGCCGAATGGACCCGGCAGGACACGGTGGGCATGGAAGCGTCGGAGATCGCCCGCCTGGCGGTCGAGAAGTCGCTGATCACCACGCACCGCAATGTGTTCGGCGTGTTCTTCTGGTTCCTGATGCCGCTGGGCCCTGCCTGCGCCGTGATGTACCGCGTGTCCGAGCACCTGGCGCGCGCCTGGAACGAGCCTGAGCACATGCGCAACGAAGCCTTCGGCCAGTTCGCCGCGCGCGCCTTCTACTGGATCGACTGGATACCGGTGCGCCTGACGGCGGTGGCCTTCGCGGTGGTCGGCAATTTCGAGGACGCGATCTACGCCTGGCGCAACTTCGCCCACCGCTGGGCGGACGAGGCGATCGGCATCATCCTGTCGGCCGGCGGCGGCGCGATGGGCGTGCGCCTGGGGTCGCCGGCGGAGAACGCCGCCAAGGTGCTGCCGGCCGATGCCGCCACCGTGGACATCGGCGACGAGGAGCCGGAGATGCTGCCGGGCGAGGAGCCCAGCGTGCGGGCGCTGCAAAGCACGGTGGGCCTGGTGTGGCGCGCCTTGCTGCTGTGGATGATGTTGTTATTGCTGTTGTCCGGCGCAGTCTGGCTCGGGGCGACCCCGTAACGCGGCGCGAACACGGGTACAATAGCGGCATTGCTGTGGTGCAGAATGATGATTATTCTGCACCAAAGTGGTTAATCGCGCTGGAATCTGGATTGAAATCAATGACTTACGTATTCAGGTCTTCTATAAGATATAATACGTAAGAATCTTACAGAATGATATCCGCCCGAGCCACCCGTCGGGATCTTCCACGCATTCTTGTTACCAACAAGTATCTACTCATAAGCAGCCGCCTATGGCAGAGTCAGTTCAAAAACCGTCAGAACAGCAGGATTCGTTCTTCATCCTCGGCCAGACCAGCAATGGCAGGCAATTCCGTCCCAGCGACTGGGCCGAGCGCCTGTGCGGCGTGATGTCCTGCTTCAAGCCGGAAGGCTATGGCGGCGGCCGCGACTCCCATTTGCAGTTCTCGCCGTATGTCACGCCGACCGTCATCAATGGCGTCAAGTCGGTGGTGGTCAACGGCAAGCTGCGCCAGCTCGAACCGCTGGCCTATCACTTCGTCATCTCCTTCGCCAAGGACAACGACCTGCAAATGGTCGACGCCTGCATCCTGCCTGAAAAAGCCTGACCCTGGCCTGACTCTCCCCGTGTTTTAAAATTTGCTTAAGCGTCTACCCACGAGGGCGGGGTAGGGCGTATGCTGCCTGTTCTTCAGTTTTTTTCGCGAGAGACCATGAACAACAGCCGTTTGAAACACGCCGCCGCCGCCAGCCTGATGCTGTGCGGTTTGTCCTTTGTCGCCACCGGCAGCGCGTGGGCGCAGGCCTTGCCGGCCGGCGTGGTCAAGGGGCCTTCGGTCGAGGGCATCAGCGAGTACCGCTTGCCGAACGGCTTGAAGGTGCTGCTGTTTCCCGACGCGTCCAAGCCGACGGTGACGGTCAACGTGACCTACCTGGTCGGCTCGCGGCACGAGAACTACGGCGAGACCGGCATGGCCCACCTGCTGGAGCACATGATGTTCAAAGGGGCGCCGAAGAACCGCAGCATTCCGCAGCAATTCGCCAACCGCGGCATGGAATTCAACGGCACCACCTCCTACGACCGCACCAACTACTACGAGGTGTTCCAGGCCAGCCAGGACAACCTGAAGTGGGCGCTGGACATGGAGGCGGACCGCATGGTGCACTCCTTCATCGCCCGCAAGGACCTCGATTCCGAAATGACGGTGGTGCGCAACGAGTACGAGAGCGGCGAGAACGATCCGTTCTCGGTGCTGCTCAAGCGGATGCAGAGCGTGGCGTACGACTGGCATTCGTACGGCCGTTCGACCATCGGCAACCGCAGCGATATCGAGAATGTGCGGATCGAGAATCTGCAGGCTTTCTATCGCACCTACTACCAGCCGGACAACGCGGTGCTGCTGGTGGCCGGCAAGTTCGAGCCGTCGCAGACGCTGGCGTGGATCAGCAAATCGTTCGGCGTGATCCCGAAACCCAAGCGCAGCCTGCCGCCGTTCTGGACGGTCGAGCCGACGCAGGACGGGGAGCGCAGCTTCGTGGTGCGCCGCAAGGGCGACATGCAGGTGATCGCGCTGGGTTACAAGATTCCATCGGCCTTGCAGCAGGATAGCGATGCGCTGAGTTTCATGTCCGAGATTTTGGGCGACACGCCGACCGGCCGCCTGCACAAGGCGTTGGTGGAGAGCGGCAAGGCGGCGCAGGTGTTCAGCTTCGGCCAGACCGGCTATGCGCCGGGCTTGCAGATCATCGGCGCGGTGGTGAAGGCGGGCGAGCCGCTGGAGCCGGTGCGCGATGCGCTGATCGCGACGGTGGAGGGCTTCGCCAGCACGCCGCCTACTGCGGAGGAGATGGAGCGGGCGCGGCGCAACTTCGCCAACGGCATCGAGAAGTCGCTCAACGATCCGCAGCGGGTGGGCGTGAGTTTGTCCGAGGAGATCGCGCTGGGCGATTGGCGTCTGTTGTTCGAGGGCCGCGACAAGCTGCCGAGCATCACGCCGGAGCAGGTGGCCGCCGCGGCGGGACGCTATCTGAAGCGCGACAACCGCGTGGTGGGCAGCTTCGTGCCGGAGGATGCGCCGCTGCGCGCCGAGATCCCGCCCGCGCCTTCGGTGGCGGAGGTGATGAAGGACTTCAAGGGCAAGGACAGCGTGCTGACGTCGGAGGTGTTCGATCCGAGCCAGGCCAATATCAATGCGCGCACCGAGATCAAGACCATCGGCGGCTTGAAGGTCGCGCTGCTGAACAAGAAGAATCGCGGCGAGGCGGTGTCGGTGGACTTGCAACTGCATTGGGGCGATGAGAAAAACCTGTTCAACACCGCCATCGTCTCGAACGCGGCCAGCGAGATGCTGATGCGCGGGACCAGCAAGTACAGCCGCGAGCAGCTGGCCGACGCCTTCGCGAAGCTGAAGATTTCCGGCAGCCTGTATCGCTTCGATACCACGGGGCCGAACCTGGATGCGGCGCTGCGGCTGGTCGCGCATGTGCTGAAGGAGGCCAGTTTCCCGGCGGCGGAGTTCGAGCAGTTGCGCCAGCAGTGGCTGGTGGGGATCGAGGCCTCGCGCAATGAGCCGCAAGCGCTGGCGCGCACGGAGGTGGATCTGTATTTCAACCACTATCCGAAGGGTGATGTGCGCGCGCCGATGACGGTCGATGAGCAGCTGGCGGCGGTGAAGGCGCTGAAGCTGGAGGACGTGATCGCCTTCCATCGCGATTACTACGGAGCCAATCACGGCGAGCTGGCGATCGTCGGCGATTTCGACAAGGCTGCGATCAGCAAGACCATCGCCGACAGTTTTGGCGGCTGGGACAGCAAGGTGGCCTACGCGCCGATCACGTCGACCAACGAGGACAAGGCGCCGCTGCACAAGGCCATCAACGCGCCGGACAAGGAGAACGGCTTCTACACCGCGCGCCTTAACCTGGACCTGAACGTCAATGATCCTGACTATCCGCTGCTGGACCTGGCCAACTACATCTTCGGCGAAGGCGGTTTGAAGTCGCGCCTGATGGACCGCATCCGGCAGAAGGATGGCTTGTCCTACGGCGGCGGCTCGGGCCTGCAGGCGGGCGAGATCGACCGCGCCGGCAGCTTCGGCATCGACGCCATCGCCGCGCCGCAAAATTTGAAGAAGCTGGAGGCGGCGATCCGGCAGGAGCTGGAGCGCGCGGTGAAGGATGGCTTCACGGCGGCCGAACTGGCGGGCGCCAAATCGGGCCTGTTGCAGCAGCGGGTGCAGAACCGTTCCAAGGACAGCGTGCTGGCCGCAGGCTGGACGCGCAACCTGTACATGAACCGCACCTACAGCTGGAGCAAGGAATACGAGGACAAGCTGAAAGCGGCCACGCTGGCGCAAGTCAACGCCGCCTTCCGCAAGGCTGTCGATCCGGCCAGGCTGACGGTGGTGACGGCGGGCGATGAGGCCAAGGCAAAAGGTGCGGCATCGGCCGCGAGTGCGAAATAGCCAGACCTGCGGTGTCAATGAATGTCGTCCAGCTGGTCGTGGGTGCGGCGGTAGCGGGGCAGGCGGCGTTCCAGCGTGTTTTGCGACTGGTGGTTCGCGTGTTCGACCAGCGTCAGCGCCGTGCTCAGTGCGGCGCTCATGGCTTTGGCGGCGGCGGCCATCGCGTCGGCCGGCGACAAGGGCGCCTTGGCGGACAGCTGGTTCTGGCGGGCGCGCAGTTGGGCGGCTTTGGTCCAGTTTTTTTCACCCGGGAAGCGTATCCAGAGTTCGTTCCAGGCGTTGCGTGCATCGCCGCACACTTGTTGTACCATCTGATTCGGCGAGACCGACTCGCCACGGAAGATGAGGTCGTCGCCGATGATCTCGGCGATGTACCAGTTGTCGCCGCTGTGCAGGCGCAGGTGCGTGGCTTCCGGCAGGAACAGCTGCTTCCATTGGTAGCCGCGCAACGGGGCCGCGTCGTCGCTGCTTTTGGCTATCCATAGCTTGATCGCGCTGGCGATGGCGTCGGCGGGCGTTAGCGGACTGCCGCTCTGGCGCAGGAAATCGCAGAGCTCGTCATAGGCGGCGGGTGGGACCTTGGGGGAGGTTTTTTGAGACCTTGTGAAATTCATCTCTGATTCTCCTATCTGGTTTTTGCTGGCGTTTTCTATTTCTCTCTGTTGGACCAGCGCCCGAAAAAAGAGTTCGGAAATGACAAAAATAGATAAAAGCAGAGAGCCGAAATAGTATCGTCCGGCGAAGGGGCGGGCGGCGCTACCCCCACCCTGTATTCTGTCGGCAATTTGGGAGCGTTCATGAGGCGATTGATGATAGAGGGACGGGTGCAGGGCGTCGGCTACCGGGCTTCGTTTGCGGAGCAGGCGCGGGCGCTGGGGCTGTCCGGCTGGGTGCGCAATCGCCGCGATGGTTCGGTGGAGGCCGCCGTCGATGGCCACCCTCAGGCGATCGAAGCCATTAGCACCTGGGCCAGGCGCGGCCCGCCCGCCGCCCGCGTTGCCAACGTCGTTATCGAAGAAGGCCCGGCGCTGGAAGCGGCGGACGGCGACTTCAAAATCCTGCCGACGCTGTAAAAAGCGACGCGGCAAGCGCGCTTTTCGATTATGTACTATCATTAGTTACATGAGACGAGACAGCAAACTATCTTCCATCCTGCACGTGCTGCTGCACATGGCGCACGCCGAGCGGCCTTTTACCTCCGACGAGCTGGCGGGCTTCCTCGGCACCAATCCGGTGCTGGTGCGGCGCGTGCTGGCCGGGCTGCGCGAGCGCGGCTACGTCGGCTCCGGCAAGGGCCATGGCGGCGGCTGGAGCATCACCTGCGATTTGCGCAAGGTGACGCTGCGCGACATCTACGAGGCGGTCGGTTCGCCCACGGTGTTCGCGATGGGGAACCGCGAGGAACATCCTCAGTGCCTGGTGGAGCGCGCCGTCAACGACGCGCTGTCCAGCGCCTTCGATGAAGCCGAGGCTTTGCTGATCGAACGTTTCAAGGACGTGACGCTGGCCGACCTGTCGACCCGCTTCAACGACGGTTACGCCAATCACAAAGGAGCTTCCCATGCACATCCCCCATCCATCGACTGAGTTCGACGTCATCATCATCGGCGGTAGCTACGCCGGCTTGTCTGCCGCCCTGCCACTGGCGCGCGCGCGCCGCCGCGTGCTGGTGATCGACGCCGGCCAGCGCCGCAACCGGTATGCCCGGCATTCACATGGCTTTCTTGGACAGGACGGACGCGAGGCGGCGGCCATTGTCGCCGATGGCCGTGCGCAGTTGATGAAGTACCCGACGGTGCGCTGGCTGGACGGCGCGGCCGCGCAGGCGGTGCGGACGGCGCATGGCTTTCGCGTCACGCTCAACGACGGCAGCGCGTTCCAGGCGCTGCGGCTGGTGCTGGCCACCGGCGTGGTCGACGAGCTGCCGCCGATTCCCGGCCTGTCCGAGCGTTGGGGCGACAGCGCTTTCCACTGCCCGTATTGCCACGGCTATGAGTTGATGCAAGGCGCGATCGGCGTATTGGCGACCGGCCCGATGTCCATCCATCACGCGCTGATGCTGCCGGATTGGGGGCAGGTGACGTTCTTCCTGAACGGCGCCTTCGAGCCCGACGAGGCGCAACTGACGTCGTTGAAGGCGCGCGGCGTGACGATAGAACGCACGCCGGTCAAAGCCATCGGCGGTCATGCCGTCGTCGAACTGGAGGATGGACGCAAGCTGGAGATGGCGGGCCTGTTCGTGCTGACCCGCACCCACAGCGGCAGTCCGCTGGCCGAGCAGCTGGGCTGCGAGGTGGAGCAGGGCCCGACCGGCTCGCACGTGCGCACCGATGCGATGAAGGCGTCCAGCGTGGCCGGCGTGTTTGTCGGCGGCGATGCTGCGCGCATGTTCGGCAGCGTGGCGCTGGCCGTGGCCGACGGCGGGATGGCCGGCACCGCCGCCCATCAGTCGCTGATCTTCGGGCTGGCCGCAGCCGCCTGAGGATCTGGGCCTGCGATGCGCGGCGTCAGGGCCGGCGCGGCGGGCGGGCGTTGTGCAGCACGCCCTGCTTGTGCTCGGGGATGTGCGCGGACGGGTCTTGCGCCGCATCGAACACGTAGTGCTGGAAGATCGCGCCCCATGCGGCGCGCAATTCCGGCGGCTGGTGCTTCATGCTTTGCAGCGTGGCGACCAGCGCTTCGAAGGTGGTGCCAGCGTCAGGCGCCGGCTCTTCGTTCTTCCACCAGTAGTTGACCATCATGTTCAGGATGCCGTTCGACTGCACATGGTGCCACCACAGCGGCGGGATGAACAGCGCGTCGCCCGGCAGCAGGTCGGCCACCAGGGCCGATTCCATCGCCTGCTTGAAGCGCGGGTGCCTGGCGTAATCCGGAGCGCGGAAATCGACCATGCTGATGGGCGTGGGCGTGGGCGCGAAATCGAGCGGGCCGATATACAGGTTGGCCACCTGTTCGGGCGGGAACAGCGTGAAGCGCCGCTCGCCGCTGACCACGCAGGCCAGGTTGTACGATTCGTCGAAGTGGGCCGGCGTGGTGATGGTGTTGCCCAGCCAGATGCGCGGCCGCACCGACGGCGGCAGCGCCGGCGCCACGTTGTGCAGCGCGAACTGCGGCAGGCAGTCGTCGATCAAGGCGCTCTGGATCGCCACCGACGGCGGCGCCTCGAACTGCGAGTAGCGCGCCAGCTGCTCGATCACCTTCGATACCGGCACCTTGTTGCGGACGAAGTTGAAGCCCTCCATGTCCGGCTTGTAGAACAGCCGCCCGCGCTGGTCCGGCGGCGTCATCACGGCGTCGACCTGGTGGCCGCTGTCGAATCCCATCAGGTACTGGCACAGCGCTTCCGGCGCCTGCCGCGCCTGCTGCACGGCCGGCCAGTGGCGCACGAAGCCGCGCAGGATGGCGGGCCGGTAGCTGCCGACGATCTCGCTGTCAAAGCGCGCCGGGTCGAGGTCCTGGTATTCGATGATCTGGTTCATGGATCGTATGATGGCATAAAAAAACCCGCCAGGGCCGGGAGCGGCCGTGGCGGGAACAGACTACACAATGAAGCGGTTACCGATCAGTACTTGATATGCAGGCCAGCGTAGTACTGCGCGCCGTTGGCATAGAAGCGTGCCGGTTGATCCTTGTTGAAGATGTAGTTCTTCAGGATCGGGTTGTTCAGGTTCTGGCCACTGAGCGTCAGCACGATGTTCTTGCTGATGTTGTAGTTGAACGAGGCCGACAGGGTGCCCGAGGCGTCCTGGTACAGCGGGGTGCCGCGGTCCTGGGCCGCCAGGAAGGCCGAGCGCCATGCGTAGCTCAGACGGACGTTGAACTTGTCGTTTTCGAAGTACACGCCGGCGTTGGCCGTGGTCTTCGAAGCGCCCAGCATGTCGCACGGATCGCCGGAGGTGGCGGTCTGCATCGCCGGGCAGGCGCCGAAGTCCAGGTGCGAGTCGGCGAAGGTGGCGTTGGCGTCGAAGCCGTAGCCCATGCCGACCGGTACCTGGGCTGCCAGTTCCATGCCCTTGACCTTGGCGCCGACGTTGATCGGCGAGGTGATGCTGTAGGTCGCGAACACCGGCTTCTTCTGTTCCTGCGAAGCGCGGCTGTCGATGAAGGTGCCGGTGCTGACGCCGTAGCCGACGTAGTCATGCAGGTCCATGTAGAACACGCCGGCCGACAGCAGGGCGCGCGGTGCGAAGTACCATTGCAGGCTGGCGTCCAGGTTGTTCGACTTGACCGGTTTGAGCGCCGCGTTGCCGCCGTTGCCGGTGTGGGTCTCGTCGGTCAGCAGCACCGCGCCGCCCAGGGCGCCGTAGTCGGGACGGGTCATGGTGCGCGACAGGCCGACGCGGGCCACCAGGTCGGAGCGCAGGTCGAACTTCAGGTTCAGGCTAGGCAGCGGGATGGTGCTGTTGTTGTCGATCGCCGTCTTCTGGACGAAACCGCCCCATGGATAGGCTGGCAGCGTGCCGCCGGCCGGCTGGTTCTGCAGGATCTGGTAGCCGTTCGAGGTGCCTTCGGTGCGCACGATGCGCAGGCCGACGTTGCCGTTCCAGCCGTCGCCTTCCATCTCGGCCTGGGCGTAGATCGCCTTGGTGTTTTCCTTCAGGTCGAACATGTCCTGGTAGTAGGTGCGCGAGACATCGCGGTTCGAGTGCAGGTCGCCCCAGGCGTTCAGCACCGCCGGATCCAGGATCCAGACGTTTTTAGGGAAGTCGCCGCCCAGGTCCTTGCCGAAGTTGCCAGGATAGGTGGTGCCGCTCCAGGCCGGGTTGGTAGTGCTGCCGCCGACGTCGGTGTTGGACCAGTTCGGGCCTTGCGCCACTTCGAAGTTGGCGCGGGTGTGGTGCGAGCCGCGCACGCCGAACTTCAGTTCGCGGAACACGCCGCTGTCGAGCGCGAAGGCGGCGTCGATCTGGCCGTAGGTCTCCTTGTCGTCGGTGGTGGCCGGCGAGACGCCGAACACCCAGTCCAGCGGGGTGCCGGTGAACTTGGAGACGTCGATGTTGGGGAACTTGACGTTGGCCGGGCTGCCCAGGCCATTGAGCTGGTAGCTGGCGCCGGAGTTGTTGACGTCGCCCTCGAACACGCCCTGGCTCGGGGTCACGCCCTTGCCCTTGGTGGAGCCGGCCTTGGCGGTGAGCACCAGGCGGTCGGTGGCGCGCCATTTGCCGTCCAGGTCGAAGAACTCGGTCTGGGCGTAGGCGCCTTCGCGGACGATGTCGTCGACGATGCCGTAGCGCAGCGGCTTGGCGGCCGTGCCCTTGTTGGCGAACGAGGCCGACACCAGCGTGCCGTTGCGGATCACGTAGCCCGGATCAGGCGCGACGCCCGAACCGAGCATGCCGGAACCGTTCATGTCGGTCATGTAGTTGGTGTTGAAGTTGGACGCGTCCATCTTCGAACGGAAGTAGGTCGCCTCCAGGCTGAAGTCGCGGCTGGGCTTGAATTGCAGGTCGATCAGGCCGCCCTTGCGCTTGCGCTCCTGCTGGAACAGCGAGGAGCCGATCAGGCGCGGGAACCAGACGTTGGCCAGGTCGGGATTGGTCTTGACGGCGGCGTTGGTCGGCGCGACCTGGGTCCACTGCAGCAGCTCCTGGCCGTCGCGGCGCAGGCTGCGTTTTTCCGAGAAGCCTTGCACCATCAGGCCCAGCGTGCCGGCTTCGTTTTTCCAGTTGAACAGCGCGCTCACTTGCGGATCGGTTTTTTCCGGCAAGGTGGCGTACACCGCCTGCACCGTCGCCTCCATCGAGATCGGCTGCTTGAAGTCCAGCGGATGACGGGTGCGGATGTCGATCGAGCCGCTCGAGCCGCCTTCGATCTGGTCGGCGGTCGGCGATTTGTAGACCACCACCTGGCCGACGATTTCCGACGGCAGCAGCGAGTACGAAGCGGAACGGCCGACGGCGCCGCCCACCTGGTCCAGCACGAACCAGTCGCCCGAGGCGACGGCGTGGCCGTTGATCAGGGTCTGGGTCAGCGACGGGGCGGTGCCGCGCATCGACACGCGGTCGTTTTCGTCGAAGCCGCCCGAGCCCGCGCCCGAGGTGGAGATGTTCACGCCTGGGACGCGTTGCAGCGAGTCGGCGACGTTCTTGTCCGGCATCTTGCCGACGTCTTCGGCGGTGATCACGTCGACGTTGCTCGACGCGTTGCGCTTGACCGACAGCGATTGTTGCAGCGAGCCGCGGATGCCGCTCACGATGACGACTTCAGGCTCTTTGTCTGCCGCGGCCTGTTGTGCCTGAGCGGTCATCGAGACGCTCAGCGCCAGGATGGCGGCTGCGGTCGCGATAGGCGTCAGTTTGGACATTTTAGTGTTATTCGAATTGTGGTACATGTTCCCTCCCGTTGATGAAGGCTCCGCCGAGCCCACTGATTGTTGATGCCGTTTTTTACTTCTTACAAACCACTTACAAAACCAATCCAACGCCAATATACCCGTCTTTTAATACCAGATCACTACCACTTTGAAATTCTTTTTCGTAATGTTGTATGCGGCATACAGAGTGTGTCTTCGGCAACTATGTAATACCGCTGCGGTGCCGGTACGGACCACTGTTGTGATGATCTGCAACAGCCTGAAAGCCAGCATCCATGCGGGTTTGAAGGGTGGTACGAAAAATATTTGCAGATCCGGAAGGTGACGGCGGCTGCGCGCTGGTCTTTTTTTGGTATTATCAATTGACAACTACAAACAGGATGCCTGCAGCGTTATGGACAGCGATACTCTGACCCCACTGGTACACATCCGGGCGCACCTCAATGAGACCAGTAACCTCCCTCTGTACCAGCGCCTGCAACGGGCTTTGCGCTCGGCCATCGAGCAGCATTTGCTCAAGCCGGAGGACGCGCTGCCGGCCGAGCGCCAGCTGGCGGCGGACCTGGCGGTGTCGCGCATCACGGTGCGCAAGGCGATCGACGGCCTGGTCGGCGAGGGCGTGCTGGTGCGCCGGCCCGGCTCGGGCAACTTCATCAACACCCGCATCGAGAAGAACTTCGCCAAGCTGACCTCGTTTTCCGAGGACATGCGGGCGCGCGGGCGCACGCCGCGCAGCGTCTGGCTCAAGCGCTCGGAGGGCACGGTCACGCCGGACGAGGCGATGCGGCTGCGGCTCAGCCCCGGCGCGGCGGTGTACCGCTTCCACCGCATGCGCTACGCCGACGACGTGCCGATGTGCCTGGAGTACGCGACCATCGTGGCGTCCTGCCTGCCGTCGCTGGAGGCGGTCGACGTGTCGATGTACGACGCGCTGGAGAAGGCCGGCAACCGGCCGGTGCGCGCCCTGCAGCGGCTGTCGGCGCTGCTGCTCAACGCCGAACAGGCCGCGCTGCTGCAGGCGAAGGAGGGCGACGCCGGGCTGTCGGTCGAGCGGCTGGGCTTTTTGCGCGACGGCCGCGCGGTGGAATTCTGCCGCTCGTACTTCCGCGGCGACATGTATGACTTCGTGGCGGAACTGAACGCCGGCTAACCTTGCAAGGATCTATGCACATGCACCAACTGAAACGCTGGGCCATGGCGGCGGCGCTGGCCGCCGCCTGGCCCGTCACCGCCACCGCCGCCGGCGCCGGGGCGGAAATCGTCGGCTACTATCCCGGCTGGAAGTCGGACGCCTTCCCGGTCACCGCCGCCAACGTCGGCGCGGGCCAGCTGACGATGGCCTTGTACGCCTTCCTCGACGTCTGCTGGAACGGCCGGCACGGCAACCCCGAGCCCTCGGTCAACTACGTGGCGCCGTGCCAGGACGCGGCCGGCGACGCCGCCTCGGCCAACGGCGCGCTGGTGTTCCGCGACGCCGCCAGCGATGGCGCCAACCTGCGCGCGCTGGTGGCGCTGAAACAGCGGCATCCGCAGTTCAAGGTGGTGGTGTCGGTCGGCGGGTGGGACTGGTCCAACCAGTTCTCCAACGTGGCCGACAGCGTGGAGGCGCGCGCCAGCTTCGTCGCCTCGGCGGTGAAGCTGATGCGGCGCTTCGGCCTGGACGGCGTCGACATCGACTGGGAATATCCGACCGAGGCCGGCGTGCCGTGCGTGGCGGGCGCGGTGTGCGCGCGGCCGGCCGACAAGCAGAACTTCATCCTGCTGGCGCGCGAGCTGCGCGCGGCATTCGACGCCGCCGGCCGGCAGGATGGCAGGCATTACAGCATCACCATCGCCGCCGGCGGCAACGCCAACTACGTCAACGGGGGCGCGGCCGGCAGCGGCTGGATCGGGCAGCTGGCGCAGAGCCTGGACTGGATCAACATCATGGCCTACGACTACCACATGCCGTGGGAGAAGCGCAGCGGCCACCATGCGGCGCTGTCGGCCGATCCCGGCGATCCCGGCGATCCGGTGACGGCCAGCGGCTTCCACGCGGCGGGTTCGGTGCAGCGCTACCTGCAGGCCGGCGTGGCGGCGGACAAGCTGGTGCTGGGCGTGCCGTTCTATGGCTATGGCTGGAAGGGCTGCGCGCCCGGCGCCAACGGCGACGGCCAGTATCAATTGTGCGACGGCGGCGCCAGCGGCGGCGTGGACGGCGGCAATTCGTATGGTTACAGCCATCTGCTCAAGCAGGGCTATCTGACGGCGGGATACGAGGGCGGCAGGGGCTACCGGCGCTACTGGAACGGCGCGGCCAAGGCGCCGTACCTGTACCATGCGGGGGAGCGGGTCTGGATCAGCTACGAGGATCCGGTCTCGCTCAAGGAGAAGGCCCGCTACATCAAGGCGCAGGGCCTGCGCGGGGCGATGTTCTGGGAGTTGAGCAACGACGGCGGGCATCAGCTGCTCGACGCCCTGTCGGCCGCCATGCGGCGCTTGCCATAACCCGTGTGCTTAAGCGATACGCCAGCCGCGCCACTTAGGGGTCAGACCCCGCACGGGGTCTGACCCCGCTTGGCTGTGCGGGGTAACAAAAAGCCGGCGCTGGGCCGGCTTTGCCTGGATTACTTGGCTTCCGCCGGTGCTGCTTTTGGCGGGTTCTGGTACATGATCCAGTAGCGCGCCAGGTCGCCGCGGCCGTCGTTGCCGCTGATGGTTTCCAGCAGCTTGACCGATTCGTCCTTCTTGCCGGCGATGGCCAGCGCGTAGGCCAGGCGCAGCTTGGCGTCTTCCGGATTCTTGGCCACGCCCTTGGCGATACCTTGCTTCATCAGCTCAATGCCTTTGTCGGCCTGGCCCAGGGTGACGTAGTTGTAGCCCAGGTTGACCAGGCCGACGCCGTCCTTCGACTTCTGCGCGGATTCGATGCCCTTGTCGATGTTCTTGGCGTCGTCGGCGGCGCCCTTGTTGGCGCTGTCGCGGATTTTCTGCAGCGCGGCCTTGTTCTTGTCGGCCGGGATGGCGCCCGGGTAGCCCTTGTCCATGGCGATCTTGGCTTCGGTGAAGAAGCCGCCCAGCACCGCCAGTTCGGCGATTTCCGCGTAGTCCTCAGGCTCCATCTTCGATGGCGCGGCCAGCGCTTTCAGGCGGGCGATGTCCAGGTCCAGGCGCGGCGCGTAGGATTTCTTGCCGCGGGTGCGGTTCAGCAGGTCGAACCAGTAGTCTTCGCTCGGATAGTAGCGGGTCAGCTCTTCCACCGCTTGCAGATACAGCTCGGTGTCCTTGGTCTTGATGCCGACGTTGCCCAGCAGGTTCAGCTCGTCCTTCGGCGGGATGGCGCCGGATTTCTTGGCCGCGGCGACGTCCTTCAGCGCTTCGGCCTTGGCGGTGGCGAAATCGTCCTTGAAGAAGTAGGAGCGCACGATGAACTGGCGCTGCTTGAGGGTGTCGCCCGACTCGGTGCCGTAGCGGGTGAACCAGGTGATGGCCTGGTCGTAGTCCTTGATGTTGCTGTAGTAGATGCCGCCGACGGCGTCGATGAAGCGCAGCTTGTCTTCAGGCTTCAGGCGGCCCGATTCGATCATGGCGCTCAGCGCCTTGACGGTGCCCGGATAGTCGCCGGAGGCCTGGCCCAGTTGCACGCGCATCTGGTTCAGGATGAAGTCTTCGTACGGCGTCACGTTCGGCATGGCGGCCGCGGTGTCGATGCGGTTCTTGAATTCGGCGTAGTTCTTCGCTGCCAGCAGTTCCTTGGTCTGTGCCGGGTCGATCAGTTTGTAGATCTCGGGACGCACGGCATCCTTGGGCGGCTCGGCCGGCTTGGCGGCTTCGGCGGCGTAGGCAGGGGACATGCCCAGCATGGCCGGTGCGGCGTTCAGGCCGATGGCGGCCAGGATCAGGCTAATACGAGCGAGACGAATGTGGGACATGAATTATCCTTCTTTCTATCAAACAAATTAGAGGGCCGGCGGGTAGGCCTTGCCATCGCGACAGTACAAACCCGCGTATTGTTACATAAAACCGGTTCGAATTACGAATTCAAGCGTGTGCCGGCCCGCGCGCCAGTGCCCGGCCGTCGGCGCTGAATAACAGGCAACGCGACGGCGGCAGGTGGATGCGCGTCAGGTCGCCGGCGTGCAGCGGCGGCGCTTCGGCCGGCTGCTTGACGGCGATCATTTCGCCGGCGCCGGCCAAGGTGGTGTAGACGATGGACTGGTCGCCCAGGTATTCCACGTGGCCGATGCCGACGTCGATGGTGTTGGCGTCGCCCTTGGCGGCGCCGGCGACGGACAGGTGCTCGGCGCGCACGCCCAGCGTGACGCGGTCGCCCCGCTGCGGGCCGCCGGTGGAACCCTCGGCGTCCACCGCGACGATGGCGCCGCCGGGCAGCAGCACGCTGGCGTGGCCGGCCGACAGCGCGACGATCTCGCCGGCGATGAAGTTCATCTTCGGCGTGCCGAGGAAGCCGGCCACGAACAGGTTGGCCGGATGGTTGTACAGTTCATGCGGCGTGCCGACCTGCTCGATGCGGCCGGCGTTGAACACCGCGATGCGCTGGCCCAAGGTCATCGCCTCGACCTGGTCGTGGGTGACGTAGATCATGGTGGTCTTGAGTTCCTGGTGCAGGCGGCTGATCTCCACCCGCATCTGCACGCGCAGGCTGGCGTCGAGGTTGGAGAGCGGCTCGTCGAACAGGAACACCTGCGGCGTGCGCACGATGGCGCGGCCGATGGCGACGCGCTGGCGCTGGCCGCCGGAGAGCTCCTTCGGCCGGCGCTTGAGCAGCGGGGCGATCTGCAGGATGGCCGCCGCGCGCTGCACCGCCGCCGCCACCTCGGCCGGCTTGCGGCCGGCCAGCTTGAGCGCGAAGGCCATGTTCTCGTACACCGTCATGTGCGGGTACAGCGCGTACGACTGGAACACCATGGCCAGCTTGCGCTGCGCCGGCGCGATGTCGTTGGCCAGCGCGCCGCCGATGTGCAGCGTGCCGCCGCTGATGTCTTCCAGGCCGGCGATCATGCGCAGCAGTGTCGACTTGCCGCAGCCGGACGGGCCGACGAAGACCATGAATTCGCCGTCGGCGATATCGAGGTCGACGCCGTGCACCACCGGGGTCTGGTCGTAGCGCTTGACGATCTGTTTGAGGCTGACGCTGGCCATCCGCTTAACCCGCGCGCACGGCTTGCGGCGCCGGCTCTTGCTCTGCCTGCGGGCGCGCCGTCATCGGGATCAGCTGCGACAGCACCGCCACCGGGATCGCGCACAGCATCACCCAGATGAAGAAGTGCTGGTAGCCCAGCGAGATCTGGATGTCGCCGCTGAACAGCTTGAACAGCACGAAGCCCAGCTGCATGATGCCGGTCGAGAAGGCGTAGTGCGCGGTCTGGTATTTGCCCGGCGCGACCACCTGCATCATGTACAAAATCAGGCCGACGAAGCCGAAGCCGTAGCCGAACATCTCGACGCTGAGCGCCACGCCGATCACCGACAGCTCGGTGGGCTGGAACACCGACAGCAGGTAGAACGCGACGTTGGGCAGGTTGACCGCGAGGATCAGCCACAGGATGGCGCGTTTGAGGCTGAGCCACGAGGTGAAGTAGCCGCCGGCGATGCTGCCGACCACGAAGGCCACGGTGCCGACGGTGCCGTACACGGCGCCCACTTCGGCGGTGGTCAGGCCAAGGCCGCCGAGGTTGCGCGCCTCGCGCAGGAACAGGGGGCCGATCGACTGCACCTGCGCCTCGCCGGCGCGGAACAGGATGATGAACACGATCGAGATCCAGATGCCGGGCTTCCTGAAGAATTCGACGATCACTTCCCCCAGCGTGCGGGCGATGGCGCCGGCGTTGGTG
This sequence comes from Duganella rhizosphaerae, assembly GCF_040364205.1. Classification (NCBI taxonomy): domain Bacteria; kingdom Pseudomonadati; phylum Pseudomonadota; class Betaproteobacteria; order Burkholderiales; family Oxalobacteraceae; genus Duganella; species Duganella rhizosphaerae. The sequence goes on from NZ_BPWK01000002.1 coordinate 790,333, forward strand.
TCGGCGGTGGCCTCGTTCGGCGCGGTCGGCAGCGCCCAGCTGTTGTACAGGCCCAGCGCCACCATGATGACGGCCAGGATGCAGAAGCTGATGGTCCATGCCGGCACCACGCCCAGCGTCTTCTCGAAGTGGCCGGCCAGCAGCAGCAGGCCGCCGGTGGTGAAGAACTTGCCGGCGTTGAAGAAGGTGCCGGTCCAGCCGGCGTATTTGGCCTGGCCTTTTTCATCCAGGCTGGAGATGTACAGGCCGTCGCAGGAGATGTCGTGCGTGGCCGACGAGATGCCGACCAGCGCGAGCATGGCCATGCAGGCCGCGAACCAGAACGGCGCGTGCAGCGCCAGCGCCACGCCGCCCAGGCACAAGCCGCCGAAGATCTGGAAGCCGACCACCACCAGCTTCTTGCTGCTGGCCAGTTCCAGGAAGGGGCTCCACAGGGGTTTGAAGACCCAGGCGAAGCCGATCAAGCCGGTCCAGTGATTGAGCTCGTCGTTGGGCACGCCCATGCTCTTCAACATCTGGTTGGCGACGATCGCCACCGCGAAGAACGGCAGGCCCTGCGCCAGGTAAAGGCTGGGTACCCAGAACTTCGGGTTGCGTATTTTTTTGTTGTCCATATTGCCTCCTCCCCTGATTGATGGTTTATGCGAAGCCGGGCACCGGTGCGTTGCCGGTGGCTTCCAGTTCGCCGCACAGCCAGCCGTTGACCGCGTCCAGCGCCGGCTGGGCGAAGCCGTAGGTCATCAGCGATGGCGATTGGATGTCCAGCGCCTGATACGGGTTCCACAGGGCCAGGTGCAGGTCCGGTTTCCATGTCGCGCGGGCGTGTTCGCCGTAGCGCAGGCGCGAGGTCGAGGCCAGGATGGTGAAGCGGCCATCCTGCGGCAGCGCGCTCCAGTCGAAGGTGTCGGCGTCGGCGAAGGTGGTCAGCTCGACGTCGTACAGGCGACGCAGCGATGCGGCCACGCCCTCGGCCGGCACGCCGGCTTCGGACACGCCGTCGCTGACCACGTCCTGGCGCACCACCAGCCGCACCTGCGCGCCCTGTGGCGGGCGGGTGGGCGCGCCGTAGGCGGTCAGGCTGCGGCGCCAGCCTTCGGCCATCACTTCGCGGTCGGCGGCGTCTTCCTTGTAGGAGCGCGGCTTGCAGGGATAGGCCAGCGCCAGCGACGCCAGGCGGTCCAGGCGTTGCTTGACGGCGTCCATAGCCAGCTCGCCCGAGGCGATGGCGGCGGCGATGGAGTCCAAGGTTTCGTTCTGCGTTTCGGTGGTGCCCAGCGCCATTACCATGTCGGCGCCGGCGGTCAGCGCGCGCACGGCGGCGTTGCCCACGCCGTAGCGGCCGGCGATGGCGTGCATGTCCATGCCGTCGGTGATGACGACGCCCTTGTACTGCCATTCCTCGCGCAGCAGGCCGGTGAGGATGCGGCGCGACATGGTGGCCGGGTTGTCCGGGTCCAGTGTCGGGTAGACGATGTGGGCGGTCATCATGGCCGGAGCGGCGCCGGAGGCGATGCGGAACGGCGCCAGCTCCAGCCGGTTCAACTCCTCGACCGGCTTGTTCACGGTCGGCAGGTCGCGGTGCGAATCGACGTTGGTGTCGCCGTGGCCGGGGAAGTGCTTGACGCAGCAGGACACGCCTTCCGCGTGGCTGCCGGCCATCCACGCCATCGCCAGTTCGGCGGCGCGTAGCGGCTCGGCGCCGAAGGAGCGCTCGGCGATCACCGGGTTGTGCGGGTTGTTGTTCAGGTCCAGCACCGGCGCGAAGTTCCAGTTGAAGCCCAGCGCCTTGACCGCGCGCGCCACGGCGGCGCCGGTGCGGTAGGCCAGGTCGGTGTCATTGGCCGCGCCCAGGCCCATGGCGGCCGGCGGCGCCGGCACCCAGGTCGAGCGCACCACGGCGCCGCCTTCCTGGTCGATGCCGATCAGCGACTCGGGGCCCATGACGGCGCGCAGGTCGGCGGTCAGCTTGGCCAGCTGTTCGGAGTCGGTCATGTTGCCGCGGAACAGGCAGACGGCGCGGATGCCGTTGGCCTTGATGAAGTCGGCGGTGGCGGCATCGAGCACGGTGCCGGGGAAGCGGATCATGATAAGTTGTCCGGCGATCTGTCTAAATTCGCTGAGGTCGTTTTGGGTTGGGGTCATTTCACAGCTCCGTCCATGCCACGCATGAAGAATCGTTGAGTAAAGAGGAAGGCTGCCAGCGTGGGCAGGATGGTCAAGATGGTGCCGGCGGCGATCACGCGCGTGCTGCTGCCGAAGGTGCCGCGCAAATACAGCACGCCCACCGACAGCGGGAATTCGTCCGGCTTGCTCATCACGATGGATGGCCAGATGTATTCGTTCCATGCCTCGACCGCCGTCAGGATGCCGACCGTGGCCAGCCACGGCGCGATCAGCGGCAGCATGATCTTGCTGAAGATGGTCCACTCGGAGGCGCCGTCGACCCGGGCGGCGTCGATCAGGTCCTGCGGCACTTCCTCGAAGGCTTGCTTGAGCAGCAGGATGGCCACCGCCGTGACGACGTTGGGCAGGATCACGCCGGTGTAGGTGTCGACCAGGCTCAGTTTCGTCACGGTGATGAAGTTGACCAGGAAGTTCACTTCCGACGGCAGCACCAGCGTGGCGAGGATCAGGCCGAACACCAGCTTGCGGCCCTTGAAGCGCATGCGCGCCAGCGGGTAGGCGGCGGCGGAGCACAGCGCCAGCTTCCAGAAAACGGTGCAGGCGGCGATGAAGACCGAGTTGCGGAAGAACGACCAGATCGGAATCGCCTTGAACACTTCGATGAAGTTCTCGAACGACGGCTGGTTCGGCCAGAAGGTCGGCGGGAAGGCGAAGATGTTGCCCTCGGTGGAGATGGCCGTCACCAGCGTCCACCAGAACGGGAACACGCAGACGACCGCGATCGCGCAGAGCAGCAGATAGTGGAGCAGGGAGCGGGCGATCGTCTTCATCGGTGTTTGGGCTTGATGTAGCGCAGGCAGAGCAGGGCGATGCCGATGCAGAAGATGGACATGACGAAGCTGGCGGCCAATGCGCGCGGCAGCTTCAGGTGCTTGAGGCCCTGGTCGTAGGCGTAGTACAAGCCGGTGAAGGTGGAGTTCATCGGGCCGCCCTGGGTCAGCACGTCCACTTCCTGGTAGGCCTTCAAGGCGGCCAGCACGGACAGGATGGTGCAGACCATGATGGTCGGGCGCAGCATCGGCACGGTGATCCGCCAGAAACGCTGCCAGCGGTTGGCGCCGTCGAGGATGGCCGCCTCCTGCATGTCGGCGGGGACGGCTTGCAGCGCGGCCAGGTACATCACCATGTACCAGCCAAGTCCGCGCCACAGCGTGACGAACATGATGGCGAACAGCGCCAGGCTGTCGTTGGAGAGCCAGCCGACCGGCGCGCCGACCAGGCGCAGCGTCATCAGCACGTAATTGAGCGCGCCCTGTTCGTGGAACATGAAGCCCCACATGATGCCGACCACCGACACCGTGGTCACCACCGGCACGTAGAAGGCGGCGCGGAAGTAGCGGATGCCGGGCAGCTGGTTGTTGACCAGTACCGCCAGAGTCAGTGCGCCGATCTGCACGAAGGGCACCATCAGCAGGAAGACCAGCGAGTTTTTCAGGCCGGTGACGAACATCTCGTTGTCGAAGATGTAGCGGAAGTTGTCCAGGCCTATCCAGTGGGTATCGCGTATCAGGCTGTAGTCGGTGAAGGCCAGCAAGGAGCCGAAGGCCACCGGCCAGAACGAGAACACGGCCAGCAGCGCCAGGGCCGGGGCGAGGAATAGCCAGGCGGTGAGGTTCACGCGGCTCATCTCAATGGCTCCGCTGCGCGTTGAGTTTCTTGTTCCAGATCGCCACCGCCTGGTCCAGTGCCTGCTTCACGTCCTGCTTGCCGGTGACGCCGGCTTCGACGGCCTTCACCAGATAGCGGCGCAGTTCATCGTAGTCGGTGATGCCGGCCACGTACAGCGTGTGCGAATGCGGCATCGACACGGCGCCCGCCGATACAGCCTTCTCGGCCGCGCCGGCGCCCGGCGGCACGGTCATGAAGAAGGGATCGTTGGCCGCCTGCGCCATGGCCGGATACACGCTGGCCTGTTTGGCGAAGGCCAGCTGGTTGGCGTCGTTGGTCAGGTAGCGGGCGAACTTGCCGACCGCCGGCAGTAGCTTGGCGTCGACGTTCTTCGGCACGGCGAAGTGGATCAGCCAACCGCCGTCGGCGATGCCGGTAGGGCCCAGCGGCGCGGGGGCGACGTCGGTGATGGCGTAGATGTCTTTGGCGTCGCTCTGGATGCGCTTGACGGCCGTCGGCGGCGCCAGCAGCATGCCGAGGCGGCCGCCCTTGTAGGCGTCGATCGCGGCGGGGAAGTTATCCTCGGCGAACAGCGCGTCCTTCAGCAGGCCGCCGGCCTTGTAGGTCTCGGCCAGTTTCTTGATCAGCGCGATGTGGGCGGGCGAGTTGAATACCGCCTTGCCATCCTTGATGACGGCCAGGCCTTGCTGCATCATCAGGCCGTCGATCTTGGACAGCGCGGGACACAGGCCGGCCTTGCCGGTGCGGGCGGCGATCTGGCGCGCGAACAGCAGTTGTTCGTCGAGATCGCGTGGCGCATGCTGGATGCCGGCGGCTTTGAAAATCTGGGTGTTGTAGGCGATGACGGCGACGTTGCTGTACATCGGGAAGCCGTAGGTCTTGCCACCGAAGGTCAGGTCTTCCAGTGTGCTGGGAAGGTAGCGCTGGCGGACGTCGCCGAGCAGGGCGTCGACCGGCGTGAGCAAGCCGTCGCGGGCGAATTCGTCGGCCCAGGGTACGTTCAGGTTGACCAATGCGGGCGGGGTGCCGGCGACGATGCGCGTCACCAGCTTGGTCTGGATCACGTCCCATGGAAAGTCGACCCACTCGACTTTCACGTTCGGATTGCCGGCTTCGTAGTTCTTCACCAGCGTCTCGAAGTAGGGAGTGAATTTGGGCTTCATGCTGAAGGTCCAGAATTCGATTTTTTCCGGGGTGGCCGTTGCCGGGTTCGCGAAGAGCGCCGCAAGCGCCAGCAGCCACCCCGCACGGCGGTATGCCGGGGTCGGACCCCGTGCGGGGTCCGACCCCTTCGGCTTGCGGGGTGGGCGCGGCGCAATCACGGACTTAGTTGGTCTTGGTGACTTTGCTCAGGTGGCGCGGCGCGTCCGGGTCCATGCCGCGTGCCGCCGACAGCTGGGCCGCCATCACGTAGAAGGCCTGGATCGCCACGATAGGATCGAGATCCGGCGTAGCCGCTACCGGCAAGGTCAGGTCGCGCTCGGCCACGTCGGCCGGTGCGGCCAGCAGCACGCGCGCGCCACGGCCGCGCATCTCGGTCGCCAGTTGCAGCAGGCTCGCTTGCGTCGGGCCACGGGTGGCGAAGATCACCAGCGGATAGCCTTCTTCGATCAGCGCCATCGGGCCGTGCTTGATCTCCGCGCCGCTGAAGGCTTCCGCCTGCAGGGCCGAGGTTTCCTTGAATTTCAGCGACGCTTCCAGCGCCACCGGGAAGCTGATGCCGCGGCCGACCACCATGATGTTGCGGGCCGGGGCCAGCACTTCGATGGCCGAGGTCCAGTCTTCCTTGGCCGCTGCGCGCAGCGAGTCGGGCAGGGCTTCCAGGCCGGCCAGCAGCTCGGGATCGTTCTGCCATGCGGCGACCAGGCGCGCGCCGGCGACCAGGCTGGTGATGAAGCTCTTGGTGGCGGCCACGCTTTGCTCTTTGCCGGCGCGCAGCGGAATCGACCACTCGGCGGCGTGCGCCAGCGGCGAGTCGATGTCGTTGACCAGCGCGATGGTGGTGGCGCCGCCGTCGCGGAAGTATTTGATCGGCTCGACCACGTCCGGGCTCTGGCCCGATTGCGAGATCGAGATCGCCAGCGTGTCGCGGGTGATCAGCGGCGATTTGTTCAGCGTTACCAGCGACATCGGCAGCGACGCCACCACGCGGCCCAGGCGGGCCATGATCAGGTAGGCGGCGTAGGCGCAGGCGTGGTCGGAGCTGCCGCGCGCGATGGTCAGCGCGGTCGAGAAGGACGTGCTCCTCAATTTGCGGCCCAGCTCCGCGTAACGGTCTCCGTCGCTGGCCAGCTGGAGGGCTACGCAATCCGCTGCGGACAGGGCTTCTTTCAACATCATTGAGGTCACAACAATTCTCCTTCGATATAGACGGCTTTGAGATTCAGGTCACGGTCGAGCACCACGAGGTCGGCGTAGGCGCCGGGGGCCAGGCGGCCCCGCTCTTGCAGGCCGAGATAGTCGGCCGCATACGTTGAGACCCGTGCCGAGGCGTCCGCCAGATCGAGGCCGAGTCCGACCAGGTTGCGCAGCGCCTGGTCCATGGTGAGGGTGCTGCCGGCCAGCGTGCCGTCGGGCAGGCGCACGCCGCCCATGCATTTCATGACGGTGTGGCGGCCCAGCATGTACTCGCCGTCCGGCATGCCGGTGGCGGCGGTCGAATCGGTCACGCAGTACAGGTGCGGGATGCAGCGCAGCGCGGTGCGGATGGCGCCGGGGTGCACGTGCAGCAGGTCGGGGATGAATTCGGCGTACTGCGCATGGGCCAGCGCGGCGCCGACCATGCCGGGTTCGCGGTGATGCAGGCCGGTCATGGCGTTGAACAGGTGGGTGAAGCCGTGCGCGCCGTGCTCCAGCGCGGCCACGCCGTCCTCGTAGGTGCCGAGGGTGTGGCCGATCTGCACGCGCATGCCGGCGTCGGACAGTTCGCGCACCAGCTCCAGGTGGCCGCCGATTTCCGGCGCCACGGTGATCAGCTTGATCGGCGCGATCGCCTCCAGGCGCTCGACGTCGGCCAGCTTGGCGCTGCGCGCGTACGGCGGCTGCGCTCCCAGCTTGCCGGAGTTGATGAACGGGCCTTCCAGATGCACGCCCAGTACGCGCGCTTCGCCTTGGCCGCGTTGGGCGGCGGCTTTGCCGATGCCTTGCAGCGCCAGGTCGATGTCTTCCGGCGGCGCCGTCATCGTGGTGGCCAGCATGCTGGTGGTGCCGTGCTTCGCATGGATGGCGGCGATGGTGTGGACGGCGTCGCCGCCCTCCATCACGTCCTTGCCGCCGCCGCCGTGCACGTGCAGGTCGATAAAGCCAGGCAGGATATAGACGTCTTCGTTGTTCGACGGGTCGGTGCTGCTGCCGTGGATGGCGGCGATACGGTCGCTGAAGGTGATCTCACCGCGGACCCAGCCCGCCGAGGTCAGGATATTGCCTTGGATTGCACTGCTCATCTGCGCGACTCCGCTACGAATTCATAATAATCACTGCGGCAATACGAGTGGGTCAGTTCCACCGCTGCGCCGTTGTCGAGATAACTGACGCGGGTGATGTGCAGCATCGCGGCACCCGCAGGTATGTTGGCCAGGCGCGCTTGTTCGACGCTGGCGTTGACGGCGCGGATATGCTGCAGCGCGCGCATCGGAATGGTGCCGTTGGCTTCCAGGTAGCCGTACAGCGAATCGGTCACGCTGTGCGGATTCGGCATGTACTGGGCCGGGATGGTGGTGGTCTCGATCGCCATCACCACGTCGTCGGCGGTGCGCAGGCGCTTCAGGCGCGCCACCGGCATGTTCGGTGACAGGCCGAGCGACAGCAGCTCCACCGGCGAGGCGATGCCGATGTCGCGTTGCAGCCAGCGCGAGCCGGCGGTGAAGCCGCGTTCGCGCAGCTCTTCGGAGAAGCTGGTCAGGCGCGATAAGGGCTGCTCCAGTTTCGGCGTGATGTAGGTGCCGGAGCCGCGCTTGCGGGTCAGCATGCCGCGCTCGCACAGCATGTCGATCGCCTTGCGTGCGGTGACGCGCGAGATGTTGAGCATGTCCGACAGCACGCGCTCGGACGGCAGGGCCTCGTTGGCGCGCCAGTCGCCGGCCGCGATCCCGTCGGACAGCTTGTTCGCCAGCTGCATGTAGAGGGGGGTGTCGCTCTCGGCATCGGGCTGGAAATCGCTCAACTGGGCTAGCACAGGCTTACTCCTTCAGACGTTGTTGGATCAGCCGCAAAGCACCTGCCGCGGAATCGCCTTGCGGCGTGACGATCCGTTTCAACATCGAGACCGGCAGGTAGGGGCGCAACGGCGCGGCCAGGCCGCCGCACAGCGCGATCGGCAGCTTGCCGCCGGCGTCGAGCGCGTTGCCCATCAATTCCACCTGGCGTCCCGCTTCGAGCAGGATGGCGCGCGCGGTGTCGTTCGATTCGCCATGCTGCAGCACGATGCGCGCCAGTTGCGCGTATTGTGTTTGCGTGGCCTTGGCCAGCCAGTTCTGCAGCGCGTCGCGGCCGCCGCCGCAGGCTTGCGCCAGGTCGGCGCTGAAAGGGGAGGCCGGCACGCGGCCATCCAGCACCTGCTGTACGTGGTTGATGGCGCGCAGGCCGATCCAGGCGCCGCTGGCTTCGTCGCCGGCCGGGAAGCCCCAGCCGCCCACTTCGACGTGGACGCCGTCGGTGCGCTTGATCTCGCCGACGCTGCCGGTGCCCAGCGCGATGATGGAGCCCGGCTGGCCGCGATGCGCGCCCAGCACGGTGGTGTGGCCGTCGGTTTCCAGCGCGACGCGGGCGTAGCCGGGATTGGCGGCGACGAATTCGGCCGCCCAGGCGCGGTTGTGCACGCCGGCCAGGCCGAGGCCGATGGCGATCTTGTCTTTGCTCGGGAGTTCCAGTTCGGCGGCGCGGAAGGCCATGCCGGTGGCGTCTTCGACGGAAGCCCAGGCGTTGGCGATGCCGTGCATCAGGCCGGACGGGCCGCTGACGCCTTCGGCCAGTTCAATGCCGTCGATGCGGGCCAGTCGCACCCTGGTGCCGGTGCCGCCGCCGTCTACGCCGATTAAAAATTCGATCATGATTATCCGAGAATGCTGTGCCGGGATCCCCCGTGTGAGGGCACTATATGTTTGGCAAACCAGCTTGTCAACAGGTATTTAACTGGTATTAGAAAATATTGAAGTGGACTGGCATTGTCGACTTGGAACGTATTTGTAAGTGTTTGTTTTTGCTGGGTATTGCTGGATTTTCCGGCAAGTGGTCCGGTGTCGCATTTGCATGCCACTTTGGTCTGCTTTTGGTAGGGAGGAGGGCGAGGGAGTACACTACGGCTTTAGTGCACTTTGAAAGCAAGATGATGAACGATTACTGGGATGACTGGCAGAAGGAAGCGTTGGCGGCCGGCGTGAAGGCGCCGCTGGCCAAGCTGGGGATGGAAGTGATGAAGGCGAACCGCAAGAATCGCTGGCCCAAGCATTTCATCGGGCGGATGGAGGATGGTCCGATGATGCTGGCGATGTGCCTGGAAGAGCCGGATGAGACGGAGTTGCTGTTTATCGAAAACCTGCATCCGTACGACGACAAACTGATCGCCGCCACCAAGAAACGCCTCTGTTTCGATTAATACACCGGGGTCAGGTCTGACATTCGGACACGAGCTCTGCCGTAAGCCTGCTTACGGCAGAGCTCGTGTCCGAATGTCAGACCTCGTATATTGAGCATACCGCATCTCCATCGGATAATAAGGACGTAGGTGCGGTCAGGCGGAGTGACGCTGATCAGACTTAGTGCCATAGAGC